>NZ_JBSHXH010000008.1:0-705678 GCF_053613775.1 Desulfoprunum sp.
CCACCGGCAGTATTGCACGATTCGCGATGCCAAGTAGGGTCGCGTCCCCCGGCTGAACACAGATAAGCAGAGAATTCCACGACAAGACGCCTCGCCGAAGCGAGCCTATCCACGGAGGATAATATGGCGGATATTGCAGAGAAGGCCCGGAAGAATCCCCGGGTACCCATGCCCGAACAGGAACCAAAGGTAAGAGCCCGTAATTTTCTCGAAGTTCCGACTGGTTATACAATGAAGATGGCCCAGGAAGAGGCTTCCAGGTGTCTGCAGTGCAAAAAACCAGGCTGCGTCAACGGCTGTCCGGTCGGTGTCGATATACCCGGCTTCATCGATTTCATCGTCCAGGGCGATATGAGCGGCGCTATCCGCCACCTCTGGAAAATGAACGCCCTGCCCGCCGTCTGCGGCCGGGTCTGCCCGCAGGAAATCCAGTGCGAAGGGCAGTGCATCGTCGGCAAGAAGGGACAGCCCGTCGCCATCGGTAATCTCGAACGCTTCTGTGCCGATTATGAACGCGAGCACGGCACTGGTGAACTGCCACCCAAACAGCCGGCCACCGGCAAGAGGGTGGCGGTGGTCGGATCCGGTCCCTCCGGCCTGACCGTGGCCGGCGACCTGATCGTCAAAGGCCATGATGTCACGATCTTCGAGGCCTTTCACAAACCGGGCGGCGTCCTGGTCTACGGCATCCCTGAATTCCGCCTGCCCAAGGCGATCGTGGCCCAGGAGGTCAATTTTCTGGCCAGGCTCGGAGTCAAGGTCGAATGCAATGCCGTCGTCGGCCGCACCGTGTCCCTCGACGAACTGTTCACCGAAGGCTATGAGGCGATCTACGTCGGCGTCGGCGCCGGCCTGCCGAAATTCATGAACCTGCCCGGCGAGAACCTTGTCGGTATCCTCTCGGCCAACGAGTACCTGACCCGCGCCAACCTGATGAAGGCCTACCAGTACCCGGATGTCGACACTCCGATCCCACACGGCAAAAACGTCGTGGTCCTCGGGGCCGGCAACGTGGCCATGGATTCGGCGCGGACGGCGATGCGGCTGGGGGCGGAAACGGTGAAGATCGTCTACCGCCGCTCACGCGACGAGATGCCGGCCAGGAAGGCTGAAATCCACCATGCCGAAGAAGAGGGTATCGAGATGTGCCTGCTGACCAACCCGACCCGTTACCTCGGCAATGAAAAAGGCCGGCTTACCGGCATGGAGTGCCTGCGCATGGAACTGGGTGAACCGGATGCCTCCGGGCGGCGGCGACCGATCCCCATCAAGGGTTCGGAGTACCTGGTCGACTGCGACCTCTGCATCGTCGCC
Source organism: Desulfoprunum sp. (assembly GCF_053613775.1). Taxonomy (NCBI): domain Bacteria; kingdom Pseudomonadati; phylum Thermodesulfobacteriota; class Desulfobulbia; order Desulfobulbales; family Desulfobulbaceae; genus Desulfoprunum; species Desulfoprunum sp. The sequence continues at coordinate 1,315 of NZ_JBSHXH010000008.1, forward strand.
GTCGGTTCCGGGGCCAATCCGCTCCTGACCAGCGAGACATCGGACATGCAGTTGAACAAGTGGGGCTATATCGTCACCGACACGGCAACCGGCAAGACAACCAAGAAGGGCGTCTGGGCCGGCGGCGACATCGTCACCGGGGCCGCCACGGTCATTCTGGCGATGGGCGCCGGGCGACAGGCCGCCAACTCGATCCACAACTACCTGACCCTCGGCTGGTAGCCGCAACGGCAGGCAGAGCAGACAGTCCCGGAACGCCGTTGCGGATCTCGCAGACGGCGTTCCGGGATCATTACCCCTGTATATCCTCTCTCTTCCCGCCCCCCATCGCTCCTTCGAATTGTAAACTCGCCGGAGACGGCCAGACAGTCGCCCCAAAGACGGGAAAAACCTGTCGTCCGATCAATGCGCACCGGTGACGATATCACGACCGAAGGCCTCGGCCCTCGCCAGTTCCTCCGGCAGATTGCGGACTGCGCCGCGCTGATCGACGCCCTTGAGAAGAAAGGAGTCGGCAAAGGTCATGTCCATGGCCTCGTAGAAATAGCGCATGGTCAACAGGCTGCAGTCGAAGACCTTCGCCCCCTTGGTCGCGGCCACCGACAGCAGGTAGCCCTTGCGCTGCTCCTCCAGGCGAAACCTGTTGTCGAGCAGGTAGCGCCTCGACCAGCGGGCCTGGAAACGGTCGATGAACGCCTTGGTCTGGGCGGTCAGGGCATAGAAATAGACCGGACTGGCAACCAGGATCCGGTCCGCCGCATCGGCCCGTTCATAGATCGCCCCCATATCGTCCTTGATGACGCACTCGCCGGTCTTCTCGCAGCCGCCGCAGCCCTGGCAGGGTGAAAGGGTGAGTCCGGCAAGGCGGATATACTCGACCGTGCCGCCGCCCTCTTCCATGCCTTTGGCCACGTGTTGGGCCAGAATCTCGCTGTTGCCGTTTTTGCGCGGACTTCCCAGAACGATGAGCAGATGCATGTGGTTTCTCCTTGGTGAAGGCGATTACGTCGGATCGAAGACTGTGGAATTGCGGTTCAGTGATGCAGCTCTTCAGGTTATACTGGATCCGGATAGCGGGAGGAAGAACGTTTGTCGGTCACGATCCAGCGGAATGGCTTTTTCCATGGTTCCCCCGCTCAGCACCTCCGCCCCGCCCGACAAATTGTTCTCGGCCTGCAGATAAGTGATTGTTCAAGAATAGGAATTGTTGTTATATAAGTCAATGCATCACAAGATCCCGACCATTTTCGCCATCAAGGGTTACGCCCTGCATGACGGACCGCAGATCCGGACAACGGTCTTCTTCAAGGGCTGCCCCCTTTCCTGCCATTGGTGCCATAACCCGGAAGGTCTGTCGCCCAATATCGAGATCATCACCTTAAGAGATCGTTGCGTCGGCTGCGGCGAGTGCGTCGTCGCCTGCCCGCAGCAGGCCCTGGCAATCGATCCTGCCGACGGTATCGACCGCACCCCCGCCCTGTGCATCGCATGCGGCCGCTGCGTCGAGGTCTGCCCGGCGCTGGCCCATGCGGCCACCGGCTGGCGGACCTCGGTGGCGGCGGTGATGGCGGAGATCGAGAAAGACCGGCCGTTCTACGACACCTCCGGCGGCGGGGTGACATTTTCCGGCGGTGAGCCGCTGCTGCAGCCGGACTTCCTGCTGGCGCTGCTGCAGGAGTGCGGCCGGCGGCGGATCCACCGGACGGTCGACACCACCGGCTTCGCCCCCACCGCCACCGTGCTGACGATCGCCGCCGAAACCGATCTTTTCCTCTACGATCTCAAGATGATGGACAGCGCCAGACACCTGCGCTCCACCGGCGTCGACAATACTCTGATCCTCGCCAACCTCGTCGCCCTCTGCCGCGCCGGCCATCCGGTGCGAATCCGCATCCCGCTGGTGGCCGGGGTCAATGACGGCGAGGACGACATCCGGGCCGTCCTCGCCTTCCTTCGCGATCTGCCCGGCATCACCGCCATCGACCTGCTGCCCTACCATGGCATCGGCCGGGCCAAATACCGCAAACTGGGCATCGATTATCCCGGCGAGACGCTGACGGCGCCGGACCGCAAACACATGAATTCACTCCTCGGCATCATCACGGGTGCCGGATTCCAGGTCACTATTGGAGGTTGACATGAACAGCAGGATCGAACGCCTTCGCCGCGCAAGTTTCGAGGCCAGGCCATCGATATCGATTGAACGGGCGGTGCTGGAGACCCGCTTCTACCAGGACAACAGCGGCCGGCACTCGCTGCCGGTGCTGCGGGCCCTGTGCTTCAAGCACCTGTGCGAGCACAAGACCATCTTTATCGGTGATGACGAGCTGATCGTCGGCGAACGGGGGCCGGCCCCCAAGGCCGTGCCGACTTTCCCCGAGCTGACCTGCCACAGCGCCCTCGACCTGCGCATATTGAACGACCGGGAGATGACCAGCTACCGGGTGGCCGAGGAGGATATCCGCACCTACGAGGAGATCGTCATCCCCTACTGGCAGGGTCGGTCGATGCGCGACCGGATCTTCCGCGAGGTGCCGGCCGAGTGGCGGGCGGCTTACGAGGCCGGACTGTTCACCGAGTTCATGGAGCAGAGGGCCCCGGGCCATACCGCCCTCGACGGCACGATCTACCGCTGCGGCCTGCGCGAGTGCCAGGAGCGGATCACCGCCCGCCTCGAATCCCTCGACTATCTCGGTGACCCGACCGCCGCCGATCAGGCCGAACAGCTCCAGGCCATGCACATCGCCTGCGAGGCGGCGATGATCTTCGCCCGCCGCCATGCCGACCTGGCCGAAAAGATGGCGGCCGGCAAGACCGACCCGCAGCGCCGCGCCGAGCTGGCGGCGATCGCCGCGGTCTGCCGCCGGGTACCGGCGGAAAAGCCGCGTACCCTTCACGAGGCCCTGCAGATGTACTGGTTCGTCCACCTCGGTACCATCACCGAGCTCAACGGCTGGGACGCAATGACCCCCGGCCACCTCGACCAGCATCTCCAGCCCTTCTACGACCGGGGCCTGGCCGACGGCAGCCTCGACCGCGAGCGGGCCAAGGAGCTGCTCTCCTGCCTGTGGATCAAGGTCAACAATCACACCGCCCCGCCCAAGGTCGGGGTGACCGCCAAGGAGAGCGGCACCTACAACGACTTCACCCAGATCAATCTCGGCGGCCTGAAGCCCGACGGCAGCGACGGCGTCGGCGAGGTCTCGTATATCGCCCTCGAGGTCGCCGACGAACTGCACCTGCTGCAGCCGCAGCCGAGCGTCCACATCAGCAGCAAGACCCCGGAGCGCTTTTTCGAGGCCGCCGCCCAGGTCATCCGCCAGGGCTACGGCTATCCCTCGGTGTTCAACACCGACGCGGTGGTGCTTGAGCAGATGCGGGTCGGCAAGACTCTCGAGGATGCCCGCGAGGGCGGGACCAGCGGCTGCATCGAGACCGGCGCGTTCGGCAAGGAGGCCTACATCCTCACCGGCTATCTCAACGTGCCGAAGATCCTCGAGGTGACCCTCAACAACGGCGTCGATCCGCTCTCCGGCGCCAGGGTCGGCATCGCCACCGGCGACCCGCGCGACTTCGCCGACTTCGACGCGCTGTACGCCGCCTTCGCCCGCCAGCTCGATCACATTGTCGCCCTGAAGGTCAAGGTCAACAACTACATCGAGCGGATGTACGCCAAGTACTCGCCGGCACCGTTCCTCTCGGTGGTGATCCACGACTGCATCGACAAAGGCCGTGATTACTACGACGGCGGGCCGCGTTACAACACCACCTACATCCAGTGCTGCGGCATCGGCACGGTGACCGACTCGCTCTCGGCGCTCAAGACCCATGTCTACGATACGGCGGCAGTCAGCATGGACCAGCTCCTCGCCGCCCTCGCCGCCAACTTCCAGGGCCATGAGGCCCTGCGCCTGAGGCTGTGGAACCGCACCCCCTTTTTCGGCAACGATGACGACCGCGCCGACGAACTGATGCAGCGGGTCTACGCCAGCCTCTACGCCGCCATCGACGGCCGCGCCAATACCAAGGGCGGGGTCTACCATCTCAACATGCTGTCGACCACCTGTCATGTCTACTTCGGCCGGATGCTCGGGGCCACCCCCAACGGCCGCCTGGCCCACCTGCCCGAATCGGACGGCACCTCACCCTCCCAGGGCGCCGATCGCCGCGGCCCGACGGCGGTCATCAAGTCGCTGAGCAAGATGGACCAGATCCGCTCCGGCGGCACTCTGCTCAATCAGCGTTTCCTGCCGAGCGTGCTGGCATCGGACCAGGATCTCGACAAACTCGGTGCCCTGATCCGCACCTATTTCCGGCTCGGCGGTCACCACATCCAGTTCAACGTGATCGACAGCGCCACCCTCCGCCAGGCCCAACAGCACCCCGACGAGTACCGCAACCTGCTCGTGCGGGTGGCCGGCTACAGCGACTACTTCGTCGACCTCGACCGCCACCACCAGGAGGAGATCATCAGCCGCACCGAGCAGGAGATCTGCGGATGAATTTCAAAGATCAAATCAATTGGTATGGAGAGAACCAACAGACATCAATGTTTTTATCCTCGAACTTCTGATCGCAATCGATTGAGCTTCAAGGTCGAACGCGACCAATGTTGATCTATCGCTTGCACAAACGCAGGTCGGACAAGCTTGGCGCGTTGACCAAGCCAGTCTCCTTGATCGAATCGCAGATAAATCCCTTCGGCAGGCTGATCAGCAAGCTTTGACTGCGATAACAGATTGTCGAGCTCTGGAAAGGAAAATTTTCCACGTGCAAGACTCGGCACTTTGGAGACTTGCAATTTTTCTATCATCCGGTCACGGCGCGTCGATGACAGAAAGCGTAGAGACTCTCGGTCATAAATATCAAAGGCAAGAAACCAGTCGGGTAACCGGTTATAGAAAACGGAATGCTGCGCATAACACCATTCTCCAAAGAGGATGTACCGGTCTGAAAGAGTATCGAAAAACATATCGGTGCGGAGCGCCAGAGCCATTCGCCGAGTTTTTTCCACTGCCCCGATCCGGGCAAATGCAAATAAGCCCCCCTGTTCTGGCCTCGGATATTCCCTTCTGAATCACACGAGATTCCCAGATTGGCACCGTCCACTTTTTCTTCGACAATAAGCTCATGCCGAAAAAATTCATCTCGCTCGGATTCCGATAAGACCTTATCTCCCCTGATGTCGACACCAGGAAGGGTTGCCAGGTGCGGAGTGGAGGGATATTTGAAGAAGTTCTCTTTCACGTCCCCATCTTTTCGGCATATTTGTCTTCAGCATACTCGGGACAAAGGAAATGTGCAGTAATACCGACCTCAGCCAAAGCATCCTTCCATCCCCACCACTTACTGTCGGTTGCCTGCAATATCGGTGGCTTGTCTGGGTGGGGATTGGTCACCGCGACAAACTTCCGGTCTGATCTGTCAAAATCATTCAACCCGTCATGACTGGGGAATTCCTCATATGAATCGCCAACTTTTGTAATCACCACTCTTTCGCAATACTCCGGGTTATAGCGGTGATCGTTTACCCACTTCATAAAGGCATCACCCATACCGGGCTGTCCCTTCATGGAGAGCTGCTGCCGGTATTCATCGAAAATTTCGTCTCCCGCATCGATGACCAGGCCGCGCTTTTTGATGACAAGCTCTACAGCCTCGATACATGCCAGCACGCACGGATCGGGTATATCGGAACCCGGATCCGGTTGCGTTGCCAGATTGGCCGTTTTGGGCACATTGGTATCCAACAGACATATTTTCGGCAGGCTCATACGGAAGCCTCCGGTTTTTCAGCTTTCTGTATGCGCTTCTTCAGGGCGGCCTTGGCCTGTTCGGTGATATCACTCATCTCATCTCCGAAGAAGTTCTCCGGCCAATTCAAAATATTGCCGTAGGTATCGATTTGCAATGGCTCCAAAGTTGCAGGTGTCTTGGCGATGTTGGCGAAATAGGCTGAAACTTTGTCCTGTGGAACCACATCCTCAGCAATACGGCGCTGCAAACGCCGGAGAAAATGTTCCGAATGAGTCTCAATAATTAATTGAATATCTCTGTCTACCCCGTTCTCCCTGGAGTTGATGACATCGATCATCACGTCGGCCAGCGCCGATTGGGCATTCGGGTGAAGGTGAATCTCCGGCTGCTCCATGAGGATGATCGATCCTGCCGGTGCGTAAAAGCATTGCACCAGAACCGGGAGCACCTGCGATATGCCAAAGCCGACATCGGGGAGATCGACCCAATCTCTCGATCCCTTGGTGCGGACCTTGACCTCGTATTCCTGTCGCTGCTCGGAAATGGGATTGACCTCGAATTCTTCAATCAGCCCCATTTCCTTGAGTTTTAACGCGATGATTTCCTCAAGCGGCTTTGCCGGTCGTCTATAACCCAAACTGATTTTACGGTCTCTCGCTGCCAGAATAGCCGCGACAGTATTCTCACCTGAAAAGCCAACGCTTTCAGGAGTTATCCCACCCCATGTATAAAGCCTTTCCACCTTTGTTCTCAGAGGGCCCAAGTAGTGGATAGAACTGAACAGCCTCTCCTGTGCGAGATTCAGCTCCTGAACAAAATCAGCATTTTGGTAATAAGCCACTACCTCATCAGGAAAACCATAGAACCGGACAACATCCTTGAGGGCCCGAGCACGCATTTTTTTTCTTACAAGAGAATATTGTTCCGCTGTGGCAACATATTCACGCTTATCAGGTTTCCTTGATAATTCGATAGAAAGCGATTGATTCGCCCCTTCCATAAGGCAATATTTGAAATATGAAACTTGAAGCAAATGCTTCGTTGCGTCACTGAGCTCAACTTCACCACTGAAGTCTAAATCATCGCCGGAAAACATCTGACCCGAGAGAGGATCTTTGAGCTTAAGCATTTCCGGCAATGACCACCGATAGTCGAAGGTGATCCTGTTTGCCGGATCGCGGTGAAAGACCATCTCTTGGTAAGAGCCAAGCTGAACGGCGGAATTCTTGCCACCTGGATAGAAAACCGCTTTTCTGTCCGGCGACTCAACGGTTTGTTTCAGCATCATCAGAAACTGACCGATGCTGGATTTGCCGGAGCTGTTGGCGCCAAAGAACAAGGAAATGGGGGCCATGCGAATGGTGTCGGTATCTTTCCAGCCTTTGAAGTTTCGTATTCGTAACTGTTTCAGCATATTTCTCTTCTCCTATTTTTTTCATAACCGTCAACGATGCTCGGCACTCATGCAATGAGTAATGCTATGGGGCTGAAATTTAGACGCCTTCCCTGCCAGCATGCACTGGGTACGCCCAGGGGGGCACCTGTTTCCAGGCATCCCGCATCTGGCTGTGCAGTAGTTCGGTTTGCGGCTCGAACTGCCGCAGGTGGGTCCAGAAGCGGCTGATGTGGTTGCGCTCCAGGGTGTGACACAACTCGTGCATCAGCACATAACGCACCAGCTTTGGGGGCAGAAAGAGCAGCTTGGCATTCAGGCTGATCACGCCGGCGGCGGAACAGCTACCCCAGCGGGTGCGCTGATTCTTGATGATGACCCGGTTAAAGCGCACGCCGCTCTCGGCTGCCAGCGAATCCAACCATGACGTCAATGTTTCCTTGGCGCGTCGGGCCAGCCAGCGGCGCAGGGCAGTCTTGCAGCGCTCGCCATCGATCACCGCGCCATACACCAAAACCCGCCCCTGTTGGTCGGTGCGCGCCCCGACGGTCTTGCCCCTGGTGGTCCGGTATTCCACCCGCCAGATTTCCGCCAGCGCGGGCAGATCGAAGGCTTCGGGCCGGGCCGATTTCTTTTCGCCCAGCAGGTGCCGCACCTCCTCGAACTGATCGAGTTTCGCTGCGATCCAATCCCGCTTGCCGGTCACCAATTCGACTACCTGGCGCTCGTCGAGCCCCTTCGGCGCGATCACCGTCAGCCCCTCCCGCGCGGTCATCTTCAGGCGCAGGCTGCGGGCCTTGGCGGAGGGGCGGATCTCGTAGTCGAGTTGTCGCCCGTCAGGCAGGTCGATATGGGCGTGGCGGCTCATTACGCGACCTTGCTCCCAGGCTTGAAATTCATCCTGATCCAGACGGATGCGTAGCTCGGCGGTAAGCATTGCCTCGATGTCCAGCGCCTTGGCGTCGGGCTTCTTGTCCTTGAGCTTGGTCAGAAAATGCTCGTCCAGCACGTAGGTGGGGAATTCCTTTTCCAGTTCCTCCACGTCGATATGCTGGCGGATCAGCTCCTTGGTACGGGCGGCGTCCTCTTCCGTCGCCTCCAGGGCCGCGTCTGGATAGAACTTCTTGCGGTAGAGCAAGTAGAGTTTGGTCAACCAGGCGTAGGGGCGCACATAGTCGCGCAGCTGCTCGTCAGGCTGCAACGCCTCGTAGAGCACGCGCAGGTTGCGGTAGCCGGTGTCGAAGGTCTTTTCCGCCCCTTCCTCGTCGCGCAGGATCTTCATCGCGGCGATGAATGCCGAATGCGACCCGTCACGCGGCACTGTCTTCTCGGGGAAGAGCGCCCACAGAGTGGCGAACTGGTTGCGGAAATGCTCGCGGATGCGCTCGAAGGGAAAAACAATATCGCCCAGTTCCTCGGGCCGGTAGTTCAGCGCCTCGTTCAGGTGGTCGAAGATACCGTAGTAGTCGAGCACCAGACCATGCCCCTTCAGCTCGTTGTAGGGGCGGTTGACCCGGGCGATGGTTTGCAGCAGCCCGTGGTCGCGCAGGCTCTTGTCGAGATAGAGCGCCTGCAAAATGGGGGCATCGAAGCCGGTCAGCAGCATGTCGCAGACCACCAGCAGCTCCACCTTGCGATAGGGCTTGTCCTGGTGCTCCGGCAACTCGGACTGGGCCGGGATCAGAAACTCGTTGAGCAGCTTCTTGCGCTTGGTCTCGCCGAGATAGAGCGCCTTCACCGCGTCCGGGTCATCCTTGGGCGCTTCGGAGATCACCGCCATCACCACCTCATCTCCCAGCCGCGCGCGCAGGGTCTCGGTGTAGAGCCGCACTGTCTCCTTGTCCTTGCAGACCAGCATCGCCTTGAAGCCGTTGGGCCGCACATGCTCGTTGAAGTGGGCCACCGCGTCGTCAGCGATCTGCTCAATCCGTTTGGGCAGTTTCAGCAGCACATCCAGAGTGGAGGATTGGCTCACCAGCTTGTTCTGCTCGGCCTCGGGCAAGTGGCCGTATTCCCGCTTGAAGGCGAGATCGAGCTTGGCCCCGTAAAGCTGCCAATCGGTCTTGCGCGGCTGCCAGTGGATCGGCTTGACCACGCCGTCGCGCAGGGCGTCGGTGACGGTGTACGGGCGGCCCATGTAGCGCTCGATGGTGCCGTCGTCCTTGATCTGGCCCCAGGCCACCGGGGTGTTGTGGTCGTCCTTCTCGATGGGGGTGCCGGTAAAGCCGAACAGCGAGGCCCCGTCCACCGCCGCCCGCATGTAGGTGCCCAACTCCCGCTCTTGGGTGCGGTGCGCCTCGTCGGCCATGACGATGACGTTTGTGCGCTGCCTGGTGATGTTCTTGGCCATCCCTTCGAACAGGTGCACGGTGGTGAGGATCACCCCGCGATAGTCGCCCGCCAGCTTCGCCTCCAGGTCGCGCTTGCTGGCCGCCACATGCACGTTCTCGGTACCGGTGGCCATCAGCTCGCGGTCCATCTGGTCGCCGAGCTGCTCCCGGTCCACCAGCAGGATCACCGTCGGCTGGTTCAGCTTCGGCTCTTCCCACAGGCTGCGGGCGGCGTAGATCATGGTCAGGGTCTTGCCCGAGCCCTGGGTGTGCCAGATCAGCCCGCGCCGCTTCTCCGGCGGCAGGGTCAGGTCGGTGGCGCGGCCGAGGATGTCCCGCACCGCCAGGTACTGCTGGTAGCGCACCACCACCTTGTCGGTTTTGCCGTCCTTGGTGACGAAGACGATGAAGTGGCGAATGAAGTCGAGCATGTTGGCCCGGTCGAACAGGCCGTAGAGCGAGACCTTCATCTCGTCGAACTCGTCGATGCCGTGCGGCCAGGGATCGCGCCATTGCAGCCAGAACTGCAGGCGCCGCCCCGGCACGCCGTACATCATGCGGGTCTCGTTCACCCCCACGCCGTAGGCGTTGGTGTAGAAGAGCTGGTCGATCTCTTCCGAATACATGCCGAGCTGCTTGGCCCCCTCGCGCCAATCGGGCTTGTTGCGGCTGGCGGTCTTGGCCTCGATCACCACCACTGGGATGCCGTTGATCAGCAGTACCATGTCCGGCCGCCGGGACGAGCGCCCCTCCACCGGAAACTGGTTGGTCACCCACCACTCGTTGGCGTCGGGGTGGTCGAAGTCGATCAGCCGAACATCTTTCGCCTTCTCAGAAGGATCGAATTGGTAATTGACGCCGTTCTGCAGCCAGGTCAGCCACTGCGGATTGTCGCGGCAGCCGCCCAGCCTGGTGATGATGACGTCCACCCGCGCCTCGTCGGTGAGGATGGCGGGGTTAAGTGCTTTAAGCTTCTCCCGCAACAGCGGCAAGAGCAGCACCTCGCGCTCGTCCGGGCGCAACGCCGTCACCTGCTCGCGGGAGCGGTAGGTCCAACCCAGCGTCGGGGTTTGCAGATGCTCGATGATCTCCCGCTCGACGGTGGTCTCCTCGTTGAACGGGCGCGCTACCGTGGGCGGGGCGGTGCGATAGCCGGGCGATATTTCCCGTGTTTCATCCATGGATGATCCCCTCGGGGATGCGGATCTTGCCGGTGAGCAGGTTGTGCAGCAGGGATTTTTTGACCTGTTGGAGGGCGTTGTATTTGTTTTCCAACGCCATTGCGTTGTTTTCAACACCATCAAGAAGCGTCACTATTTCTTCCTGCTCTGGAATAGGCGGATAAGCGAAAAATTCACGAACAATATCCCGCTTGCTCATCATCCAAAGCCCGCTTCCCGACTCCGCCTTGGACTGTAGCCGTGTGAGAAACTCATGGGATTGCCACATATAAGGAATGAAGCGTAGCGCGACCTTTTCAGGATCAAACAGAAGTCGAATCAGTTTGTCTGAATAGATTGAATTCTCAGGCGGTGTTTCCCTCAAAAGCCCGCCAGTCGCGACATAGTCACGATTGCCGTTCCCTCGAAGCACGTAGAAATCGCCAACCGCTGCCCGGTAACGCTCAATGTCATCGTCTGTGACATCAACATAGGTAACTCGGGAAGGATCACAGACGCCGCCTTTTACACAGCTTACATTCAGAATTGGGGTTCCCGGAGGTTCGGGACGTGATTGCGGAGAAATGCCAGCAATAGGTGCCTCGATGAGCACTTTACCAATGCGTTTGACTACCCAGCCTTTGGGGATTCGTCCGATTTTCGTTTCAACGAACTCCGAATGTCTACCGGGCATACCCGAGACGAAAAGCGTCTGCATCAGCGACCGCTTCAACTCCCGCGTCGCCTCCAGCTCGGCCTTGGCCTTGGCGATGGCATCGTCGGCCAGTTTCAAAGCGGCGGCAATGCGGCGTTGTTCGTCGGGGTCGGGTAGTGGAACCGCCAGCCACTTTTTCAACGTGTCTCGGGTTATACGAAGACGGCCGGTTGAACCCTCCATTCGAGATACCAGGCGCCTGTGAAACGGCCCGGCGGTCACAAGCGAAAACAAGAACTCCGGCTCAACACCTTCCAAAGCGGAAAGTACGAAAAATTCGGTGGAACCAATTCCGTATTTATCCGGCAAACCTTTAACCAGCGCGGCCTTTCCGTTCTCCGCGCACGGGGTGATCTTTCCAAGAATGATGTCGTTCTCCGCAAAGCGGCAAAGTCCGCAGCGGTCCCAGACCCTCGTATCGAAGTTAGAAATTCCACCGAACCCTTCTTGCACGGACGCCATTTCGAGAAACGGATATTCTCGTCCGACTTCCAATTCATAAGGCGGATCGATTTCAGCAAGAGCCGAGATAGGCTTTCGCGGCCACTCTTGCGGGGCTTCTTCGTAACAATCAACCCACATGGCCAAGCGCCCCCAGTAGGTTATCGAGTGTTTTCAGTGCATCGGTTGATGCAGTTCTCGCCTGGGTTAGCCTTTCCAGCGCATCATCGAGCGGAATCACTTCCTCCGGCTCAAAGGTATCCACATAGCGCGGCAGGTTGAGGTTGAATTCGTTCTCCTCGATCTCGGCCTTGTCCACCAGGGCGAAGTAGCGCCGCGCCTCGTCGGGATCGTTGCAGATGCGGCGCAGGTCGTCGGCCGCCTCGCCCAGATGGGCGATCTCGCGTTCGGCGGCGAGGTTGATCTCCTGCTCACGGCCGTCGCGCTCCTCCTGCAGCTTGTTCAGCTCCTTGATCGCCTTGCCCAGTTGCTTGAGATGGGTCTTGATGGCGGCGATGAGCTGTTTGCGGGCATCGTCGAAGGCCTTCTTCGGCTTGGCGAGGTTGGCCTTCAGTGCCGCCTTGTCGCCGTGTCCGGCGGCGTCGATCTCGGCCTGCACCTGCTCCACCTCGGCCTTGAGCGGGGCGAGCGGGCCAAACCATTTGTGTTCGGGATCGATGGCTTCATTGACGGCGGCCACTTTGAGGTCGAGCGCGTCGAGTTCGGCCTGTTCCCCCACCAGCCGTGCCAGCGGCGCGAGCACCGGGCCAAAGGCGTCCTCGATGTCGGCCAGACGCTGGTCGCGGTTCTCCTCCACCTCGCGGATCAGTTGCGCGGCGTGGCTGTCCACCAGGGCCTTGGCCTGTTCCAGATCACCGAAGGCGCGCCAGGGCACCAGGATGCGCATCAGGTCGGAGGGGCGCAGCAGGTTCTGCGGGTTGGCCTTCTGGAAGTGGCGCGAGTTCCAGATCATCAGGGTCTTGCCCTTGCGTGCTTCCGGCTTGTTGTTGTTCAGCAGCAGCAGGCAGGCGGGTACGCCGTTGCCGTAGAAGAGTTTGGAGGGCAGCACCACGATGCACTCAATCAGGTCCGCCACCACGAAGCCGCGCCGGATCAGGTATTCGGCGTCGGCCTTCTGGTTCTGGCCATCCTCTTCCACGGTCTGTTCCGGCTGGCCGCGAAACAGCACGCCCTGGGACATGACCACCATCCCCTTGCCGGATTCGCCGGTTTCCGGGTCATGGTCCTTGAGCGACTTGGCAATCTGCTGCAGCCAGGCCCAGTCGCCATTGGAGGCGGGCGGCATGCCGAAGGCGAGGCGGCCGAACTTGTCGCCGCCGGCCACGGTGTCGTGCCCCCAGTCCTCCAGCGAGAAAGGGGGTTCATGATGACGCGGTCGAAAGCTTCAAGGCGGTTGGCGCTGGTCAGGTGGCGGGGGTCGCGCAGGCTGTCGCCCTGTTTGTGCTCCCATACCGGTATGCCGTGCAGGATCATGTTGATGCGCGAGATGTTGTAGGTGGCGACGTTGGACTCCTGCCCGTGCAGGAAGAGCTGGCGCACGTCGCCGCCGTGCTTCTTTACATAGCGGATGCATTGCAGCAACAGGCCGCCGGAGCCGCTGGCCCAGTCGCAGATGCTCATGCCTGCTTTCGGCTCCAGCATCTCGGACATGAGAAAACCGACCTCGGCGGGAGTGTAGAACTCGCCGCTGGATTTGCCCGCCTTACTGGCGAAGTTGCGGATCAGGTACTCATAGGCGTTGCCGAACAGGTCGTCGGAGACGTGAGCACGGTCGAAGGTCTGGCTGCCGAAGTGGTTGATGAGGTTGACCAGTTTGTCGCGGGGCAGCTCGTCCTGCTTGTTGAAGTCGATCTTGCCGGTGAGGATGCCGTCGAAATTGTTCTGCCGGTGGGCGTTGGTCCGCTCGATGGCGAGCATGGCGTCGTTGAGCGCCTGGCCGAGCTGGCCCTTGGCGGTGCGGGCAACGGTGTTCCAGTCCGCCGCCTCCGGGACGATGAAATGGTGGTTCTGCGGATCGCGGGCCAGTTGCAGCGCCTGTTCCTGCGGCAGGCCCGCCTTGATCAGGGTATCGGCCTGGGTGCGGACCTCTTCCCCATAACAGTCGTTGATGCGCTTGTAGAACAGCAGGGCGAACACATAGCCGCGAAACTCGGAATGGTCGGCGTTGCCGCGCAGGATGTCGGCGGCCTTGTCGAGATAACTTTCCAACTCGCCCTGGGTCATACGGCGGGTGGGACGCACCACAATTGGTTCGGCAAGAAGAGCCAGCTGCTCAAATCTGTGTTTCATTCAACTTTCACCATGTTCACGCGAAAGACTTCACGTAATAATCATCCATTCGATGATGAAGGAAATTCCGGCCACTCCTTGTCCAGCAGCGCCGAAGCTGGAGTTTCGGAAATGGAGCCGCTGCTGGTGTGCAGCATCAAGACACCTGCCATTGTTTATCCAATGTCAATCGACAACCTGCAACATCTTTTCATCTTTCTGATCAAGATAACCGAATGTTTACCGTTACTCAGCCAGGATATGTCAAATTAGATCGTTCAGGTAGTGGCATAACCACCCTGATGGAAGCAAACGGTAGAAGAGTTGCGCGGATCTGGAAAAGATCATCGGCGACTCCGGGCAATAAAAACTGAAACTGAGCGGCGATTGACCTCCGGAATCTGCCAGGGAGTGGATACCTCTTTGTGGGGGGAGCCGGTCCAATTACAGCAGGGACATAGATTTTCTTTGGCAGCAGGAAACGCCCATATTCAATAACCTACCTCTCCGGCACGAACTGGGGCCAGCGGTTGGTGAAGCCGTCGCGGCTGAGGCGGGCGGTCCAGCCCTCTTTGAGGTCGTGGACGTAGAGCTGATAGTTGGCCGATGCATGGTCGTGCTCGCCGGGGCGACTGGCGGCGTAGAACACATACCGTTCGTCGACGATCGCCGGGAAGTACTCGTGCCCGCGGGGGGCGTCGCGATCGAGGACTGTCTCTCCCCTTCCCTCCGCCAGGTCGGTCCGCAGGAAACCGGTCCGCTCCTGCATCCCCGTGGTGGCGACGTGGTAGATTCGCTCCGGATTCGTTGACCACACCGGTTGGCAGCCCTCGCCCAGCTCCACCGCCCGGCCGTCGGCCAGCCGTACCGCCCAGGCGGTCCAGCGCCGCGGCTGGTCGCTGGTGAAGGCCACCCATTGGCCGTCCGGCGAGATCCGCGGCTTGACCACCTGGGCTCGGGCAAAGGGTCCCTCGCCGCGGGGGAAGATCTCCTCCTCCCGGCCACTGGCGATTTCGACCCGGATGATCCGGCTCCGCTCCCGCTCGGCGATCACCGCGCGGCCGTCGGCGGTGAAGGAGGGGAAGGTGGCGTTGGCGAGGAGCAGACGGTCGTCCGAACCGTCGAGGCGGCAGAGGCGGATCTCGGCCGGGGCCCTGAGGCTGGTGCTGCGGGCCCGGGCGTAGGCCACCCACTGCCCGTCCGGAGCGATAGCCGGAAACATCTCCTCCGCCGGGCTGTCGATGACTTTTTGCAGGCCGGAACCGACCGGGTGCTGGAGATAAATACCGAAGCTACCGGAGCGGTTGGAATCAAAGAGCACCCGCCCGGCCGGCAGCTTCGACAGATGGCGGCGCCCCTCCAGTTCCTCCGCGGTATAGGCAACATCCCCCTGCCCCGCCGGGCTGCCGGTGGCCGTCAGCACATCGCCGACCAGCACCACCGCCGTCGACAGTCCGAGCCACACCGCCACCGACGCCGCCAGCTGCAGCCAGCGCCGGGCAGCGGAGACCACCACCGCCGGCCGCGGTTCCCCGGCCCGGAAAAAGGGGAGAAAGAGCAGCAGCAACGCCGTCAGGCCGATTCCGGCGCCGTAGGCCTGAGTGAAGAGGTGGTGGGCGACGCCGGTGATTTTGGCCATCTGCTCCGGCAGGCCGAGGAAATGGAAGGCGACGGCCCAGGTCCCCTCGTAGGCGCCGAAGCCGCCGATGCCGCTGATCGGCAGGGAGGCGGCGAGTTCCGGGGCGATCAGGCCGACCAGGCCCTTGTGCGGCGGCAGTTCGGCGAAACCGAAGCCCATCGGGCCGATGATGCCCAGCAAGAGAAAGTACATGGCGGTGTATTTGGCAAGGCGGACGAGAACGGACAGGACCACGACCGGCAGCAAGATCCCGGCCCGACGGGTGAGGCGCACATCCTCGGCGACCGAGGCGGCAAACGCCGCCAGACCGGCCCTAATCCGCCCGGAGAGCAGCGGCAGCCGCGGGGTTACCCTTGCAGCCAGGTCCGCCAGCGGAGCGAGCAGGGCCAGGGCGATCAACGCCCCTCCGATCATCGCCAGCCCGAAGGTCCAGATCACAATCCGGGATATCCCGAGCTGGCCGGCGACCACCAGGCCGACGACGATCAGCAGCGGCGCCACGGCGACCATATCGAAGACGAAAGAGATGGCCATGCTCGACGAGGCCGCGCCCCAGCTGACGCCGAGCCGGGTGCGGCACAGCCAGAGGTAGACCAGCCCGCCGAGCCGCGCCGGCAGCAGGTCGGCGAAGAGGTTGCGGACCAGGACGGTCAGCAGCATCGCCAGCCGGCCCGGCCGGTAGCCGACCGGTTCGAGCAGCAGCAACAGGCGCCAGGACCGGCAAACGCTCATGAACAGGGAACTGACGAAGAACAGCAGGATCTCCGGCGGGGCCATGGCGGTGATCGCATCGACCACATCCATCGGCTCGATATCCCTGCCGATCCACAGAAAGACCAGGACCGTGACTGCCAGGCTGCCGAGAAAGGACAGCCAGCGGCTGCCGTTGCCCTTGGATCCGATTGATTGCCGTTCTGTCGGGGAAGTGGTGTTCATCAGGGAGGTCCTCCTCATGTTCCTGAGATGCGACGGCACATCCGTCCGTCTGCGGATGGAGAGGAGGCGGGAACGGCACCTGGCCGTCCCCGCGGTAACACTGTCCCGGCCGGGGGCCGGGAGCCTTCAGGACTGCAGTGCCTCGGCGATCGAGTCGCAGACGTAATCGATATTGTTCGAGGTCAGACCGGCCAGGTTGATACGGCCGCCGCCGACCACGTAGATATTTTTGTGCTGGCGCAGCCAGGCCACCGTCGCGTCGGAGAGCCCGCTGAAGGAGAACATCCCCCGCTGCTGCTTGATATAGGAGAAATCGCCGGCTACGCCGCGGGCATTCAGACCGTCGACCAGGGCGGAGCGCATCGCCACGATCCGCTCCCGCATCCCCGCCAGCTCCGCCAGCCATTGGCGGTGCAGGGTCGGGTCGCTGAGGATGGTGGCGGTGACCAGGCCGCCATGGGCCGGCGGGTTGGAATAGATCACCCGCACCACCGTCTTCAGATGGCTCATGGCCACCGCCGATTCCGCGGCGGTGGGGCTGACGACGGTCAGGGCCCCGGTCCGTTCGTTGTACAGGCCGAAGTTCTTGGAAAACGAGCTGGCGACAAAGTAATCGAGACCGCTGGCGGCGAACTGTTCGATGGCATACCGATCCTCTTCGACCCCGATGCCGAATCCCTGATAAGCGAAATCGAGAAACGGCATCCAGCCTCGCTCCCTGGCGATTGCCACCACCTCCCGCCATTGGTCGTGGTTGAGATCGACCCCGCTCGGGTTATGGCAGCAGGCATGGAAGAGGACGATGTCGCCGGCCGGGATCGCCTTCAGGCTCTGGACCAGGCCGGTAAAATCGACATTCTTGGTGGCCGGGTCGTAATAGGCGTACTCACCCAGCGAAAAGCCGGCAGTGGCGAAGACCCCCTTGTGGTTGGCCCAGGTCGGACGGCTGAGCCAGACCTTGGCGGCCGGCATGAATTTGTGCAGCAGATCGGCACCGACCCGCAGTGCCCCGGTACCGCCCGGGGCATGGATGGTGGCGGCCCGTCTGGACCCCACGACCTCGCTGCCCTCGCCGAAGATCAGCTTCTGGACGCAGGCGGCGTAGACCGGGTCGCCGGAAATCGGCAGATAGGACTTGGTGATTTCCCGCTCCAGCAGGAGCCTCTCCGCCTCCTTGACACAGGCGAGAATCGGGGTTTTCCCCGCATCGTCCTTGTAGACGCCGACGCCAAGATTGACCTTCTGCGGGTTGGGGTCGTTGCGGAAGGCCTCGGTCAGTCCGAGGATCGAATCAGCCGGGGCCGCTACTATGTTTTTCCACATATATCTCTCCAGATGAGTTGTTGGGTGCTGTTGCACAAAGTGCAGAAAATACCCATTACCTCGCCGGTGTGTCAACAGGAATGCGTGACGGGGATACCACGCGGGACTGATCGCCATTTCCGGAGAGAGGTCCAGGGAGCGGCCCGCCGGCCCGGCACAATCTCCGGAGTGGCCCGGCGGCCCTCGCCTGCCCGTGCCAGGAGGCAGCGAAAGCCCCCTCTCTCCAGGGTTCTCCCCCTGCCTCCGAACGGCCGGTCTATTGCAGTGTGTACTCGAACCGGAATTGACGGGCCTTGCCGTCGGCCAGCTTGGTGCCGACGACAAAGCGGTATTGCCCTTTTTCAACGAGGGCCAGGTCGACGCCGAACTGTCCCTCCATCGCCATCATTTCGAAGGGCCCGGATTCCTTGCCGGCCGGATCGGTGATCTTGACCGCCACCTTCCCTTCCATAATCGGTGCGCCGGTGCTGTCGCTGAACATGACCATCATATGATAGTTTTCCTTCATCCCCATCTTGGCCATGGCCGCCCCGACGTCATTGAGATGGGCCATGCCCTTGACGCCGTCTTCGGTTGTCTCCCCCAGCATGACCATATCGCCGCCCATGTTCATGCCGTCCATCTTCATGTCGCCGTGCGGCGTGGCCTGACCTTCCTGCATCGTCGCGGAGCCGCCATGTTCATGGGAGGCGGCGAACGCTCCGAGGGGCAGGGCCAGCAGCAGAAGGGCCGAAAGGATTGCAACAGTCTTGGTTTTCATGGTCGTCTCTTTTGAAGTTCGTTGTTGTTCATTGTTCCTCGATATCCCCGGGACTGGTCGCCGTCATCTCCTTCTGCAGATGCAGGCCGCGCCAGATAAAAAAGATCACCGGATAGACCAGCAGTTCCATGATTCCCGAGGTCACCACGCCGCCCACCATCGGAGCGGCGATCCGCTTCATGACATCGGCGCCGGTGCCGTGGCTCCACATGATCGGCAGCAGGCCGGCGATGATCACCGAGATGGTCATGATCTTCGGCCGGATCCGTTTGACCGCCCCGTGATGGATGGCCTGCACCAGGTCGCCGCGATTGACCATCCGGCCCTTTTTCCGCCACAGCCCATGGGCCAGATCGAGATAGAGCAGCATCACCACGCCGGTCTCGGCATCGAGGCCGGCCAGGGCGATGATCCCCACCCAGACGGCAATCGAGGTGTGGTAATCGAGCAGGTAGAGCAGCCAGAAGGCCCCGACCAGCGAGAAGGGCACGGCGAGAAAGACGATCGCCGTCTTGACCAGGCTCTTGGTGCTGGTAAAGATGATGACGAAGATGATCAGCACCGTCAGCGGGATGATGACCAACAGCCGCGCCCGGGCCTGCTCCATATACTCGTACTGGCCGCTCCAGACGATATTATAGCCCTGGGGCAGCTTGACATGCTGCTCGACCGCCTGTTGGGCATTCTTGACGTAGGTGCCGAGATCGACGTCCTTGATGTCGACATAGACCCAGGCGGTGCGGCGGGCGTTCTCGGTCTTGATGCTGTCCGGGGCATTGCTGATCGATATCGCCGCCAGCTGTTCCAGAGGAATATGCCGGCCGCCCGCACCGGGCACCAGCACCCGTTTCAACGAATCGATATCGCTGCGAAAATCTCGGTCATAGCGAACATTGACCGTATAGCGTTCCAGACCCTCGACGGTCTCGGTGATCGCCATGCCGCCCACCGCGGTCTGGATGATCTCCTGGATATCGCCGACGTTGATGCCGTAGCGGGCCGCCTTCAGCCGGTCGATGCGGATGTCGAGATAGCGGCCGCCGACCACCCGTTCGGAGATGGCGGACAGGGTGCCCGGCACGGTCCGCACCACCGCCTCGACCTCCTCGCCGATCCGGCTGAGTGTCGCCAGATCGTCACCCATGACCTTGATGCCGACCGGAGTCTTGATGCCGGTCGACAGCATATCGATGCGGGTCTTGATCGGCATGGTCCAGGCGTTGGTCAGACCCGGAAACTGGATGGCGCGGTTGAGTTCCTCGGTGAGCTGGTCGACGGTGATCGGCCGCTGTTCCGGCCACACTCGGCGCAGCCCTTTTTTGAAGACTTCCAACTCGGCCGGCCAGTTGGAATAAAAACGCATGGCCGGCACCGTCCGCCACTCGCTCTCGGGCTTCAAGGTGATGGTGGTCTCGATCATCATCATCGGCGCCGGATCGGTGGCGGTCTCGGCCCGGCCGATCTTGCCGAAGACATGCTCCACCTCCGGGAACCGGCGGATGATCCGGTCGGTCTGCTGCAGGATCTCCTTGGCCTTGGTCACCGACAACCCCGGCAGGGTGGTCGGCATGTAGAGGAGATCACCCTCGTAGAGTGACGGCATGAACTCCGAACCCATCTGCGACAGCGGCCAGGCCATCGACAGCATGGCGAGCAGGGCCGCCAGCAGGGTCAGCTTGCGCCAGCGCAGGACCATATCGACCAGCGGATGATAGATCCTGATCAGCAGGCGGTTGAAGGGATTGGCATGTTCCGACCTGATCCGGCCGCGGATGAACCAGCCCATCAGCACCGGCACCAGGGTGACCGAGAGGAAGGCGGCGGCTCCCATGGCATAGGTCTTGGTGAAGGCCAGCGGTTTGAACATCCGCCCGGCCTGCTCGGTCAGGGTGAAGACCGGCACGAAGGAGACGGTGATCACCAGCAGCGAGTAGAACAGGGTCGGTCCGACCTCGGTGGCGGCGTCGCGGATGATCTGCCAGTGCGGTTTTTTGCCGCGATCGCGCTCCAGGTGCTTGTGGGCGTTCTCGATCATGATGATCGCCGCGTCGATCATCGCCCCGATGGCGATGGCGATGCCGCCGAGGCTCATGATGTTGGCGTTGATCCCCTGGGCATACATGATGATGAAGGCCATCAGGATCGCCACCGGCAGGGTGATGATGGCCACCAGGGCGCTCGGCAGGTGAAAGAGAAAGAGCATGGTCACCAGGGCGACGACGATGCTCTCCTCGATCAGCTTCTCCTTCAGGGTGGCGATGGCCCGCTCGATCAGGCCGGAGCGGTCGTAGGCGGTCTTGATCGTCACCCCTGGCGGCAGGCCGGACTTGAGGCTTTCCAGCTTCTCCTTGACCCGCTCGATGGTCGCCAGGGCGTTCTCGCCGAAGCGCATGACGATGATGCCGCCGACCGCCTCGCCTTCGCCGTTCCACTCGGCCACCCCCCGCCGCATCTCCGGCCCCAGCCGGACCTCGGCCAGGTGCTTGACCAGCACCGGCGTGCCCTCCTGACTGCTCATCACCACGATATTCTGCAGGTCCTCGAGGGAGCGGATATAGCCGTGACTGCGGACCACGAACTCGGTCTCGCCCATCTCGATCGCCCCGCCGCCGACGTCGAGGTTGGCCTTTCTGATCGCCATCATCAGATCGGTGAGCGGGATGTTGTAGGCCAGCAGTTTGTTGGGATCGACGGCCACCTGGTACTGCT
This sequence comes from Desulfoprunum sp., assembly GCF_053613775.1. Classification (NCBI taxonomy): domain Bacteria; kingdom Pseudomonadati; phylum Thermodesulfobacteriota; class Desulfobulbia; order Desulfobulbales; family Desulfobulbaceae; genus Desulfoprunum; species Desulfoprunum sp. Next base: position 22,767 of record NZ_JBSHXH010000008.1, read on the forward strand.
TGACGAAGCCGCCGAGGCTGGCCACCTCACTCACCCCCTCCAGCGAGGTCAGCTCGTAGCGCAGGTACCAGTCCTGGATCGAGCGCAGTTCCTGCAGGTTGTGGCGGTCGCTCTCGACGGTGTATTCATAGATCCAGCCGACCCCGGTGGCATCGGGGCCGAGGACCGGCGTCACCCCCTGCGGCAGTTTGCCCGAGACGTAGTTGAGGTATTCGAGGACCCGGGACCGGGCCCAGTACATGTCGGTGCCGTCCTCGAAGATGATGTAGACGAAACTGCTGCCGAAAAAGGAGTAGCCGCGCACCACCTTGGCCCCCGGCACCGACAGCATCTGGGTGGTCAGCGGATAGGTGACCTGGTCCTCGACGACCTGCGGGGCCTGGCCGGGGTACTCGGTGAAGACGATGACCTGGACGTCGGAGAGGTCGGGGATGGCGTCCACCGGGGTGTTCCTCAGGGCATAGACCCCGCCGATGACCATGAACAGGGTCAGCAGGACGACCATGAATTTGTTCTGCAGCGACCAGTTGATGACTTTTTCAAGCATGGCGTTCTCCGGGGCAGAGGTTCTGCAGTGGTTTACTTGAAAAGGTCATCGAGTTTTTCCGTGCCGGCTTTCTGGGCGGGAGGGCTGTTCGCCTCTCCTTTTCGGGCCTTGTGGTCGGCCGCCCCTGCCGCCTGCTCCGCCGGGGCAGACATCTTCTGCACGGCCTCGCGCAGAGTGCTCTCGGAATCGAGCATGAACTGGGCCGAGACCACCACCGACTCGCCCTCGCTGAGACCGGAGAGGATCTGGATATAGCCGTTGTCGTCGGTCACCCCGCTCTTCACCGGGCGAGGCTCAAACCTGCCGTCGCCGAGGGCCACGAACACCGTCTGGCCCTTGCCGGAACTGAGAATGGCGTTGACCGGAATGGCCAGGGCCCCTTCCACCATCCCCGTGTCGATCATGACATTGGCGTACATGTCGGGCTTGAGCTCCAGGCCGGGATTGACCAGCTCGATGCGGGCCCGGGCGGTCCGGCTTTCATTGTTCAGATAGGGATAGATATAGGTGATCCTGCCCTCGAAGACCTTGTCCGCGGCAAAGGGCAGTTCCACCCTGGCCGTCTGTCCGACCTTCACCCAGGGCAGTTCGTATTCGAATATGTCGGCATTGATCCAGATATTGGAAATATCGGAGATCTGCAGCAGCTCTTCACCGGCCATGACGCGCATCCCCTCGAGGGCCTTCTTCATGGTCACCACCCCGCTGTGGGGACTGAACAGGGTGAGGGTCTTGGTTGTCTGCCCGGATGTTTCAATGGCACGGATCTGTCCCGGGCTGATATCCCAATACTTCAGGCGCGTGCGGGCGGCAGCCAGAAGGCGGTCGGCGCTGCCGGCGATCCCGGCTACCGGGTTGCCGGCCAGTTTCCCGCTGTTTTCCAGGGCCAGCAGGTATTCCTGCTGGGCCGCCACCAGCTCCGGACTGTAGATCTCCATCAGCGGTTGGCCTTTCTTGACCATCTGCCCTGCCTGGTTGACAAAGAGCTTTTCGATCCAGCCTTCTATCTTGCTGTTGATCGAAAACTGCCGTCCCTCCTCGTAGGTCATCAGGCCCACGGTACGGATGGTCTTCACCAGTTGACGGCGGCTGACCGGCTCCGTCCGCACCCCCATATTCTGGGCGGTGACCGGATCGATGCTGATCGTCCCTGCGTCGCTGCCGTCCTCGGTGACCGGGACCAGGTCATGACCCATATAGTCTTTGCCGGGGGCATCGCGAATATAGCCCGGATCCATCGGCGAACGCCATTTTTTCGGGGCGGTGGCCGCCTGCGTGGGGGCGTTGGCCGCTTGCTGTTGTGAACCGGTAGCGCCGGGCTTGAGCGGCACGAGGGTCATGCCGCAGACCGGGCAGAGTCCCGGTTCATCCCGGATGACGAAAGGATGCATGCCGCAGGTATATTGCTGCTTCTTCTCCGCCTCCGCCTGGCCCTTGGCCACCTGCTGCTCATGGGCCTGCTCCGGACCGGCGGGACGTCGGGTGCCGAGCAGATAGCCGCCTGCCAGGGCGGCTATCAGGGCGATGATCAGTACGATTGCCTTCAATGCTTTCACCGGCGCCCCCCTCCACTCATTGTCCATACCCAGGCAATGGCACGCCGACGACGCCTTCCAGCACCGCCAGCTGCATCTGGTATTCCGCCACCGCCTCATGGTATTCCCGCTCCAGATTGAACAGGGCCATCCGGCTGTCGAGAACCTTCATGAAATCCGTCTTGCCGGCCCGATAGGAGGCGATGGTCGCCTCCAGGACACTGGCCGCCTGCAGGAGTATTCCCTCTTTATAGAGATCAGTCAGTCTGCCCTTGCCGTCGAGGGCGGCCAGGGTATCGGCCACCGCCAGGCGGATCTGATTGCGCAGCACGTTGCGTTCTTCGACCAGCATGCGATTTTCCGCTACGGCCTCAGCCACCATGGCATGCCGGCGCTGCCGCTGCACCGGCAGGTTGAAGGAGACCGCGGCGCTGTACATATCGTCCCCTTCGCTCATCGGCCCGGCATCGATCTGCATATATTCGAAGGACAGGGTGTAGTCAGGGAAGAATTCCTTGTCGGCCAGTTGGCGATTCAACTGCGCTTTCTCGATCTGGGCGGACAGGGCCTTGAGGGCGGGACGATGGCTCTCTGCCAGGGTTTCAAGAGCGGTCTGCTCCAGCTGCAGGGGGACGATATCGGTAGGCGGGATGGCAGGCAGGGCGGTTTCCGCCGGCCTGTAGAGCAGGGTGTTCATGCTCGCCGTCAGGGTTCGGCGTCTCTGCTGCAGGCTGATGCGCATCTCCTCCATCCTGGAGCGCTCGAGCTGGGCCTTGAGGACATCCTGCTGCAGGCCCTGCCCTACCCCGTACATCGTCTCGGAAAAGCGCAGCAGGTCATCGAGGGCGGTTATATTCTTTTCGAGGATTTCCAGGAAGCGGTCGACAAGTGAGATGCGGTACCAGGTTTCCTTGACCATCCGCCGCAGTTCGATCCGCCGTTCCTCGATGCGCCAGCGATCGGCCTCGGCCTCACGCTCCGCCCCCTTTCGCAGCAGGGCCCGTTTGCCATAGGCGGGCACGGCCTGGCTGAGACCGATGACCTTCGAGGTGGTGGCATCCCGGTTAAAATCGAAGGGATCACGGACCAGGCCGTTCTGGATCTTGAACATCAGCATCGGGTCATCGAGCGACCCGGCCTGGGCGGCACGGCTGACGGTCATCTGCCAGCGTTCTTCGGAGGCCTTGATCTCGGGATTGCTGGCCAGGGCCTCGGCGACGAGTCGCTCGAGGTCAGCGGCGGGAGGCTGCGCTGCAGCGGCGGACCCGGCCTGCCAGCAGACCGGCAAGAGCAGGAAAGAGAGAAAAACATTGCGTATTTTCAGGATCATAGCTGCCTCGCATGATGATGAATCAATGGCTCCGAGTCGATTGTGCCACAATGTATCACCCACTTGACCTTCCTGCCAGTCTTTTCCCGGGAACAGCCGCAGCCAACCTGTCCACCCTCCGGCAAATGCGGCTGAAACAGGCTTTTCCCGGCATCAATAAGATAGGCCGACTGTTTCCGAAAGGCAAGTCCGGCAAAATATACGGTCATTGCAAGGCCGATATCCTTCGGCCTGTTTTGAGATGCCCTCTACCAGGAAGATATGCCAGGCACCTTCCCTGCCTGCGCCCAATGTGCCTATTCTCACTTCGATATTATTCAAGTTTTTTCCAGCTCCGGCTCGTTGCCGTTTTTCATGCCGGTTCGAGATTTTGCACCTGGAGGGGCATCGGGGATACCCTTATCGCCACCGCCCAGGTGGATCATCGTGCGGGCGACAAGGTGCGCGCTGACCGGTGCCGTGATCATCAGGAACACGGCCACCAGGACTTCATGCAGGCTGACTCCGGCCTCAATGGCGCTGAAATGCAGCATTGAAGCGACAAGGATGCCGCCGACACCAAGGGTGGTTGCCTTGGTGGGGCCGTGCAGACGCATGAACAGATCGGGGAGCCGGGCCAGGCCGATGGAGCCGATCAGGGCAAAGGCACCGCCGGCGACCAGAAAGAAGGAAACAAGCAATTCCACCATACCGTTTCTCCTTATTCAATGATATCGCCGCGTAGCAGATATTTACAGAGGGCGACAGTGCCAACGAAACCCATCGGGGCAATAAGCAGGGCCGCCTCGAAAAAGACGGTGAGGCCCAAATGGATGCCGAACAGCACGAGCAGCGCGACCGTGTTGATATACATGGTATCCAGGGCCAGAATTCGGTCCGGCAGGTCGGGACCGCGCACCAACCTCCAGAAGTTGAGGAGGAGGGCGGCGGCGATGCAGGCAAAGGCGATGGTCACGGCGATCGTTAACATTCGAAAATCTCCTTCAATGGTCGTTCATAGCGGTCCTTGATACGGGCGATGGCCTGTGCTTCATCTTCGACGTCGAGAGCGTGAATCAGCAGCGTGCGCCGGTCGAGGCTCAAATCGGCCGAGACGGTACCGGGCGTCAGGGAAATGGTATTGGCCAGGACGACAATGGCAAATTCGTGACACAGATCGAGGGGCAGCCGGATAAATGCCGGCCGCAGTTTCCTGGTCGGACCGAGGATCAATCGCGCCACCACCAGGTTGGCGACGACGATATCCCAGAGCAGCACCGCGAAGTAGCGCAGCAGCTGCAGGGGCCGGCGAAGACGCGGTCGGTCGGGCCAGAAACGCACGGAAAAGAGTGGCAGGGCCAGGGCGAGCACGGCGCCGAGCAGCATCTGGCCTGGCGCCAGGGTATTGCCCAGCAGCAGCCAGACCATCCACAGGCACAGGCTGAACAAGGGTTGGGGCAGCCAGCATTTCATGGTTTATTCTCCTGGTGCAGCACCGCTTCGATATAGCCCCGTGGCGTCAGCAACTGGGCGGCGGTGGCCTCGGCGTAGCGGCAGACCGGCGCGGCAAAGACGGTCAGAATGACACTCGCCGCCAGCAGCACAACAACCGGCGCGAGATGGGTCAGACGAGGCCTGGACCCGGCAGGCATTTCCCCCTCGGTCTGCCAGAACAGTTGCGTGCCGGCCCGACTCAGGCCGACTACTCCGGCCAGGCTGCCGGCCAGGCTGCCGGCCAGAACGACAGTCCACAGCCAGGCGGCGGCATCCGGCGGGACTGACTGGAGGAGAAGCAGCTTGCCGATGAAACCGGAGAGCGGCGGCATGCCGGCAGCGGCCATGGCGCCGACCAGGGCGATCAGACTCATCATGAACGGGGCATTGAAACCGTGCCGGATCGCCAGGTTGTAGGCAGGCAGGGGCCCGCCCAGCACATCGGCCGAGGCGAGCGCCAGAAATGGCGCCGAATAGGCCACGGCCAGGATGCCGGCCAGGGTCGCCGCCGCCGGCAGGAGCCAGCCCGCCTGGCCCAGTGCTGTCAGGTGCAGGGTTTCGGCAAAGAACATCTCCTTGGACATGAAGCCGTTGAGCAGCGGCACGCCGGCCATGGCGGCGGCCGCAACCATCGCCAGGGTGCCGGTAAGCGGCATGTATGTCCACAGGCCGTTGATGCGGCGCATGTCGCGGGTGCCGGTTTCGTGGTCGATAATGCCGGCGGCCATGAACAGCGAGGCCTTGAAGGTGGCGTGATTGATGATATGAAAGACGCCGGCCACGGCCGCCAGCGGCGTATCGATGCCGAACAGCAGCACGATAAGGCCGAGATGACTGATCGTGGAATAGGCCGGCAGGCCCTTGAGATCATGCCGGAACAGGGCGTATAGGCACCGTACGACAGGGTGACGAGACCGGTGCCGCCGACCACCAGGAACCACAGGTCGGTGCCGGCCAAGGCCGGGAACAACCGCGCCAGCAGGAAGACGCCGGCCTTGACCATGGTGGCGGAATGCAGGTAGGCGCTGACCGGGGTCGGCGCCGCCATGGCCCGGGGCAGCCAGAAATGAAAGGGGAACTGGGCCGATTTGGTAAAGGCGCCAATGAGGATCAGCAGCAGGGTCGGAGTGTAGAGGCGGTGGGCGCGGATCATGTCGCCCGCCTCGAGGATGACCGAGATCCGGTAGCTGCCGACGATATGGCCGAGCAGCAGGAAGCCGGCGAGCATGGCCAGGCCGCCGGCACCGGTGACCGTCAGGGCCATCTTTGCCCCTTGGCGGGCCTCGGCGCTCTGATGGCGAAAGCCGAGCAGCAGGAATGAACCGAGGGAGGTCAATTCCCAGAAGACCAGGAGCTGCAGCAGGTGGTCGGAGAGAACGATACCGACCATCGCCCCCATGAACAGCAGCAGCAGCGCGAAAAACCGGCCGGGAGGGTCATCCTCCGACAGATAGTAGCTGGCGTAGAGGATGATCAGCAGGCCGATCCCCAGGATCAGCAGGATGAACAGGCCGGCAAGACCGTCCAGGCGCAGGATGAGGTCAAAACCGGCCTGCGGCAGCCACGCCCAGCGGACCGACAGCGGCGTCCCGGCAAAGGCCGCCAGCAGCGGCCCTACCGACAGCAGCAGGGCCAGCGCCGGGACACCGGCCGCCGCCCAGGCCGTCGCGCCGCGGCCCAGTCGCCCGGCAAGCGGCGGCAGCAAGGAGCCGGCAAAGGGAAGTAGTACAATGAGCAGCAGATTCATAGCCTGGCCAACCCATCATGAAGAGCCATGTATTCGCAGCATCCTGTACAGGCAGGGGCTCCTTTCCGGGAACAGGGGAAACGGCATTGCCTGCTCCATTCCTGGTTATATCATGCAACTCTCTGCTGTTTTGATCCATTTCGATCACAGCCGGTCGATTCTCCGGTTACCGGACCGGAACCTGTGCCTATTTCGGTAATGGATCGATACGGCATTCCTTCATGGTTCTGGAAACCTCTCGGTAGACATCCGAAAACCGCAGCAGCCCGACAATCCGCTCGCCGTCAACCACAAACAGCGAGTCATGCCGATTCATCACGAACAGGTGGAAGCACTTGGCCATGAGGTCATCCACTCCCACGGTCTGTCCTTCGGATGGACCTTTGAGGAAGTCCTGTATCTGAACCTGTGCCGCCTTGCGGCACAGGTCGTGAAAAGGATCGCCCCAGAGATTGTAGTCTTCCTGGATGGTTTTCCAGATATTGCCGAAACCATAGCGGGAGAGGGTCTTCTCGGCAACCACCCGGCTGTAGTTGGTCTCCAGTCCGCGCAACAGATCGATAGGGCTGAGCTTGCCAATGATTCTGCCGCCATCGTCCTCCACCAGCAGGATCCTCTGCTGGGCTTCCCCAGCCATAAATTTCTGCTGAGCGATCTCCAGGGCATTGACTGCCTCATAAAAACTCGCCCGGTTGGAAATCTTCGGAAACCTGTCTGCCGGAACCATCAGGTCGCGCACATGCATCTTTTCCATTTCCTCTGCCTCCTCGTGGAAGATCAGACGACAACCCGCGGATTGTCGTCGTTGTGAGCTTCGAACCGGTCCCCAGGAGAGCCGAATCTCCGGTCCACATTGACCGGTATTAATTCATCATCGGACACCTGGCAGACGTTTTCAACTACATTCGGCAGGTCGCCAGGCAAATCCTTGCATCACGTCTGGTCTGCGGGACCGGAACAAAAAATCGGAAGGCTGGATATCGAGCCGACTTCAGTGAGTTGCCCCTGCAGCTTGAATTTGGCATCGGGAAGAGTATTCTTGATACTATGACGGCAGCGATCAGATTCTTACCGTATGCCGCAGCATCCAATGGATCGGAATAATCTGATCGAGGGCCGCTTCGCTTCCATTCCCCCTTGATCATCAATTCCAACCAGCCGGAATCATACCGGCAAACGATTCACTCCTGGCCTCTGCGACCATGAAATACCTCCCCTCCCAGATCATCTATCTGATGCAGAACCGGCGGACCCGGCGCAATATCCGCACCCTGCTCGAATTCCTCTTCCTGCTCAGCCTGTTCATCGTGGCGTACAGCCTCCTCTTTCATGTCATCATGAACCTCGAGGGCCGTTACTACTCGATCATCACCGGCTTTTACTGGACTCTGACGGTCATGTCGACCCTGGGCTTCGGCGACATCACCTTCGAGAGCGATATCGGCAAGATCTTCTCCATCATCGTCCTCCTCTCCGGCATCGTCTTCCTGCTGATCATGCTGCCCTTCGCCTTCATCCAGTTCTTCTATGCCCCCTGGCTCGAGGCCCAGTCCAAATCACGGGCTCCCCGGCAGCTGCCGGAGAATTTCGCCAACCATGTCATCATCACCGGCTACGACCCGATCACCATCGCCCTCATCGGCCGCCTCCTTCGGTACGGGCACGACTACGTCATCCTCATCCCGGAGGTGCAGCAGGCCCTCGATCTGGTGGACCAGGGCCTGCAGGTCCTGGTGGGCGAACTGGACGACCCTGACACCTATCTCCGCGCCCGCGTCGACAAGGCGGCACTGGTGGTGGCCGTCAACAACGATATGAAAAACACCAGCATCACCTTCATCGTCCGCAGCATCTCCCCGGACGTACTGATCGCCGCCAACGCCGATCTCGACGACTCCATCGATATCCTGGAGCTGGCCGGCTGCAGCCATGTCTTCCAGTTCATGAACATGCTCGGCCAGTCCCTGGCCCGGCGCACGCTCGGCCGGCGGACGCTCGCCAATATCACCTACCGCTATGAGGACCTGGTCATCGCCGCCGCCCCGGCGATGCGCACCCGCCTGGTGGGCAGGACGATCAGAGAGATTGGCCTGCGCCAGAAACTCGGCGTCAACGTCGTCGGCCTGTGGAATCGCGGTCAATTCAGCCTGCCCGGACCGGAGACCCGCATCGAATCGAGTACCGTCCTGGTCTTCGCCGGTTCAGAGAAGCAACTGGCGGCCTATGACAGTTACGTGGAGGAGGCGCATACCATCAACGCCCCGGTCCTGATCCTCGGCGGCGGTCGGGTCGGCAAGGCGGCGGCCGCCGCCCTCAAAGAGGAAGGAATCGCCTATCGCATCATCGACAAGAACCCCCGGATCATCGAAGGCCTCGAGAACACCATCGTCGGCAGCGCCGCCGATCACGAGGTCCCGGGCCGGGCCGGCATCGCCGACGCCCCCTCGGTGTTCATCACCACCCACAGTGACGAGATGAACATCTACCTGACGATCTACTGCCGGCGGCTGCGGCCCGACATCCAGATCATCTGCCGCTCCAACCTCGACCGGAACATCAACATCCTCCACACCGCCGGCGCCGACCTGGTCATGTCCCATGCGTCGATGGCGGCCAATACCATCATCAACCTCCTCTCCCCGGCAAGGTGCTGATGCTGACCGAGGGGCTGAATATTTTCCGTCACCGGGTCCACCTCCACCTTGCCGGAAAAACCCTCATCGACAGCGGCATTCGTCAGAACACCGGTTGCAGTGTCATTGCCGTCCGGCGTCAGGGCCGCATGCTGATCAACCCCGATCCGACGGAACCGTTCCAGACCGATGACGAGATGATCATGATCGGCACCGCCGAATCGGAAAAGACCTTCACGGCGATGTACCCGGAAAAGGGTTAGAACGCCGGGACAAGTCGGCAACAGGAGCGAATTGGACATCCCGGTCTTCGTCTCATTCAATAATTTTGAATACTTATTCTTCCTTCCTATTCCTGCCATTTCAAGCAACGCTCTGTCAAAACGACAACTGCTTGTTAATATGGATGATATTAATTTTTTTCCCGGCATCGCCTTGCTTTTGTCGAATTTTTATAATAAATTAGTTTGATAATTAATCCGCTTTTTCAACCGCAGTCTACCGGATTGCCCCTGTCGCCGTAACCCAGACTGCCATACGTACATCGGCCGGGCCTGCAGCTCATTGCCAACCCGCGCATCGTCCGGCACCATAACCGGTAACGGATACCCGGCCCCCGCCGGCTATCCACTTCGACATCCGTCACACGCAACTGCCGTACCCAAACGGGCAGTCCCTGCTTCCGGTCGTCCTGCCGGCCGACAGCGCCGACCAGTCGCACCATCACCTGCAGTACCGCCATTGCGGACGTCCCGGCGCAATGGACCTGAACAATGGAGATCACTATGGAACAACCACCCCTTGTCATTCTGATGCTGAGCATCCATGGCCTCGTCCGGGGCCACGACCTGGAGCTTGGCCGCGACGCCGATACCGGCGGCCAGGTCACCTACGTCGTCGAACTGGCGCGCGCCCTCGGCCGCCATCCCGATGTCGAGCGGGTCGACCTGCTGACCCGGCTGATCGACGATCGGGAGGTCTCGCCCGACTATGCCGCAGCGGAGGAAAAGCTGGGACCGAGGGCGCGGATCGTGCGTCTGCCCTTCGGTCCGAAACGCTACCTGCGCAAGGAAGTCCTGTGGAAGCACCTCGATCACCTGGTCGACCGCTGTCTCCACTACCTGCGTTCCCAGGAGAAGCTGCCGGACATCATTCACACCCATTATGCCGATGCCGGTTATGTCGGCATGCAGCTGTCGCGACTGCTCGGCATCCCCCAGATCCATACCGGCCACTCCCTCGGCCGCGGCAAATTGCAGCGGCTGCTGGAGTCGGGGCGCAAGCAAAGCTCGCTGGAACGTCAGTTCAATTTCGCCCAGCGCCTTGCCGCCGAGGAGGAGGTGCTCAGCCACACCTCGCTGATCGTCGCCAGCACCCGCCAGGAAATTGTCAGCCAGTATGGCGATTATCTGAATTTTGACGCCAAACGGGCCAGCGTCATTCCCCCCGGCACCGACACCACACGGTTTTCGGCGCCGGGCCGGCGGCCAATCCCCGAACCGGTCTGCCGGATGGTCGACCGGTTCCTCGAAATCCCGGAAAAGCCTTGCATTCTGGCGATCTGCCGGCCGGAAACCAAGAAAAACCTGCACCGGCTGCTCACTGCCTACGGCGAGGACGCCGAGCTGCAGCAGCTCGCCAACCTGGTGATCGTCGCCGGCAACCGCGACGATCTCCGGACCATGGAACCCGCCCAGCAGCAGGTGCTGGTGGACCTGCTGCTGGCGATCGACCGCTACGACCTGTGGGGCAAGGTCGCCATGCCCAAGCACCACCGGATGGAGGACATCCCCGATCTCTACCGCCTCGCCGCCAGACGGCACGGGGTGTTCGTCAACCCGGCGCTGACCGAGCCCTTCGGCCTGACCCTGATCGAGGCCGCAGCCAGCGGTCTGCCGGTCGTCGCCACCGAGGACGGCGGTCCCAGCGACATCATCGGCAACTGCCGCAACGGCCTGCTGATCGACCCCCTCAAGCCCGAGACCATCGCCCTCGCCCTGAAGACGGCCCTGACCGACCGCAAGACTTGGAGAACCTGGGCCCGCAGCGGTATCGCCGGGGTCAAGCGGCACTATACCTGGGCCGGACATGTCGCCCAGTACCTCCATGCGGTCCGGCGGGTGCTGCGCAAGGATCGCAAGCGGTTCCGCCGCCAGCTGGCGACCCTCAGCCATGACCGCAAGTCGGCACTGCCGCTGGCCCGGCAGGCACTGATCAGCGATATCGACAACACCCTGATCGGTAACCGGGAAGGCCTGGAGCAGTTGATCGAGTGGCTGCTGGTCCGTTCGGGACGGGTCGCCTTCGGGGTCGCCACCGGCCGCAGCATGGCCGGTACGGTCCGGATGCTGCGCGACTGGCGGGTGCCGATGCCGGATGTGGTGATCACCTCGGTCGGCACCGAGATCGCCTACGGGCCGGACCTCCGTTCCGACCCCGGCTGGGCCAAACTCATCCGCCACCAGTGGCGGCGCGACGCCCTGGTCGAGGCGATGACCGCCATCCCCGGCCTGGCCCTGCAGCAGAGGGAGAACCAGCGCCCGTTCAAGATCAGCTACAATGTCAACCCGGAACTGCTGCCGCCCCTGGACCGGATCGGCGCCTATCTCCAGCGCCACAACCTGCGCGCCAACCTGGTCTACTCGCATCAGGCCTATCTCGATATCCTGCCGGTACGGGCCTCGAAGGGACAGGCCATCCGTTATCTCGCCTACAAGTGGGGCCTGCCGCTCCACTCCTTTCTCGTCGCCGGCGACTCCGGCAATGACGTCGAGATGATGCTCGGCGACACCCTCGGGGTCATCGTCGGCAATTACAGCCCCGAGATCAGGTCGCTCAAGGGGCGGCATCAGGTCTATTTCGCCTCCGCCCACCATGCGCGGGGCATTCTTGAAGGAATCGCCCATTATCAATTCGGCGATTCCTGCCATCCAACGAGGTTGCTGACGTCATGATCGAAGAACTCATCCAATTCACCAGGGAAAACCGTGACTCCGTCTATGATTTTCTGCGCCGCTGCTTCGGCTGCGACCGCCTGTTTCTGCTCCCCTCCGACCTGCGTCAGGAATTCCGGCAGATGTGCAGCGAGGCCGATCGCGATCTGTCCGACTCCTGCCTCCAGACCTTCGTCTTCCATCTCCAGGAGGGGGTCTTCAACCAGCCCTGGGCCTATTTTTCGCTGCGGGGACGGATCGCCGAGTGGCGCTTCGTGCGGATGCATATCGAACATGTGGTGCCCGAGGAGATCGACATCGGCGAATTTCTACGCTTCAAGGAGACCCAGATTCCCCACGCCAACGCCGGACATCCCGTGCTCGAGATCGATTTCGGTCCCTTCGGCCGGAACTTCCCCCGGTTGAAGGAGGCCAAAACGATCGGCCAGGGGGTGATGTTTCTCAACCGTCAGCTCTCCAGCACGCTGTTCCAAAGAGTTCACGAGGGGGAGGTGCGGCTGCTCAATTTTCTCAAGGTCCATTCCCTCGACGGCAAGCCGCTGATGATCCACGGTGATTTCAATTCGGTGACGGCCCTGCGGGATGGCCTGCACAAGGCGCTGGCACGGGTCGACAAGCTCGACGGCCGGACCCCGCTCGCCGACTTCGCCGACGTCCTGTCGCAGATGGGGTTTTCCCCCGGTTGGGGCGATTGCGCCGAACGGGTGGCCGAGACGATGAACCTCCTCCTCGACCTGTTCGAAGCGCCGTCGCCTGGCAACCTCGAGGCCTTCCTGGCCCGCATCCCGATGGTCTCGCGGCTGCTGATCGTCTCGCCACACGGCTATTTCGGACAGCACAACGTCCTCGGCCTGCCGGACACCGGCGGCCAGGTCGTCTATATCCTCGACCAGGTGCGGGCGCTGGAACACGAGATGCGGGAGCGGCTGGCCCGGCAGGGGGTCATCGTCGAACCGAAGATCCTCATCCTCACCCGCCTGATCCCGGAGGCCGGAGGCACGACCTGCGGCGAACGCCTCGAAAAGGTCAACGGCTGCAGCAACACCTGGATCCTCCGGGTGCCGTTCCACAGGGAAAACGGCGAAATCATCCGCCACTGGATCTCGCGGTTCGAGATCTGGCCCTACCTCGAAGACTTCGCCGCTCATGCCGAACGGGAGGCCCTGGCCGAGCTGGGCGGCCGGCCCGACCTGATCATCGGCAACTATTCCGACGGCAACCTGGTCGCCTCCCTGCTCAGCCAGCGGCTCGGCATCACCCAGTGCAATATCGCCCATGCCCTGGAAAAAACGAAGTATCTCCACTCCGACCTGTACTGGCAGGAGAACGACGACCAGTACCATTTTTCCTGTCAGTACACCGCCGACCTGATCGCGATGAACACCGCCGACTTCATCATCACCAGCACCTACCAGGAGATCGTCGGCACCGAGGACTCGATCGGCCAGTACGAGAGCTACCGTTCCTTCACCATGCCCGGGCTGTTCCGGGTGATCGACGGCATCAACCTCTTCGATCCGAAATTCAACATCGTCTCGCCGGGCGCCAACGCCGGGGTCTATTTCCCCTACAGCGAGGAGGAGCGGCGCTTGCGTTCGCTCCATCCGGAGATCGAGGAGCTGCTGTTCGGCGGCCCCCGCCCCTGCTCCCGCGGCGTCCTGGTGAAGCGGGACAGACCGGTGATCTTCTCGATGGCCCGCCTCGACCGGATCAAGAACCTCACCGGCCTGGTCGACTGGTACGGCCGCTCGGAGCGGCTGCGGGCCATCGCCAACCTGGTGGTGATCGGCGGCTACCTGACCGTCGAGGAATCGCGCGACCACGAAGAGCAGGAACAGATCCGGCTCATGCACGAACTGGTCGACCGGCACCGACTCGATGGTCAGATCCGCTGGCTCGGGATGCATCTGGAAAAAAACCTGTCCGGCGAGATATACCGCTACATCGCCGACTTGGGGGGGATTTTCGTCCAGCCGGCGCTGTTCGAGGCCTTCGGCCTGACGATCATCGAGGCGATGGCCTCGGGGCTGCCGACCTTTGCCACCCGGTACGGCGGGCCGCTGGAGATCATCCGCGACAACGTCTCCGGTTTCCATATCGATCCCAACGACGGCGATTCCTGTGCCGCCCGGATCGCCGATTTCCTCGAGGCCTGCGGCGCTGATCCGCAGGAGTGGCGACGGCTGTCGAACGGGGCGCTGGCCCGGGTCAGGACCCATTACACCTGGAAGCAGTATGCGGAGCGGATGATGACCCTGGCCCGGATCTACGGATTCTGGAAATATATGAGCAATCTGGAGAGAGAAGAGACCGGCCGCTATCTCCACATGTTCTACCAGCTGCAGTACCGCCCGCTCGCCGAGGCAGTGCGCCGGGGAGCGATCCACGAATGAAACCGGGAATACCGGAGATCGAGAGTATCCGAGTTCCTGCAGTCTCAGCGTTTCGGCGCCAGGACCATGCTCGACTGCAGGGTCTGCTGCGAGGCGACGCAGAAGATCGTCCCGGATCCGCCCAGGCTGTAATCGAAGGCGAATTTCTGGTTGGTGAACAGATCGACACAGATATCGACGGCATCGCCGTCGTAGAGGGTGCCCCGATGCTGCCGGACTTCGTCCAGGGCGGCATCGATGCCCAACGCCGGACGGTATGGCCGAAACGAGCTCTTGGCCTCGACCACGTCGGCCACCGCCAGGATCCGGGCTTCGAGCAGGATATCGTCGCCCTTGAGCCCGAGGGGATAGCCGGAGCCGTCGAGACGCTCGTGGTGCTGGAAGACCATAAGCGCCACCGGCCAGGGAAACGGGATATTTTTCAGGATCTCGAAGCTGATCTGGGGGTGGATCTTGATGACGTCGTACTCGGCGTCGAGCAGCTGTCCGGCCCGGCTCAGGATTGACACCGGGATGCGGATCTTGCCGACATCATGGAGGATGCCGGCGATGCGGATCCCTTCGATGATATGCGCCGACAACCCCATCTTCTCGGCGATCGAGCAGGCCAGCAGGGCCACCCGCTGCTGGTGGCCGGCGGTGTACGGGTCGCGGATCTCGACCATCTGGGCCATGCTGCAGATGCTGCCGTTGAGCATCTCCTGGAGCTCGGCGGTCTTTTCCTCCACCTTCTGCTCGAGGATGGCGTTCTGGGCCCGCAGCTGGGCCTTCATCTCCTCGAGGGTGATATGCGTCTGGATCCGGGCCTTGACCTCGGCGACATGAAAGGGCTTGGTGATATAATCGACCGCCCCCACCTCGAAACCCTTGGTCTTGTTGATGGTATCCTGCATCGCGGTGAGGAAGATGACCGGGATGGAACTGGTCTCCGGGTTGGCCTTGAGCCGCGAACAGACCTCGTAGCCGTCCATCTCCGGCATCATGATATCGAGCAGGATGAGGGCGGGGCGGAACTTGTCGACATACTCGAGGGCGGCGATTCCTTTCTTGGCAATTCCCAGTCGATAGTCATCCTTGAGGCTGCCGACCAGCAGGTCGATATTGGTGGCATTGTCGTCGACAATGAGGACGAGGGGCCGTTCCGTCGCTGTCATCTCATTCCCTCTGATCGCTGCATCTGCTGCAGGGTTGATCTGGCTTGATCGTAATCGTAGCGGTTGATCTGGCGCTCGAGGGTCGACAGCAGCTCCGGCTGCGGCAGGGTCCCGGCCGCAGTAAGCCGGCGGATTCTGTGCAGGGCCTGGATGATCGCCTCGGGGTCGGCGCGATCGATCGCCGCCTCCATGTCACGAAAGATCTGACCCGTATCCTCGCCGGGTTCGGGCGGCGGCTCCGGTGCCGCCCCGCCGGCCTCTTCCGTCGCCAGCGAGCGCAGGGAGCCGAGCACCTGCTCAAGGGAATCGAGCAGCTCCCGTACCATCCCGTCAAAGTCAGGTGACCGGACGGAGGAATCGAGCCGTTTCCGGCATTCTTCCTCGACCCGGGCCGCTGCGGTCTGCAGTCCGACTGCGCCGATATTGCCGGCACTGCCCTTGAGACTGTGGGCGAGGCGGAGCAGGTCGCCGGTCCGCCCATCCGCTGCCGCCTGCTCGATCTCCCGGCGGGTAGAACTGTTGTCATTATAGAAACCGAGAAGGATGGTCTTGAAGGTGCGGCGGTCAAGCCCCGAGTTCGCCAGCGCCGCCTGGACATCGATGCCGGGCAGGTCGAGCGGCGGTCCTTCGTCTTTGGCAGGGGCCGCGGCGGTTGCCGCCCCGCCGTCGTCTGCCGCCTCGGCCCCGGCAACGGCATCGGCATTCCGCACCGTCTCCACCACCCGCTGGTGCCCTCGCAGCAGATGCGAGAGGGTCGCAAACAGCCGTTCCTGGTTGATCGGTTTGGCGATGTAGCCGTCCATCCCGGCCTCAAGACACTTCTCCTCATCGCCCTTCATCGCATGGGCGGTCATCGCGATAATCGGCAGTTTGGCACAGCCGGGAATTTCCCTGATCAACCGGGTCGCCTCGTAGCCGTTCATCCTCGGCATCTGGATATCCATCAGCACCCCGTCGAAACTCTTGTCCTGCACCGCCTGCACCGCCAGTTCGCCATTGTCGACGACGGTGACATCGATTTCCGCCTTTTCGAGGATCGCCGTCGCCACCAACTGGTTGGTCAGGTTGTCCTCCACCAGGAGCAGCTTGATTCCCCGCAACTGCTTGCTGTACAGGGTGGAGCGGGTGGTGAAGTCATGCCGCGACCCTTCGCTCCGCACCCCGCCTTTGCCGAAGGCGTCCATGATCGCATCGAACAGGGTCGACTGGAAGATCGGCTTGGTCAGAAAGCCGTTGGTCCCCGCCCGTTCGGCATCTTCACGGTGCAGGTCCTTGGCGAAGGCGGTCATGATAATGATCGGCAGATCGAGGCGCAGCTCGCCCCGGATCCGCTTCGCCGTCTCGATGCCGTCGAGATCCGGCATCTGCCAGTCCATCATGATCAGGTCGACCGGCTGCTGTTTCATCCGGAACGAGGACAGCCGCTTCAACGCCTCGACGCCCGACGGCAGCGTCTCGACCTTAAAGCCGAGGGACTGAAGGATCTTGCTCATGATCATCCGGCTGTCGGCAAGGTCATCGACCACCAGGACATTGAGACCATGGATGTCCGGAGGCAGGATGTATTTGGCGGCGGGCAGGTTGCCGGCCCGGCCGAGCTGGACGGTGAAAAAGAAATTGCTGCCCTTGCCGAGGATACTCTCGACACCGATGGTTCCCTTCATCATCGTCACGAACTTGCTGCAGATGCTGAGTCCGAGCCCGGTTCCCTCGTACTTCCGCGTCGACGAGGTATCGCCCTGGGTGAAAGGCTGGAAGATCGTCGACATATAGCTGGCCGGAATCCCCATGCCGGTATCCTTGACCGAAAAGGAGAGTCGTACCTTGTCAGGGGGAAGATCGCTCTGCGTTGAGGACGCATCCTGGGCGCTGACCAGGATGCTACCGCCGGACGGGGTGAACTTGATGGCGTTGCTGACCAGGTTGGTGAGGATCTGCTGCAGACGCAGGGAATCGCCGAGCAGCAGGCGGGGGGTATCCCGGTCGATGTCGACGAGCAGTTCGAGGCCCTTCTCGCCCGCCTGATGGACGAAGACATCCATGACCCGGTCAAAGACCTCATCGAGCCGGAAGATCCGGTCCTTCAATTCCATCTGGCCGGCCTCGATCTTCGAAAAATCGAGGATGTCGTTGATGATGCCGAGGAGGGAATAGGCGGAATTCTGGACGATATGGAGATAGTTCTCGATGGCCTTCGGCACCTGTTCGCTCAGCGCCAGATCGACGGCGGCGATGATGCCGTTCATCGGGGTGCGGATCTCATGGCTCATATTGGCGAGGAATTCGCTCTTGGCCCGCGTCGCCGCCTCGGCCAGCTCCTTGGACCTCTGCAGTTCCTCGTCCAGCTGCCGATGCTGCTCGATCTCCTCCATCAGGGTGACGTGCGAGGCCTTGAGCCGGCGGTTGAGCCGCAGGATCAGCGCCATCAGGGCCAGGGACAGGACAAAGAGAATGCCGAGCGGTATGATCCAGGCGGCATAGGCCCGTAGTACCGCCCCGACGGTGATCCGGTCGAGGTCCTTGTACGGGCCGAGACGGAGGAACTTGAGCAGGTCGTGGACCGGTTGATAATTGAGGGGGATGGTCCAGCCGGCGCATCCCGCCGCCACCGCCGCCGGTGTGTGGGCCTCCATCTGCAGCAGGGCGATGGCGACCTTCTCCGCCAGTTCGTCGGGTGTCTGCCTGACCTTGGCCATCGGCCAATCGGGATATTCCCGCGTCGTCACCAGATAGGGGGATTCGTCATGCTGGCGGCGCAGGGGCGGGAAGACATAGACTTCATCGAGCGATATCTTGCCCTCGGCCGCCATCTGTTCGAGGGTGTTGGTCCGCACCGTCCCGGCGTCGGCCCTGCCGGCCAGTACCGCCTCGACCACCTCGTCGTGGGTCTCGCCGAACCGGAGGGCCCGGAAATCCCTGTAGGGGTCGATGCCGTTTTCAAGCAGTTCCCGCCACGTCATCTGCCAGCCGCCCAGCGACGATTCGGCGACCGCCATGAAGACCTTGCCGCTCAGGTCGATGAGCCGGCGGATATCGGTGCGATCGCGGCGGCAGAAGATGACGCTGCCGTACTTGGAATAGACGCGGCCGAGACGCATCTCCTTCAGCGTCGCGATCCGGTTGGCGCCGTACAGGTATTCGAGCTCGACATAGGAAGACGAGTTGGTGAGGATGAAATCGACCTCCCCTTTTTCCACCGTCGAATTGATCCGGGTGTGCTCCAGCGGGACAATGACAAAGCGATGGCCGGGGATCCGCTTGCTCAGGTAGTCGGCTGTCGGCGTCCAACTCTTCAGGCATTGCTCCTTGCCCCTGATGGCCAGGACGCCGATCTTGAACTGGTCCTCGGTGGCGGCGGCGCCGGCCTCCGGCCGAAACGAGACCAGCAGGCAGGCCAGGACCAGCGCGGCGCGCCACCACTGCCCGAAGAAGCGGATCTCCCCCTGTCTGCCATCAGGCATCGCCATCTCCCGGAAACACGTGGTGAATGAGTACCGGAGCCATCGCCTCCTGCGTCGAGGCGAACCAAGGCCCGCGGATGAAATCGAGCAGCGCCGTGCATACAGCAGCAGCGTCTCTGGCCATGAATACCTGCCGGACGGCTATCCGAAATTCAGGGTGAAAGGTTGCTTCCATCGCCCGGCCTCCATCCCGCAGGAGGAAAATGCCTCCATAATACGGAAGGATACCATTTCCTCCGCAACCCAGCAAATTAAGGTAATGCATCGCCCCCTTCCCGGCAACAGATTTCACCCTCTCCCGACTTGCCGGCAGGCTGCCGCTCGGGTAGATTGGAGGTCAGGCAGATTTCCGGTCTTTCCGGTCCTCATTCACTTTGCCCCCATCCCATGGACGCCAACCACTTCCGCAACTCCCGGTCAATGATCATCTGCCGGTCCCTGCTCCTGCTCACCGTGCTGGTCACCGGCCTGGCCCGGCCGGGCGGCGCCGCACCACTGAGCGCCCCCGTCACCGTGTCCTTCCTCGATGCCGGCGGGGAGGACGCGCTGCTGCTCCGCCAGGCCGGCCGCTGTGCCATGCTGGTCGATGCCGGTCCGCCGGGCAGCGGCAGCCGGATCGGGGTGGCGCTGGAACGCCGCGGTGTCGAACGCCTCGATCGGCTGATCATCTCCCACCCGCACCACGACCACTTCGGCGGGGTGCTGACCCTGCCCGCCGCCCTGGCGATCGCGATGGTGCACGACAATGGCGGCGACAACGGCGGCGAACCGCACTTTGCCGCCTACCGCCGCTGGCGGCGGCAATTCCCTTATCAGCCGCTTGCGACCGGAGGCAAATGGCAATGCGGGGAGATCGAGGTGACCGTACTCGCCGCCGATGCGACGCAATCACGGCCGGAAGAGATCAATGACAGCTCGCTGGTCCTCGCCGTGACCATCGGTCCGGTGCGGCTGCTCCTGCCCGGCGATATCGAGGCCGGCGGACGTCGGACACTGGCCGCCCGCCCCGGGGCGCTCCGGGCCGATATCGTCAAGGTTCCCCATCACGCCAAGGATCCCGGCCATCTCGGGCCTTGGCTCGACGCCGTCCGGCCGGGACTCGCGGTCATCAGCACCGGCAGGGGCGCAGCGGTGGATCCCGCCGCCCTGGAACTGGTGCGGGCCAGGAGCGGCGAAGTGTGGCGCACCGATCTCCAGGGTGATCTGGAACTCAGGATCGATGCCCGGGGATGGCACCATGTCGGGCAATAGGACGGCGCAGTACCTGGCCCTCGCCTATGTGCTGCTCATCTACGGAACCTCGGGATGGATGCGCAACCTCTCAACCCTGGCGCGGCAGATCGCCGGGGACCACCTCAGCCTGGTGATGACGACCGGTCTGGTCCTGATCCTGGCCGTAATCCTCGCATATATTAACCGGTATCATCGTCCCCGTGCCATCCTGCCCTATATCCCGGTGCTCGGCGGCTATGGCGTAGCCCTGTTGTGGATGACGATCCCGGAGGAACGTTTTCATCTCCTCCAGTACGGCGTTCTCAGCCTCCTCTGCAGCAAGGCCCTGCCGGATTCCATCCACGGGGTCCGCCGGCACCTGCTGGCGTTCATCCTGGTCTGCCTGGCCGGCACCGGCGATGAACTGATCCAGTGGCTCCGCCCCAACCGGGTCGGCGATCTCCGGGATATCGCCATCAACGCGATAGCCGCCCTGCTCGCCCAGTCCCTGATCGCCATCACCGCCAGAACCGAGGCCACCGGGAGGCCGGCCATTACCGGATCATAACCGTGAAGGCAGTCGGCACGGCGAGGACAGCCGGTGCCGGATGGCCGGAAATTCCCCTGGACAACCTGCAGCTATCGACCGCTCCTCAGATATCCGTCCGGACGTTGACCAGGCCGAGCCGCTCGAGGAGATGAAAGAGGAGGGAAAGGACCATGCCGACCACGGTCGCCAGGGCCATGCCCTTCAGCTGGACATTGCCGATATTGACCGCCGCCCCGCTGATCCCGACGATCAGGACGATGGCCGTCAGGGTGAGGTTGATCGGTCGGGAGTAGTCGACCTTCGCCTCCACCAGCATCCGGATCCCCGAGGCGGCGATGACCCCGAAGAGGAGGATCGAGATGCCGCCCATGACCGGGGTCGGGATGGACTGGATGACCGCCGACAGCTTGCCGATAAAGGCGAGGACAATCGAGATGATCGCCGCCCCGCCGATGACCCAGACCGAATAGACCCGGGTGATCGCCATGACCCCGATGTTCTCGCCGTAGGTCGTGGTCGGCACCGAACCGCAGAGGCCGGACAGCACCGTCGACACGCCGTCGCCCATCAGCGAGCGGTGGAGCCCCGGATCACGGGTCAACTCCCGGCCGACGATATTGCCGGTCACCACCAGGTGGCCGATATGTTCGGAGATCACCACCAGCGAGGCCGGGATGATGATCAGGATCATGTTGAGATCGAACCTCGGGCTATGGAAGGTCGGCATGGCGAGGATCGCGGCGGTCCTCACCCCGTCGAAACTGACCATCCCCATGCACACCGCCACCGCATAGCCGACGGCGATACCGATCAGCACCGGGATGACCGCCATGAACCCCCGGAACAGCAGGGAACCGAAGGCGACGGTGAGCAGGGTCATGACGGAGACGATAATCGCCTCGACATTGTAGCTTCCCTTGGCATCCGGTGTAATGCCGGCCATCCCGGTCGCCACCCCGGCCAGTTCGAGCCCGATGAGCATGACGATGGGACCCATCGTCGCCGGCGGCAGGACGAAACCGATCCAGGCCGAGCCGAATTTCCAGATGATCAGGGCGACGGTGATGAAGATGCAGCCGGAGGCGATGAACCCGCCGAGGGCATAGGAGTAGTTGCCGGCCCACAGTTCCTGGTTGGCCCCGAGAACAACGAAGACCGGCGACAGGAAGGCGAAGCTCGAACCGAGGAAGGCCGGGGCCTTGCCCTGGCACAGGACCAGGTAGATCAGGGTGCCGATGCCGTTCATCAGGAGGACGACGGAGGGGTCGATCTTGAACAGGGTCGGCACCAGCACCGATGCCCCGAACATGGCGAAAAGGTGTTGCAAACTCAGGGGAATCCCCTGCAGCAGCGGTACCTTTTCGTTCACCTGTATGGTCTTTTGCATCATTGAAATCTTTCCTTGTTCTGCTGGTTTCTCGTTCGTCGCCGCCGAGGACAATTTGTCCGCTATTCTACCGGGAAGACGAGGGAAAAAAGGAACAGGACATCACGCATCGCGCCAATATTCCCCCGGTCGATAACGACCCACTCCCGTACCATATCGAGCCCCGGCGGGCAACATAATGTTCAATCTGCCGCCGCCAACCCCTGGCTCCCCTGTCGATCGCAGGCGGAAATCCCCGGCGGCAGGGGACGGGATTTCTCGCTATCGCTCGAAATGACAGACTGGGGAACTTGAATGACAGACGATGGGAAACTCGACAAACAACAGCGCCTCCTCCATTTTTTTGTCCACAACCAGTCTCGTTATCTTGCAGGAAGCCGAGGCGATTAAAAAAAAATTGACAGATCGATGGTGATTGGGTAGATGAGGACTGAACATTCACTCCGCATGATACTATCCTCCAGAGACCCCGACGATATGAACAAGGAAATACCCGACAAACGATCGGCCATCCTCAAGGCCGCCATGGAGCTGATCGCCGAAAACGGCTTCCACGGCGCGCCGACGGCAATGATCGCGGCACGGGCCGGGGTCGGCACCGGCACCATCTACCGCTATTTCGCCGACAAGGACGTCCTTATCCGGGAAGTACACCGGGAACTTGAGGAACGGATGAACCTGATCTTGATGGTCCAGGATACGGCTGGTCGTTCGCTCAAGGAGCGGTTCAATCGTTTCTTCATCGGCATGATGCGCTTCCTGCTGGACAACCCGCTGGAGTTCAAGTTCCTCGAACAGTTCTACTATTCTCCTTATGGCGTCGCCATGCGGCGGGACAAGATCTTCAACCAGAGATCCAGCGAGCAGCGGTGCGACACGGTGAAGCATCTGTTCGAGCAGGGCGTCGCCGATGGCGTGATCAAGGACCTGCCGCTCGCCATCCTCTTCGCCCTGTTCTTCGGCACGCTGGTGTCCGTCGCCCGTGACCATACCCTCGAGTTCGTCGAGCTGAACGAAGATTTGATCCGCAGGACGGCGGAGGCCAGCTGGGATGCCATCAAACGATAGGGCATCGGCGGGCAGCCGCGCCAAACACAATATTTACAGGCGATCACAGACCGGTCCGACCTCGAGACCCCAATTTGTCTCTCCGCCGGAACTGATCACCTTCAACCTTCAAGGATGGGAATCATGAGTACGCAAAAGATACACGCACCTTTCATCGCCCTTGCCCTGGCTGCCGCCATGCTGCTCGGCGCCTGCCGGGGCGGTGACAAGCAGGCCGGCCCCCCGCCCGGTGGCCCGGCTGAGGTTGGGGTGGTCACCCTCGCCCCGCAGAGCGTCAACTTGAGCATGGAGCTGCCCGGCCGCACCGCCGCCTATCGTATCGCCGAGGTGCGGCCCCAGGTGAGCGGCATCATTCTCAAACGCCATTTCGAGGAGGGCAGCGAGGTCAAGGCCGGCCAACTGCTCTACAAGATCGACCCGGCCGTCTACAAGGCCGCCTACGACTCCGCCTGCGCCGCCCTGGCCCGGGCCGAGGCCTCGGAGAATTCGGCCCGGCTCAAGGCCGAGCGCTACCGCAAGCTGGTGGAGCGCAAGGCGGTCAGCGACCAGGACCAGGTCGAGACCGAGGCCGCCTGGAAGCAGACCGTAGCCGAGATCGCCGCGGCCAAAGCGGCGGTGGACAGCGCCCACATCAACCTCGCCTACACCGACGTCAAGGCCCCTATCTCCGGCCGCATCGGCATGTCCCAGGTAACCGAGGGCGCGCTCGTCACCGCCCAGCAGCCCACGGCCCTGGCCACCATCCAGCAGCTCGACCCGATGTATATCGACGTCAGCCAGTCGAGCGTGGAGGTGCTGCGCCTGAAGAAGGAGGTCGAATCCGGCCAGATGCAGGTGGACACCGAGGGCAAGGCCCGGGTGAGCGTGCTCCTCGAGGATGGCTCGGTCTATGCCCATCCCGGCAAGCTCGAATTCGCCGACGTCACCGTCGCCGTGTCCACCGGCACGGTCACCCTGCGGGTGCTGGCCGCCAACCCGGACCATGTGCTCCTGCCCGGCATGTTCGTCCGCGCCCGACTCGAGCGCGGTCAGCGGCCCGACGCCATCCTCGCTCCGCAGGTGGCCGTCACCCGCGACATGAAGGGCATCGCCCAGGCCCTGGTGGTGAACAAGGAATCCGTGGTCGAATTGCGCCAACTCGTCACCGGCCAGATGATCGGCGAGGGCATCGTCATCGAGTCCGGTCTGCAGGCCGGCGACCGGGTGATCGTCGCCGGCCGGCAGAAGGTGCGGCCAGGTGCCCGGGTCAAGGCGGTCGAGGCCAAGTCCGCCCCCGCGCCGGCCGGAAACGACCGGCCCGCAACCCAGGAAAAGGCGGAGTAACCCATGGCACGCTATTTCATCGACCGGCCCATCTTCGCGTGGGTCATCGCCATCGTCATCATGCTCGCCGGCGCGCTTGCCGTCCTCAATCTGCCGGTGTCCCAGTACCCGGAGATCGCCCCGCCCTCGGTGCGCGTCACCACCAAGTACACCGGCGCCTCGGCCGCGACCATCGAGAACTCGGTCACCCAGATCATCGAGCAGAACATGACCGGTCTGGACAACTTCCTCTACATGAAGTCCGAGAGTTCCTCCACCGGCAACGTCACCATCACCCTGTTCTTCGAGACCGGCACCGACCCGGACATCGCCCAGGTGCAGGTGCAGAACAAGCTGCAGCAGGCGCTCAAACTGCTGCCCGACGCGGTGCAGAAGGAAGGCGTGCAGGTGGCCAAGTCCAACTCGACCTTCCTCATGATCGTCAGCCTGATCTCCTCCGACCCGACCATGAAGAACTACGACCTGGCCGACTTCATGATCAACACCCTGCGCGACCCGCTCAGCCGGACCACCGGCGTGGGCTCGATCGAGGTGTTCGGCGGCCAGTACTCGATGCGCATCTGGCTCGACCCGAGCAAGCTGAACAGCTTCCAGCTGACCCCGTCCGACGTGGCGAACGCCATCCGCGCCCAGAACAACCAGGTGGCGGTGGGCGAGCTGGGCGGCTCTCCCTCGGTCCCCGGCCAGCAGCTGAGCTACTCGATGATGGCCCAGACCATGATGAGTTCGCCCGAGCAGTTTGGCCGCATCATGCTTCGGGTGCTCCCGGACGGCTCCCAGGTGCGGCTCAAGGACGTGGCCCGGGTGGAGATCGGCGCCGAGAACTACCTCACCCGGACCACCTTCAACGGCCAGGCCTCTTCGGGCATGGCCATCATGCTCGCCACCGGCGCCAACGCCCTCGCCACCTCGGATGCAGTGAAGGCCAAGATCGATGAGCTGAAGCCCTACTTCCCGCCGGGCGTGGAGGTGGTCTTCCCCTACGACACCACCACCTTCATCCGCATCTCCATCAAGGAGGTGGTCAAGACCCTGTTCGAGGCGATCATCCTCGTCTTCCTGGTCATGTATCTGTTCCTGCAGAACTTCCGGGCCACGCTCATCCCCACCATCGCCGTGCCCGTGGTCCTCCTGGGCACCTTCGCGATCATGGCCGTGTTCGGCTTCTCGATCAACACCCTGACCATGTTCGGCCTGGTGCTGGCCATCGGTCTGTTGGTCGACGATGCCATCGTCGTGGTCGAAAACGTCGAGCGGATCATGGCCGAGGAGGGACTGTCGCCGCTCGAGGCCACCCGCAAGTCCATGGACCAGATCACCGGCGCGCTCATCGGCATCGCCCTGGTGCTCTCCGCGGTATTCGTGCCCATGGCCTTCTTCGGCGGCTCCACCGGCGCCATCTACCGCCAGTTCTCGCTGACCATCGTCTCGGCCATGCTGCTCTCGGTGCTGGTCGCCCTGATCCTCACCCCGGCGCTGTGCGCCACCCTGCTCAAGCCGGTGCAGAAGGGGCACAGCCTCCAGAAGCGCGGCTTTTTCGGCTGGTTCAACCGCACCTTCGAGCGCAGCGCCGACACCTACCGCACCTGCGTCGGCTACGTGCTCAAGCGCACCGGCCGCTTCGGCCTCCTTTACCTGCTGATGCTCATCGCGGTCGGCTGGTTCTTCGTCAAGCTGCCCACCAGCTTCATCCCCGAGGAGGACCAGGGCGTGTTCCCCACCCTGGTGCAGCTGCCCGCCGGCGCCACCCTGGAGCGCACCCAGGAGGTGCTGGACAAGGTGCGCACCCACTACCTGGAAGCGGAGAAGGAGAACGTCAATGCCGTATTCACCGTGGCCGGCTACAGCTTCGCCGGCATGGGCCAGAACATGGGCATGGCCTTCGTCAATCTCAAACACTGGGACGAGCGCACCCGGCCCGACCAGGAGGTCAAGGCGATCATCGGCCGGGCCATGGGCGCCTTCTCGCAGATCAAGGAGGCCATGGTCTTCCCCTTCAACATCCCGCCGATCCCGGCGTTGGGCACCTCCACCGGCTTCGACTTCTTCCTCCAGGACCGCTCCGGTCTGGGCCATGAGAAGCTCATCGAGGCCCGCAACCAACTGCTCGGCATGGCGGCGCAGAATCAGACCCTGACCCGGGTGCGGCCCAACGGCATGGACGACGCGCCCGAGTACAATATCGACGTTGACTACGAAAAGGCCATGGCGCTGGGTGTGACCGTCAGCGACATCAACACCACCCTGGGCACGGCCTGGGGCTCCATGTACGTCAACGACTTCCTCAACCAGGAACGGGTGAAGAAGGTCTACCTCCAGGCGGACGCGCCCTACCGCATGAACCCGGATGACCTGGGCCTCTGGTACGTGCGCAACGAACGGGGCGAAATGGTGCCCTTCTCCTCGTTCGCCAGCGGCTACTGGAGCTACGGTTCGCCCCGGCTGGAGCGCTACAACGGCAACCCGGCGATCAACATCGTCGGCGAGGCCGCGCCCGGCCTGTCCAGCGGTGACGCCATGCAGACCATCGGCGAGCTGGTGGCCAAGCTGCCCGCCGGCTTCGGCTACGAGTGGACCGGCGCCTCCTTCCAGGAGTTGCAGGCCGGTACCCAGGCGCCGTTCCTGTACGCCATCTCCATCCTGGTGGTGCTCCTCTGCCTCGCGGCCCTGTACGAGAGCTGGTCGGTGCCGTTTTCGGTCATCCTCGCCGTGCCCATCGGTGTGCTCGGAGCGCTGGCTGCCGTCTACACCCGCGGCCTGACCAACGACGTCTACTTCCAGGTCGGCCTGCTGACCACGATCGGCCTGTCGGCCAAGAACGCCATCCTCATCGTCGAGTTCGCCAAGCGACGCTACGACAAGGGGCGCGACGTGGTGGACAGCGCCCTGCGCGCCGCCCGACTGCGTCTGCGGCCGATCCTGATGACCTCCATGGCATTCATGCTCGGCGTGCTGCCGCTCGCGATCAGCTCCGGCGCCGGCGCCAATAGCCGTCACGCCATCGGCACCGGCGTCCTCGGCGGCATGACCCTGGCCACAGTGCTGGCCATTCTCTTCATCCCGCTCTTTTTCGTGGTGGTGCTGCGTATCTTCAAACCCCGGCGGCCCGAGGCGGACACCACCCCCGTCGCCGAACAGGAGTGATGCCATGAAAACCGACAAACCTACCACTCTTGCCGCGGCTCTGCTGCTCGCACTCGCCCTGGGCGGCTGCTCTTTCGCCCCCGGGTTCACCCGGCCGATGGCGCCGGTCGCCGCGGTCCTGCCCGGCGAGGCCGTGGCCGACCAGGCCGCGGTGCTGGCTGCGGACCTCGGCTGGCGGGATTTCTTTGCCGACCCGCGGCTGCAGGCGATCATCGAGATGGCCCTGGCCAACAACCGCGATCTGCGCGAGACCGCTCTCAACGTCGAGGCCTTCCAGGCCCAGTACCGTATCCAGCGCTCGACCCTGTTCCCCACGGTGGACGGCGGCGCCGGCTACGTCAAGCAGCGGACCCTGGGTTCCGGCGGCCATGCCACCAGCGAGGCCTATTCGGCCTCGGTGGGCGTCACCGTCTGGGAGATCGATTTCTTCGGCCGTATCCGCAACCTCCGCGACCAGGCCCTGGAAGAGTACCTGGCCATGGAGGAGAACCGCCGCTCAGCGCATATCAGCCTGGTGGCCGAGGTGGCCCGCGCCTACCTCACCTGGCTCGCCGACCGGCAGCTGCTGGCCATCACCGAGGACACCGCGGCCAACGAGCAGGCCTCCTACGACCTGATCAAGCAGCGTTTCGAGGGGGGCGTGGCCACCCGGATCGACCTCGCCCAGGCCCAGACCAGCCTGCAGACGGCCCGCGCCAACCAGGCCCAGTACCGCCGCCTGCTGGAGCAGGACGAGAACCTGCTGACCCTGCTGGCCGGCGGGCCGCTGCCCGATGACCTGCCGCCCTCGACCGACCTGGCCGCGCAGGCCCTGCTCGGGCCGGTGCCGACCGGCCTGCGCTCCGACCTGCTCCTCCAGCGGCCGGACATCATGGCCGCCGAGCATACCTTGCGCGGGGCCAACGCCAGCATCGGCGCGGCCCGGGCCGCCTTCTTCCCGGCCATCAGCCTGACCGCCGACGCCGGTGTGATCAGCGCCGAGGCTTCGAATCTGTTCGACGGCGACACCGGCTCCTGGCTGTTCGCGCCGTCCCTCCGCCTGCCCATCTTCACCGGCGGCCGACTGTCGGCCCAGCTCGACCTGGCCGAGGTGCGCAAGGAGATCGCCGTCACCCGCTACGAGCAGGCCATCCAGACCGCCTTCCGCGAGACCGCGGACGTGCTCGCCGGTATCCGCACCTTCGGCGATCAGCTGCAGGCCGAGGAACTGGGGCTGCAGGCCAATCAGACCTACTATGCGCTCGCCCGGGAACGCTACGACCAGGGCGTGGACAGCTATCTGGTGGTGCTCGACGCTCAGCGTTCGCTCTACCGGGCCCGCCAAAGCGTGGTCGTCATTCGGCTGGCCAAGCTGATGAACCGGGTCAACCTCTACAAGGTCCTCGGCGGCGGCTGGAAGGCGGAAAGCTGACCGGGGGTCCGATGGTTTCGAGGCAAAAAGCAAAGGCCGACATCCCTGCCGGGGATGTCGGCCTTTTACCGTTCAACGGTTCACCAGGTGATGGGGCAAGTTCGCCCTTTCACCGTCAGCCTATTTGAAGGTCAGATTGAAGATCCCCTCGTGGTAGAGGTGGTTGATCTGGGAATTGTCGAAAATCGCCATGCCGAAGGGGTAGCTCTTGCTCTTGTCGGTGAACTGGACATCCTGGGTGTCGACATTCTCCCCTTCCGTCTTCAGCGACCGCATGACCTCCGCCGTCCACACCCCGTTCTCGTAATGGTTGCGGGCCAGGATATCGGCCCGACCGCCGATCAGCGGCGAAATCTCGATGCCGGGGATGATGGCGCCTTCCTTTAAGGTATCGACAAACGCTGTTTTCTTGTCCGGCACCACATAGTACTGCTCATCGGCGGTCGGATTGTTGTTCATGAAGGCCGGACCGGTCTTGTCGGCATTGGCGTTGTCCTTGTAGCCGCCGCCCTCGGGGGCGGTGTCGTTGCGCCGGCCCCAGCCCTCGTTGACCTTGGGATCGGTAGTGTTGTCGACATACTGGTCATCGAACATTCCCATCGGCATGGTGCGGACAAACTTGGCATGCCACATGTCGATGGTCTCAGCGGCCGAGGCGGTATATTTGCGGCCTGGCGACGTGTCGCCCGGCTCATCGAGATGGCAGGCGATCATGCAGCCATCGGTCTCGAAGCCCTTGGTGCTGATGTTCCAGAACATCGCCAGCTTGTCTTCGTAATAGGTATTGTCGTGGCCGGTGCTGTCCTTGTTGGCCAGTTTCTTCCAGGAGCCATCAGCCTGCTTGACCCACGGGAACCGGGCCAGGCTCTTGGTCGGATCCTTATAGCTGATCAGAAAATAGACGTTCTGATCGTCATAGAGCGACTTGATCGTCACCTCGGTGCTTTTCATCCCCGGATAGCCGTTGCTCGGCTCATAGGGCAGCTGATCAAGCGTTATCTTCAGCGGTGCGGCGGCATCCCAGGCCTTATCGGCCTTCCCGTCCAGTACCACCGGCGAGCCGGTTTTGCTGCTGGTCAACGTATTGTCAGCGGCATAGGCCGAGGTTCCTAAAGCGACCACACCGGCCATTGCCAGTATTCCGATCCTGTTCATACTGTCCTCCCTTGTTGGTGGTTTGTCCGTCATGGACGTAGAACACTTCCCATGATGGGACTATAGGGAACGGCCATCAACGATTCCAGATAATGATTACTACTGACAACCGGTGACTTGTGAACAGTACTTCACAACCGGAACGTACAAGGCTGAATTACGATGCAATTCTTTTTGACAGCAGGTGCAGGCAATCGATGATTTTTTCACCCTGAGGCGTCAGACGGTAGGTCTTTTCCCGATTCCGACCGATTAGATTGTTAGTCTTGAGATTTTCGAGGTGGAAATTGACCTTGGTGTGGTCACTGATCCCGAGGGCGCGGGTAATATCCATGAACCGCATTTCACCGTTGGCCGACAAGGCGGTGAGGATCTGTCTCCTGATCGGGTTGGACAGGCAGGTCAGGGCCTCGTCCATGCACGGTTCGGTGGCCTGCTGTTCGAATTTCAGGATCTTCAGGACCCGCCGCACCGCCATCAGCAGGTCGTCACGTTTGAAGGGCTTGCTGAGATAATCGTCCGCCCCGCCGCGCATCGCCGCCACCGCGTTGTCAACGGTGGAGAAGGCGGTGATCATGATGATTTTGGTGGCCGGATGATCTTTTTTCAGCAACGGCAGCAGGGCCATTCCCCCCATCCCCGGCATCATGTTGTCGACCAGGACCAGGCGGGGGGTCACATCCTCGAGAGCCTGCAGGGCGGCCTCCGCCGTCGCGCAGGCGGTGACCGTATAGCCGTTATCCTCGAGAATCTCGACAATGCTCTCGCGCAGGTCCTGGTCGT
This sequence comes from Desulfoprunum sp., assembly GCF_053613775.1. Taxonomy (NCBI): domain Bacteria; kingdom Pseudomonadati; phylum Thermodesulfobacteriota; class Desulfobulbia; order Desulfobulbales; family Desulfobulbaceae; genus Desulfoprunum; species Desulfoprunum sp. The sequence continues at coordinate 54,027 of NZ_JBSHXH010000008.1, forward strand.
CATCGATCACCATGATGGTTTCAGTTTTCATCGGCCACTCCCGGGAATGAAACGGTTACTTGCGTTCCTTTCTCCTTGCTGCTTTTCAATTCGATATCGCCCCCGTGCTGTTTGACTATATTATGACACACCGAAAGCCCCAGGCCTGTGCCCTTGCCGATTTCCCTGGTGGTGAAAAACGGATCGAACACCTTGCCCAGTTGCTCCTGGTCGATACCATGACCGGTGTCGGCGACACGACGACAACCCGATTTCCTGCACACGAGGTCGTGACCTCGATCCGGTTCCCCTCGCCGCAGGCATCGAGGCTGTTCATCAACAGGTTGACGAACACCTCCTCGAGTTTCCATGGAATTCCCATAACGGCAGGGACATCTCGCAGATTGAGGTGGACGATCGAGGACAGCTGCTGATGCTGAAGCAGATTGAGGGCACTGGTCAGGACCTGGTTGATACTGATCGGTTCGAGGGCCGCTTCCTTCTCCCTGGAGAAATGCAGCAGTTCCCTGGCGATCCGCGACGCCCGGTCGATGTTGCGCTCGATGGCCGCTATTTTCCGGCCGACTCGGCCATCATCGCCCACCAGGTCCTTGAGCATTTCGATGTTGAGCGAGATATTGGTCAGCGGGTGTTGATCTCGTGGGCGATCCCCGCCGCCAGGATACCCATCGAGGTCAGTTTCTCCGACTGGGAAAACCGCTGCAACTGCTCCCGGATCAACTCCCGCTGCTCGATGTTGAACAGCGACAGGGCTGTGATGGTGAAAAACATGATGAAAAAGGCGCACAGACCCCTGAACAGGATGATCTTGACGCCGACGATCGGGACCAGGACGTCGGAGGGCACCAGACCGGCGACGACCGCATATCCGATCATGCAGCCGCCGGCGAGGATGAAATTGGTCGCGGTGCTGTGGGAAAAGGTCCGCACTGTCCGGGAGTAGCAGACCAGCCCGATTCCCGACAACAGGGCGCCGGGAAAGGCCACCAGGATTCTGGTGTTGGTGTCCCTGCCGCTGTCGAGATCGAGATAGGCGGCGAAGAGGAGTATCGACAGGGCCAGGATCCCGACCAGTGCCTTGACGAGAGGCGGGGTTTTCGACAGGGCCTGATCGCCGCGGAGAGTGATGATATTGAGGAACAGCCCGAAGTACAGCAGCGGCAGAAACGAGAGACTGACGACCGCAAGACGGATTGCTTTGAAATTGCTGTCGCCGATGGCCGGAAAGAGCAGTTCCAGCAATTCCAGCCACTCATGGAAACCATGGATGATGCCGAATACCGCCAGCAATCGGATGATTTTGGCGATCCCCAGCTCGCTCAAACGGATATCCCGGGAGAAAATCGCCACTCCCAGGGTGAAGAATGTCAGACCGTAGAGCAGATGGAGAATAAAACCCCAGGCCATGGCATCTCCGGTTGAATCAGGGTACCCCCCTCCTTACCGAGCGGGAAAGGATTATCGGATCAGGCGGAACTCGGCCGGAATCGCCGGCATCGCCCCGGGCCGGCCGCAGACCCAGGCGGCGAGACGATTGGCCCGGTCATTGATCTCGGTCAGCGGCAGGCCGAGCAGCATTCCCACCGTCACCATGGCGGTGAAGCTGTCGCCGGCGCCGATGGTGTCGACCAGGCTGACGGCAATCCCCGGGTGATCGGAAATTTCCGACGCACTCACCAGCAGGCTGCCCTGCCCGCCCCTGGTGAGGATGGCCAGCCGCAGGCCGAATCGCTGCCGCAGTTGCCCGAGTTGATTCGACGCGTCGCCGGTCAATTGCAAAAATCCGGCCAGCACCGGCAGCTCATCGTCGTTCAGTTTGACGATATCGGACCGTTCGAGGGAGGTCCGCACGATCTCCGGCGAATAGAAGTGCTGGCGGAGGTTGACATCGAAGACCTTGACAGCGGAAGGCGGCAGGTGGCGAAGAAAATCATCGATAACCCGCCGTGAATCGGCGGACCGCTGGCACAGGGTGCCGAAACAGACCGCCGCCGCCGTGGTCGCGGCGGCCCGGGCCGTATCGTTGATCTCCAGGTGATCCCAGGCGACATCGTCGGGAAAGGGATAGGTCGCGACGCCCCGATCGTCCAGGGTTGCCTCGACATATCCGGTGGGGTAGCGATCGGTGACGGTGATGGCGGCCGTCGACAGCCCTTTGGCCTCCAGTTCCCGGAGGGCCCGTTCGCCGCGCTCGTCCATCCCGACCGTCGACACCGGCAGGCCGACGGCACCGAGGGCGGCGGCATGGTAGCTGAAATTGGCCGGCGCCCCGCCCAGCTGTTCACCGCCGGGCAGGACATCCCAGAGCAGTTCTCCCAGGCCTATGAGCAATTGCCGGTCCATGCGCACCTCCCGTGTGCCGGGGACGATCCCCCGCTATTCCCTTGCCCCCGGGGCCAGGCGTGCCCGCAGGTACTCGATGCCGGCCGGCATGAACGACAGGGCGACGATGCCGATCAGCACGACCGACAGATTTTTCTTGATGAATTCGACATTGCCGAACAGGTAGCCGAGAGTCGTCAGCCCGCCGACCCAGAGCACGGTGCCAAAGACGCTGAAGGCGAGAAAGCGGAGATAGGGCATCTCGCCGACCCCGGCGACGAAGGGGGCGAAGGTGCGGACGATCGGGACGAAGCGCGCCATCGTCACGGTCTTGCCGCCATGCCGGTCGTAGAAGGCATGGGTCCGTGCGAGATAGTCGCGGCGGAAGATCTTCGATTGCGGATTGGCAAAGAGCTTTTCGCCGATGAACCGGCCGATGAAATAATTGCTGGAATCGCCGAGGATGGCGGCGGTCATCAGACACACGATCAGCACCGGCAGTTCCATGCCGCCGGTGGCGGCGATGGTGCCGGCGACAAAGAGCAGCGAATCTCCAGGGAGAAAAGGCGTCACCACCAGGCCGGTCTCGCAGAAGATAACGGCGAAGAGAATACCATAGACCCAGATGCCGTAACTGTCCACCAGTTGCGCCAGGTAGATATCAAGATGGAGAAAGATGTCGATCGGGTTGAATTCCATTGTACTCCTGAGGATAGGGGGATGGACCGGGGTTGGTATCTGCAAACAGCAAACGGGAAAGGCTTTCGTCAGACAGCCCTTCCCGTTTGTTATCAAACGTCAACGGAAACGATCACTTCCCCTGATACGGAACGAAGCGGCCATCCTTGACGGTGATCATCGTGAAGGCGTCCAACTGCAGGCCGCTATGGTCCTGAGCCGAGAAGTTGAACTCGCCGGCGGTGCCGAAATAGCCGGTCAGATTCTCGATGGCGTCCCTGACCTTCGCCTTGTCGAGCCCCGCCTTGGCGATCGCCAGATCGAGGATCATCAGCGCATCGTAGGAATGGCCGCCAAAGGTGCTGATGTCCTCCTTGAACCGCGTTTCATAGCCCTGCTTGTACTTGAGCAGGAACTCCTTCCGGGGGCCGTCGGGCAGACTCTCGGCAACGATCAGCCGGCTGGCCGGAAAGATGATCCCCTCCGCTGCTTCCCCGGCCACCTCGACATACTTGACATTGGCGAAACCATGGCTCTGGTAGAGCGGGATGTCCCATCCGGCCTGGCGGATATTCTTGGCCAGGATCGACTGGGCCGGGACGATCGACCAGTTGACGACGGCCTGCAGCCCTGCAATGGCCTTGATTTTCGCCACAACGGCGCTCAGGTCCTTGGCATCCTTGTCGTAGACCTCGGTGGCGAGGATCTCGATCCCGAATTCCGGCGCCAGCTTGGTCAGCTGGGCCTTGCCGGCGTTGCCGAAACCGTCATTGCCGGCCAGCACCGCCACCTTGGTGATCCCCTTCTGCTGCATGGTCCGGTAGATCTGCCGCGCCGCCAGGCTGTCGTTGGGGGCTGTCTTGAAGACGTAGCGGGCGACCGGGTTGACGATCAATTCGGCCGAGGCGCAGGAGATCAGGATGGTACCGGCCTTTTCGCAGATATCCTTGATCTTCAGGGTCTCGCCGCTGGTGGACGGGCCGATGATGGCGAAGACCTGTTCCTCTTCAATCAGCTGTTTGGCGAAGGAAATCGCCTTCTCCGGACTGCCGCCGCTGTCCCGGATGACCAGCTTGATGGGATTGCCCTGGATTCCTCCTCTGGCATTCATCTCTTCCGCCAGCATCTGCAGCGACCGGACGCCCGGGCCGCCGAGCAGAGAGGCCGGACCGGTCTCGGCCAGGATCGCCCCGATCTTCAATTCGGCCGCCTGCAACGGCAAAACAAGGACGAGAAAGACAGCAACCGACAACAGACACCGGGGAACCAGCAGTTTCAACCATCGCATCATCATTTCCTCCTCTGAAAGAGCAATAAACCGATTCACACGCCTCGTACGCCATCAGCTCCGTTTACCAGCTTCGTACTGTATAGTACAGGTCCTTAAAATCGGCAAGAAATTACCAGTTGACATCCGATGGCCGTTTTCTTCGAAACCGGTAACGCGAAAAAGCCGCCCGGCCTTGCGGCGGGACGGCTTTTCGCTTGTCGGATGATCCGCTGGCGTTCAGCGAATCGCGGCCCGGTCGGTCAGGGCCTCGGTCCAGCGCCGTTCGACGACTTCTTCGGTGGCGTAGTCGGGCAGCAGGATCGGGGCGATCGCCGGATCCTCGATACCGGCCGCGGCCAGCTCCTGCTCGAACTTCATTACATGATCGAGGCTCAGCCCCTTGAGGGTCACACCACCCTGGATGTAGGTGGCGGCATTGCGGCCGGCCCGCCGACCGAAGGTGATGATGTCCTGGAGGCTGTTGCCCATCAGGCGGTTCTCGCCGTGGACGCCGCCGATCGCCTCGCCGGCGCCGTACAGGCCGGGGATGATCGTCTCGGAGTCGCCGTTGACGTTGATGCCGCCGTTCTGATAGTGCAGGGTCGGGTAGACCAGCATCGGCTCCTTGCTGATGTCGATGCCATGGCGCTCGAACTGGATGAACTTGGCCGGCAGCTCCTTCTTGACCGTCCCCGGTCCATGCAGTTCCTCGATCATCGGCGAGTCGAGCCAGAGACCGACCCGACCGGTCGGGGTGATGATCCCCTTGCCGACGTCCATGGCCTCGCGGATCAGCTCGGCCGACTCGACGTCGCGCGGCTCGAGCGGGAAGCAGAACTGTTCGCCGTCGATGTTGAGGACATGGGCGCCGAGACCGCGGACCTTCTCGGTGATCAGCAGGCCGACGTTCTGCTCGGGATAGGCGACGCCGGTCGGGTGGTACTGGGTGGAGTGCAGGCATTTGTTGCCGACCCCGGCCCGGTAGGCCATGACCACACCGTCCATCGTCGCCCCGTAATGGTTGGTGGTGGCGAAGCCCTTGATATGGAGACGACCGAAGCCGCCGGTGGCGATGACCACCGCCTTGGCCCGGACGACGGAGAATTCGCGGGTCTCCATGTTCATCAGGATGGCGCCGGCGCACTTGCCCTCTTCGTCGAGCAGCAGTTCCACCGCCGGATGAAACTCGAGGGTGGTGATCAGGCTGGAGCGGTTGCGGACCTCGTCGCGGATGACCCGCATGATCTCGGCCCCGGTCATGTCGCCGGCCGACTGCATCCGCTTGCGGCTGGAGCCGCCGAAGTGGCGGGAGTCCATTCGTCCTTCCGGCAGCTTGTTGAAGATCATGCCCAGGCTCTCGAGCCAGGCGATCGACAGCGGCGCGTCGTGGGCCAAGGCCGCCACCAGATCGCGCTGGTTGGTGAAATGACCGCCGCCGATGGTGTCGAGGTAGTGGTAGTAAGGAGAATCGCACTCCTGGGTCGCCCCCTGGATGCCGCCCTCGGCCATGATCGTGTTCGAGTCGCCGTGGCGCAGTTTGGTGGCGATGATGACCCGGCAGCCGCCCTGGCTGGCCATGATCGCCGCCGAAGTCCCGGCCCCGCCGCCACCGAGCACCAGCACGTCGGTGTCGAAATCGATCGTGCGCAGGTTGACCTTGTCCGGCCTGACGATGGAGCGTGATTCCAGCAGCCGGGCCACGCCTTCCTGGAAGGTGTCGCCCTTGTTCGGTCCGACCTTGACCGTCCGTTTGGCGTCGGACTGGTAGTCGGGGTGGTATTTGCTCAGGACCTGCTCGCGCTCGGCCATGGTCAGGGCCGGATAATTCTCGCCGCGGCGGGCCCGGGCGAGCCGTTCGGGACGGGTCGCCTCAACTCTCTTGATCAGTTCCTTCATTTCCGGGGTATATGCCATTGTCGTTCTCCTTGATCCCAAACGATTATCGGTGATTCTACAGGTAGCGGGTTTCCTTGGGCTGCCATGCGCCGGGGGACGTCATATCCGGTTCCCGTTCCCGCTCGACATAGCACTTTTCCAGGTCCTCCCTGCTCATCGCACTCAGATCCTGGAGCATGGCGTCGTACTTGCCGGACTCGATCTCCTCGACCCTCTGCCGCAGATGCTCGGCCCGCGGCTGGATATAGCGGCCGTAGACCCGGCGGGCCAGCTGGGCGATATGGTACTGCGGGATCTCGCCCATGCAGCGGCTGGCGCAGAGGCCGCACTGGATGCAGTCGAAGGACAGTTCCGCCGCCTTCTTGATGTTGCCCTGCTTGAGGGCCGAGATGTAGCCGAGGACATCGACGTCCATCGGGCAGGCCTTGGTGCAGAGGTTGCAGGCGACGCAGCGGAACAGCTCGGGATAGAGGGCGTGGATGGCCTCGGCGGCGCCGCCGATCTCCTCGATGTTGTACTCGGCGCGGTTGGCCGGGAAGAACGGGATCTGCGCCAGGTACATGTTGGCCTCGACCACCGTCTGGCAGGCCAGGCCGTAATGGAGCTTGTAGTCGCCGGCAATCCGATAGACGGTCGGGCAGGCACCGCAGATACCGCCGCGGCAGCCGGCGCCGCGGAGGAACTTGAAGCCGGCAAACTCCATCGCCTTCATGATGGTCAGGGTCTCCGGCACATCGTATTTCTTGCCCATGATGTAGATCGGAATCGTCTTCGCCCCTTCCGGCAGGATCGCCCGGTCGCCGGTCGCTACACGGATGGTCTTCTTCGTCGTGGTGTTGTCAACGTCACACATTGTCGTTATCTCCAGTTACTCGATGATATCCCGGTTGTGCCGGAAGCCGGCGTCACGCCGCTCAGGCAGCGACCAGGCAGTTCTTGGTTTTCAGCAGATCAAGCGATGCCGGATCGTTCAGCTCGAACAGACAGGACTCCGGGGCCACGCCCAGGGCCACCGCCAGCAGCTGGGTGAAATAGAAGGTCGGCACCGCCGTGGTGATCTGCCCCGCCTCCAACAGCCGTCCCTGCTGCTTGCCGAGGTTGTATTCGCAGAGCGGACAGCTGGTCGCCAGGGCCTCGGCCCCGGCTGCCGCCGCGCGGTCGACAATGACCGCCGCGGTGCTCCTCGCCCCGGCCTCGCCGTTCAGCACCTGATAGGAACCGCAGCATTTGTCGGCCGCATCGAACGGTGTCACCGTTGCCCCGAGGGCCGTAAGCAGCCCGGTCATCAGGTTGAAACTGCCGAAGGGTTCGATACCGACATCGGCGGGACGCTGCAAGGTGCACCCATAATACGGGGCGACCCGCAGTCCCTCCAGGGGCACCCTGACCTTCTCCCGTATCTTCTGCCAGCCGACCTCGCGCTCGAGAAAGGTCAGCATGTGGACGACTTCCACCTCGCCGGCGTAGTCGATCTCATCGTCCATGAAGCGGTTGATGGTGTCGCGTTTCACCGCGTCATCGCGCATGATCCGGTTGGCCCGGGCCAGGGTGTTGTAGCACATCGAACACAGGGTCAGCAGCTGCGCCGCCCCCTTTTCCTTGGCCCGGATCAGGTTCCGCACCGGTCCGACCTGATGAACGAGGTCGTCCGCCGTCAATGAAAAAACCGCGCCGCAGCAGTTCCACCTGTCGATCTCCTCCACGTCGATACCAAGGGCCGCCAGCGCCGCCACCGCCGCCGCCTCGAGATTGGCGGCCTTGGACTTCAGGGTACATCCGGGATAATAGCTGATTTTCATGGGTCTCCCTTAACTCGTCAGTTTTCTGAAAGCGGCGACCATGGCGATCTGAGGAAGTTCGGCGATCCTCTCCGCCGGCAGCGCCGATGGCTCGATATAGTTCTTGTTGGTACGCAGCACCCGCTGCCTGAGGGCCTCCATCACCTTGGCGATATCGATGCCCCGCGGGCACCTCACCGTGCAGGCATGGCAGGAGGCGCACTTCCACCAGGTATTGCTGTCGCTGAGCCGGTCCAGCATGCCGAACTGGGCCAGGTGCATGACCTTGCGGGGGGAAAGATCCATCTCCGCCGTCATCGGACACATACCGGTGCAGGTCGCGCACTGCATGCAGAGCTTGACGTTTTCTCCGCTTAGCTCATTGAGTTGCTCGATCGATTTGGTTGAAATTGTCTGGGCGGTAATTGTCAGTGTCATGTTTGCTCTCACAGATGATGCTGATAATGGTCCGTTCGAATCCGACGCCGGCTCACAGCTGATTGCCGGCAAGAGACGCGTCTAACACATAATGGTGACGAAGGATAACAAGATTACGCGGTCTGCTACCTGCCAGGCTGACGCAGTTCTCACCCAAAGCACCTGAGGAGGGAAAAGCGCCCGAGACCCAGCCCGCCTTCGCGAGCCCGCCTTTGACGCCCAATCAATCCTTTAACAAATAGTCCTTGAGAATTCAAGCAGGAATTTGTCACCTGTTTCCGGCGTAGGTCAGCCAACCCGGATAGTACAATCCCCACCGGATGGCAGCGGCCCTGAAGGCGAAAATTACTGAAATGGCAATGAGTTGTCCATATCCACCGGCACCGAACCAGTCGTGGCAGACGACAAAGAACGAGCAACCGACGATGACCGGGGTGGCGTAGAGCTCGCGGCCGAAGAGCAGCGGCATCCGCGCCGTCAGGATATCGCGCAGCATGCCGCCGGAGATGCCGGTGATCATGCCCATCAGCACCGCCACCGGGCCGGAAAATCCCAGTAACAATGTTTTTTCGGTCGCCAGCACCGCAAACATCGCCAGACCGAGTCCATCGGCATACTCAAAAAGCTGGAAGGTCCTGCTTATTTTCGGAACCAGGAAAAACGCGGCAATGGAGGCGCCGGTCGACACCCGGAGATAGGTGAGATCGGCGATCCAGTAGATCGGGTTGACATCGAGGATGATATCGCGCATAGTGCCGCCGCCGATAGCCGTTACATTGCCGAGGATGACGATGGTGAGAATATCCATGCCCTTTCTGCCGCCGGCGACCACGCCGGTGACGGCAAAGACCGCGAGGGCCAGCATGCCGAGAGTGTAGGTCATACCTGATTTGGGATTATCCAGTGTGAATGAAGTGCTCTACCAGGCGGTACCGGCGGGTTGACGTGACGTCCCCTCCTCGCATCCATCGAAGGCGGAACAGGAATCGTCCGCCGGTTGCGACCCGACTCCGCTGCCCGAGGTCGCCGGCGACGAGCCGGCGGGGTGGTCAACAGGCTGATCCTTCGGACATCTCCGATCGAGATAACCGCGGATCGGCCCTTCTCCTTTCAAGATCAGGATACCGCCGGCATCTTGCGCCAGCAGCACCGGTATCTCAGCGATGCCGAGCGTCCGGAGGAAATTCTTGTTCACCTCCGGAGAAAAGGAAGGGGCCATCTGCAGTCCGGGAAAATCAAGGTCCTGGATATGATCGACTGGTTGGAAGCGGACCGTGCAGCTGTTTCGATCCTTCAGGGTCTCGATGATTTTCTCACAGTACAGGCAGGAGGAGGAGAAGAAGAGGGAAATCTTCGGTCCCGTACCTGGACGCAATCCGTACGTCCCTTGGGTCAGAGGCGCATCCTCGGCCTGGCCGGCAGATGCCGATTGGAATTGCAGACCGGAAAAAACGACGAAGACGCTGGCGAGTATCATGAGACCGGTGCCAAGCTGTTTGAATCCGACCGCAAGATTCAGGAAAAGTACCAGCGCCAGAATTACAACACAGTACATGCAGAATGCTTCCGAGATGTAAAACTGGAAGGAGACAAGGACTCCCTCGCAGGCCATGCCGGCAAGGAGCATCACCTTGATCGCCTTCATGACCGTGCCGGGATTTTTTTTCTCGAGCACCATCCCCCAGAAAACAGCCTGAAAAAAGACCAGGCCGGCAAGATTAAAAACGATCGGGGAAACTGTTGTCAGGCTTTCGACCACCCTGCATCCATCGCCGATGCATATGGCGTCACCTGTAACGAGTATAAGTACGGTCTGGGTTGCCGTTAACAGGCTACCGAGAAGTGCTATGAGAAGTATAATCATCGATGTACGGGATTTGCTCCAGATATTGCCGTAAGGAAAAGCGTTGTCGAACATAGCCTTTTACCGCATAACGACCCACAGGTCACAGAAATTCCATTCTGCACTCCCAGCTTATCAAGGTTATCGCCCCAAATGGGGTCAAGCGGCCCTCCATGTTGTCACGGTCAACCCGCCAGGTGACTCCCACGATGGCGCCCTGCCACCATGCAATATGGTCGCGCCGGGTTCTCCCGGACTATCCGACCGGAGCTCCTGCCCGGTGTCATACGAAACATATTGATGCCGACAGAGTGGTTCTCGTCAACCTTCGATTTTTGTGGTGAAGTTGGTGTTTCCCCCGTTGTTTGCCTGCAGAAGGAGAAGACAAGAACGGTGGGAGGACAAGAGGAGGGACGGGGCGTCGTGAACGCCTGGCTCAAATGAATTGATCAGAAACAGGGTTCCTCGCAGCAGGCCGCCTGGATCGTCATCACCGGGCAGGTCGCCATCCGCACCACCCTGTCGCTCACGCTGATGCCTTCCTCCGGGGAATCCTTACGGCCGTATGTCGGGATGACGATGAGATCGACCTGCCTTTCGAAGGCGGTTGTGACTATCTTTTCCACCGGTTCGCCGACGGTGACCAGGGTCTCCCGAAGCAGGGAGATCTCCCCCTCATCCGTCATCCAGGTCCTGAACATCTCGATCAGCGCCTTTTCTTCCCGTCGCACAATAATTTCCCATGACATACCGGGGATGGAAAGCAGTTCATCGGCTGTTTCACGGCGGATGACATGCAGGAGCAGGAGGTCGGCACTCAGCGGTGCGGCTAGGGCTACCGCCCAGCTGATGGCTTCACCGGTGCAGTTGGAATAATCGGTCGGCACCAGGATCGCAGAAATTCTTTTTCCCATACGCACCCCCCCTTCCACATGTTTGCGGACTCCACCCTCTTGCCATCCCGCGACAGCATACAGGACATGGAAATCGAACCCTTGTATTCCCGTTGCAAAATCCAGCCGAGCATATATCCGGCTATGATGCAGTATAGCATACTTCCTGACAGCGCTGAAAGAGTGTCGAAATATTATCAACCCTGTGTCAGTGCAGTGCGGTTCTGAATCCGGCGAAGGCGGTGGATGAACCCGGGAAGGGAAGAGGGGGCGGAGTCCATGTGGCCTTACATCGAGCGGGGAGGATTATTGCGGCGGGAATTGAGTCAACTGGGGCAACTCGCAACCGACTGCCGCTTGTTTGTATTGGAGGGGGATGAAGACCGACCTTTGCAGATTTGATCATCCTCGAATCGGAGCAGCGCGTCGTCTCCCATTCCGACCGGAATGCAGGCAGGTTGATCTGCGGCAGGACGTGCACCTGAGGTCCGGCCAATCCGAAAGACAAGGGGGATACCGGTAATGCCGGCGCCCGGGTAACAGCCTTGATATTGGCACGGGTCGCATTGTCAGCTCAGCCTGAAACGGCGACCGGCCTGGTGGCTGACCCCAGTTGAACAACGGAAGGGGCAGTTGGTTCAAGCGCCATCACAACCGCTGTCAGTTGAATCGATCAGTCCGGCCCACAGCGACCGGGACCGGAACATCCGACGATTTCCGGATCAGCAAACCAGCCACAATGGCGCTGTCGACAGAAGTCCGGCGGACAGGATGAACCCCATCCGCCGGGCAGGCAAAACCTAAATATTCTGCACGTAGGGACGGATTTTCTCCAGTTTCTTCTCTCCAATCCCTTTCACCTCGACCAGGTCCTCAACTTTCTTGAACTGCCCCTTGTCCTTGCGATAAGCGACAATGGCCTCAGCGGTCTTGGGTCCGATACCGGGTATCTTCGTCAGTTCATCGACATCGGCCGTGTTGATATTGACCTTGGCCGAAACTGCCGGCATTGGTTCCTCCGTAGCCACCTGTTGCTTGTCATCTTTGCTCGCAGCCATCGCCGGAGAAAATGAGAATACGACCATCAGGGAAAGCAGTATCGCAACAACCGTCTTCATCTTGTTCATAAATTTGTCCTCCGAATTGATCTCCTTGTTTAGCGCCGCACCCAATACGTTCAATCCCGGCCAGGAAGGGATTTCAGGACAAATACGAAGAAAATCGGAGAACGAAACCACATGTCCCGCCATCAGATCGTATCTCCTGAAACTACGAGAGGATAGGGAACCAATCTGACAATTTCACAACAACTTGCTGGAGGAATCAAATTTCTCTCAAAAAAAATGCCCGGAAAGGAACCAGGTTCCCTCCGGGCAGCAAAGTGAAATCGTGTCGCTGAACGTATCGTCTTCTCAGAAAATCGACTTCATTGACCGCATATGGGAGCGCAGTTCCTCGCCGACGGCCTCGACGGTGGTATAGCGGATCGCCTCGTTGACCTGAATCAGCTCGATATTGTCCACTCCGCAGTCGTTCAATTCGAGCCCGCTGCCGATGACATCGGTGTCAAGGGTCATCATGAAATCCTTCAACAGCGGCACCGCGGCATGGGCGAACAGGTAGTTGCCGTATTCGGCGGTATCGGAGATAACGACGTTCATCTCGTACAGTTTTTTACGGGCGATGGTGTTGGCGATCAGCGGCACCTCATGGAGCGATTCGTAATAGGCCGATTCTTCCTTGATCCCCGCCGACACCATGGTATCGAAGGCCAGTTCGACACCGGCCTTGACCATGGCGATCATCAGGAGGCCGTGGTCGAAGTATTCCTGCTCGGGGATGTCGGTCGTCATCGAGACGGCCTTCTCGAAGGCGGTCTCCCGTGACTCCTTGCGCCATTTCAGCAGCTTGGCGTCGTCATTGTCCCAGTCTTTCATCATCGTCTTCGAGAATCTGCCCGACATGATGTCGTCCATGTGTTTCTCGAACAGTGGCTTGAGGATCTCCTTCAGGTCCTCGGCCAGGTAGAAGGCCCTGATCTTCGCCGGGTTCGACAGGCGATCCATCATGTTGGTGATGCCGCCATGCTTCAGGGCCTCGGTGACGACCTCCCAGCCGTTCTGCACCAGCTTCGAGGCATAGCCGGAATCGATGCCCTTCTCGATCATCTTGTCGTAGCAGAGCAGCGACCCGGCCTGCAGCATGCCGCAGAGGATGGTCTGTTCGCCCATCAGGTCCGACTTGACCTCGGCGACGAACGACGACTGCAGGACGCCGGCCCGGTCGCCGCCGGTAGCGCAGCAGTAGGCCTTGGCCAGCTCCCAGCCCTCGCCCCGCGGATCGTTCTCCCCATGGACGGCGATCAGGGTCGGCACGCCGAAGCCGCGCTTGTACTCCTCGCGGACCTCGGTCCCGGGGGCCTTGGGGGCCATCATGATGACCGTCAGGTCGTCGCGGATCTTCATCCCCTCCTCGACGATGTTGAAGCCGTGCGAATACGACAGGCAGGCCCCCTTCTTCATCAGCGGCATGACCGCCGCTATCACCTTGCTGTGCTGCTTGTCGGGGGTGAGGTTGATCACCAGGTCGGCCTTCGGGATCAATTCCTGGTAGGTGCCGACCTTGAAATTGTTGTCGGTGGCGTTCTTCCACGACTGCCGCTTCTCGGCGATCGCTTCGGCGCGCAGGGCATAGGCGACATCGAGGCCGCTGTCGCGGAGGTTGAGCCCCTGGTTGAGGCCCTGGGCGCCACAGCCGACGATGACGATCTTCTTTCCTTTCAAGGTCTCGACGCCGTTGAATTCAGAGGCATCCATGAACCGGCACTGAGACAGCTCCTTCAGTTGCCGACGCAGCGGCAGGGTATTGAAATAGTTCGTACTCATTTTTTTATCTCCTCGTTTTTGGATTATTTTCGGTCACTGACAGGCATCATACCTGTCAAGAGGATATATTGGCAAAGATCTATTGCGTCAAGTGATTTGTTCGTGATATTGTATTGCATCTCTTGCAACAGAAACCCCTCACCTGCCCGCCCCATCACCGATGGATATTCATGAACTGAAAATCTTCAGGCATCTGGCCCGTTCTCTCCATTTCGGCCGAACCAGCCAGGCCTGCAATATCACGCCATCCGGCCTCACCCGAACCGTTCAGCGCCTCGAGAACGAACTGGGGCGGCAGCTGCTGTTCCGCGATCGACGTTCGGTCAGCCTCACCCCGGCCGGCATGATCTTCCGGGAGTATGCCGAAGAGGCGATACAGCAATGGAGCAGGCTGCAGGCCAATCTCGCCGGAGACCGTACACTCGCCGGCGAGATCTCCCTCTACTGTTCGGTGACGGCCATTCTCAGCATCCTGCCGGATATCTTTGCCCGCTTCCGCAAGGCCCACCCCGAGGTCCTGATCCACCTCCAGACCGGCGATGCGGCAATGGCGATCGGCAAGCTGCAGAACGGCGAGGCTGAAATTTCCGTCGCCGCCCTGCCGGATCACCTGCCGCTGCAGTTGGAGTTCATCGAGCTCATCCGAACCCCGTTGATCTTTATTCGACCCACCCATTCCCCGGATTCGGTCATCTATGACAAGGGCTTCATCGACTGGCGGAAAACCCCTGTGATTGTGGCTGAACGCGGTTTGAGCCGGCAACGTGCCGATCGCTGGTTCAGCGAGAAGGGCATCCAGCCCAACATCTATTCCCAGGTCGCCGGCAACGAGGCCATCATCGCCATGGTGGGCATGGGCTGCGGGGTCGGCATCGTTCCCCGGCTCGTCCTCGAAAAAAGTCCCCAGCAGGACCAGGTGACCATCCTCGACGTCTCGCCGCAACTCGAACCGTTCCGTGTCGGCGCCTGCACCCTGGCCAGAGGCCGGCGCAACCCGGTCGTCCAGTCATTCTGGCGGATCATCGATGCGGAGATTGCGGCGAGGCAAGCCACCGCCACAGATTCTTGAAAACCTTCTCCCCACCGGGGGTATCAAACCATGCCAACCTCACCTGCCCTGCCATTGATCATGGTCACCAACGACGACGGGATCGACAGTCCCGGCATCCTGGCGTTGCGGGACGCCATGACCGCTGTCGGCCGCACGATCGTGGTCGCGCCGGAACGCGACAATTCCGCCGTTTCCCACGCCCTGACGATGAGCCGGCCGTTGCGCATCCGCCGGCGGAACCAGGACACCTATACCCTCGACGGCACCCCGACCGACTGTGTCGTGATCGGTCTCGGCAAACTGCTCGATGCCAGACCCGATCTGTTGGTGTCGGGGATCAACCCCGGACCGAACCTCGGCGACGATATTTCCTATTCCGGTACGGTCTCGGCCGCCATCGAGGGCACGATGTACGGCATTCCCTCGGTGGCGTTCTCCCTGGTCGGCGAACCACCGTATGACTATGCCCTCGCCATGCGGATCGCGATCACCCTGGCCGAGACGGTCCTTGCAGACCCACTGCCGGACAATACCCTGCTCAATATCAACATCCCGGCGGGAAAGGCCTGCGCGGGAATGGTCATCACCCGGCAGGGAAGGCGGCTGTGGGAGAACAGTATCCAGGAGACCTTCGACCCCTGGGGGCGCCGTCACTACTGGATCGGTGGCGGCACCCCGCTCAGGGACCATGGCGAAGACACCGATGTGGCCGCGATCCACAAGGGCCTGGTCTCGATCACCCCCATTCATCTTGATCTGACCAACCACTCGGGGCTTCACCTGTTACGCGGGACCTGGGATCTCGACAGGATGCAGGACAAGGTAGAGCCGGCCAACCGCGGTCACCGCGACAATACCTGATCAGCGCAAGCGGCAGTGCCCGACCGACACCGAAAGAGGATCTTTTTCGTTATTCGGCGGACCGGTGGACAGCTCGCCGTGCAGGGAGGTCCGGTGGAACCAGCCGTCCGGAAGGAACCGGAAGTTGTCGCAAGCGACCTCGTCAAGGACCCAACGGCTGCCGATCGACTTCCACCGCTCGAGACAGACCTGTTCCGCGCCTTCCTCAGCATCACCGTCCCTCCGGATGATATAGCAGCCGTACAGGACCGCCGTCCTGCGCCCCGCATCACTCACAGCCCCATGCGATATGTCGCGACAGGCTGTGGTCCGTGCCTGGCCGGCCGCTCTCTTTTCGATCAGGTAGCGGTTGGGAACGAAATCCGTCGATTTCCATCGCCCCTTCACCCACCGGAAGCCGATGGCCTGTTCACCGGTGCAGACCAGGCTCGTGCCCGCAGGAAGGCCTGTCGGCTGCGCCTGCTCTAACGCCGCTGCCACCTCGATGTGCACAACAACAAAAATCGCTGCGGCTATGATTTTCCCCAGGTTAAAACCAAGGACGACTGGCGTGTGCGGCCTGAGGATGATATAAGTTACGTATTTAAAATAACTATATATTTTCATAACATCAGAGAATCACATCCATTCTTTCAAAATCGCCACCTTCCGGCCTCATCCGGCGCACATGATTTTTTCCTTTTCTGGATAAATAAAGGTTGATAGGCTATATTTGCAATAAATTCAGCACTCATTTAACGGGGATAAGGGAGAAACGGTTTCCCCCTGCCCCTGTAACTCCCACCTCAAGGAGAAAGGGAAAATACCAATGAAAAAACATACACACAGAAGGATTATCTCCCTTGGAATCGGTGTGATGCTGGCGGCCGGCGCAGGAACGGCGACCGCAGCGGACGATGCGGTTCTGGGGGATGGAGCAGGACCGGTAAGCGGTCCCGCGAAGGCCCCGGCGATATCGGCCAATGCTGCCAGCTATTCGCTGTCGATCGGTCCTGAATTGATGTCCGGTGACACAACCTACCAGATTGGATACCCGGCAGTCGATCCCTCTGGCGTCGTTTACAATGGTTACTTTCCACTCAGCGAACTGGCCTGGCCACTTGATTTCTGGTTGGTGAGGCTTGACGGCAGGGCCACGATCAACGACCAGTGGCGCATCAACGCCACGATCAAGAAAGACGTGAGCACCCCCGGCGACAACATGGAAGACTCGGACTGGCTCACCGACACGAATCCTTCCCGCCTCGATGTCTACTCCGAATCGGAGATCTCCAGTTTTGACGCCTTCATCTTCGATACCGATATCGAGTGGTCGTTCTTCCGGAGCAATGGTCTGTCGGTGTATGCCGGGGTTGGCTATCTCTACCAGAATCTCGATTACGAGGCGAAAGTCCTGCACCAGTATTCTCCGTCAGGCCTCCCCGGTTTCGACTACTACGGCGACGGCAGGGTGGCCATCACCTACGAGATGACCTACTCAATCCCCTACCTCAAAATCGGCGGCGACCTGCGGGTCAATCCCAAGCTGTCCTTCGAGGGCAGCCTTGCCTATTCCCCCATCGTCGAAGCCGAGGATACCGACCATCATCTGCTTCGAGAATACGGCGGCAAGATCAGTAACGGCGATATGGACGGCGATGCCTTCATGCTCGACATAACCGGCAGATACTCATTCACTCCGTCCATCTATATGGAGGCAGGTTTTCAATTCATGAAGATCGAGGTGGATGGGGACCAGACTCAGGAATACGGCTGGGGGATTCCCCTCGGCACTATCGATGAAGAATCCGAAAGCACCCAGACCTCGGGGTTCCTGTCGGTTGGCTACATGTTCTGAAACACGAAAGGGCCGACCGCATGCCGATCTGCCGGCTGCCTCCTTCGCAGTCATCGCCTCGAAAACCGCCCCGGACCGGCGGCGTATCAGTTTCGGCCTGCGGCAGGCGCTGGCCCAGACAGCAGTGGCAGCGGTACCGCAATTATGGGGACAGCAGTTCCCATTCGCCACGGCCGAATACCGGATATCCCGCGACCAACCAGGCGTCGCAGAACTTTTTGCCGTTGTCGGTCAGCATCGCCGGGTTTTTCAACAATACCCACTGCTGCGACGGATCGATCCGGTCGGCCTCCTCGACCTGCTTGAAGGCTTTCCCGTGGCCGAAAGCAACTCCTCACCCGCCGGCCGGACCATCGTGAGCGTCCACACCCCCCCACGGGTTGCCGCCGACGTGGCATATCCTCCCCTGCCCGGGAACTGCATCGAACTGCAATAGACGGCAAGAATCACGGCAGCCCCTCAGCCGCCGATACCGGCAACTATCTCCTCCTGCATCATCGCCAGGACACCGGCGGGGTCTTCGGCCCTGGTGATTGGTCGACCAACGACCACATGGCTCGCCCCGCCCCGGATCGCCATGCCCGCAGTCATAATACGCTTCTGGTCATCCGATCCGTCCTCGACATTGGCCCCGGGGCGAATCCCGGGTGTTACGATCAGGAGCCTGTCTCCCAGGCCGTCACGCAGGCGTTTGGCTTCGAGCCCGGAGGAAACGACACCGTCGCAACCGAGTTCCAGAGCCCTTTTTGCCCGGTAATACACCAGTTCCTCGATGGTGGCGGTCATCCCCATGGCGCGCATGTCCTCTTCGCCGAAGCTGGTCAGGACCGTCACGGCGAGGAGCTTCATATCCCCCCTCGCCTCGACGGCGGCGCGGATAATCGGATCGTTGCCATGGACGGTGGCAAACGTCACGCCACGACGATTCACCTGTTCAACCGCCAACCGGACGGTTTCCGGGATGTCGAAAAATTTGAGATCGAGCATGACCTTATGGCCACGGTCGACCAGCCAATCGACTGTATCGAACCAGCCGGCCATAAAGAGCTGCAACCCGACCTTGAAAAATCCGGTTCTGGATTCGCACTTTTTCACCATCTCCTTCGCGAGGTCGGGGCGCTCAACATCTAGGGCGACAATGATCCTGTCGCGCAGGGCAATCTCCGTGCTCATCTTCTCTGTCCCGTTATCGTATTTCAGCCGCCAGATTGACTGGCCTGTCTTTACAACACCTGCTGAAAGCAATACCGTAAAAGACAGGAGACTGCCATCTCTTTGTTCCGGCAGCATGGGGTGATTCACCTTGGCTGCCGACCGGCACAATATGACCACCAGGGAGCATCAGGACAGGCTGTTCGACCGCTTGCAATGGAGGCACAAGATGGCCGCCGCTTCAAAGGAGACTACCGATGACTGTCAAAATCCTCATCAAACGCCGTGTCGCGCCGGAACATGTTGTCCAATTGTCTTCCCTCCTCAAAAAGCTCAGGGGCATGGCCCTGAGCCAGCCGGGATATGTCAATGGCGAGACGATGCGCAGACTCGATGCCCGGAATGAATTCCTGGTCATCAGTACCTGGCATTCACAGGAGGCATGGGAGGCGTGGCTGAATAACGACCGACGGAAAGAGGTGCAGAACGAAATCGAGGCCTTGCTTGACGAGAGAACCGAATATGCAGTTTACGAGGAATAATTCAACACCATTGCCAATCTGAAACTCTGCATCTCTCGAAGTGGAGAGAACGGCCTTTCAGCCTCTGAAACGATGCGGCGGGACCCTCTCTGCACCAACGGGATTCCTCTGGCACGGGAATAGAGAACATTGGCTGCATCCACCGAACGTCGGACAGCATCTGACGTGGCGATAGTCTCTCTGCCCTGACGGGCATCCGCTCCTGCGGCAATCACCGGACCAAAAACCAGAAGGCCGGAGTCGATAACACCGCGGCCTTCGTTGCATGGGAAAGATCTCATTATCACGCCTCGGCCGCAACGGCCAGGCCTGCACGAGCCGCCACAGTCAGCCCCCTTGGCAACGGTTGTCCCGGCGACACGGCAAAACCCGAGCCCCCGCCCGAGACCGCCTGCCTACGATCAACCTTGGTGTCTGTACTACCGGGCGACGTTCCAGTGGGAAAGCGGCTCCAGTCGCCGGTTTGATTTCCTGTCCCACTATCTCAATCCGGGATATTTCATCCAACCAGTGCAATTGCCGGTCAATTTGCTTCATGCCTGGCTAACTGGTGCAGATCCATGGATTAATGTGCAGGAAAAAGGTATACTCGTATGGACTGGTGATGGAGGCGATGTCCCTCGCGCCCGACCGTGGTGCCGGACTTCCCCGTCGGGTCGGGACGCACCCTGCGGCACCTCGGATTAATCACCCCGCAGACTGAAAAAGATATTGACTTTCTGTTCTTTTTTCATATTACTGGCAACCCGAAAATATTTCATGTCCCACACCTGAGACATGCCCCATTCACCCCACCACTATCCGCAACAGGTACGTATATCATGTGGCAAGATTTTTACAGCAAAGAACAGTGGACAATAGAAAAGGCCACACAACTCTACGGTATCGACAAATGGGGCGCCGGTTACTTTTCCATCGATGAACACGGGGATGTGGTGGTTACCCCCTTCGGCGCCGATCACGGCCCGAAGATCAGTCTGCACGAGATCGCCAAGGAGGTGGAGGAACGCGGCATGGCCATGCCGGTGCTGCTCCGCATCGAAAATATCCTCGGTTCGCAGATCAAACTGCTGCACGAGACCTTCCGCAAGGTCATCAAGGAAAACAACTACGGAGGCGAGTACAAGGGGGTCTTCCCGATCAAGGTCAACCAGCAGGAGGAGGTCGTCGACGCCATCGCCCAGTTCGGCAAGGACTTCAATCACGGCCTGGAGGCCGGCAGCAAGTCGGAGCTGATCGCCGCGATCTCGATGATGAAGAGCCGCAAGGCCTGCCTGGTCTGCAACGGCTACAAGGACGAGGAGTTCATCGATCTCGGTCTTTATGCGATCAAGATGGGATATCAGGTCTTCTTCGTCATCGAGGTCCCCGGCGAGGTCGACCTGATCATCGAGCGCGCCAAGTACCACAAGGTCGCCCCCAACCTTGGCCTGCGCATCAAACTGTCGACCCAGGCCGAGGGGTTGTGGACCGAGTCGGGCGGCGACGCCAGCGTTTTCGGCCTCGGCATGACCCATATCGTCGATGTCATCGACCGCCTCAAGGAAGAGGACATGCTCGACTGCCTGCAGCTCCTCCACTACCATATCGGCTCGCAGATCCCCAACATCCGCGATATCCGGGCCGGGGCGATGGAGGCCTGCCGGATCTACGAGGAACTGGTCAACGAGGGGGCGAAGATGGGCTACCTCGATCTCGGCGGCGGTCTCGCTGTCGACTACGACGGCTCCAACACCAACTTCCACTCGAGCCGCAACTACTCGATCGAGGAGTACTGCAGCGACATCGTCGAGTCGATCATCACCGTGCTGTCGCGCCACAACATCCCCCACCCGACGATCATCACCGAGTCGGGCCGGGCCATCGTCGCCTACTACTCGGTGCTGCTGTTCAACATCCTCGACGTCTCCTCTTTCCTGCCGCCGCCGATCCCGGAGCAGCTGCCGAAATCGACCAACGATCTGCTCGAAAACCTGATGATCGCCTACGACATGGTGTCGCCGAAGAACATCCAGGAGTGCCTCAACGACGCCCTGTTCTACCGCACCCAGGCTCGTCAGCTGTTCAAGCACGGCCAGATCAATATCCGCGAGCGGGCCCTGGCCGAAAACCTGGCCCAGCACACCCTGATCAAGATTTCCAAGCTTTCCCGTAACATGGAGCACATACCGAAGGAGATCAAGGAGATCAATAAGCTGGTCTACGACATCTATTACGGCAACTTCAGCCTGTTCCAGTCGCTGCCCGACGTCTGGGCGATCGACCAGATCCTGCCGGTGATGCCGATCCACCGCCTCACCGAGCCGCCGAGCCGCTCGGCGATCATCTCCGACATCACCTGCGACTGCGACGGCAAGATCGATACCTTCCCGGACTACTCGCACGAGAAGAACAGCATCATGCTCCACGACCTCAAGGACAACGAGGAATATTATATCGGCGTCTTCCTGGTCGGGGCCTACCAGGAGACCCTGGGCGACCTGCACAACCTCTTCGGCGACACCAACGTGGTGTCGATCCATGTCAACGAGAACGGCAGTTACAAGTTTCTCCGGGAGCTGGAGGGTGATTCGGTCGCCGATGTCCTGTCCTACGTCGAGTACGATGTCAAGTCGCTGAAGAAGCGCCTCAAGCATATCGCCGAAGACTCGATCCACAAGGGCTTCATCACCGCCAAGGAACGCAAGTCGATCCTGGCCGAATTCGATGAGGGTCTGCGCGGCTACACCTATTACGAAAAAGAATGATGTCGGATAGATATCGGACCATCTTCAGCCACAGGAGGAGACCATGTCACGGATACTGATCATAGGGGCCGGGGGTGTCGGCAACGTCGTCGCCAAAAAATGCGCCCAGCATCCCGAAGTCTTTCAGGAGATCGTCCTCGCCAGCCGCACCAGGACCAAGTGCGACGCCATCGCCGCCGAGATCGAGCAGCTGTACAACGTCACGGTGAGAACCGCCGAGGTCGACGCCGACAGCGTCCCGCAGCTGGTTGTCCTCCTGAACGCCATCAAGCCGCAGCTGGTGATCAACGTCGCCCTGCCCTACCAGGATCTGGCGATCATGGACGCCTGCCTCGAGTGCGGGGTCAACTATCTCGACACCGCCAACTACGAGCCGCCGGATTCGGCCCATTTCGAGTACAGCTGGCAGTGGGCCTACCAGGACAAATTCAGGGACAAGGGCCTGATGGCGGTGCTCGGCTGCGGCTTCGATCCCGGGGTCACCAACATCTTCTGCGCCTGGGCCCAGAAGCACCACTACGACAGCATCGAAACCATCGACATCCTCGACTGCAACGCCGGTGACCACGGCCACCCCTTCGCCACCAACTTCAACCCCGAGATCAACATCCGCGAGGTCACCCAGATCGTCCGCCACTGGCGGGACGGCCGGTGGATCGAGACTCCGCCGATCCTCGACGATCGCTGCGTCCACTTCAGCTTCGACTACCCCGAGGCCGGTCCGCGCGAGAGCTACCTCCTCTACCACGAGGAGATGGAATCGCTGGTCAGGCACATCAGGGGCCTGAAGCGGATCCGTTTCTGGATGACCTTCGGCCAGGCCTATCTCACCCACCTCAAGGTGCTGGAGAACGTCGGCATGACCCGGATCGACGCGGTCGACTACGAGGGCCACAAGATCATCCCGCTGCGCTTTCTCAAGGCCCTGCTGCCCGACCCCGGCTCGCTGGGCACCAACTACACCGGCAAGGCGGTGATCGGCTGCGTCTTCGACGGGGTCAAGGACGGCAGGCGGAGCCGCAAGTACATCTACAACGTCTGCGACCATGCCGAGGCCTTCCGTGAGGTCCAGGCCCAGGCGGTGTCCTACACCACCGGGGTGCCGGCGATGATCGGGGCGATGATGATGCTGACCGGCGAGTGGCGGGGGGCCGGGGTCTACAACGTCGAGCAGCTCGATCCCGACCGCTTCATGGACTGCCTCAACCGCTACGGTCTGCCCTGGCAGGTCGTCGATTTCGCCGGCCGGCTGCCGGATTAGGACGATGACGACCAGCCTGGACGAGCGGTTGCGGCATGACTTCCCGCAGGCCTTCACCGATCGGGTGGAGACCCCCTGCTACCTCATCAGCGAGGACGTGATCGCCGCCAACTGCCGGATCCTCGATCAGGTGCAGCAGCGGACCGGAGCGAAGATTCTCCTCGCGCTGAAGGCCTTCGCCCTGCCGGCCCTGTTTCCGCTGATCGCCCGCACCCTGCACGGGGTCTGCGCCAGCGGCCCGATCGAAGCGCAGCTCGGGCGCGAGGATTTCGGCCGCGAGGTCCACACCTACGCCCCGGCCTACACCGCCGCCCAGTTGGAGCGGGTGATCCGCTTCTCCGATCACATCGTCTTCAACTCGATCGCCCAGTGGCACCGCCACCGGGGGGCGATCGCCGCCAGCGGCCGGAGGATCGAGGTCGGGCTGCGGGTCAACCCCGGCCACTCCGAGGTCGAGATCGATCTCTACAACCCCTGCCTGCCGGGGTCGCGCTTCGGCATCCCGGCGGCGGGACTTGACGGCGTCGACCTTGACGGCATCGACGGCCTGCACTTCCACGCCCTGTGCGAGCAGAACGCCGATGTCCTGGTGCGGGTCCTGGCCAGCTTCGAGCAGGGGTTCGGCCACCTGCTGCCGCGGCTGCGCTGGGTCAACTTCGGCGGCGGCCATCATATCACCCGCGACGGCTACGACCTCGACCTGCTCTGCACTACGGTCACCGATTTCCGCCGCCGCCACGACCGCATCGCCGTCTACCTCGAACCGGGCGAGGCGGTCGTGCTGCACGGCGGGGTCTTCGTCACCACCGTCCTCGACACCATCTCCAACGGCATCGATATCGCCATCCTCGACTGCTCGGCCGAGACCCACATGCCCGATGTCCTGGCCATGCCCTACCGGCCCCATATCGCCGGCGCCGGCCAACCGGGCGAGCTGGCCCATACCTATCGCCTCGGCGGCATCTCCTGCCTGGCCGGCGACGTCATCGGCGACTACTCCTTTCCCGCCCGGCTCATCCCCGGCGACCGGCTGGTCCTGGCCGACATGGCCCTCTACTCCTTCGTTAAGAACACCACTTTCAACGGGGTCGAACTGCCGTCGCTCTACAGCTGCAGCCCGGCGGCAGACCGGCTTACCCTGATCCGCCGCTTCGGCTACCCCGACTACCGGAGCCGCCTGGCATGAGCGACCAGAGCCTGAATTTTCACGGCATCGATGTCCCGCCGTCACTCCCGGAATCGGCCCTCTTCCACGTCATCCCGGCCCCCTACGAGAATTCGGTGTCCTACGGTACCGGCACCGCCGACGGCCCCCAGGCGATCCTCGAGGCCTCGGCCCAACTGGAACTTTTCGACGGCCGGTGCATCCCGGCCGACTCCGGCATCCACACCGCCGCCCCGGTCGACTGCGCCGGGTCCCCGCCGCTGGTGCTGTCGCGGATCGAGGCGGCCGTCGGCCGCTGCCTGACCCTGGGCAAATGCCCGGTACTGCTGGGGGGCGAGCATACGGTGACGAGTGGCGCCATCGCCGCCCTGCGCAAGAAGCACGACCGCTTCGGAGTGATCCAGTTCGATGCCCACGCCGACCTGCGCGACAGCTACCAGGGCTCACCGTTCAGCCATGCCTGCGTGATGCGGCGGGTCGCCGAGCAGGGCATCCCCATCCTGCAGCTCGGTACCCGCAGCTACAGTCTGGAGGAACAGCGCTACCGCCGGGATCACGCCATCCCCTATTACGATGCCGAGACGATCTGGCGCCAGGGGATCGATACCGTCGCCTTGCCGGCGAATTTCCCGGACAAGGTCTATCTCACCTTCGATGTCGACGGCTTCGATGCGGCAGTCATGCCGGCCACCGGCACCCCGGTGCCCGGAGGCCTGAGCTGGTACCAGGCGCTGTGGCTGATCGAGCGGATCATGGCCGAACGGGTCTGCATAGGCTTCGACGTCGTCGAGTTCGCGCCGCTGGCCGGCCTGCACGGCGCCGCCTTCACCGCCGCCCAGCTGACCTACGCCATCATGGGCTATCTGGTCGGCAGCCCGCTCAACCGCCACTACTGGCGACTGCCGGAACCCGCCCCTGGTCCCTGACCTCCCCCTCCCCCAACTCCCCGCTGGAACCACATCGCCCCCAGGGCAAACGAGCCGCAGAGAATACCGACATCTGCCAGGTTGAAGATACCGGTGCGGAAACTGCCGAGACCGAGGTTGACGAAATCGATCACCCGGCCGTCATGGACCAGGCGGTCGAGAAGATTGCTCAGCCCCCCGCCGAGCACCAGCAGCGCCGCGACCGCCGTCGACTGCGGCAGCGATGCCCGCCACAGGACATAGGCGATGCCGGGGATCACCACTACCGCAACGCCGCAGGTCAACAGCAGGAAACGGAACTCCTCGGGCAGGCCGCCGAGCAGGCCGAGAAAGCCGCCACTGTTCTCGACATAGGACAGACGCAGGGTATCGTGGACGAAAGACAACGGCGCGGCGGGATCAAGGTGACGCCAGGCCAGCCGCTTGGTCAGCTGGTCGCTGCCGAGGATGGCCAGCAGCAGGGCGGCAAGTGCGCCTCTTCCGATCGAATGTGAAGGCATGGGAGGGTCGATCATCCCGGCCGTGTCAGCCGGCGATTTTGACCCGGTTGATCGCCTGGGGGTGGCGCGGGGCATGCCGGGCATAGCGGACGGCAGGGCGGCCGAAGCACATGGCATAGCCGATCAGGTGATCTTCGGGAATGCCGATCAGCGCGCGGAGCGAGGGTACCAGGTCGTCGATGGCGATCTTGGCCAGACCGTTCCAGACCGTCCCTACACCCAGGCTCCGGGCAAAGAGCTCGAAGGTGGTCAGGGCGATGACCGCGTCCGGCAGGGGGGAAATGCCGTTGCGAGGGGCCGAGACAACGAGCAGATGCGGGGCACCGCGGAACAGG
Organism: Desulfoprunum sp.; assembly: GCF_053613775.1. Taxonomy (NCBI): domain Bacteria; kingdom Pseudomonadati; phylum Thermodesulfobacteriota; class Desulfobulbia; order Desulfobulbales; family Desulfobulbaceae; genus Desulfoprunum; species Desulfoprunum sp. Next base: position 80,407 of record NZ_JBSHXH010000008.1, read on the forward strand.
ATGTCAATCTTCTGGACCTGCCAGGCCTCAACAATGTCGGCAAAGATCTCCATCCCGTGCGGCAGTTTTCTCTGTTCGACCAGTGCCGACAGACCATGCAGCGCCTCCTCGCGGATGCGGTCAAGCACCTGTCGGTCATCGACCACGGTGAAGAGGAGGCGGCGCTCGTTCCTGCCGGTCGGCGCATGCCAGGCCACCGCCAGCATCCTGTCGATCAGGCCCGGCTCCAGGTTCTCCTTGAGGTAGTTGCGGATGGCGCGGCGGCCCCGGACCAGGCTCTCCATCTGCTCCGGTGACGGCAGGTTCTCATGCTGGGCATCCTGAGCGGTGGCAGTGTGGCCGTCGATCGCAATGGCCCCTGGATCGCAGATCGCAAAACAGTGGAGGCAATGGATGCAGCGGGCCTCGTCCGCCGCCGGGATAACCGGCAGCCCCTCTTCCATGGCGATAATGCCCATCGGGCAGTCGGCAGCGCACAGGCCACAGCCGATACACTTTTCCTTGTCCACATGGAATGCAATCATATCCCCTCCCCGACGCCCTCAACTGCCTACAGACTTACAGACAATCTCCCGGTCGAAATAGTTCACCTCCATCCCGGCATCGACGACAATGGCCTGGGCGTTGATGCCGGACGACCGTCGCGACAGCAGGAAGGCCGCGGTGTTCGCCACCTCCTCGATCTGCAGCGCCTGTTTGCGCGGGATTACCTTTTCGGCGAAGAGATAGCTGTCGACATAGCCGGGAATGCCGGCGGAGGCCGAGGTCTTCAGGAGTCCCGGGGCCACGGCGTTGAAGCGGATGCGGGAAAAGGCCGAGAAGCTCTTGGCCAGAAAACAGAGCGACGAGTTGAGCGCCGCCTTGATCGGTGCCATATAGCCGTAGTTCTCGGCCGCCATCCTCGTGGTCGAAATGGAGATGGTCAGCATCGACGCATCGGGATCGAGAAGGTCCTTGAAGTGATTGGCAATACTGATAAAAGAGAAACACGAGATATCGACGGCCTGGAGAAAATCCCGCTTTACCGTCTGGTGGAAGGGCTTGAAGCCGTCCGAATAGTTGGCGAAGGCGATGGAATGGACGATACCGTCCAGCCGCCCTCCCCGTTCCGCGCCGATCGCCGCGGCGATCTCGTCCCTGACCCGGACGATATCGGCTTCGTCTTCGACATCGCAGAGTAACACCGGCATCCCCGGAAACAGTTTACGGGCGGTCGCCCGCCGTTCCTCCGTACGCACGACATGAATGACCTCGGAGCCCTCGGCCGCCAAGACCCTGGCGATGGCGCAGGCCACTGATTTTTTGTTGGCCAGGCCGAAGACCACGAAGCGCCTGTTTTCCAGCTCGAGAAATCCCATTGTCCCACAATCGGAGGAGGTCCTTGAAAATCAACCGTTTCCATCCCCCGCAGGATACACTACCCGGCAACCCGAGACAAGCCGCAATCATCGTGTGCTCACCCATAGCGCATGCCGCCAGCCCCTGCCGCCGGCGTTTTCCATTGTCCTTTCCCCCTGGATTACGGTATATGATCTGCAGGAATACACCCCGGCAGATCACCTGCCGCGCAAGGCAACCGCACCGTTCATCTCGAAATCCCTACAAACATAACCGGGCATGCAAAAATACATAATCGGTATCGATACCGGCGGCACGTTCACCGATGCCGTCCTGATGGAGAAAACGACCGGCAGGATCGTCGCTGCCGCCAAGAAACCAACCACCCATTATCGACTGGCGGACAGCACCGGCGCGGCCCTTGCCGCCCTGCTGCAGGGTACCGGAACCCCCCCGGCCGAGATCGGCGCGGTGGCCGTCTCCTCGACCCTGGCCACCAACAGCGTCGTCGAAAACAAGGGGGCCCGGGTCGCCCTGTTCGTCATCGGCTATGTCAGGCATTTCAAACTCCCGGTCAAGGCGGTGATCTTCGTCAAAGGCGGCCACACCATCATGGGTGAGGAGGAGGAACCGCTCGAACTCGATTATCTCGTCAGCCTGATCCATGGCCTCAAGGAGGAGGTCGATGCCTACGGCGTCTGTGCGGCGATGTCGATGGTCAACCCGACCCATGAACTGGTGACGGAAAAGGCCATCGAGATGATCGATCCCAAGCCGGTATTCTGTTCGCATCGCATCAGCCAGACCGCCGGCATGCACGAGCGGGCGGCGACCGCCGGTCTCCACGCCAAACTGATGCCGATCATGCAGGAGTATGTCGGCGGGGTGCGGCAGGCCATGACCGCCCATGGGCTCTCCTGCCCGATGATCATCATCAGCGGTAACGCCGGGACCATTTCTTCCGACCGGGCCGTGGAACTGGCGGGAATGACGGTGGCCAGCGGCCCCGCCTGTACCGCCAGTTTCGGTGCCGACCAGATCGCAGGCAACGCCCTGGTCATCGATGTCGGCGGAACCACCACCGATATCGCGATGATCGAGAACGGCCGGCCGTTGATGGCCACGGAAGGCTGCAAGATAGGCGACTGGCGGACCCATGTGGAGGCCATCGACATGAGTACCGGCGGTATCGGCGGCGATTCGCACGTCTCCATGAACGGAAAAGGGCATATCACCATCGGTCCCAACCGTGTCGTCCCCCTGGCGATGGCGGCCGACCTGCCGCCGATCGATGAATGGCTCGGCAAGGAAGAGCGGAGCCGGCTCATCATCTTCCGTCAAGAAGCCGATAGTGCAGCGGCAGATGCGCTGACGGCCTTTCTCCGCACCCGGGGCCAGGCCACCCCGGAGCAGATCCGTCGGGCCACCGGCCTCAGCGGCGTCACCCTCGGCCGGGATCTCGAACAGCTGGAAAGATCGCAGCAGACCTACGAATGCGGATTCACCCCGACCGACGCCCTGCATGTCCTGGGCCGCATCGATCTGGGGGACCGCGCCAAGGCCCTGGCCGGTGCCGCGGTGCTGGCCGGGGAGATCGGCATGACCGCGGAGGCCTTCTGCGAGATGGTCATCAGGCGGACGGAAGAGCAGATCGAGAATCTCGTCATCGATCACCTCGTCCAGCATTACTGGGGCAATTCGCTGACCAGCTTCATCGCCAGCCGCAACGACCATCCGGTCCTCGGCGTCAATTTCTCGCTGAAGATCCCGCTCATCGGCATTGGCGCCGCCGCCCGCTATTTTCTGCCGGCGGTCGCCTCCAGGCTGGCGACCACGGTATCGTTCCCGCAATACTGTGAGGTTGGCAACGCCGTCGGGGCGGCCCTGATCTGCAAACAGACCCTGGCCGGCCAGGCTGAACCGCTCGCTGTCTGAACCGCACCGGGAGAGCGGTGCAAGTACCGTCCACCCGGAAACCATGCCCATCACCAAGGTCACCGAATTTGAGGCCGTCAGGAATTTCATCCGCCACTCCCTCGGTTGCAGCTGCCCGGAGGAGGTAGTCACATGAGAAAAACGTCTCCAGCGCCGAAGCCGTGCCCGATATGCAACGGCTGCGGCCAGATCTCTTCGTTCAAGGGGGTCAGCCGGTTCCTGCTGACGACGGAAGAATGCCCTGCCTGCGGCGGTACCGGCCTCGAGCTCGATGACGAGTTGCAGAAATCCGAACCGCCGCCGCCGACAAAACGCCGGGATAAGTGAATACTACGTGTTGGTGAGCCGCTGATATGGATATGACCGGGATGTTGTCTCCACCCTATGGCCTGGTGTCCCTGTTCGGCCTCAGTTTTCTCGCCTCGACCCTGGTTCCGCTCGGTTCGGAATGGCTGCTGATTCTGCTCATCGTCCAAGGGCAGCCTGCCCCGACGGCTGTGGCGGTCGCCACTCTCGGCAATTCCCTCGGGGCCGTTACCACCTACCTGATCGGCAGCTTCGGCTCCGACTACCTGACCGGGAGGCTGCTGCGGCTCTCCGATCGAGACCTCCACCGGGCCAGAACGGTGTACCGCCGGTTTGGGGTGTGGTCGCTGCTGCTCTCCTGGGTCCCGGTGGTCGGCGATCCTCTCTGCCTGGTCGCCGGGGCCTTGCGGACCTCCCTGCCGCTGTTTCTGGTGCTCGTGCCGCTCGGCAAGGTCTGCCGCTATGCGGCACTGGCCTTTTTCACCCTGCAGGGCCTGCGCTGAACCACTGCGGTTTTGCCCCGGGGATGACAACCGCCAAATCCGCCTTATACTAGTCCCGATGCAATAACGATACTTACAGAGAACATTATGAAAAAAGCCGCTTACCAGACCATTATCACGGAATTCGAACAGTGGGGAAACCAGTATGGCCGTGTCTGCTCGATGGGTTGCAGTACCTGCTGCACGGAGAATGTCACCATGACCGCCCTCGAAGGGGAGAGGATTCTTGCCTTCGTCATCGACCGCGGGATGGAACAATGGCTGGCCGACCGGTTGCGCAATCCGGCCCGGGTGGAACGGTCGCGCATGACCACCAACGAGTTTGCCCACGCCTGCATCAACCACAGGGAAGCCGATCCCGGGGCCAACGCGTCCCTGGCCACCTGTCCCCTGCTGGAAGATGACGTCTGCCGGATCTATCCGGTGCGCCCGTTTGCCTGCCGCTGTTTCATCTCGACCGTCCGATGCTCGGTGGTCCGGCCGGCGCAGGTCGACGAGCACTATCTCGCCGCCAGCACCGCCATGCTGCAGCTGATCGAGCACCTGGGCCAGAAGGAGTATTGGGGCACTATGGTCGACGTCCTGCTGGCTCTTCTCGATATCTCGGCCTACCGCCCGGTGGCGGAGGCGCTCGCCGACCCGTCGCGGATCATGCAGGGTCGACTCCGCACCATGACCGCCCGCCCCCTCCCCGGTTTCCTGGTCACCGAAGCCGAGGAGAGCCGACTGCGGCCGCTGCTGCAGGCCATCTTCACCACCCGCGTCGGTGACGTCACGGTCGAGGATATCCTCAACGGCAAAACGAACGCGGCTGTTTCATCAAGGTCTTAGAGCAAATGAATCCGGCAACCGACATCACCACCGAAACCGAGCACATAACCGTCCTGCTGCCGGCCGGCAGGCTCCCGCTCGCCATCATGGACGAGGTCCACCAGCTGACGGTACGATACGGTCTCGAGGTCTATCTCACCACCCTGCAGAACCTGCGCCTGCTCAACGTGCCGAAAACGGCGACGACGGAGATCAGGGCGCGCCTTGCCGCCCTTGGCGCCGAGTTCAAGGCCCCCGGCCGGTTTCCGATACCGCGGGCCTGCGTCGGCGGACCGCACTGCAACCTCGGCCTGATCGATACGAAGGCCGTGAGCGCCAGAATTCTGGCACGGTTCGCCGACCGTGGGCACACCAAGGCCAAACTGAAGCTCGCCCTCTCCGGCTGTATACTCAGTTGTTCCGGAACCAGGACCAGCGACATCGGCATCGTTGCCACCCGCAACGGTTACGATGTCTATGCCGGCGGCAAGGGCGGGCCGGCACCGAAAATCGGCCGCAGGATCAAAAAGGAAGTGACCGAAGCGGAGATGCTGGCCGCCATCGAGACCCTGATCGATTTCCACGATCGCAAGACCGGCACCAAACAGCGGATGGCCAAACTGCTCGGGGACCCCGATTTTCCCTTTGCCGAGGTCTGACCGCCGCACCAGCTGCCGCTGGCCCGGGGCCGGCGATCAGCCGCCGCCCGCCTGGCACAGATAGAGCCTATAATTTCACCGGTGATTCCGGCTTTTCTATTCCAAAAAAGGGGTGCCATTGCTATAGTGGCGGCATGAAAACACCACAGACCAGCAAACGGACCAAGTTCATCTTCGTCACCGGCGGCGTTCTTTCCTCCCTGGGAAAGGGGCTCGCTGCTGCGACCATCGGGGCACTGCTCGAGAGCCGGGGGCTCACCGTCACCTTCCAGAAACTGGACCCCTACATCAACGTCGATCCCGGGACGATGAACCCGTTCCAGCACGGCGAGGTCTACGTCACCGACGACGGGGCCGAAACCGATCTCGACATGGGGCATTACGAGCGTTTCACCAACGCCGTGATGGCCCAGAAAAACAATTACACCACCGGCCGCATCTATTATTCGGTCATCACCAAGGAGAGGCGCGGCGAATACCTCGGCGGCACCGTTCAGGTCATCCCCCATATCACCGACGAGATCAAGGCGGCCATCCTGCAGTTGGATGGCTGCGCCGATTTCGCCATCATCGAGATCGGCGGCACGGTCGGCGACATCGAGGGCCTGCCCTTCATCGAGGCGATCCGCCAGCTACGAACCGACCTCGGTCGGGAATACTCGCTGTTCATCCACCTGACCCTGGTCCCATACATCAAGACCGCCGGCGAGGTCAAGACCAAGCCGACCCAGCACTCGGTCCGGGAACTGCGGGCGGACGGCATTCAGCCGGATATCCTGATCTGCCGGACCGAGGTCCCCCTCGAGGACAGCCTCAAGGCCAAGATCGCCCTGTTCTGCAATGTCCAGAAGGATGCGGTCATTACCGGTATCGATGTCGAGACCATCTATGAGATGCCCCTCCACTTCTATCGCGAGGGCCTGGATGCGAAAATCCTCGAGCTGCTCAATGTCTGGACCGGTCAGCCCAATATCAAACCGTGGGAGGACCTGGTCCACACCATCAAGCACCCGAAGGACGACGTGACGATCGCCATCACCGGCAAATACGTCGACCTCACCGAATCGTACAAAAGCCTCCACGAAGCCCTGGTTCACGGCGGGCTGGCCAACGGCATCAAGGTCAAACTGCGCTACATCAGCGCCGAGGATCTCGAGGAGAAGGATCCGGCCGAGCTGCTCGATGGCTGCGATGGCATCCTCGTACCCGGCGGTTTCGGCAAACGCGGTGCCGAAGGAAAGATCCGGGCCATCTCCCACGCCCGGATCAACAAGATCCCCTTCTTCGGTATCTGCTTCGGCATGCAGCTGGCCGTCGTCGAGTTCTCCCGCAATATCGCCGGACTCGACAGGGCCAACTCGACCGAACTCGATTTCGCCACCCCCGATCCAGTCATCTACCTGATCAAGGAGTGGTTCGATTACCGCACCAACCAGATGCAGGTGCGCGACGAGACTTCCGACATGGGCGGAACCCTGCGGCTCGGTGCCTATCCCTGCGTTTTAACGGAAAATACCCATGCGGCCCGGGCCTACGGGCAGGCCCAGATTTCCGAGAGACACCGCCACCGCTTCGAATTCAACAACCTCTACCGGAAACGGCTCGAGGACTGCGGTCTGGTCATCTCGGGGGTCTCTCCCGACAACAATCTCGTCGAGATCGTCGAGATACAGGATCATCCGTGGTTTCTCGGCTGCCAGTTCCACCCCGAGTTCAAGTCCAAACCGATGCAGCCCCACCCCCTGTTCCGCAACTTCATCAGCGCGGCCCTGACCAAGAAACATAATGGATAACCTCCGGATAGCCCCTGTTGCCGTAGATCACCCGACAGGCGCCCCCATCCTGGTCGGAAGCGGCCAGCCGCTGCTGCTGATCGGCGGCCCGTGTGCCCTCGAATCGGAAGATATTGCCCGCACGGTTGCCGCAACATTGAAGGAACTCTGCGGCCGGCTCGGCATCAACTACGTCTTCAAGGCCTCCTTCGACAAGGCCAACCGCACCTCGCTCGATTCCTACCGCGGCCCGGGCCTGAAGGAAGGCCTGGCGATCCTCGCCCGCATCAGAAAGGAGCTCGCTGTCCCGGTCATCTCCGATGTCCATGAGGTGTCGCAGGTCGAGGCCGCCGCCGAGATCCTCGATATCCTGCAGATCCCGGCCTTTCTCTGTCGTCAGACCGACCTGCTCGTCGCCGCCGCCAGGACCGGCAAACCGGTCAACGTCAAGAAGGGCCAGTTCGTCTCCCCCTGGGACATGGAAAACGCCGTCAACAAACTGCGCGGCGCCGGTGGCGGAAAGATTATGCTGGTCGAACGCGGAGCGACGTTCGGGTACAATAACCTCGTGGTTGATATGCGGTCACTGCCGGTGATGCGTTCGTTCGGCTGTCCGGTGATCTTCGACGCCACCCATTCGGTCCAGCTTCCCGGAGGGGCCGGCGGATCATCGGGAGGCCAGCGGGAGTTCATCGTGCCTCTGGCGCGGGCGGCGATGGCGGTCGGGATCGACGGGCTGTTCATGGAGATCCATCCGCAGCCGGAGAAGGCCCTCTGCGACGGTCCGAACTCTCTGCCCCTTGACGGCATCGAGCCTGTGCTCGCCCAACTGCTGAGGATCCGGGCCGCCCTCTGAAATCAGGAAACACCGCATCGCGATGACCAACCCGTGTTCCCCCGCCAATCCTGGCGCCTACCCGTCCGACTGTGAGATCACCGAGGGCTACCGTACCCGCGCCCGTGAACGGACGCAGCACTCGGACAGCAGCTGCGAAAGCCTTGTTGTTCGCGAAAAGGCCAAGGAAATCCAGATACTCCTGCTCGATGTCGACGGCGTTATGACCGACGGCACGATCCACTATTCAGGCGACAAGGACGAAGGAAAGAGCTTCAATACCCAGGATGGTTTCGGCCTCAGGCTGCTGCAGGAGGCCGGCTTGGACGCCGGTCTGATCACCGCCCGCCGATCGGGGGCGGTGGCGCGCCGGGCCGATGAACTGAAATTGCGCTACACCTACCAGGGATCTTCAAACAAGCTGGCAACATTGAATGAGATCCTCAAAACTTCCGGGTTCAAGCCCTATCAAATCGCCTACATGGGAGACGACTGGCTCGATCTCTGCCTGCTGTCGCGAGTCGGCCTGGCCCTCGCTCCGGCCAATGCCGTTGCCGCCGTCAAGGAGACGGCCCACTATGTCACTTCCCGGCCGGGAGGGGCAGGAGCGGTCCGCGAGGCCTGCGAGGTCATCCTGGAAGCGAAGGGACTGCTTGCCGGCCTGCTGCAACGGTACATGAGCCGATGATCAGTCAACGCAATCTCCTCTGGCTGGTGCCGCTTGCCCTGCTCGTCACCTTCCCGCTGTGGCGGATACCCCTGGCCGCCTTTCTCACCCCGCGCGGCGGGTATGATCCGGCCTACGCCAACGTGGACACCGAGACCCACAATTTCACCATGGACAAGATCAGGGTCCAGCAGATCCACAGCGGTAAAAAGTCGGCGGAAATACGGGCGGAAAATGCCCGGACGGGCGATAAGCCCGATGAGTATGTGATGACCAAAGTCGATACCGATGTCTTTGACCAGAACGGTGCGATCACCAATATCACCGCTGACCGTGGACTGTACAACATCGAGACCAAGCAGCTTACCCTGATCGACAACGTCGTCATCAACAAGACCAAGGACAAGCAGAGCCTGTATACCGACCTGCTCTACTATGACGATGAAAAACGGACGGTGTGGTGCCCGGGGGCAACCAGACTGGTAGCCGAAGATGCCGAGATCCACGGCGGCAGTCTGCGGTACGAGGTCGAAACCGGCCAGTACGAGATTGGCGGTCGGGTGCGCAGTGTCATCGAAGGTTTCAGCCGACCATAAGCCGCCGACAGCTGAGCACGAAAAAATCATTCTCCCTCGCCTGCCAGCGGACATTGACGTCCCAGAGCTTCATCCCGAAATCCCGTCCCGCCTCTTTCTGACTTGCCGGCCGTGGGTCCTGTTGCAGGATCTGGCCGATCAAACGGAGAATATCCCTTCCTTGCTCCCTCTGATAGGACACGCCAAAGGCGATAACCTCCTCGCTGAAGAGCACCGCAACCGGGGCCGGCATCGACATCGCATATCCGCTTGTCGCCTCGGCGATCCGGTCGCTGTAGGGAAGATAGGGCTTGATATCGACCACCGGAGTCTGATCGAGGAGATCGATCCCCCCAAGATCGAGAAGGATCTTTCCGTTCTCGAAGCGGAGGGCCAGAAGACGGACGACAGACTGGCCGAGGAAGTTCGGCCGGTGCGGGCTGCGGCTGGCAAAAACTCCCACCCTGGTCCGCCCCCCGAGCCATGGGGGCCGGATCGTATGCTTCCAGCCTTCGGCAAGGATCTCGTGAAAGATGAAGTGTACCCAGATGTGGGAGAACCTGTCGAGCCCCTTGAACATCTCTCGACGATCAAAGGGGGGAAGGATCTCCAGCGTCGCCCTCGCCTCTGAAACAAGGCCGGGCTGCCGCGGGATACCGAATTTTTCGGTAAAACAGGAATGAATGCGACCGATCGGGGTGAGGGTGCATCCCCCCCGGGGGATTTCCGGTTCAGTCGACATTGCCGTGTCCCATCCATTCCCGGAACCGTTCCGGACCCGCGGCAAATGCTATGGATCCTCCAGCCCCGATGCCGTTCCCGGTCGGAATATCCGGGTCTGTCAAAATCGTATGAAGCGGCAGATCCTGCCGTGGATTCCAACCTGCCATCACACTGGGAGCATGTGTGTTGCACTGGAGTTGTGACCACCCCGTTTCACGGTCTCAGGGTAACGTGATCGAGTCTGGATCATCCGGAGATTCAACGATTCCCCATTCCTGTTCCCGATGGTCGAAATCGGCGATCTTGCCGATATCCATCTTGAGGTATTTGCCCTTCCCCTCTATGGCCACCGATCCATCTTCGAGGAGGATCTCGCCCGTGCCCTCGAAGCTTCTTTTGCCGTCACTGACGATCCTGCTGATCACCCTGACTTCCCGATCTATCGGTACCGGCTTGCGGAGACGCATCGAAAAATCGACGGTCACTCCCCAGATATGATCGGAATACAACTGCATTATGGCCCGCCCGATGGTTTCATCGAGGATGGTGGCGGCGATCCCCCCATGCAGCCGTCCGGGATATCCCTGGTGTTCCGGCGACGGCTGAAATATCGCCATGAGCTCACCATTCTCCAGCTCGTAGAAACGGCATTTCAACCCGAACCTGTTTTTCAGGCCGCAGACAAAGCACATCTTTGAATTCGGCTGCTTTTTTTTGACATTGACCTGCATGGCGACCGCTGTGTTGAGGTGAGACGATATGGTGCCCACCGGATCCCTGTCTGCCAGGGCCGGCGTGCACATGGCTCTTCAGACCGGATCCGGTCAGGGTAGGGTTGGAGGACCTTCGACCAGCATCTCGGCAATGGTCATCCTGATCCTGGGGCGCGGACGGCGAAATCTCTGTGTCAATTCGTTTTCCACCATGACCAGTTGCTGGAGCAGTCTGGTCCGGTCGACGAAGGGGACCCCGGCATCGTTTCCTCTGGCCCTGACGACTTCCTGACAACGAAAGCATCCGGGAAAGGACAACCGCTTGCCGTCCGGCCGCGTCATCACCGCCGGCACCCCGTGGGTCCTGCAGACCAGTAACCGATAGGGGTACAGGACACAGAGCCCATGTTCGTTCAACGGGCACATGACGACCGGTCTTCGCCCGTGCGTCAGCTCCTCCTGACAGACACGGACCACCCCAGCGGCCCGGTGAAGGATCTCCCGCTGTTGTTCCGGGGACAGTTGTCTCATCCCTTGCCACAGGTAGGCCCATTCGATAGAGGTGTGATGGAGAAAATACGAGTCACAGCAATTGTCCGGACACCCTGAACAGCCGAACCGGAGCTGCCGCGCCACCTCGTCATAATCCTCCTCCATGGCCCGGTAGATATTTTTGAGCCGCTGGACCAGCGGCTCAGGGAGTGCAAGTTCGTTCAACTCATTCCTCCTCAAAGCTCTGGACCCGGTAGATCCGGATCTCCGGGTGCGAATGCCGCCAGGCCGAGTCGCTCAACCCCGCCTTCCGGCACAGGTGATCGAGAAAATCTTCGGGATTCGGCAGCTGCTGCCACACCTGCGGCAAAAACGTCGCCCTGGCCGTGCCGCTGCGCAGAATCACCCCATCCTGCCCGGGTTGCAGCTTGGCCAGGAGATCATCGGCATCGGCATAGTCGAGCGGGACCGGAGGACCAAGGATCGAGATGTCGATATGTACTTCGTCGATCTCCTCGGCAGTCAACGGCGGAAAACGGTAATCGTTGAAGGCGGCGTTGAGGGCGTTGTCCCTGACCCCCTGCCACAGCGGTCCGACCGGTTCGAGGTTGCCGATGCAGCCCCGCAGTCGTCCCCGTTTCTTCAGGGTGACGAAGACGGCTCCCTGCTGCTGCAGATCCCTGTGATCGTCGCCGGATTCCGGGGGCTCACCGCAACCGAGCCGGGAGGCGATGATGCGGCGGGCCAGCTTGAGCAGCGTCTTCCCCTGGTCGTCAGTGCATTCCATCTGTCGCCCTCCAATCCACCCCGAGCATCATGCAGTTGATGCCGCTCCCGATCCCCAGTAGAGCCGCTTTCTGTCCCGGTTTGAACGCCCCCTGCTCCATCGCCATGGCCATGGTGATCGGGGCTGAGACCGAACCGACGTTTCCCAGCCTTGCCAGGGTTTCAAAATTTTTGCCGCTATCGAGTCCGAGGCGTTCGAACAGCAGCCGCGCATGGGCCGTTCCAACCTGATGACAGAAAAACCGATCGATATCCTCTCCCCCCCAGCCGGGAACACTGGAGAAAAGCTGCCATGTCTGGCAGGCGGCCTCGACCCCGCGGTGCATCAACTCCTCCGAGTTGGTCTCCATCAGGGTGGTCCTGGCCCCATGCTGATTGCCATGGCACAGGTCGGAGTGACCCGTGCTCGCTCTCCATCTCCCGTGCACCAGGCGGCATCGCCGCTCATCGGCGCCGGCCCTCTCCATGATCAGAGCGATCGCCCCGGAACCGATGGTCAGAGAAGCAAATGCCGGTTTGATCGCCTTCCGGCTCAGGCTGGTATCGCGGACGAGGGTTTCAAGGGTCGATTCCAGCAACTCCTCGGCGGTTTCACCAGAGACGACAAGACCGTTCTCCACCTGTCCAAGCTCGATCATATTGGCCAGCATGACCATGCCGTCAAGAAACCCCAGACAGGCGTTGGAAATATCGAAGATCAGACAGGTAGGCGGTAGACCCAGACCGAGGTGGACAAACGAGGCGGTCGCCGGCTCCATCATGTCCCGGGACACGGAGGTGAATATCAGGCAATCGATGCGGGCCGGGTCCCACCCCCCCTTCTCGAGAGCCTTTCGTCCCGCCAGGATCGCCGCCTCACTCGGTCTCGTCCCCCGGGGCCACAGGCGTCGCTCCCGGATGCCGGTCATCAGTTCGAGCCGTCCCGGCGTCAGGCGCAGCCGATCATACAACGGCGCGAGACGGTTTTCGATCTCCGCCGAAGTAAGGGTTCGTGGCGGGAGCTGATAACCAAAGGTATCAAGACAGACTCGGGAATACTGCAGCATGATGGACTGGCTCTGGCGATTGATGGATGGGGTTGACGGCGCGGGACAGGGAAACCATTGTACAGGAAAGATCGCTTCCTGTCGATTTATTGGGGAATTATCAGGACGCCATTTGCACCGCCATGGAAGAAAAAAATCCCTCCCCTTATTCGAAAAGTGCCAGCTTCTCGTGCAGCGAGGCCCCTGTAATCGGCCGCTGCAGATAGGCGTCAAGACCGTTGTCGACAAACCTCTGGCCTTCATCCGGGGCCAGGGTACCGATCCCGAGAATGTACGAATGCCGACCGGAATAATCCTCCAGCTTCCTGATGATGCGGGTCACCTCCAGACTGTCACCCTGAGACATCTGGGTATCGAGCAGGATCAGATCGAAATTGGCGAGTGACGCCTCATACATCGCCGACCGGCCGGTTTCGGCAATCACGACATTCCACCCGGACTCGATCAGGGAACTGATGATGAAGTTCTGGCTCGCCGGGTCATTGTCGATCACCAGGGCCCTGTTGGTGAGATATTTGATTAGAATATCGATAAGATCGGACTTCTCCACCGGCTTGGTCAAATAATCATCCATACCGGCCTGGAGACATTTTTCACGGTCTCCCCGCATGGCGAGGGCAGTCAGGGCGATGATACACTGGTGGCCGCCATGCTGTCGTTCGTAGTCGCGGATTTTCCGGGTTGCCTCGAGGCCGTCCATCACCGGCATCTGCACATCCATCAGGATGACATCATAACAACCTTTTTTGGCCTCGCGTACGGCCAGTTGACCATTTTCAACCGAGGTCACCTCCACACCAGCCTGCCGCAGCAGCGTTTCCGTCAGGACCCTGTTGATCGGCTCATCCTCGGCGAGCAGGATCTGCGCCCCACGCAGGGCGTATACCGCCTTTTCTTCGGGGATCTCGTACGACTGGTTGGCCAGCTCATCAAACGCCTCAATATCGGTTACCTCCTTGACCGGCACGGTAAACCAGAAGGTCGAACCCTTGGCGCCGCTCTCGAGCCCAATCTCGCCCCCAAAGAGCCTGACCAGCTGGGAAGAAATGGTCAGTCCCAGGCCGACTCTCCCGGTCGCCAGGGCACTCTCCGAACCGACCTGCTGGAAGGTATTGAGGATCTCCTTGCGCCGTTCGGGTTTGACTCCGGTTCCGGTATCGGCGACGGTAAACTTCAAGATCAACATCCCGTTGTCGTCGTAGCCGTCATTGGAAACCCGGATCGTTACGCTGCCTTTTTTCGTGAACTTGATGGCGTTGGCGACCAGATTGGTCAGAATCTGGACCAGGCGGGTCGGGTCGGAATGAATAAAGAGCGGGACATCGCGAGCTATTTCGCAAATCAGGGCAATATTCTTATCCCTCGCCGAAAGATCGAGCAGATAGAGATCGAGATCGAGACTTTCCTTCAGGTTGAAATCCTCGAGGTCAAGGACGAGACGACCAGCCTCGATCCGTGAAAAATCAAGGATATCGTTGACGACATCAAGGAGGCGATCGACCGACTCGTCGACCATTTCGAGGTACTGTCGCTGCTCCGGCGTAAGATCGGTCTCCAGGACCAGACCGGTCATCCCCATGATGCCGTTCATGGAGTTCCGTAGCTCATGGCTCATGTTTTCAAGAAATTCAGCCTTGAGGCGGTAGGCGTTTTTGGCCTGCTCGAGAGCCGCCTGCAACTCACGCGTCCTTCTCTTCACCTCTTCTTCGACCAGCACACTTTCCACGGTTCCGCCGGGGCGCTCACCAGTGAGGATCGAGAGTTTCACTTGTTCACGGAGAAAGGCGTTGGCTTTCTGCTGGGAACTCACTTTTTGATGCAGTTCCTGTATCTGCTGCTGCAGTTTTCTTGACTCCGACACCGACGATCCTCCCCTTGCGCTGGTTATATGGATTCCCCCCTATCCTCCAACTGAGATATGACTTTTTCAACTTACCAGAATATGAAAAAAGGTACAGAACAAACATTGACTTATAGCCGCCGTATGGTCGGTCAGGAGAATTTGTCATAATGGACAACAGGTATTGCAACAGGGAAAGGCGGTCCGGACCAGATGCCAGCCGGAGTCGATCGAAGGGAATATAATCGGGGACGATGAGATGAATTAAGACGAACGATACTCCATGATGGCCGACATCGCCTCGCGTATCGCCTGAAGCGGGGGGGCGTAATCATGGTCCTCTTCCGCCTTGGCGGCAAATTCAACCATCCTGGCAATATCCGCCCATCCCGTCTCCCCCATGTTCAACAGCTGACCCTTGAGATTATGGGCCACCCGGGCCTGGGCTGCACCAGAATCACCACCGGCCAGAATCTGATCCACAGAATCAAAGGTTGTCTGCAATGATCTCGCAGCACTCCTCACCATAAACTCCCCCTGCTCGTCGCTGAGTTTGTAGGTTAGCGAGAAATGTCGACGCAGACGATCGACAGAGACCGGGATCAGCTGACTATCAACCGAAACCTGTCACCATGACATGAGTGTATTCACTGTATCCATCACGATCATATCTTAAGATATCATACCGGAGCTCCGTGATGGATGTGATCATATCCTGATCACATCCTGCTCTATCAGACCGAGGTCACGGATATGGGTTTGGTTATCAACTTTTCCCGATTCAAGGGTTTTGTCAGGTAGGCCTCGCACTGTCCCTGACGAAAGGCCTTCATGATATTGCTGGAATCATCGACGGCGGTAACCATGATGACTTTGACCATGTCAAGCCCCCTGATACCATGCCGTTCCTCGATCCTGCGGATCTCCTGCAATGCCTGTTGACCATCCATCACCCGGCATCCTGTTCTCGGTACCGCATCTGTGTTTGGTGTAGTATAGCACGATCCCATTTGATTGAAAAAATGATGGGGCATAAAATATATCCTGCAGTATCAAATGTAACGATGAGCAAGTGGTCATCATTCGCTATAAATTTTTCTTTTTCACTTCCCAACACCTGTGGATTTTTGGGTTTCTCTGGAAATCAAAGGGGATTGTCTCCTTACTGATCTCACGCAGTGCAAACATCTGCCCGATCGCAGGATCAAGGGAAAATCGTCTGAAATTGGTTGAAAACACGAGGAATCCGTCATCCACCAGCCTCGCCATCGCCAAGGTCAGCAGCCGAACATGGTCACGTTGGATGTCGAATACCCGCTTTTCTTTTTTGGTGTTAGAGAAAGTTGGAGGATCGACAAAGATAACGTCATATTGTTCACGATTTTCTTCGAGCCATTGCAGACAATCGGCCTTGATCGTGGTATGGGCGAACCTCGAGAATCCGTTCAAGGCCAGGTTCATCCTGGTCCACTGGAGATAGTTTGCTGACAGGTCGACGGTTGTAGTCGAGAGAGCGCCCCCCATCCCAGCATGCACTGTGGCCGTTCCTGAATAGCCGAAAAGATTAAGAAATTTCTTTCCGTTCACCTTTCCGGCCAGACTGATCCTGACAAGGCGGTGATCGAGAAAGAGGCCGGTATCGAGATAATCAGTGAAGTTGACCAGGAACTGGCAACCATGTTCCCGGACCTCATACAACTTTTTCCTGCTTTCCCGCTGCTGGTATTGCTCACTGCCCTTCTGCCGCCGCCTGGTCTTGACGAATATCCTGTCTCGCCGAATGCCGAACAGTTCCTTGATCCCCTGCAGCGCATGGTTCAACCTGGCCGATGCCAGATCCGGATCCACCGATCCCGGCGGAGCGTATTCCTGAAGGTGCACCCATTTTTCATAGAGATCAATACTGAAATTATATTCCGGCAGATCGCGATCATAGATCCTGTAGCAATGCACACCTTCCTTGTCAGCCCATTTCTGCATTTTTTTCATATTCTTGCGCAGACGGTTGACAAACTCGTCGTTATTTCCGACCTCAGCCAGATTCCAGATGAACGGCTGATCATGTCTTTCCGGCACGGTTCCCACCAGCAATCGACAGGCCAGATCACCGTTGTAAAGCTTGTACCTTTTCTCCCATGCAAGCCCGAACGAATCGGTCAGTTCCGGACTGGACAAAAAGACCGCCAGCCTCCACCCGGGAAATCTCTGTCTGGCGATTCTGCCATAGGCCCGGTAGAGGAGCGCCACTTCCTCTTTCTCCAGAAGCCGCTCGCCGAACGGAAGATTCGTAAGGAGCATTCCGCTCCCTCCAGGCGACTCCAGCCTGGCGATCTCTCCCTGCCTGATCTCGATATGATCTGCAAGGCCGGCCCGCGCGATATTCATTTTCGCGGCGGTCACCATCGCCGGATCGGCATCATACCCCAGAAACCGTGGCCAATGTTGAGACAGGCCCGCTTCTTCACGGGCTATCGCCTCGTCAACGAGCGTTTCCCACAGGGAGGCGTCATGCTGCCTCCACCCCATGAAGCCAAACCTGTTTCTCGATAATCCCGGCGCCGAGTCGCCGAACATCAGGGCTGCCTCGATCAGCAGGGACCCGGTTCCACACATCGGGTCCAGCAACGCCTCTCCCGGATGGTCGGTCCAGCCGCTCAACGCCACCAGAGCGGCGGCAAGGGTCTCCTTGAGCGGGGCGGGACCGCCGCTGACACGATATCCCCGCCGATGCAGACTGTCGCCGGAAAGATCGAGGGAGATTTGGGCGATAGAATCCTGGATATGTAAATGGAAGCGAACCCCGGGAGCGTTGGTATCGACCGACGGCCTGCGGCCGAGACGGTCGCGGAAACTGTCTGCAATCGCATCCTTGAGTCGTAAGGCGGCAAACTGACTGTGCTTGAGAAGGGGTTCCCCGGACAGTGTGCAATCAATGGCAAAGGTCGTCTCCAGCTCCAGATGGTCCTGCCAGGCCACGTCCCGGCTCCGGCCATACAGCACCGACTCGTCCGCCATGTCGAACGATTCCAATTCGAGGAAAACCCGTGACGCAAACCGAGACCACAGACACGCCCTATAGCCGCTGGCCAGGGCGCCCTCCCAGGACACCAGTCCAGGCGACTGACGGATATTCCGGCCCTCAAAGGATTCGACCTCCCCCGTTACCAACCCTTCCATTCCAATTGCACAGCTGGCCGCGAGTCTGTAGTATGCACTGTCCATCAGTTTTATGTCTCTGTAGTTCAGCTGTTTGGGGGAGGATCAGCTTCTGCGTCACCGACGCCGGGAAAATATCAAATTTCCTTGACCTCCCGACGATTAAGGATAAAATATATGATTTGTTGAAATCTGTATATAATCATGCAATATCATTTTCAATATTGCCTACCGTACCTATCAATCACTCGACGACAGGAGAACATATGAAAAAGACACTCTGCGGGACCGCCGTACTCATCACCCTTATCGGGTCTCTTGCCCTGTTCACCGGCGGCTGCAGCAAAAAAGCGGTCATTCCACCCGACAGCAGTGGTGCAAGTGCAACGGGCAGTGGTGCAGGAAGCAGTGGATACGATGAAAACACCCTGGCCTCGGAGGGTACCCTCGATGACCCCGGCAAAACCGGTGGTGGTTCTTCCATGGCGGACAGCGCTTCAGATGAATACAAGAGGCTGCACGGTCGTTGTTCCGACAACCTGTTCCCGATCTATTTCGACTTCGACCAATATGGCGTCCGCGCCGACATGACCGAGGTTCTGGTAAAAAACGCAGAGCACATGCAATCTGTCCCCGGTGGGGCGATTGTCATTGAAGGCAATACCGACGATCGGGGAACCAACGAGTATAACCTCGCCCTGGGGGAGAGAAGGGCGATGGCCGCCAAGCAGTATCTAGTCGACCTGGGGGTCGATGCATCCAGGATCCAGACCATCAGCTATGGTGAAGAACGTCCGTTGTTTCCCGGGCAGGATGAAGAAAGCTACAGCCAGAACAGAAGAGACGATTTCATAATGCAGTAGCGGCTGTTCACCTAACCCGCGGGTTGAATATGGTCTTCCCGCGGGTCAGTCGTTTCTGTTCGTCCCTCGAGTACCACTTCCAAAACCAAGCGAGCCACCTCATCGATACTCCTGCTGGTTGTATCAATGATCCTGGCGTCTTCGGCCTGTCGAAGTGGTGCAATCGCCCGCTCCCGGTCGTTCTTGTCCCGCAGCAGTGTCATTTCGAGAATCTCCTGCTCATCGGCGGTCTCGCCTCGCATACGGAGTTGCCGAACTCGCCTTCGGGCCCGTTCTTCCGGCCTGGCATCAAGAAAAAACTTGAACCTGGCCCGCGGAAAGACCACCGTCCCGGTATCCCTCCCCTCTGCAACCACCCCACCCGAATTGCCGAGTTCTCGCTGCAACGCCGTCAGCTTTTCACGTACCAGGGGGTTGGCCGATACCTTCGAGGCAATCATCGCCATCTCCGGGGTCCTGATCGCGCCGCTTACATCCTCCCCATTCAGTAGGACCCCGGTGTCATCATCTTCATTTTTACCGGGCAGCAACTGTATTTGAATCTTGGCAAGACTGGTCCGCATCGCCTGGTCGTCGCACAGATCAATCCGATTCCATTGCAGAAACAACCCCACCGCCCGGTACATGGCACCGGTATCGAGATAGGTAAAACCCAGCGCCCTGGCGATCTTTCTGCTGATCGTTGATTTACCGACCCCGGATGGGCCATCTATGGCTATCACAGCCTGTGATTCGATCATATTTTGAACCAATCGTTAGGCGCAGAAGGCATTGTCTCTTGAATCACAATCATCATCACCTGTAACCTCGTTCCGCACCTTTAACCGAGTGACGGCATCCTCGTTACACCAAGCATTTTTTCAAGGATATACGCAACTTTCAGTAGTGTCCCCTCATCAAAATGGGGGCCCTGAATCTGAATGCCGATGGGTAAACCGTCCTCACTGAATCCCCCGGGGACCGATATTCCCGGTATGCCGGCAAGATTGGCAGAAATGGTCATTATGTCGGAGAGATAAACGGCAAGTGGGTTATCGCTGTTTTCTCCCAGTCTCCATGCAGGAGTCGGGGTAACAGGAGACACCAATACATCGCACAATTCGAACGCTGTCTGGAAATCCTGTAAAATCAGCGTACGGACCTGCGAGGCTTTCTTGTAATAAGCATCATAGTAGCCGGATGACAGGGCGTAGGTACCTATCAGGATACGCCGTTTCACCTCGGCTCCGAAGCCGGCGGAGCGGGTATCCTTGTACATGGACATCAGGGTATCGGCCCTCGTATCACGACTGCCGAAATTCACCCCGTCATAGCGGGCCAGGTTGGAACTGGCCTCAGCTGGAGCGATCAGGTAATAGGCGGCGACACAATATTCCGTATGCGGCAGGGCAATGTCCACCACTTCGGCACCCGCCTGGCGGAGAAGATCGATCCCGTTTCTGACGACCCTTTCAACTTCAGGATCGAGCCCGGCGGTAAAATATTCCCGGGGCACCCCGATGCGCAATCCGCGGACATCTCCAACCAGAAACGATGTGAAATCAGGGACCTCGATTTTCACCGAGGTCGAATCGCGCTGATCATGGCCGCTGATGGCATTCATCAGAATCGCACAGTCGGTGACATCACGACAGAGGGGACCCACCTGATCCAGAGACGAGGCGAATGCCACCAGGCCATATCGGGAAACCCTGCCGTACGTCGGCTTCATACCGACCGTGCCGCAGAGGCAGGCCGGTTGCCGGATTGAGCCTCCGGTATCGGAACCAAGCGAGGCCAGGCATTCACCGGCGGAGACCGCCGCCGCCGATCCTCCGGAAGAGCCTCCGGCGACATACCCTTTTTTCCATGGGTTTTGCGGTACGCCGAAGGCACAGGATTCGGAGGTTGAACCCATGGCGAATTCATCCATCGACACCTTGCCCAGGATGACACCTCCCTGTCCTCTGATTTTTTCCACTACCGTGGCGTCATACGGAGGTATGAAATCTGCCAGTATCTTTGAACCGCAGGTGGTCCTCATGCCCTTGGTGCACAGGAGATCCTTCATGGCGACGGGGATACCGCACAAGGTCCCGACCCGCCCCCGCCTACGCTCACTATCGGCTTTTCGGGCCTGCTCGAGAGCCCCCTCGCGATCAAGAGTGATGAAGGCCCCCACCTCACCGTCGACCTGATCGATACGATCAAGACAGCTCCTGGTCAGGGCCTCGGAGGTTAGATCACCGATCGCCATTCTCGACATCGCCTCAGCGACGGTCAATTCATACAGATTCATGTAACCCTCGAAAATCCGGTCTGCTTCGCAGCCTGATGGAATTGGAAACGGGATCGCACATTTTCAGATGATCCGCGGAACCTGGAACATCTCCTCGTTATGCCCGGGAGAACAGGAAAGCGCCACCTTCTGCGGTAACGACGGCAAGACCCGATCTTCACGAAAGGCGTTGCACACCGATATGGCGTGGGTGGTCGGAGGAAGGTCTTTGGTATCCAACCCTTGCAACTTCTGCACATACGAAAGAATCATACCCAGTTGCTCTGTCATCTTCGACAATTCGCTTTCGGTCAGGTGCAAACGTGCCAGATGAGCGACATGCTCTACTTCGGCTCTTGATATCTTCATTGATCATAACTCCGAATCCAGGGGTATGTCTGGCTAGTTCCGCCTGTTACATGCCGGTTCAAGATATCCCTGAGAAAAAATAGTGTTGGATGATGTGAAATCGAAAATGCTCCTTGAAAAAACCTCGACGATAGAGGAATCGAACTGACTGCCGCTGCATCTGAGCAATTCCGAAACAGCCTCCCTCATCGTCATGTTCTTTCTGTAATTACGTCGGGAGGTCATGGCATCATAGCTGTCAACGACAATCAGTATCTTGGTCAGTTCGTCTAGATCTCCCCCCTTCAGACCATCCGGATATCCACTTCCATCCATGCGTTCGTGGTGATGGCGGATAATGAACTGTTCCCTCTCCATGAACCCGAGCGGTTCAATGATATTGGCGCCCACACTCGGATGTTTGCGGATGAGGACCCACTCATCCTCAGTCAATTTTCCCGGTTTCTGAATACACGACAGATCGATGACAAGCTTACCGATATCGTGGAACTGGGCCGCCCGACGCAAGACCAAGATATCCTGCTCGGCCAGCCCCACGGCTTTTCCCAGCATCACCGCATACTCAGTGACTCGCATGGTATGGCCCGCCGTGTAGTAGTCCTTCTCCTCCATGGCGTTCTGGAAACTGCTCATGAGTTGAAGGGTAGCATTCTCCAGACTGTTGCTGTATCTCAATAAGAGCTGGTTCTGCTCCTCCAGTTGCCGGGCCTTCTTTTGGATGTCGTCCTCAAGGTACTCCTTGTACCGCCGTTCCTGCAGGACATACGTTCTCTTTTCAATGGCTCTGCGAATCTTGACGTTGAAAATATCCAGATCCTCGATGGGTTTCGTCAGAAAATCATAGGCGCCCAGATTTATGGCTCTGACCGCATAATCCATCGAACCAGCTCCAGTGAGAAAGAGAACCGGGATGTTGTGGTCCAGCTGGTTCAAGGCATTGATGGTTGCAAAACCATCCATGTCCGGCATGTTGATATCAAGGATAATGACATCAAAACTGTCGTCAACGGCATCGATTACCCCTTTGCCGTCAGACACCGTCACCACGTTGTGACCGAACATCTCAAGTATCTTCGTCACCGTGGTGCGGACCATCACATCGTCATCCGCAACAAGGATCTTTGCTTGTTTCTTTATCAACAGAACGTCTCCGGAAGGAACCACCTCTCAGGTGGATTGCGAGGGCAAAATGTACAATTTCCGTATTTTTTTTGCAACTCCCCTACCAGTATATACCACTGCCGATACTTTTCTCAGGATTGATGCACCAACTATCTCCCTGTATATATTCGACGCGAGGGGTCCAGATTCCCGTGGATCACCCGTTGTTCGGTTATAATGAAATCGGCGGGCTGATCATGCGGTTGCTGGGGAATTTCACTCTGAACCTGAAGCTCAAAGGCCAGGGCGATCCGCAGGGCCGAAGGAAGAACCTCATTTGCAATAAAACGGTCATAAAATCCTCCCCCATACCCGAGCCTGCCCCCTCTTTCATCAAAAACCGACCCCGGCAGCACCACGATATCGATGGTTTTGTGATCGATTGTCCGTGTCTTCAGCAAATCCTTGCGTGGTTCAAGAATCCCGTAATAGCCGGGGACGAGATCTTTATCGGGATCGATCAGACGCACAGCGGTCATTGATTTTTCGTTAACGGAGACAAGGGGCACCGTAACGGTCTTACCGGATTCGAGCAGTTGCCCAATAAGTTCCAACGTTTCAACTTCGCTTCTGAAGTTGACAAACAGGAAGAACGTGGCGGGATCAAAGGGATTCACCAGGTCAAGAAAGCGATGACGAATCCTCTCGCTCTTTTCTTTTCTCTCCCCGGGACCGAGCATATCCCGTTGTGCCAGCACCTGCTTACGCATACTGTCGGTATCGCACATGGTTTCAATCCTCCAAAAAAAAATCGCCAACTCGACCTTGAGAGCTGGCGATGTATCCCTCCGGACAGGGGGTTAATTCACATCGGCACAATCAGTTTATTGGTCTCTTCATTCCATGTAACCACCAGATACCAGATGACCATGGAGGCAATGATCAACAGCAGGGTCGGGCCATACCCCATGACATCCGGCAGATAAACGTATGAACCGAGGACACCGTCCGCCTCAAAATCGTTCTCCCTGAACCATGCGGTCATGATCGAGGTCGAAACGGCAAAAAACGGCACCACCATCATCAGCTTCACCTGTCCCTCCCCGACGCGCCACAGGGTTCCGGAACCACAGCCACCCGCAAACATGGCGCCAAGTCCAAAAACAAAACCCCCGACAACCCCTCCCCAGCCGAAGGTCCCACGTACATAGCTGATGGGGTCGAGCACCGCCTCTCCCCCGGCCCGCATCGGCACGGCATATTTCAAGATCGCGGCTCCAACCGCCACGAGAACGATCGACAACATGACCGATTTCGCCATCGTGCAATCACCGGTCATATGAGGTTCGCGGAAGCCCTGAACCATACACCACCGTCCTCGCTGCATCGCATAACCCAGAGCGGCGGCAAGAATGATGACACCTCCGAGCGAGGCGATATAATCGTCATCCTCGTTGCCGGAAAACACGTTTGCCACATACAGAAGGACAACTACACCCGCGATACCGATGTAGGGCAGGACACCGGTGGGGATACTCAGCGTCTTGGCTCCGCCCGCGCCCCACTCGATATGTTCCATCTCGAGATAGAGGAGTTTGAGTCCCAGAATGACCCCGAACACCAGTCCCAGCCACATGGCAAAACCATTGGCGGCCAGATTACCGATGGCGTTATAGAACCCCCCGACATTGCACCCGCCGGCAAGCGAGGCGCCAACGCCCATCAGGATACCGGCGATGATCGCCTTGACCATCTCCCGATAAGGGGGAATCCTGAAGGCAAAATCCTTGCCCAGGCAGGCGGAGATGAAGGCGCCGCCGATAAACCCGATCCCGATGATTGATCCGGAGTCGATAAATACCGATCTTGGGGCTTCTTCATAGAAGGCAAAGATTCCGGCATCCGTACCGAGCAGGCCGGCCAGCCAGTACATGATCCAGTCGCCCCAATTCCTCAGGGCTCCTACAGCACCCCAGGGGCGCCACCAGGCCATCATCATGACCGAGAGAAAGGCGATGACGACCCCGGTTACGGTTGGATTCCACTCACTTTGGCAGATCGCCTTGTAGAGTTCACCAGCCTTGGTTTTCACAATACTTTCTTCACTCATGACTCATCCTCCAGGAAAATAATGTTTGTTCCTTGTTTTCAAACGAATTTTTTAAGCTCTACCCTCCGAAAAATCATTTGTCAAGAATGTATGGCCAGGGACTCCGTTATGGTCTCAATTTTTCGATTTCCTAAAAATTTTTTAATCATATTTTTTTCTATTATCAAACACTTACCATACAGAAATTTTGATCTTGACTTTACATTTTCGCTAAAGTAATAACACATAATGTTATTGTAAAATTCAGAAGAAATATGTTTACTTAGATCGTGTATTCACCTAACAGACTACCTATTCAATCCCAGGAGGACAATCATGAGTGATTTTAAAGTAGCCGCCGATGGAATTCAGCCGAAAGTGGTGCTTGATGCAAAAGGTCTGAGTTGCCCGATGCCGCTGCTGCGCACCAAAAAAGAGATCGGAAAACTCTCTGCCGGAGAGATCCTGCAGGTCGATGGAACCGATCCTGGTTCCCGCAACGATATTCCCGGTTGGTGTGAAAGATCGGGCCATGAATATCTCGGTGAGAAGGAACACTCCGGTTATATCAGCTTTTTCATCAAAAAAGGTTGATTCAAATATTACCTCCCGGATCGGTCTTTAACCGGACCGGTCCGCTCTGAACCACTTTCCAGCATATCTCTTTACTCCGCCGGAGGATACTATGGCAAAAAGTCTTGGTATTTTCGTTACCACAAAAGAAAGTCTCCCCCACGTGCTTGGCATAACCAAGGCTGCCAAGGCAAAGGGATCAACGGTCAAGGTCTTCTTTACCTGGATCGCCACTCACGCAAGCAAGGATCCCCTTTTTCCGACTCTGTGTGAAATAGCCGACGATGTGTCGATATGTGTCGACAGCTATAGAAAACAAGGATACGACATCAACGACGTTCCTACCGGTCTGACGCCAAAAAAGATGGCCACTCAAGCACAGCACGGCATAATAATTGAAGATTTCGACTGTTATCTCAGTCTGTAGAGGAGGGAGTGATGTCCGATTATAAAAAAGTTTGTTTCATGTACAGACACAAAGACTACGCTGTTGACGGGATAAGGTCGGCCCTGGGGCTTGCCGTCGAGAATATGTACTCATATGGCGTCGTCATGGATACACAGATCGAAGCCCTGGATGACAACACTCAGGAAAGCATCGAAATGTTGCGTGATATGGAAGGTGAAATCTATTCGACCGTACCTGCAAATGTTGAGAATCTCAGTCTTGAAGCGATTTCTTTGGAAGAATTGGGAGAGAAACTGCGCGATATGACCCATATCATTCCTTATGGTATAAAATAGC
Source organism: Desulfoprunum sp. (assembly GCF_053613775.1). Taxonomy (NCBI): domain Bacteria; kingdom Pseudomonadati; phylum Thermodesulfobacteriota; class Desulfobulbia; order Desulfobulbales; family Desulfobulbaceae; genus Desulfoprunum; species Desulfoprunum sp. Next base: position 106,560 of record NZ_JBSHXH010000008.1, read on the forward strand.
CCATATCCAAGGGAGACCGTTATTTATGAAGATTTTAAATGTATACCGATCCGAACCTGACGATACTACCAAAAAGCTTATTGAAATTGTTACCAGAGACAGGGAGTCGGATGAGTTCTATCTCAATGTCGAAAAACCTGATTACGATCAGCTTGTTGATAAAATTTTTGCCGCAGATCAAACCATAAGTTGGTGGTAAGAGAAAGGGATTGCATGAAACAGAAGGATCAAGGCACGATGGAGAAAAGAAACATCGTGCCTTGATCTTTTAAGCGATAAGTTTGATGACTGACTGCATGACAGCATTGTGGAATATTGGCCTGAACCAGCGTATTTTTTCGTTCGCTCGACTTGGATGAACCCTGTTGGTCAGTAGGACAACTGCCACTCCCCTTTCGAGATCGATCCAGAAAGATGTGCCGGTGAAGCCGAGATGACCGACACTCAGAGATGAGAATAATTGTCCGCTGCTTGAATTGATCTTTGACGGTGTATCAAAGCCATAGCGCCAGGCCGAATCGGACCTATACGCGAATATATCCCGCAAGAGATTCGAAGAATAGTTCGGATGCTCTTCATCTCCTCTCCATTGTCTGAGTAAATGGCTGCAGATGCTCAGTACCCCTTCAACTGTGCCAAACAGTCCCGCATGGCCGGCAACTCCCCCCATGCTTCTGCAGTTTTCGTCATGAACCTCTCCACAGAGCATTTTTTTGGTCCAAGGACACAATTCCGTCGAAGCCACAAGTCTGTCGCTTATTTTTTTCCTATTTGGTGAAAACAATAGTTTTTTTTCCAGCGATAGAGGCATCGCAACATTGGTTTCCCAAAACGCATCAAGAGATTCGCCCGACAGTTGTTCAATAGCATGACCGAGGAGTATAAAGCCGAGATCACTGTAAATGGTTTTTGTTCCGGGCATATACTCAATTGGCTCGTTGAGTATCCAATCCACCATCCTCGCCTTGCGAGCCTGCTCATCAGCAATTTGCATTAGACCAAGATAATAGGGTTTATACGCCGGCAAACCCGAACTGTGCTGTATCAGACCGGTAAGGTTTATTCCTTTCTTTTCGGCTGGAACACTGCGCTGCAGAAGGTCTGCGAGTGGTGTGTTCCAAGTGACCAATTTTTTCTCGATGAGAACGAGCAGGGACAATACCGTAACAAAAGGTTTGGTCAACGAAGCAAGATCGTAAAATGTCGTTCTCTGAACCTTTCTGCTGCGATTATGGTCAGTATAGCCGCAGATCCATACCACGTTTTCCTTTATATCATGCCTATCAATTATTATACCCCCGGCCCCTCCCGGAAATACCCCGTCGGACAAACCTTTCTGCAACACCTCCAGCCCTTTTTTTTCAAGGTCTTGAGAAAAGCCACCTTTCACCGTTTCAGGACGCAATTTCATTGAATTTTCAGCCAATTTGGAGTAAAGTAACCATTTGTCAGGTCGTTTTTTATTTGTCTGTTTTTATTGATTTTTTTATAATCGTTTATGCTGCCTGTTCACCATATATTAACATTAATTTCCACTCGAATTTCTCAAAATTTTTATTACTGTTTGTGCAAAGGTTGTTCATATCTCGATATCGGCAAAAACCGACCACTTATACAATGTGTGGTTGTTAAATAAAATTTATTTTAATTCAGTGTCTTATCCTACACTTCAACATTTCCCCACTGACAATAACAATAATAAAAAGAAATAATAAAAGGAGTCTACGATGCCTATCCATTGCTCCGTGTCTCGTGATATTCTCATCGAAGGGTTGAACAGTCTGCAGAACATAACAACAAAAAAGAGCACTACCATGGCAATACTCTCCAATGTGCTCATCGAGGTAGTACGCGAAGGAGAATTGATTCTTACAGGCACCGACCTTGAGGTAGGACTTCGATTGCATATCAGCGCCGACGTAATGGAAGAAGGAAGCATTACCCTTCCCTCCAAAAAGCTCTTCGAGATAGTACGTGAATCAGGAAACAACATGATCACTATCCAGGAAACTGAAAACAACTGGGTCGTCATTACCGCCGGGAAGAGCACCTACAACCTGGCAGGCATGGCAAGTGACGATTTTCCTGAATTTCCAGAAATCGAAGACGATACGTTCGTCTTGTTAGATTCCCATATATTTCTCGAACTCATCGATAAAATTTTCTATTCGATCGCCAATGAACAAGAGAACATCTACTCGTTGAACGCAGTACTCTTTGAAAAAGAAAAGAAGGAAGGTCTCACCTACCTCAAGATGATCTCTTCCGATGGCCATCGTCTATCCATTATGGAAAAGCAGGTTGACAAGGATATTGAAGCGTTGACTCTCAATCCCGTTACGCTGATCCCGAAAAAAGGAATTCAGGAGTTGAAGAAATTTTGTGAAGGGAGAGACGGTTTCTCTGTTTCGTTTGAAAAAAAACAAATGGTTTTAAAAGATGACAAGGCAACGATGGTCATTCGATTGAAAGGCGGCGAATTTCCCAACTACAATGCCATAGTCAATTCTATCAGACAGGAAAACAAAATGGAGATGGATAGGATTCCTTTTCTTGATTCATTGAAACGCATCAATCTATTTACTGAGGATAATTTTCATACCATCAGGATAAGCATAGAAAATAACAAAATGATTCTGTCGTCACAAAACGCCGAATTGGGAAATGCCAAGGACGAACAGACCATCTCGTATTCAGGCGAGCCAATGGTTTTGGGTTTCAATTGTCGTTATTTCATTGAAACCCTGCAGGTCATGGAATGTGAACGTTTGGAAGCCTACATCAACAGCAGCAGCAGTCCATGCATGTTGAGATCGGATACAGACACTGGTTTTCTTAGTATTATTATGCCGATGCAGCTATAATACACTGAATTTTAAAAGAATTTATAGGCAATGCTAATGAGCGGTACAGAAAAACACGAAGATTACGGTGCTGAACAGATCAAGGTTTTGGATGGATTGGAGGCCGTGCGCAAGCGACCTTCGATGTACATTGGAAATACAGGTGAAGAAGGTCTGCACCACCTCATATGGGAAGTGGTTGATAACAGCATTGATGAAGCCCTCGCCGGTTATTGTTCCCATATCAGGGTAACCATACATGCCGACAACTCTGTTTCAGTTGAAGACAACGGTCGTGGTATTCCTGTTGATATGCATCCCACGGAGAAAATTTCGGCCCTTGAACTTGTCATGACCACCCTCCATGCCGGAGGAAAGTTTGACCACGCTACGTACAAGGTCTCAGGAGGTCTCCACGGCGTGGGTGTTTCCGTCGTTAATGCGCTTTCGATCCACACTGTGGCGGAGATAAAGAGAAACGGCAAAATATACCGACAGACCTATCGATGTGGACAAAAGACAACCGAACTCGAAATTGTTGGCGAGAGTGAAAGAACGGGTTCGAAAATAACTTTTCAGGCTGATCCCGAAATATTTCAGGAAACGACTGTCTATATTTACGATACGGTAAAAAACCGACTCAGGGAACTGGCCTTTCTCAATAAGGATGTGCACATCTATCTCAAGGATGAGCGAAGCGGCGCAGAGGATAAATTTCATGCCCCGGGAGGAATACACTCCTATGTCGAATATCTCAACAGGAACAGAACACCCCTGTTTCCTGAACCGATTGTGATCGCCGCGGAAAGGGACCAGGTCAAGGTAGAGATAGGAATACAGTATTTTGATGGATATTCTGAACGGCTTTTTTCTTTTGTCAACAATATCAGCACAAGAGAGGGTGGAACGCATGTAGCCGGGTTCAGGGCGGCTCTGACCAAGTGCATCAACCGATACGCCAGTGACGATATCATCCCCAAGAATCTGCGGGAAAAAATGGGAGGGGATGATGTGCGTGAAGGACTGACGTGCGTCATCTCCGTGCAGGTCCCCAATCCGCAGTTTGAAGGGCAGACCAAGACCAAGCTGGGAAATTCCGAAGTCAAATCAATCGTCGAATCCGTCTGCAATGAAAAGCTGACCATATTTTTTGAACAGAACCCCGTTATCGCCAAGAAAATTCTCTTCAAGGTGGTTGAAGCGGCCCGTGCCCGTGAGGCAGCCAAACGGGCACGGGAACTGTCGCGGAAAAAAGGCTCAACCAGTCTGCTGATGGCTGGAAAGTTGGCTGAATGTCAGGAAAAAGACCCGGTAAAACGGGAAATATTCATCGTCGAGGGTGATTCCGCCGGCGGCTCGGCCAAACAGGGCAGAGACCGATCTATCCAAGCTATCCTGCCCCTGCGCGGCAAGATTCTGAATGTTGAAAAGGCTCGTTTTGATCGAGTGCTTGAAAGTGAGGAGATAAAGCAACTCATCAGCGCCTTGGGATGCGGCATCGGCAAGGATGAATTTGATCTCGAACGCCTGCGTTATCATAAAGTCATCATCATGACCGACGCCGACGTCGACGGCGCCCATATTCGAACATTATTGCTGACCTTTTTTTATCGACAGATGCTGCCGCTCGTTCAGGGGGGCTATGTCTATATTGGCCAACCGCCGCTGTTCAGGCTGGGAAAAGGGAAAAAGGAACAATATTTCCTCGAGGAATCTGAATTGAACAGTTTTCTTTTCAGTCAGGCCAGCGACAGGATCAAAATGAAATTTGAAAATGGAGAATCGTTCATCGATGGGAACGACTTTGTCTCCATACTCGAAAAGCTCTCGGTGTATCAGAAAATAGTTTCATACATGCAGCGGATGAACATAACTGAGGATTTGCTTTATCTGTTGCTTGAGAACGGGCTCCAGTCGGCAGATCAATTCACCGATGAATCGTTTGTCAGAGACCTGATTGGAAAGATTCCGGAAAAGAAATACATCATAGGAACGATCCGATCCTGCCGTTGGCGACCCACCTGTTATGAGTTCGATATTGCCCTGAAAGGCCAGGTTCAGGCCAGGACGACACTGGGGCCGCAGATACCCTTGATCAACGAATACCGCACAGCCATCAATCTTTTTCAGCAGATCAAACCGGTTCTGACCGAGGGATTCATTCTCAGCATACAGACAGGCAGCGGTCAGGAAACGACACTGAATGTACCGGACTGGAAAGTTTTGCTCCAGACCGTACGCGATGAATCCTTCAAGGGAAGTCACCTGCAGAGGTATAAAGGTCTGGGTGAAATGAATCCGGAGCAGCTTTGGGATACCACAATGAACCCCGAAAAGCGACGGTTGGTCAAAGTGATGATCAATGATGCCGAACAGGCGGATGATATTTTTACAACCCTCATGGGCGACAAGGTGGAACCAAGACGGGAATTCATCCAGAACCACGCCTTGGAAGTTGTCGATCTTGATATCTGATATTCCTGCATTACCTCAAGAGATTTTCAGTAATAACCGGACAGTGAAAAAATATGATCAGTAACATAGCAATAGAGAATGAATTAAAGAAATCATACCTTGATTATGCGATGAGTGTCATCATCGGCAGGGCCTTGCCGGATGTCAGGGATGGACTGAAGCCTGTTCACAGGCGATCCCTGTATGCGATGCGCGAACTCGGTGTGTTCTATAACCGGGCATATGTCAAATCAGCCAGAATTGTCGGCGACATTATCGGTAAGTTTCATCCTCATGGGGATACGGCAGCCTACGATACAATAGTCCGCATGGCGCAGGATTTTTCGATGCGTTATCCTCTGGTTGATGGCCAGGGCAACTTCGGGTCCCTGGATGGAGATTCCGCTGCCGCCATGCGATATACCGAGGCGCGGATGACCAGGATCGATCGGGAGGTGGTAGGTGATCTGGATAAGAACACCGTTGATTTCGTACCAAACTACGATAATTCTCTCACCGAGCCTTCGGTCATGCCATGCAAGATTCCAAATCTGCTTATCAATGGCAGTTCCGGAATTGCCGTTGGCATGGCGACGAATATACCTCCCCACAACATAACGGAAGTCATAAATGGCCTCATTGCCCTGATAGAAGATCCCAATATCACCATCAGTGAACTGATGAAGATCATCACCGGCCCCGATTTTCCAACCGGTGGGTTGATCTGCGGCCGGGCCGGGATCCGTGAGGCGTATGAAACCGGGAAAGGAATTATAGTCACTCGCGCCTTGACTCATATCGAGAGATCGAAAGATTCCAAGAAGGAATCGATCATAGTGACCGAAATCCCTTTTCAGCAGAATAAGGCTGTTCTGGTTGAGAAAATCGCACAACTTGTCAAAGACAAAAAAATAAATTCAATTTCTGAGGTAAGGGATGAATCGGACAGGCACGGATTACGAATTGTCCTGGAACTCAAAAAGGACGAGATAGCCGATATCGTCATCAATCAGTTGTACAAGATGACGCCGATGCAAAAATCATTTGGCATCATCTTCCTCGCTATCGTCAACAACAAACCCGAGATACTCAACCTCAAGGAAATCCTCGAGCATTTCATTATTCATCGCAAGAGTGTCGTTTACCGTCGGACCGCATTCGAATTGAACAAGGCGGAAGAAAAGGCCCATATCCTGGCCGGACTGAATATCGCGATCAGCAACCTGGATGAAGTTGTCGAGATGATCAAGGCGGCGAAAAACCCGCAGGAGGCCAAGGAGCAATTGATCAGCCGGTTCAGCCTCTCGGAGATTCAGGCGCAGACTATTCTCGATATGCGGCTGCAGCGCCTGACCGGCCTTGAGAGAGAAAAGATCGTCTCGGAATATAATGAAATATTAATAGAAATCGAGAAACTCAAAAAAATTCTTGGTGACGAAATCCTTGTCATGGAGATAATCAAAGAGGAGTTCTTCGAAATCAGAGACACATATGGTGACGATCGCCGAACGGAAATAGTCGATGCCACAGATGAAATCCTGCCTGAGGATCTGATCGCCCCGGAGGACATGGTCATCACCGTCACCCACTCGGGATATATCAAGAGAAACCCGGTAAGTCTCTACAGATCACAGAACCGAGGCGGCAAGGGCGTTACCGGGGTCAAGAATATCGAGGAGGATTTTGTCTCCAATCTCTATGTCGCGTCGACTCTCGATACCTTCCTGTTTTTCACCAACCATGGCAAGGTCTTCTGGCGAAAAGTCTATCAGATACCCTTGGCCGGAAGAATCGCGCGGGGCAAGGCGATTGTCAACCTCCTGAACCTGGCGGATGGCGAAAGGGTGGCTGCCATACTGCCGGTTTCCTATCTGGATGTGGAAAACAGCGATAAAACCATCATGATGGTAACGAGTTCCGGACGTATCAAAAAAACCGATATGCAGGAGTTCAGCCGCCCACTGCGACGTGGAAAAAAAGCCCTTACCATTAACGAGGGCGATGAGATCATCGCCGCTCATATACTGAATGGAAGCAGCAGTATTCTGCTTTATACCCAAAAAGGAATGTGCATTCACTTTCATGAAGATGATATTCGCAGTATGGGACGGGCCGCGGCCGGAGTGAGGGCCATCCGACTTGTGGGCAACGACAAGGTCGTCAGTGCGATCGTCGTCTCTTCCGATCATTCCATCCTTACCGTTACCGAAAACGGATATGGCAAGCGCAGTGCGATCGACGAGTTCCGGATCCAAAAACGGGGCGGCAAGGGTGTTTTTGGAATCAAGGCCAGCGAAAGGAATGGTAATGTGATCGACGCAAAACAGGTTAAGGATGACGATGAAATCATCGTCATCGCCGATTCGGGGAAGATGATTCGGATGGATCTATCGTCGATTCGAATCATCGGCAGAAGCACTCAGGGGGTCAAAATGATAAACCTGGAAGAGGGGGAAAAGGTCGTCGGCATGGATTCAGTCGCCAAAGATGCTTCAGAAAACACAGAAGATGACAATGAAGAATAAAATCGAGAGGGTCGCCGTTATCGGGGCCGGCTCGTGGGGTACTGCTCTGTCGACAGTCCTCTCCCGAAAAGCAAAAACTGTGATGCTGTGGGGACACCGGGAGGAACATGTGCAGCAACTTATTGCTCACCGGGAAAATCGAAGGCATCTGCCCGGAATTGTCCTCGCTGACAACATTATTTCCACCAGTGATTTAAAGTCTGCGATCCAGAACACCGAAATTATCTGTGCAGTTGTCCCATCCCATTGTTTTCGTGCTGTTTTCGAAATCATGACACCGTTGCTGGAGGATTGTGCCATTGTTGTTTCGGCTATCAAGGGTGTTGAGAACAGCACCCTGATGACCATGACGCAGGTCATGGATCAGATCCTTGGGCGGGAACAAAGACAAAACACTATTCAAACTGCTGTACTGTCGGGACCTTCGTTTGCCAAGGAGGTAGCGCAGGGAATTCCTACTGCGGTAACAATAGGTTGTAAGGATATAAGCACTGCTCAATATCTGCAGAATATCTTTGTCACCGAGACATTCAGGGTATACGCAAGTACCGATGTCATAGGGCTCGAGATCAGCGCCGCACTCAAAAACATCATCGCCATTGCCGCTGGAATATGCGATGGCCTGGGGTATGGAATGAATACCAGAGCGGCCCTTATCACCAGAGGTCTGGCTGAGATTACCAGGCTCGGGGTCCGTCTCGGTGCTGAAAAAGAAACCTTCTTTGGTCTCAGCGGCCTGGGAGATCTGGTGCTCACCTGTACTGGAGATCTCAGCCGAAACAGATCCGTGGGAATGGAACTCGGCCGAGGGCGGAAACTTGGTGATATTCTCGCCGAAATGAAGATGGTGGCGGAAGGGGTGAAGACCACAAAATCAATTTACGATCTTACCCGACCACTCGAGATCGAGATGCCGATCCTGGAGCAGGTATATGCTATTCTCTATGAGGAGAAAGAATGTTCCCTTGCCGTGAAGGACCTTCTGGCAAGGGAACTGAAGGTGGAATAAGAAAAATCGCCATCCTCAGATGGACCAATCGTTGTCTTCAAATTGGCTGTGATCGGGTTTTGGAGGTTTTTCCTCAGCAAGTCGCCGATCGATCCAGATGCTGACCTTGGGAAATTCGGCAGCGAATTCCGCAAGGGCCTTGCCGCGATGGCTGATATTGTTTTTTTCCTTGGCTGTCATTTCCGCAAAGGTTTTGCCAAGTTCCGGATAAAAGAAGAGCGGATCATAGCCGAACCCCCCACTTCCCTGCATTGTTTCGGTTATGATCCCTTGACAGCTCCCCTCATATGTGAGGGCGGGACCAGAGGGTACAGCGATGGAAAGAACACATTGAAAAGCAGCCTTCCTATTCGTAATACCTTCCATTTTTGTTAGTAGTTTCAGACAATTTTCTTCATCGGTCGCTTTTTCTCCAGCATACCTGGCTGAATAGACGCCAGGTTCCCCGTTGAGTGCCTCGACGACCAGTCCGGAGTCATCGGCTATCGCCGGAAGTCCAAGGACTTTCGCATAGTGAAGAGCTTTCTTGTAAGCGTTTTCGTCAAAGGTGTCGCCATCCTCAACCGGTTCAGGCAAACAGCCGAAATCGGAAACGCATTTCAATTCAATGTTATAGCCTTTGAGTATATTTTGAAATTCCTCGACTTTTTTCTTATTGTTGGTAGCCAGAACGATCATCTTTACCATTGTCTTTTCCTTTTTTTCTCAAACATTTGTCGTACCGCTCCTGTTCGCTGTAAATACAGCCGCAATAGGATTGTCTGTATAACCCTTGAGCGATGGAAGATTCGATACCTCTCTTCCATCCTTGACGAAAATCATGATAAACAAACTGGATTCCCAAAGATTTAGAGATATCCATACACTGTTGTCGAATCTCCTCATGATTCTGGTATCTACTGTAAAGCAGACTTGTGGAAAAGGCATCAAAGCCGTTGTTCCTTGCGAATAATGCTGTTTCCTTGATACGGATCTGCTGGCATACAGAGCACCTCGATTTTTCTCTGAAGACTATAACTCTAATAAATTCAGTTAAACGATACTGGCCATCAATATGGACTGGTAAATTATGACTTTCCGCAAACATTTCGACAGATTCCTTTCTTTTCTGAAATTCGCGGAATGGATGGATATTAGGGTTGTAGAAGAACAGGGTTAAATCATAGTCACGAGTCAAGAGAAAGTCGGTTGGATACACAGCACAGGGAGCGCAGCATACATGAAGAAGGAGTTTTGTCATGTTCAAATTCTGTATTTTTTCGGGTCGATATTGTACTGATGAATCTTGTAGTTAATAATTCTCAGACTCGTGCTCAGATATTGTGCCGTTTTGGTCTGGTTGCCATTGTTTTTCTTTAATCCTTCGATGATGAGTTCCTTTTCAAAATTTTCAACAGCGGATGAAAGTGAAAGTGGACTTCCCTTACTTCGTGGATTAGCTATCTGGAGAGAGGGTGGGAGATGAATCGACTTTATAGTGTCTTCATCACAGATTAAGACGGCTCGTTCCATGCAATTTTGGAGTTCGCGCACATTACCAGGCCAGTGATATTGAACGAGCAGATCAATTGCCGAAGTTGAAATACGTTTGATGAGTTTGTTGTTTTCTTTTGAAAATTTTTCGAGAAAAAACTCGGCCAGGAGTAGAATATCTGTTCTCCTCTCACGGAGGGGTGGAAGGTAAACAGGGAAGACGTTCAGTCGGTAATATAGATCTTCACGGAACTTATTTTCTGAGACAGCCTTCTCAAGATCCCTGTTGGTTGCGGCGACAAGACGTACATCACAGTTGATAAGTTTAGTGGAACCCAGGCGCTGAAAGTTCCTTTCCTGAACAACGTGTAAAAGCTTGACCTGAACGGCGTTGCTGATTTCACCTATCTCATCAAGGAAGAGTGTTCCTCCCTCAGCCTGCTCGAACCGACCTATTTTACGTTCGGTTGCACCTGTAAACGCTCCTTTTTCGTGTCCGAATAATTCACTTTCAAGCAAGGTTTCCGGAAGCGCAGAACAGTTTACAACAACAAAGGGTTTATCTTTTCGTTTACCATTGTAATGGAGGGCTTTGGCTACAAGAGTCTTTCCTGTTCCGGATTCCCCACGCAAAAGTACCGTAGCATTGGAGTCTACTACACGGTGGATCATCTCGTAAACATCCTCCATTTTACTGGAATTGCCTACAATATCGTTTATACGGTTTTTTTCGGACAGTTCTCTCTTTAGTTTGAGATTCTCGGAATACAGAGTTTCCTTTTCCTGGTTGACTATCTGGATGCGGACAGCACTTTCAGCTATCAACCCACTGAGTACAGTAAGGAACTGAAGGTCCGTATTGGCTTGTTGGGTCAGTCCACCTTCATAAAAACGATCGATACTGAGGGCACCGATCACCTGTTCTCCGTGTTTTATTGGTACGCAGAGAAAAGAACGCTGTTGGTCGATAGCATCGGCTCTGGCTCCGGTTTTATTTAGAAAAAGTGGTTCCTTGGAAATCTGAGGAACGATAATCGGTTGCCCGGTAGCGACAACCCTGCCAGTTATACCCTCGCCAATGGTGTATTTGCCTCGTAACCTCTTCTCTTCCGACAACCCGTGCGCGACCTCAATTTCCAATTTTCCGGTTTTAGGGTTGATAATTGTTACTGTTCCATTCTCCATTGATTTCATGGAAGCCAAGATATGCATTATCTTCTGCAGACTATCGGACAGATCCTGTGAAGAGGCGAGCTCCTTCGTTATTTCATATAACGTAGTGAGATCTTTCAATTTTGAGGAGATTTCTGAATCGTCGTACATGGCAACATATCGAGTAAAATTTAATAAAATGGAAATTTTGTTAAAGTTACCAGAATGGCGAATATATTTCGACCGATTATTACAAAAACGTATGATACTCTGCTGCAGATTTCTATCTCATGGAGTTGACATGACGACATGAAGGTGGTAAAAAAGCATGTTCTGGGAGGGATGGCCGAGTGGTTTAAGGCGGCGGTCTTGAAAACCGTTGTACGAAAGTACCGTGGGTTCGAATCCTACTCCCTCCGCCATCCATTTATGGAGAGATGACCGAGCTGGCCGATGGTGCTCGCCTGCTAAGCGAGTGTGGAGGTAAAACTCCACCGAGGGTTCGAATCCCTCTCTCTCCGCCACGGAATTAAAAAAGCCAACTGTTTATAAGCAGTTGGCTTTTTTTTATCATTTATATTTCAAGTACCCCAGAGAAGGTCTTGTTGAATCCATCCAGAAAGACCGGATTGATGTCTTATTTTTCGCCAAGGGCCCTTTTTATCCAAAACCCTAAAGACCACCCCGTAATACGCCTGTCCAACAATGTTAAATTTGGTGCCGGGACCTGAGCGGACATTGATCCGCCTATTTTTACCTTGATTTACATCAACAATAGCATGAGGGGTGGTAACAAGTAATCCTCTTGATGCCCATCCAACCTCATTTTCAAAATCTGTGACCTGTACCCAATCTCCTTTTTTTTCAAGAACCTTGAGAGGGAAACCTTTACTGTAAACACATTTTACACTGTAATTTTCACCCGGCCCTGATCGAAGATTGAGTTTTTGGGATTTTACCGATAGTGTTTCAGCAATTAAATTGGTGGGATCAATTATTGAGAAAAACAAGAAAATATAAAATATAAGAAAATGCATTTTTACCTTACCTTTATCCTCGTGAACAAAACCAGTTATTCACTGATGATGAGGTTGACAAGACGTTCCAGGTCATCAAGTGAATAATACTCTATTTCAATTTTTCCACGGTTTCCATTTTGAACAATGGATGTTCGTGAGTGAAGTTTATTTGTCAGTTGATTGGTCAGTGTCGTACAGTATGTACCAGGAATTTCATTTTCCTTAAGGTTTTTCTGTTTGTTTTTTGATGCTGAGGATACCGATACATGGCGAACGAGTTGTTCCGTCTGCCTGACAGAAAGATTTTTGTTGATGATAATATCTCGGATTTCTCTGATCTTGAGGGGATCATCAACAAGTTTTAGCAACGCTCTTCCGTGTCCTTCGGAGAGAACTCCCTCAATAATATCTGATTTGACAAATTGAGGAAGATGTAATAACCTCAGCATGTTGGTGATGGTCGACCTGTTTTTTCCAACTCGTCGGGCTGTTTCTTCTTGGGTATAGCCAAATCTTTCTATAAGTTTGTTATAAGCTTCTGCTTCTTCAAGGGGGTTCAGGTCTGTTCGTTGAACATTTTCAATCAACGCCATCTCGAGAAGGGAGTGTTCATCCTGAACATCAAGAACAACGACGGGAACGGTTGAGAGCTTCGCCAGTTTGGAAGCTCTGAGGCGACGTTCTCCGGCGATAAGTTCAAAGAAACCAGGTTTGGTGGAGGAGTGAGTGACGATTAGGGGCTGGATCACCCCATTTTCCTTGATTGATTCTGAGAGCTCCTGCAACTCACGATCATTGAAGGCTGTCCGTGGTTGGTTTTTGTTGGGAACTATATTTTCAATATCGCATTGAAAATACTTCTCTTCCTGATCTTTGCCAAAGAGTAGACTAGCCCCTAATCCCAAACCGGTTTGTTTTGCCACTGTTTCAATTCCTTTGATGAGAAAGAAATTCTTTGGCGAGTGCGGTATAGTATTTTGCTCCAGTGGAAAGATTGTCATAAGCGAAAATTGTCTGCCCATGACTCGGAGCCTCACTTAACCGCACGTTCCTCGGGATAACCGTCTTGAACAACTGATGCGAAAAATGTTTCGAAATTTCGTCTGCTACCTGATGAGTCAGCTTGTTTCTTTTGTCGAACATGGTCAACAAAAGACCCTCAATATACAGATTAGGATTAAAGGACTTTTTGACGGATCTGATAGTTGACACCAACTGGGCCAGTCCTTCCATCGCAAAATATTCACATTGCATGGGAATGAGGACTGAATCCGCAGCTGTGAGGGCGTTGATTGTCAGAAGACCGAGAGATGGTGGACAATCGATAATGAGATAATCATAATTATCACAATTATGATCGGATAAGACACCAGCCAGTTGTTGTTCACGGTTTTCTATTGAAACGAGTTCGATTTCCGCTGCAACCAGATCTATATTGGTGGGGATAAGATCAAGGTTTTTAAAGGGAGTTTGCTGAATGATTGTTTCAGTGTTTGCCCCAGCTGTTAGTGCATGGTACAGGTGTTGTTTGTTTTTGGGAACGGCAACCCCTAATCCGCTTGATGCATTTCCCTGTGGATCTGAATCTATCAGGAGGACCTTCTTCTTCTTTAATGCCAATCCCGCAGCAAGATTTATTGCGGTGGTGGTCTTGCCAACTCCACCTTTTTGATTGGCAATTGCGATGGTTTTCCGTTTTTCATTCATACAGTGTCCCCTAAATAACAATCGATTGCACCCTTGAGGCTACTATTAATCCATCTTGAGAACTCAAACAACAGATAATTTAAACGCATTGAGTGCAATTGATGAGATTTATGAGATTTTGGTGGGTAATTATGCCACTTGTTTTTAAAAGGCTCTCAAGAAGATATAAAAAACGGTCATTCGCTTGTGTGTTTCACGTGAAACATTCAACTACGGTGAGGTTATGGAGTGTGACTTTTTGATTATTGGAAGTGGAATTGCGGGACTTTCTTTTGCTTTGCGCGCCTCGGCATTGGGTAGTGTGGTGGTTGTAACCAAAAAAGAAGGTAATGACACGGCAACGAATCTCGCCCAGGGAGGTATAGCCGCGGTCATATCTACCCTGGATTCGTTTGATCTTCATGTCCAGGATACATTGGAATCTGGAGCCGGCATATGTGATGAACGGATAGTCAGGTTGGTTGTCGGCGATGGTCCCGAACAGGTCCGAAATCTCATTGAGGTTGGTGTTGATTTTGTCAGGGAGGGACAAGAAAAAGACTCGCCTTTAAGTCTTGGGAGGGAGGGTGGGCACTCGAGGCGGAGGGTGGTGCACGCCCATGACCTCACCGGCAGAGAGATAGAGAGAGCTCTGTTGAAAAAGGCAAAAGAAAATCCAAACATTCAACTTATTGAGAATTCAATCTGTGTCGATCTGCTCATTGTACCGAAATCGAAGACAGGGAAGGTGAAGACCTGTGTTGGTGCATATGTTCTGCAGCATGACAGCAGTGATATTGTACCATTTCAGGCTAAAAGAACGATACTGTGCACCGGTGGTGCTGGAAAAGTGTATCTCTATACCAGCAATCCGGATATATCGACTGGTGATGGTATCGCCATGGCTTTCAGGGCTGGTGCTGAAGTTGCGAATATGGAGTTTGTGCAGTTTCATCCAACCTGCCTTTATCATCGGGATGCGAAGAATTTTCTTATTTCTGAGGCAGTTCGTGGAGAGGGAGCGATACTGGTTGATGAATCGGGCAATCGGTTCATGCATAAATATGATCCGGAACGGATGGAACTCGCTACCAGGGATACTGTAGCAAGGGCGATAGATGAAGAGATGAAGAAAACAGGAAAGGACTGTGTCTTCCTCGATATAACCCACAAGGACGCTGGTTTTCTTCGAAAGAGATTTCCGGGGATTTATGCCAAATGTAAAGAATATGGAATAGATATTACCAGAGATCGCATACCCGTTGTGCCGGCGGCCCATTATCAGTGTGGTGGTGTAGTTACCGACGAGTGGGGCAATACAACGATTGAAGGATTGATGGCCTTAGGCGAAACTGCCTGTACAGGCTTGCATGGGGCAAACCGGCTAGCGAGCAATTCATTGCTCGAGGCAGTCGTTTATGCCAATAAGGCCTTCCTCTTTTGTGAAAAAGAACTCTCGACGATTAAAGTGAACAAAAAAACGGATATCGATCTATGGAGATCTGGTAATGCTACCAGTCTGGACGAAGAAATACTAATCAACCATAACTGGGATATAATCAGAAGAACCATGTGGAACTATGTGGGAATCGTGAGAAGGGAAAAACGGTTGC
This sequence comes from Desulfoprunum sp., assembly GCF_053613775.1. NCBI lineage: Bacteria > Pseudomonadati > Thermodesulfobacteriota > Desulfobulbia > Desulfobulbales > Desulfobulbaceae > Desulfoprunum > Desulfoprunum sp. The sequence continues at coordinate 122,334 of NZ_JBSHXH010000008.1, forward strand.
TGCTGGCGCAGAAACGTATTGCTGAAATACAGCAGGAGATTGAGCAACATTATCAGGATTATCGGGTGACACCGAATATGATCGAGCTGAGAAATATCGCCCTTGTCGCCTCGCTTATCATCATGGCTTCTTTGAAGAGAAAAGAATCGAGAGGTCTCCATTATATTATCGATTATCCGGAAAAAAGAGAGAGCTGCAGAAAGTGGAATATTTTTAAAAAGGTGGTGGATGCGGACGGGCAGGAGGAGATCAAGGTGCGAAGCAAAAAAATATCGTCTTGACAGTTGTTTCAGAGAGTACAAAAGTATATGGGTGCAGTGATCAGACGTCAGGTCTAAGTTAGCTATCCGCGTTGATTCCACGGATAAAATACGAAAAACAAGGAGGCGTAATATGAAACAAATGGCTGTTGTCCTGTTCCTTTCGATTCTTGCTCTATCATCCTGTGGTGGGCAACTTACCAAGGGTCAGGCTGGTGCGGGCATCGGTGCGGCAGGTGGGGCAGTTGTGGGTCAAGCGATTGGGAAGAGTACTGAGGCGACATTGATCGGTATGGCCGTTGGAACGATGCTTGGCTACATTGTTGGCAATGAAATGGACAAATATGATCGTCAGCAACTCAACAACGTCTATGAGACTGGTGTATCCGGCCGGTCGAGTTCCTGGCACAATCCGGATACCGGCAATCGGTACACTGTTACGCCACAACCGGCGGTCCAGGGCCCTAGCGGTACCTGCAGAAGAGCGGAGATCCAGGCAGTCATCGACGGACGGCAGGAGACAACGTATTCCACGGCGTGTCGCGATGATTATGGCCATTGGGTATTACAGTAAGCCTGTGCCGATCCTATTCAAGCACCGTAGGATCAGCTATTGCTGATAAGTTCGGAGAAACAGAAAAGGCCCGTTGATTCATTGAATCAACGGGCCTTTATATTGGCGTCCCCAACCGGATTTGAACCGGTGTTGCCGGCGTGAAAGGCCGGTGTCCTGGACCTGACTAGACGATGGGGACTCGTCATTAATGGTGGGTCGTGCGCGACTTGAACGCGCGACTCTCTGCTTAAAAGGCAGATACTCTACCGACTGAGTTAACGACCCTGCAAAGTGCAATCTTATACAAAGCCATTAATCACATGTCAACAAAAAAACTATGATTGGGTTGTTTCTATCATTAGCGATCGATTTAGTCAAGTTGGATTCTTTCAGGCGTATTGGATGATTGGCATCGTCGTGGTTGAGCCCTCTCTGTTACTGTCTTTCCTGAACTAATACGTTGTCGCCTCAACAACGGTGTTATATGATGCATGTCAGCAATCGAGCGTGTCACTGGTGCATCGATTCACTTTCAATCAGAATAATTTCAGCAGAAATAGAGGATAGACTGGTAGCTCATGGGCTTTTTAAAAGGAACAGCAAGTTTTGTCCGCTTTCGAGTTGAAGGCGAATTACCCCCCTCCTTGGATTTCGTCGCTGAAAGGGTTTCCTCTTTCTCCTTTCGCGATATTGATGACAGCTATGATGAATATTCCATTGGCTGGGTGTCGGTGGCGAATATGTTTGATTCGGCATTCAACTATTCATCGCATCTTTGTGGAGACTACGTTGTCCTTTCTCTTCGGATCGACGAGCGAAAAGTCTCGTCGGCCATACTCAAGAAACTCACCCAAAAAGAGGAGGAGCGGGTAAAAAGAGAAAAGCAGATTCCGAAGATCGGCCGCTCAATGAAGGTGGAGATCCGCGAACGCATCAGGACCGAGCAGATGCGCAAGGCAATTCCGCTCCCTTCGGTGTATGACGTCTGCTGGAATCTTGCGGATTCGACGCTCTTCTTTTTTTCGACCAATAAAAAGGCACAAACGGTGCTCGAAGATTTTTTCAAGGAGAGTTTCGGTCTTCTCCTGCGCCAACAAACACCGTACACAATCGCGGAGCAGCTTCTCACCGGTCGATTGTCAGAGAAACTTCCATCTCTTTCACCAGCAATATTTTTATAGCCACCTGATGGTTGAATATTAGTCACAAGCGGGGTGTATTTTGGATTTAGTCGATCTTGTCGAAGAGAAACGTTTTATAGGCCAGGAATTTCTCACCTGGCTGTGGTGGAGAAGTGAGGAACGAGGCGGTAGTGTCGAGATCCCGGAGTATGGGGACATCATTGTGGCCTTTGAAAAACATATGCTCCTTGAATACGGCGAAGGTGAATCGGCCGAAAAATTGATCTGCAGTGGGTTGAAGGCTGAACTGCAGGAGGCGCGAACTGGATTGCAGGTAGGGAAAAAGCTGGAACAGGCGAGAATCAGGATCGTCAAGAACGATCATGAATACAATTTCACCCTGGCAGCCGGCCTCATGGAGTTTCGAAATGTCAGATTACCTAAAACCGCAGGGACGGAATCTGAAGAAAGCGGCAACCGTGAAGAAGTCGAAGGTATGATCCTGGAGAGACTATTTCTTTACGAAGATCTGGTGCAGACGGTCAATGCTTTGTTCCGTCAGTTTCTTGAGAGGCGGACCAGCGATGAATGGAGCAGTGAACTGGACAAAGTTCGTACCTGGGTTGTCGATAATCGACACATTGTTTCATAACACGCAACGGATAAACATGGAGTTTGAAACTGTCATAGGGCTTGAAATACATGCCCAGTTGAAAACGGCGTCGAAGATCTTCTGTGGGTGCTCCACCGAGTTCGGGGCACCTCCGAACACCCAAACCTGTCCCGTATGCCAGGGAATGCCGGGGGTCTTGCCGGTTCTCAATAGAAAAGTGGTGGAATTCGCCATCCGGATGGGTCTGGCGACCGAGTCGAAGATCAACCGATCGAATCAGTTTGCTCGCAAGAATTATTTCTACCCGGACCTTCCCAAGGGATATCAGACCTCGCAATACGACAAACCGATTATCGAGCACGGTCAGGTGGAAATTGAGGTCAATGGCGAGACCAAGGTAATTGGGATTACCCGGATGCATATGGAAGAGGATGCAGGCAAACTCGTCCATGATGAGCGCGAACCGGTGTCCTATGTCGATCTGAACCGCACCGGGACTCCGCTTCTCGAAATTGTGTCGGAACCGGATATGCGATCGCCGCAGGAAGCCACGGCCTATCTGAAAAAAATTCATGCCATCCTGCGTTATCTCGATATCTGCGATGGCAACATGCAGGAAGGAAGTTTCCGCTGTGATGCCAATATTTCACTGCGACCGGTTGGGCAAAAGGAATATGGAACGCGGACCGAATTAAAGAATATGAACTCGTTCCGTAATGTCCAGGCGGCGCTGGAATATGAAATCCGGCGACAGCGGGATCTACTGCTCGACGGCGGCAAGGTGGTACAGCAGACACTGCTGTGGGATCCCGATACTGGAAGAACCGAGTCGATGCGGGGCAAGGAGGATGCGCATGATTACCGTTATTTCCCCTGCCCCGACCTTGTGCCTGTCGAGATCGACGAACAGTGGATTGAGGAGATCCGCACAACCTTGCCGGAACTGCCCGATGCCAGAAAAAAAAGGTTCATCGCCGAGTACGGTCTGCCACCTTATGATGCGGGTATTCTGACCGGCGAGCGTGAACTGGCTGATTATTTCGAGCTGGCTGTCAAGTCCGAGGCGGATCCGAAAAAGATCTCAAACTGGATCATGACCGAACTGATGCGTGAGTTAAAGGGGGAAGGCATTGGAACGTGCAGGATCAGCGCCCAACAACTGGCACAACTCCTGCTGCTGATCGAGAGGGGAACGATCAGCGGCAAAATTGCCAAGGGTGTGTTTCAGATCATGTTCGAGACCGGCAAGGACCCTGAAGTTATTGTGCGGGAAAAAAACCTGGTGCAGGTTACCGACGAGGGAGAAATCATGACGGTCGTGCGACAGATTGTCGAGCAGCATCCTGATCAGGCCAGGGATTTGCGTGAGGGCAAGGAAAAGTTGATTGGATTTTTTGTCGGACAGTTGATGAAACAGATGAAGGGAAAAGCCAATCCGGCAATGGCCAATGAATTGTTTCGAAAGGCGATTTTTGGTGACGAGCAACAGTAATGGAAAAGGAGTGTTGGCAGCAGAAGGGTGGAGGTCATCGGGGAAGGCTGCGGGACCGGTTCCTGGAGAAAGGGCTGGATGGCTTTACCGATGCCGAGGTTCTCGAACTTCTGTTGACCTTCGGCACGCCCCGTTCCGATTGCAAAGAACAGGCCCGGGCGCTGCTTGCATTCTTCGGCAGCCTGGCAGCGGTGCTGGAAGCCCCGGTATCGCAATTGCAGAAGGTCAAGGGCGTCGGTCCGAAGAACAGCATTGCCCTGCACTTCGTCCACGCGGTGGCCCGGCGCTATCTCCGTGAACGGCTGCGGGGCAAACGCTATCTGCACTCGTCACGTGAAGTTACCGACTATCTCCAGCATGCCCTGCGAGGCCTTAAAAAAGAGGTCTTCATGGCCATATTCCTCGATTCGTCGCACGCCATCATCGAAACGGAGGTGATCGCGGAAGGGACCATCAATGTCAACACGGTCTACCCCCGTGAGCTGATCGCGAGAGCGATGGCATTGCACGCAGCCGCCCTGATCATCGCTCACAACCACCCTTCCGGCGCACTTAAGCCCTCTCCCCAGGACCTCCATCTTACCCGAACGCTGTTTATCATCTGCTCATGGCTCCAGATTCAGTTGCTGGATCATTTGATCATCGGCGACGGCTATTTCAGTTTTGCCGATAATGGGCTGATGTCTAACATCAAGGACGAGAGCGCCATTCTCCTCACGTCGATCGCATAACGAGTCATGCCTGGGCTGTATCTCCACACCCCCTTCTGTTCGAGCAAGTGCCCCTACTGCTCCTTTGTCTCCTATCCCGGGATGGAACAGATCATGCCCCGTTACGCCAGGGCCATCCAACTGGAGTTGGCGATGCTGGCGCGACAGAAGGAGGTATTGATCGACACAGTGTTTCTAGGCGGCGGCACGCCGACGACCTTGCCGACGGAGATCCTGATCGCACTGCTGGCTGCGGTCAGGGGCAGGTTCACCCTGGCGGCAGAGGCGGAGATATCGATTGAGGCCAATCCTGGGACGGTAACCAGGCAGAGTCTTACGCGACTGCGGCACGCCGGTTTCAACAGGCTATCTTTGGGAATCCAGTCCTTCAATGACATAGAGCTCGGGACGCTCGGGCGTCGTTACCGGCAGGGTGTGGCCAGGCAGGCGGTCAAGGCGGCAAGAGCGGCGGGATTCGACAACCTCAGCTTCGATCTCATCAACGGCGTGCCGGGACAGACACCCGAAACCTGGCGACAGACCCTGGAGGAAGCCGTTTGCCATGGACCTGAACACCTGTCCTGCTACCAATTGACCATCGAGGATGGCACCCCCTTTGCGGCACTGGAAAATAGCGGGATGCTCGATCTGCCGTGCGAAGAGAATATTGAGTTGATGGATGAGATGACGGTGGAATTATGCCGCTCGGCCGGATTGCGTCACTATGAGATCTCGAATTATGCCCGGCCGGGCAGAGAATGTCGCCACAATATCAATTACTGGCGGAACGGGGAATATTATGCGGCCGGATCGGGTGCGGTCAGCTGTATCGGTGGTCGCCGACAGAAGAGGGTGGAAGATCCGGTTGCATACTGCCGCATGGTTGAAAACGGCAGCGATCCGGTGATCGAAGAGGAAAAGCTGGACCGGGAGAGCTCTTTCAGGGAAAGCGTCGTCATCGGTATGCGTATGCTGGACGGGGTCCCCCTTGCCGATCTGGTTGCCCGTTACGGCATCGATGTGAAGGACTATTATGGTGATCTTCTGGACAGACTGCAGGATGGTGGGCTTGTCGAACTGACCCCGACGCATCTCCGGCTGTCCGACTACGGCCGCAGAGTGGCCAACCGGATCCTGGCGGAACTGGTCTGAGGGAGAGAGAAGCTGGGAGTTACTTTTTATCCCAGGTGCTGTACGGGTCGATGACAAGGGAAGAGTTGCGGTAACGCGGATCGTCACTGACCTCTATGCCGACCCATGGCGGCATGACAAATTGCTGCTGCGGCTGTTCCAGTTCGATTTCGGCGATGACAAGACCGTCGTTTTCCTTTTTGAATTCGTCAATCTCCCATATCGAACCGGCGAAGTCGATCGTATAGCGGATCTTCTCGATCAGTGGGGCGCGGCACAGATTGGCGAGCATCTCCCTGGCATCGGAAACGGGGATCCGGTATTCGTATTCGGCCCGCGCCAGACCCCGGGTCGGGCCCTTGATCGTGAGAAACCCGATTTCTCCGATGGTCCGTATCCGAACCGTACTTTGTGCTCCCGAACAGATGTATCCTTGACGGTACCATTTTCCTTCGGCCAGCCCTCTCCACGTGTCGTTGGCCAGCAGAAATTTTCGTTCGATTTCGGTGCCCATATGACGCCCTTATGGTGCCTGGTCGATGTGCGGCTGGCTGTGGGTGAAATTCAAGGTGGCGTGAATGGTGAGGACGGGAAAGAATAAAGCCAGCAGAAAGATATTGAGAAAAGGTACCATACTGAGCACGGCGGGGACGAAACCGAGCCTGAAGGAGACCACTCGGTTGGCGGAAATCCAGCCGATCTTGCGGCTCAGGGTCCAGCGTCGTCTGGAGGCGGGATAGTCGATGAACATCAGGGCGGAATAATAGGTGTAGAGCAGGAAAACGACAACCTGACCTATCACCGGGATGAAGTTGACAAACAAGGCGGCGAAGGTGACCAGGACACCATACAGACCGATCTTGATCCCCTCGACAAGGTCGATCAGTGCGCCACGAACGGAAAAACCGGCCTCCGGATCGAAGTGTTCCCCCAGCTGCACTTTTTCGGTAGCGGTACTGAGCAGGACATAGCCGGGAGTCGTCAGCGAATAGGAAAAAAGAAACGAGAGATAAAAGGCGAAAATCCGGGAAATGACGAGCAGGAACCATTTGCCGGTCACCCAGCCGGAGTGCTTGATCCATCCCCAGATACCTTCGGCGACCGGTGGATTATTGAAATAGCCGCTGATAAAGGTGTCGGCATAACCTGTAGTCACCATGTAGCCGAACCAGGTCAGGGCGATGGTGACAGTGAAGAGGATTGCGCTGTAGCCGAGCAACCGCTTCGATTTGAACATCAGCGAGACGGACCGCGAGAGCGGTATCCACCCCACCGGTGGGGAGAAAAGCCGTCTAGGGGAGGTTGATGGCGATGGCATTGTAGTCGGTGTGCTATTGGACAACACAGAGGAGATTGTGGATGGGAATACCGTCTTCAGAATGAAAACTCTCTACACAATAGCGCATTTATGAGTGGAGTAAAGAGCAGATAATGACTTTTGCATTGCACTGGTATACAGTTCGTCCATGACGGCAATGATAAGGAAAAAATCGTCCGGTCGCTATATCTGCCAGCAATGTGGCTACCAGAGCATCAAGTGGCTTGGCCGGTGCCCCGATTGCGGTGGGTGGGAGACCCTGGTCGAAGAAACGGCGCCACTAACGCGTGGCGGGAGCGGCGGTTCCCTGGCGGCCATTCCGCTCGCTGATGCCCCCGACAGCGATGAGGAGCGGATCGGCACCGGCATGGTCGAACTCGACCGGGTGCTGGGCGGAGGCATTGTCCCGGGATCAGTCGTTCTCATCGGCGGCGAGCCGGGAATCGGCAAATCGACCCTCATCCTCCATATCCTGGCGGCAGTTGCCGAGAACTGCAGACGCAAGGTTCTCTATGTCTCCGGAGAGGAGTCGGCCAGCCAGATCAAGATGCGGGCGCGGCGACTGCTGGCAATCCAGGAGGACGAATACCTGGCGACGGGAACCGAGGTTGAGGAGATAATTGCTCTGGCCGAAGAGATGCGGCCAGCCCTGCTCGCGGTCGATTCGATCCAGACCATGACCTGTGCGGATCTTGGCTCCGCCCCGGGATCTGTCGGCCAGGTCCGGGAGACCGCCTATCGGCTCCTCGGTATGGCTAAAAGGCAGAATATCCCTGTGATTCTGGTTGGTCATGTAACCAAGGAAGGGTCTCTGGCCGGCCCGAAGGTCCTCGAGCACATGGTGGACACGGTTCTCTCGTTCGAAGGCGATCGCAGTCACGCCTTCCGTATCCTGCGGACGGTGAAGAATCGCTTCGGCTCGACCAATGAGATTGGTGTCTTTGAAATGAAGGAGGAGGGGTTGGTCCAGGTCAGCAACCCATCCGAAATCTTTCTCGCCGAGCGTCCCCTCGATGAGCCCGGTTCGGTCGTCCTGCCGAGTGTCGAAGGGACGCGGCCGATTTTGGTCGAGGTTCAGGCCCTGGTCAGCCCGACCAATCTGGGTACGGCGAGGAGAACGGCGATCGGGGCCGATCCCCAGCGCCTTGCCCTGCTCTGTGCCGTGCTTGAGAAAAAAGCTGGTCTGGTAATGTATGGCCATGATATCTTTCTCAATATCGCCGGAGGAATTCGCATCGATGAACCGGCCCTGGACCTTGGCGTGATCTGTGCCCTGGCCTCCAGTCTGCGGGAGAGACCGTTGTCTTCCGCCACGGTGGTCTGCGGCGAGGTGGGGCTGGCCGGTGAAATCCGGGCGGTCGGCCAGATAGATATCCGTCTGCGGGAAGCGGAACGCCTGGGCTTTACCCGCTTCATCATGCCGCGGAGCAACCGGGAGCGATGTTCTCGGTCAGGACAGATCGAGACCGTTGGTGTCGCCAACCTCCATGAACTGCTGGACATCATATTCGAATAAAGAGAACGGTCATCCTGTCTCAAATGGCCGGGGAGCGGATCAATGAACTTCAGTACTCATCTTGAAACGGCCTGGCGGAGTACACTCGCTTTTATCGGTCCACTTCTGCTCCTCACCATGGTGCAGATTCTGGTGGTGCTGTTGAGTCTCGGGATACTGGCCCCGGTGACGACGGCCGGTTATATGCAGTCACTCCTGCGGGCCCTGCGGGAAGGGCGGACTCCTGAGATTCGTGATCTCTTTTCGACCATGTCGCTGTTCCTCCCCCTTCTCGGCTTTTTCCTGCTGGTAACTATCGTAACGATGATCGGTTTCATGATCCTTGTCCTGCCTGGATTTATGGTAGGATTTTGTGTCATCTTTGCCACGATGTACATGATTCCCCTGATGACCGACAAAGAGATGGGCATCATCGACGCGTTGAATCATTCCTGGGCTATGGCGACCAGGGAGCCGGTGACCGATCAGCTTGTCGTTTCGCTGATCTATCTGATCGTCATTTCGGTTGGGGCCTCGATCCCCTTTGCCATCCTGGTGGCCCAACCATTCGCCACCCTTCTTGTCCTTTCAGTCTATCGCGAACGTGTTGGCGGCTCCTCGGAGCGAGAGAGAATTTCTGAATATGACGCCGAGGGGCCACCGCAATCGCCACCACCGGTCGAGTAGTTGTGATGACCGTGTAATCAACAGATAATTCAACATAGTAGGAGGTATGGCATGAGTCATTCATCGCATAACCATCAAGAGAATCAAGCGGTCTACACCCGTGTCGCCCTCGTCCTGCTGGCGGTTCTGGCCGCAATTGTCGTCATCGGCCTGATTGGTTGATACATCTCTGTCTGGGGGTGAACGACCGGTTCGAAGAACGGTCTTTTCGGCCCAACCAGGCAATGGATGAACGGTAGCGATGACCGATCCGCGAAAGGACAGTCTGCTTTCGGGCCACGACCCGAAGAAGGAGGTCGTGATCCTGCTTACCGATATGGTGCGGTATTCGGTGCGGACATCCACCATGACACCGGAAGAGATCCGGGATTTCATGATTGGTTACCATCAGGATATACGGGACATCATCGTGATCGATGATGATCTGATTGAAATCGAACCGCTGGCAGGCGATGGTGCGCTGGTGATCTTTGACAGGCGCGCCGACGAAGGACGGGTGGAGATGTGCAACCGTGTCGTGCGGGCCGTGGAACGGATGGCGCGCGCCATCGATGCCGGGGACCTTCCCGCTACCAGGATGGGTATCCACCTTGGTGACATCATCCAGGCGAAACTCGGGGAAAAGGTTTTGAAGTTCGGTTCAAGTTTTGCCGTCGCCAGTCGGCTCGAAGACCTGTGCAGTTATTTCGGGACTTCCTACCTGATGGATAGAGAGGTTGCGCACTGTCAGGGTGCAGAAACCAGGTTCCTGGTCAATGTCGGTAGACTGACGCTGCAGGGGCTGCCCAACCCATTGAATGTCTTCACCGTCTACAAGCCGGGAATCAACGGCTGCCCGGCCGATGTCGATGAAACGCAACTGCTGGAATTCATCAGCATCAAGAACAGCGCCATGGACCGCTTCTGCGGCGACTGTTCGGGAGGGATCCTGCCGGATTTTCCCAGTGTGAGGGAGAAACTGATCGAGGCCCAGAAACTCTTCACCGAGATGACCGGGAAGAAGGACCTCGCCACGGAACGTATTCTTGAATACATCAGAGAGAACCCGACACCGGCTGGCGATTTCAGCAATCTGGGGATGAAACTGGCCAGCCGCAGGAGAGATTCTCTCGGTGTCCGTATTTTCCGCCTTTCCCAGCAGCTGCTCAGGGCCATGGATATTGAGTCCTATCATGCCCTGGTCGTCGATACCGAGTGGGAGCGATATTTCGTTCTGGAGTGGAAAAAAAAAGGCGAAATTGTCGTCAAGGTCAACGAGGAACCGGACGGCATATACTATATCGACAGCGGCGAGGCCGAGACATTTGATGACAAGGGACGTCTCCTCGCAACCCTTGGGGAAGGCGATATTTTCGGGGAAATGGCGTATTTTTCAAAAATAAGGAAACGTAACGCCACGGTCGTTGCCAAGACGGATCTGGTGGTTCGGAAAATATCGAGTGCCGATTTCAGAAAGCTGCCCGTCATCGAAAAAATCTTCCAAAGAATCGCCCAGGGACGACGGACACCGACAGCCGTCCCCGGGCGTTGAGGGCAAAATACGTCCTACCCTGATTTATTCAGCTACCAGGACCACATATTGGCTGAGGTCGCCGGAACGCACCCGCAGCAGGATCCTTTTCGGTTGGGTCGATTTTTTCAGGACAATCTGCAATTCCTTGAGGTTGGCAACTCCCACCTTGTTGACTTCCTCGATCAGGTAGCCTGCCTGCAGGCCCGCTGTTTCCGCCGGACTGCCGGGGGTGACGGCGCTGATCACCACCCCTTTCTGTTCTGCGGTATATCCAAGCTGCTGGGCGAGTTCCGGCGTCAGGTCCTGCAGATTGAGACCGAATTGTTCAAGGTTGCCCCGGGATGGCAGTCCGCCTCCCGCCTTGCCGAAACCGGACGGCTGTTCGCCGATGACGACGTCAATCACCTTCTCGCTGCCGGCCCGGACGATCGTCAGGGCCGCCTTGGTCCCCGGGGTGATGAGAGCCACCTTGTTGCGCAGGTCGGAGACGTCCTTGAGATCGACCCCGTTGAGGCGGAGAATGACGTCTCCCTGTTTCAGATCGGCCTTGGATGCCGGCGAATCCGGTTGCACCTCACTGACCAGGATTCCCTTGGCCTGCTTCAGATCGAAGGATTTTGCCAGATCTTCATTGACGTCCTGGATAGCAACGCCCAGCCAGCCACGGGTGACCTTGCCATGTTTCTGCAGCTGGTCCTCGATGGCCTTGACCATGTTGATCGGGATGGCGAAGCCAATGCCCATGTAGCCGCCGGTACGGGAGAAGAGGGCCGAGTTGATGCCGATGACCTCACCATGGGTGTTCAGCAAGGGGCCGCCGGAGTTGCCGGGATTGATCGCCGCGTCTGTCTGGATAAAGCTCTCGTACTCGTTGATCCCGACCCGGTTGCGGCCCTTGGCGCTGACCACGCCGACCGTCACCGTCTGGTTGAGGCCGAAGGGGTTGCCGATGGCGATCACCCACTCCCCGACCTCGAGGGCGTCGGAATCGCCGAGGGTCAGAGTCGGCAGATTGCCGCTGTCCTGAATCTTGATCATGGCGACGTCGGTCTGAGGATCGGTGCCCACCAGCTTGGCCTTGAATTCGCGTTCATCGGAAAGTCGGACGGTGATGGTGTCGGCACCTTCGACGACGTGATTGTTGGTCAGGATAAAGCCGTCCCGGTTGATGATGAAACCGGAACCCTGTCCCTGCTGCTGGAAGCGGTGCGGCCCACGGAACTGTGGCCCGAAAAAGTGCTCAAAGAACGGATTGTTGAACATTTCATCGCTGCCGCCAGGAAAGCCGCCTTTGTTTTCGACCGATTTTTCAACCCGGATGTTGACGACAGCCGGTTGGGCGGCCTTGACGACATTGACAAAGACTCGGGAGGATCGGTCGAGCAGGGCGATGTCATCGGCGGTTTCCGCCCGGGCGAGGCGAGGGCCGGCCGCGACGATGATCGAAAAAAGCAAGAGCAGAGCGAGCAACCCAGTGCGGGACGACAGGTGCGTACGTGACTGCATGGTATTCTCCTTGTGCATGGAAGAATGGATAAGAGCCGGCAGCCGTTTCCCGGACTCCTGAAATTTCAACACGTAAAAAGTAAATCGAAAACCAGGGGCGTCAAGAACGATTACGCAATTGTAATCTAAAGGGGGCGAAGATGGGCAATGGCAGGGAGGGGAGGAAGGATTCGGTTTCCTCCCCGTAAATCCGGTTCAGCTCCTGATCATATCGGCGATCTGGAAGGCGACTTCCAGGCTCTGCTCGGCGTTGAGGCGCGGGTCGCAGGTCGTCTGATAATTCTCGAACAGCTGGTCGTCGACGATGTTCCTGGCGCCGCCGGTGCATTCGGTCACATTTTCCCCGGTCAACTCGAAATGGACCCCGCCGGGGATCGTTCCTTCCGACCAGTGGGTCTCGAAGAAGCAGGTGATCTCGGAGAGAATGTCGTTGAAGTTTCTGGTTTTATGGCCGTCCTCGGTCGTGTAGGTGTTGGCGTGCATCGGGTCGCAACTCCATACGATGTTGAAGCCTTCCTGCTTCATGCCCCGCAGCAGGGGAGGCAGGGCCTTCTCTACATTTTTCACCCCCAGTCGGGTGATGAGGGTGATTCGACCAGGTTCGTTGGCGGGATTGAGGATCTCCACCAGGCGCTTGATGTCATCGAGATTATAGGTCGGACCGATCTTGATCCCAAGCGGGTTGAGGACGCCGCGCAGGAACTCGACGTGGGCACCGTCGACCTGCCTGGTCCGTTCACCGATCCACAGCATATGGCCGGAACAGTCATACCAGCCGTTGGAGGTGGAATCGACGCGGGTCATCGCCTCCTCGTATTCAAGCAGCAGGGCCTCGTGCGAGGTAAAGAGCTCGGTCTGGTTGATCTGCGGATTATCAGTAGAAATTCCAATGGTTTCCATGAACTTGATGGCCTGCTCGATCTGTTTGGCCATGCGTTCGTAGGACCGCCCCATCGGTGACTGGATGACGAATTCCTGGTTCCAGGAATGGACCCGCTGCAACGTCGCGAATCCTCCCCGGGTGAAGGCCCTCAGCAGATTGAGGGTCGAGGCCGCCATATTGTAGCCCTTCAGCATATACTTGGGGTTGGGAATCCGCGCCTCCTCGCTCGGTTCCGGACGATTGACCATGTCGCCACGGTAGGAGGGGATCTCGACGCCATCGACCATCTCGGTGTCGGACGAGCGGGGTTTGGCGAACTGGCCGGCGATCCGTCCGACCTTGATGACCGGTTTGCCACCGGCATAGGTGAGGACGACGGCCATCTGCAGCAGCACCTTCAGCGTTTCCCTGATCTTCGGGGCGGTCACTTTGGAAAAGTCCTCGGAACAGTCGCCTCCCTGCAGCAGGAAGGCCTCGCCCTTGACCGCCTTTGCCAACTGAGACTTGAGGGACCTGATTTCGCCGGCAAAGACGAGCGGCGGGAGTTGGGAAAGATTGGCGAGAACCCGGTCGACTTCCTTCTGGTCAGGCCATTTGGGTTGCTGCAAGGCGGTGAAGTTTTTCCAGCTTGATTTTGTCCATTCTCTGTCTGTGGTTGTCATGCCGTTTCTCTTTGTGGTTGTCATTGCTTGATAGGGAGCAGATATCATTTGAATGGTCAATCCAAACCCTGGTCAGGCGCATTCTCCGATGGCTGAACGGTTCCCCCAGCCCGCGCCGTCATGCTCCCGGTTTGCTTGGAAATGGATTCAGATACAGCATCGCTCGACATCGAAGGCGTTGAGAATCCGCATTTCCTTCTCCCGTTTTTTCTCCTCCGGCGGGGGGAGAATGGGCATTTTCGCCATCATTGCCAAGGCCGTGCTTCGGTCAGGGATTGAGTGTAACCCATATTCAAGAATCTTGCCAGTTGAAGTCTCCAGCAATTCCGCCTCCCTGCCGTTCGTCACAACTGCCAGGGGGATGACTGAGGCGGGGTTGAGCACCCGGGCGGCGGCGATCGCCGCCCGTTCACGGCTGACCAGTGAACCCGGGCCATAGCGGATGATCATGATCTGCCGGTTTTCGAGGCGGACCGTCAGGTCGATCACCGATCGGACATAGCAGCGGGCGAAGAAGGTGTCGATACTGAGCCGGGGTAACAGTTCGTCCCGTTGAAATTTTTTTTCTTCCACCATCATTCGGCTGAGTTCCTGGCGGATCCGCTCGTCATCGGTGTCGGTCAGTTCTTCGCCGGTGAGGTAATCGCTGAGGGTGCCATAGATGAGGTGGTGCGATCGGTGGGCGGTCATCGAATGGTTCCGGTTGATTGTTGATCGGCGGCTGTACGGCCGGAGAGGTCGGGGGTCCATGTGAGCCATGCCGGATCCGCCGCGTCATGGAGAAGGAAATGGTGGCCGGTGGTGACCGCTTTTCCCCCCCTTCCGGGGTGGCCAGGGCGATCCCTCCCCGGACGATTGTCTCCAGTGATTCGGTTTCCAGGTGGATGCCGGAGAACAGGCCGGCGGAAAAACTGGCGCCGCTGCTGTTCCAGAACTTGGTGTTGTCATAGATGAGATGTTGGAATTGGGGCTCGATCGCGACGGCCACATATACCTTCTGGAAGGTCGGCGAGAGGGAGAAGCCGGTGACCTTGCCGATCCGGACCTGGCGGTAGGCGACCGGGGAACCGGGGGCGAGCGAGCCGAGGTTGCGGGTCTCGAGCACGAGGTTCAGGCCTTTGCCGGTGGTTGAAAATGGCTGGGGCGGGGCCGCCAGGGCGATGAAGGTCCGGGTCAGGTCTCCCCGACCCGGCTTGAAGGTGATGTAGGGGCCGAAGACGATGGCGCCGGGGTTCTTGATGCCGGAGATCGACACCTCCGGCTCCTCGAGCCAGATCTGTGTCCCCGTCCGGAACAACGGCGTGAATTTCCGGTCCATCCGGATATCGGCCACCACCGCCTGCAGATCGGCGGAAAAGGTCAGATTGGAGACCGCGCCGATGTCGATGCCCTTGTAGCGGAGTGGGGAGCCGACCTTCAGCCGGTCGACCGGTTCGTCAAACGTCACCTGAATGACGGCATCGCCGGCGTGGAGGGCATCCTGGAGGTTGCCGTAAAGAGGAAAGATCGTCGATTTCCGGGTCGGATCGACACCGGGCATGGACAGCAGGCCGATGCCGCCGGAGACGATCGACTGCAGCGACCCGGTCCGCATCGTCACCCCGTCGAGCCCGCCCGAGATTTCGACGCCGCTGAGGTTGTAGAATCGGGTATTGCCCCTGACCATCTCGGCGTGATCGATGTCGATCAGGCAGTCGATCAAGACATCCTGGCGATCACCGTCGACCTCGAAACCGATGACCTTGCCGATGGCTATCCCCTTGAAGAGGAGGGGGGAACCGAGGCTGAGCGATCCCGGATCCTGGGTTGTGAGCCGGACCGAAACCCCGGGCTGCTGGAGGGCGGGAACCGTCTGCATGGCCTCGGCATAGTCGGCGAAAAGGCGGAAGGCATGATCTTTTTCCACCGCCTTGGCCGCCGCAGCCTTGCCGTCGGGGGTGGTGAAATTGATGCTGCCGGTGAACATCTCGGCCAGGGGCCCGGTCCTGATCCTGACCCCGGACAGGTTGGCGTCAGCCTCCACCCCGCTCTGCTGCCAGAAGATGCTGTCCCGGTTGATCAGGCGGAGGTAGGGTTCGTAGACAAAAATCGTCGTCCTGATTCCCTTGCCCCTGGGGTCGAGATCGATCGCGACGACCTCGCCGACCTGGATCTTCTTGTACAGGACCGGTGATTGCGGGGAAAAGGAGACGGGTTCAGCGGTGGTGAGAACGAAGGACGCCCCGGGGCGCAGCGGCTCATCGGCAGGCGGTTCGGGCAGGATTTCAAAACGATCGCAGAATTTCCCGTCACCCGGCTTGAAGGTGATATGTGACCCGGAAATCAGGGTCCGGAGGTTGCTGACCCCGGAGGCCGTGATCTCCGGTTTGACCAGCCAGAACGTGGTGTTCTCGCGGAGGATCAGTTCGGTCCGGGGGTCGAGCAGGATGTGGGCGGTGACGGTTTTCCGTTCGTCGTTGTTGATCCGGATCTCCTTGACGAATCCGGCCTCGATGCCGCGGTACATCACCTTGGTGTCGCCCTCGACGATGTCGACGGCGGAGGACAGGGTCAGGGTCATCGGGATGCCGTAATTGGCTTCCTCCAGGTCCTTGTACAGTCTGAACACCTGGCCGTTGCGGGCCGGCGGGCTGTTTTTCAGCTGGTCGGGGGTCTGCAGCAGGATGCCGCCCTTCAGCAGCGATGCCAGGGATTCGATCTGCATCTTGAGGTTGGGAAGCTTGCCGGAGATGGCGACCCCGCTGGCGTTGCAGAACCGGCTCTGTTCCCGGACAATCTCGCTGTAGTCCTGCTCGATGAAGAGATTGATGAGAACGCTGTCGTCGTCCTGCAGACGGTAACCCTGTACGCTGCCGATCTCGATGTTGCGGTAGTAGACTCCGGTGCCGATCTGGATCGAACCGAGGGTGGCGGCGTGGAGCGAGATGTGCAGACCGGGGGCCGTGCCGGGGACCGGCGGAGCGGTATTCAGTCCGGTGAAATTCCGGCCCTGTTTCTTGTCCACTCCGACCTGGATGCCGATATAACTGCCGGAAAAGATGGTACCCAGACCCTGGATCCTGGCGGCGGACAGCTCCGGCCGGACGATCCAGAACAGGGTGTCCTTGACGAGATAGGGCTCGCTCTCCTTGTCCATCTTGATGATGGTGCGGACCCGCTGCCGATCGATATCGGGGTGGACCTCCTGGACCAGGCCGATCGGGATGCCCTTCGACATGACCTGGGTCTTGCCGGGGGTGATGCCGTTGGCCTCGTCAAAATAAACGGTGATGAGGATACCGGCATCGCGATAGCTGGAATACAGCAGCCAGCCGCAGATGCCGAGGGCGACCAGGGGAATGATCCAGATCGATGGGATTCCTCTCCGCCTGCGAATGACGGGGGTCTCGGTGGTCATGACGCCTCCTTGGCGGTTGGGATCGGCGGGATCGCCTCGTTGGCCGCCGGTTGCCGGTTGTCCCACAGCAGCCGGGCATCGAAGGTCTTCGCGGCCAGCATCGTCGAGGTGACGACGATGCAGAAATAGGTGGCGGCCGGGGCGGCGTGGATCGAGGTGAGGAAGCCGAAGTCGACCAGCACCACGAGCAGGGCGATGACAAAGATATCCAGCATCGACCAGCGGCCGATGAAGGTGATGAACCGATAGAGCATCGTTTTGCTCCGCAGGTAGCCGGTATTGCTGGTCTGGGCGGTCAACAGCAGGATGATCAGGCCGATGATCTTGAACACCGGGACGAAGACCGAGGCGGTGAGGATGATCAGGCCGATGAGATATGACCCATCCTTGAAGAAGTACATGATCCCGTCAAGGATCGTCGAGTTCTCGGGGACGCCGAGGAACTCCACCTGCATGATCGGCAGGACGTTGGCGGGGATGAGGAGCAGGGTCGAGGTCAGCACCAGGGCCCAGGTGTGGGCGATGCTGTCGGGCTTGCGGTCGTGGATCGTCGCTCCGCACCGGCGGCAGTGGATCGGCCCGGCGACCGGGGAACGCTTCTCGAGCTGCCGGCATACTTGGCAGAGGACCAGTCCGGTCTGGAGAGCGGTGCGGCCCGGGGATTCGGCGTCGGCGGCCGGGGATGGGACCGACAGCGCGGTGCCGGGGCGGGAGAGCAGGGCCCAGAGCCGCTCCCGGTCGAGGACGGTGGCGATCGCCATGGTGGTCAGGACCAGGGCGAGAAAACAGTAGAAGCCGGGATCGAAATGGATCTCGGCGGTATGGCGCATTTTCATCGTGGTGATCATGATGCCGAGCAGGAAGATCTCGATCATCGCCCATTCCTCCAGGAAGACGTACAATCGCAGCAGCCGGGTGAGGAAGGCCGGATACCGACCGCTCCTGGCGAACATGGTCACGGTGAAGACGAGGGAGAGCAGGATCAGGGGAAAAGCGACCGCCGAAACCAGGACGATGAAGGCAACGAAGTAGTACCGGTTGTCGTAAAAGCCGACGAGGGTGTCGAGGACGCTGCCGCTGTCGCTCATTCCCAGGGTTTCGAGGGTCATCAGGGGAAACAGCATTGCCGGGAGGTACAGCAGGAGGCCGGTGATGCTGAAGGCCAGCGCGGTGTCGACCGAGGTGTCGACCCTCCGGTGCACCGTGCCGCCGCAGCGGGGACAGCGGAGCGTATGGCGTGCCAGGGAGGCGGAAAAGGCGAGCAGCAGGTCGCAGTCGGGACAGGCAACGGTGTGGGTGGGCATCGATTTTCGGGCCGGGATCAGAGAAGCAGGGTGGGCCGGTGGTTCGTTGGAATCAATAGTAATTGTCCTGCGGCCATTTGTCATATGAAAACCGCAGTAGCGCTTGAAGAACGGGAAAAGAGAGTGTAGTCTCAGCTACAATCGCGTGTCAATGACCAAAATGGAGTGAATGAGGGCAGATAGGAAGGAATGAAGGACCAACACCTGCGGCTCAAACTGTCAATCTGCACCGATCCGGTGCTGGTTGATCCGATCAGTGATTTCCTGCTGGGGGTGACCGAATCGGCGGTCGAGATCGATGTCGACGACCGGGACGGTAGGCAGTGTCTCACTGCCTACCTGGCCGAGGCGGATATGGAGGAGGGACAGCGCCGCCGGGTCATCCGCCAGATCGGGGACTATCTCGCCGAATTGGCGCAGATCTTCGAGGTAGAGGAGCCGTCCCTGGCCGTCTCCGAATATGCCGAGGAGGACTGGGGCAGCAACTGGAAGAAGCATTTCGTCCCCTTCGCCATCGTCCCCGGTCTGGTCGTCGCTCCGACCTGGGAGCAGTACCAGGCGGCACCGGGCGAGCGGGTCATCGTGATGGACCCCGGCATGGCCTTCGGCACCGGCCACCATGCCACGACCAGCCTGTGTCTGGCCCTGGTCCGGGAGGTGGTGGAGGGGGGCGGCGGCAGCCGGGTGCTCGACGTCGGCACCGGCACCGGTATCCTCGGCATGGCAGCGGCGTTGTTCGGTGCCGCCCGGGTGCTGGCCATCGACAACGACCCGTTGGCGGTGGCCGCCGCCGGCGAAAATGTCGCCCGCAACCACCTTGCCGCGGTCGTGGAGGTGTCAGGGGTGGTGCTGGAGCAGGTGGCCGGCGGCTACACGCTGGTCGTCGCCAACATCATTCACGACACCCTCCTCGAGATGGCCGGCACGCTGGAGCGCCTGGTCGAACCCGGTGGTGCCCTGGTGCTGTCGGGAATCCTGCAGGGAGAACAGACGGAGAACATCGCCCGCTGTTTTGCCGGGTTGGGGATTGCGCCTGTCCGGGTCGAGCGGCTGACGGAATGGTCGGCGCTGCTGCTGCGCAAGGGCCGGGGATAGATCTCGGGCCCGCGGGGACGGCGGCTGCTCGGCAATGTAGAAACGGATGGGATTGGAGATGCGGCGGTTTGTATTCGATCCTGGGATGCGGGATGGCGACAAGGTCATCCTGTCGGCGGCAGAATCCTATCATATCACCAGGGTGCTGCGTCTGCAGCCGGGGACCGGCATCGAGGTTCTGGACGGACGGGGCGGGGTGTTCGCGGCGGAGATCGTCGAGGTCGGGCCCAGTGTCGTCATCAGATTGCTCGGTCGCCGGGAAGAGGGCGATTCCGGCCGGGTGCGGCTGTGGGTCGGCCAGGGGCTGCTCAAGGGCGGGAAGATGGATGGGACGGTGCAGCAGTGCACCGAACTCGGAGTGACCCGATTGACCCCTTTTGTCAGCAGCCGCTGCCAGGGGAGCATCAATGCACAGCGCGGCCGGCATAAAGCGGAGCGTTGGCAACGGATCGTCGTCGCCGCCTGCAAGCAGTGTCGGCGCAGCACCCTGATGCGCGTCGATGAACCGATCGATTTCATGGCGATGATCACTGAGGTGGACAACGGTCCCGGCACCCTGCGGTTGATCTTCTGGGAGGAAGAACAGGACTTCCGTCTCCATCGGGACCTGCTGCGGCCGGAGACGATCGACACGGTCTGTATCCTCCTTGGCCCGGAAGGCGGCCTGGCGCCGGCCGAGATCGCCGCCGCCCGGGAATCGGGGTGGCAGACGGTCAGCCTCGGCCGCCGCATCCTGCGGGCCGAGACTGCGACGCTCACCGCCGTCTCCCTGGTCCAGTACCTGGCCGGCAATCTCTGAGGGCGGTGGCGCCGGAGGGTGGGGACGATGGGCATGTCGACGGATGCATGGAATGGCGACGGAGAGAAGGACGGGAATCAGCTGGTGACGGAGGGCGTATGCCGGACGCGGGAATTGACAGGGTCCTCATTACCGAGGGCGAAATAACACGAACGGTGCGGCGGCTGGGGCGTGAAATCACGGCCTGCTATTCCGGGATCGACCGGGAACTGGTGGTCGTCGGCCTGCTGCGGGGCTCTTTTGTCTTCATGGCCGATCTGATCAGGGTGATACCGCTGCCGCTGGTCGTCGATTTCATCTCGGTTTCGACCTATGGCGACGGCACGGTCAGCAGCGGCGAATTGAAGGTGGCGATGGACCTGGAGCAGTCGATCGAAGATCGTGATGTCCTGCTGGTCGAGGATATTGTCGATACCGGTCATACCTTCAGCCATGTGATCCGGATGATGCAATCGCGCCGGCCCCGTTCACTGAAGGTCTGCGCCTTTCTCGACAAACCGTCGCGGCGCACCTGCGCGGTGGACATCGACTTCTGCGGCATCACCATCCCCGACGCCTTCGTCTGCGGTTACGGCCTCGACTTTGCCCAGCGCTACCGCAATCTGCCCTACATCGGGGTGTTGAAGACCGACTGATGGCCGGCCGCCTCAACCGAGGACTTGAACGAGAGCCAGGCTCAGCCAGGGCAGGTAGGTGATGATCAGGAGGGTGATCAGGAGGATGGCGATGAACGGCAGTGTCGCCCGATACAGCTCGATCACCGGACGCTCGAAGCGGTAGGAGGCCATGAAGAGGTTGAGCCCGATCGGCGGGGTGCAGTAGCCGATCTGGAGGTTGGTGAGGAAGATGATGCCGAGGTGGACCGGATCGACACCGTATCCGGTGGCGATCGGCAGGATGAGAGGGACCACCAGGACCAGCGCCGAGAAGATATCGAGCATGGTGCCGACGACGAGCAGAAAGAGGTTGAGCAGCAGCAGGAAGGTGTACTTGCTGCTGATGTGTTCACGGATCGGGGCGAACAGCCGCATCGGCACTTCCTGGTCGATCAGGTAGTTGGTCGAGGCCATCGAGGCGGCGAGGATGATCAGGATGCCGCCGAAAAGGACCATCGACTTGTTTATGATCGTCACCAGTTGTGCCGGCGATATCTCGCGACGGATAACGACTTCGACGATCAGCACATAGAGGGCCGTCACTGCCGCCGCTTCGCCGGCGACAAAAAAGCCGCCGTAAATTCCCCCCAGCAGGATAACCGGAAGCGGCAGTTCCCAAGCCGCCTGCCGCAGCACCAGGGCCATTTCCCGAACCGTGTGGCGTCGGTTCCGGGCGGCGACTCTCGGGCTTTTGGTGATGGCATAGGCCGTCAGCAGCACCAGCATCAACAGGCCGGGCAGGATGCCGGCGACGAACAGATGATCGATCCGCGATTCGGAGATGACGCCGTAGAGGATCAGCGGCAGGCTGGGCGGGAAGAGCAGGCCGAGGCTGCCGGACGAGGTGATCAGGCCCATCGAGAACCGTTCCTGGTACCCGTCCCGCAGCAGTGCCGGCAGGAGCAGGCCGCCGAGGGCGAAGATGGTGACCCCCGAGGCGCCGGTAAAGGCGGTGAACAGGGCGCAGACGGCGAGCGACACCACCGCCAGACCGCCGGGCAGCCAGCCGAGAAAGGTCTGTGACAGCTGGAGGATCCGCTCCGGCGCCCGGCTCTCCGCCAGCAGGGTGCCGGCGAAGATGAAGAGGGGGAGGGAGACGAGCATCGGGGTGTCGGCCAGGCGGGACATCTCGATGATCACCGCCGACAGGTCGATGCCGGCGGTGTGGAAGGACAACAGGGCCAGGGCCGAGATGACGATGAACAGCGGCGTCCCCAGCAGGGCCAACAGGAGGGTCAGCAGTTTGAGGGCGGTCATCGCCTGTCCTTCCGGCAGTGGCGGATGACCGTGCCGAGGTCCCGATACAGGGCGATACCGTAGCGCAGCGCGATCATCGTGAAGGCCAGGGGAAAGACCAGGTTCCAGACCCAGGAAGGCAGTCCAAACAGGCCGGGGCTGCCATAGGCGATCTCGTTGGCGACAAACCGACCGGAGGCGTAGACCAGGGCTGCCGCGGTAAGGGTCGACAGCAGGTGGGTCGCCAGTAACATCCAGGGCTGGAGCCGTTTCGGCACCAGATAGGTGACGAGGTCGAGGGCGATATGTTTGCCCCGGGCGGTGGCCATCGCCGCCCCCAGCAGGCCGCTCCACAGCACCAGCTGCTGGATCAGGGGATCGGCCCACAGCAGTCCTCCCGAAAAGAGGCTGCGGAGGGCGATCTGCAGGCAGGAAAGGGTGATCATCGCAAGCAGGAGGAGACACAGGATCGTCTCCTCGATGCCGTTGAGCAGGCGAAGGATTTTTCCCGGCCTGGCGGTGGTCTCGCCGTTCATGGTCGCAGGCCTCTTAGCGGCCCGACCGGAATTCCTGCAGCAGCCGGGTCGTTTCGTCGTGGATTTCCCGGGAGAACGAGGAGCCGATCACCGCCTTGGCGGTCTGGTCCCGGAACCCCTGCAACTGGGCGGCGACCTCGGTGGGAAAGGTCGTGAACCGAACGCCGTTTTCGGCAAGGATATCCCGTGATTCCTCGTTGCTCTGCCGGGTCTTGGCGATCAGCGGCGGAAAATACTTGTCGGCGGTCGTCTGGATGATGGCGGCCTGGTCCTTCGGCAGTTTCGCCAGGGCCTTCTGGTCAAGCAGCAGGGCGCCGTAAGCGTAGCCGAAGGGGAGGTCGTTGATATATTTGGCCTTGGTGAACCACTGGAGGACGATCGAACCGTAGAGGGAGTTGAAGACGGTGTTGACCAGTCCGGTCTGCAGGGAGGACAGGACATCGGGGATCGACAGCTGAACCGGGGTGATGCCGAGCTGGGAAAGATAGGTCGAGGAGACCGGATCGCCGGTCGGGGTCCAGCAGGTGGCCTGGCGCAGGTTGTCGATGGTGACGATCGGCATGGTCGACATGGTGTAGATGAAGCCGACCTCGGTCATCGCGATCAGTTCCAGCCCCTGCTCGGCGAATTGCTGTCTGAACTTCGGCAGGAGACCTCTGGTGACGGCATCGACCTCCTGGTAGGAGGTGAAGAGGAAGGGCAGGGCCATGATCCGGAAGTCCGGGACCACCTGGGCGATGCCGGTCATCGTGAAGCCTCCGCCCTGCAGTTGCCCGATCCGTATCTTGCGGTACATCGCCTGGTCATCGCCCATGATGCCGCCGGCATAGACCCGGAACCCGACCTCTCCCCCCGTTTTCTCCTCGACTTCCCTGGCGAATTCCTGAAACTGGAGGATCCAGACCGATCCCTCCGGGGCGAGACTGCCGATCTTGAACAGGTGCCTGGGCCGGGCGTCGGCCGGGCGGACGGCCGAGACCAGGAGGATAAGACCTACGAGGAAGAGGGAAAGAACAGGACGCATGGGGTCTCCTATCGGGTGGCGGTTCAATACGCCGTTATTCGGCGAAATACTCCTCGGCGAGCAGGCGCGCCGCCTTGCGTTTGGCGATCTGGTTGGCGAGGGCGAAGTCCGGGGCCGCGGCGATGTCGAAGGCGATCACCTCGTGCAGCAGCCGGTCGTGCAGTTTTTTGTCCAGGGTCATCCTGGCCAGGGTTTCGGCATAGCTGGTCTGGACCAGCAGGAACCGGTGCCGCGACAGCTCCAGCGCCCGGTCGAAGTGATGCCGGCTGGCCTCGGGATCGCCGCCCAGCATGGCCGGTTTGGTCGCCTGGAGGGTGGCGAAGAAGAGGTGGATCGCGCCGGCCTGGAAGGTTTCATCCAGGGCCAGCAGCCGGGTCATGATTTTCTCGACGACCACCAGATCGGCCATCGCCTCCGCCGAACCTTGCTGCTGCTGGATCCACGACAGCCACGCCATCGTCCCCCAGAACAGCGGGGCAACGTCAGAGCGGCTCAGAGCGGCAAGTTCGGCATCGAGATCCACCCTGCGGTCAGGGGTGATACCGGGCAGAACCTGAGCGATCAGAGTGGTTCCATACAAGCGGGCCTTATCGGCGATGGCGCCGATCCTGTTCGGCTCGGCGCCGCACTCGCCTAGGGCGGCGAGATAGGAACCATAGGACTGGGCGCCGATCCGCAGCAGGGCGCGGTTCTGCGGCGCGGAGGCGATCATGCTGTCGATCATCAGGAGGTAGGCCGGGGCCCCCTCGCAGACCAGCTCGAGGTCGGTCTGCTTCTGCAGGTTGTCAACCGTCGGCTGGACGATGGTGCCGGTGATGACCCGGGTGCAGGAGGACAGGCCAAGGGTCAGGAGGATCAGAACGATCGCCGGGATACAACAGCTCTTCGATGTGCGTGCCATGACGGGTTCAGTATGGGGGTTGGTCTGGGGTAGAAAACACCCGGATGCCTGAATATAGCTGGCAAACGGCAAGAGAGGAAGGGGAATTCGCCGGGTGGACGACAGGACAGGCGGGGGAGACGGTATCGGAGGTGATGTCCGGATCCTCCCGCTATCTATTGTGGCGGCGATGCTTTACAGGAAGTATTTTTAACTGTTCCCTGTACTTAGCCACTGTGCGGCGGGCGATCTGGATGTTCTGTTTGGCCAGAATTTCAGCAATGTCGTTGTCGCTCAGGGGTTTTATCCTGTCCTCTTCCTGGATCATCTTGAGGATGGTGTTCCTGATTGATTCCGAGGCCAGGGCCTCTCCGCCGTTACGCGGGATCGCGGTCGAAAAGAAATACTTCAGTTCGTAAATCCCCTGCGGGGTATGGACGTACTTGTTTGAAGTGACCCGGCTGATCGTCGATTCATGCATGTCGATGTCCTCGGCGACATCGCGGAGGATCAGCGGCTTGAGGTGCCCCGGTCCATGCTCGAAGAATTCATACTGGAATTTGAGCAGACTCTCCATGACCTTGTAGATTGTCCGCTGCCGCTGATGGATCGATTTGATGAACCATTCGGCATTCTTCAGCTTATCGTGGATATAGTGGCGGGACTCCTTCTGCAACCCCTTGTCGTTGAGCAATTCCTGGTAGTGGGACGATAGCTTCAGCTGCGGCAGGTCGTCGTCGTTGAGCCGGATGATATACTCGCCGTCGATCTTCCGGACGTAGACATCGGGGACGATGTAGTTGGTGTTTTCCTCGGCGTAGGGCAGTCCGGGGTAGGGGGTGAGCTGCTTGATGATGTATTCGATCGCCTTGGTAATCTCGGATTTCTTGTGGCCGGTGGCCCGCATCAGGGCCTTGTAGTTGCGGGTTTCGAGCAGGGGGAGATGGTCCCGGACGATCTCGGCGGCGAGAGAGTCGGCCATCCCGAGCCGCTCCAACTGCAGCAGCAGTGATTCGGTGACATTCCGGGCTGCGATCCCGGGCGGGTCGAGATCCTGGATGACCTCGAGGATATATTCGGCCTCATCGTGGGTGGATTCGGTCTGGGACATGATCTCGTCGAGATCGACCTCGAGAAAGCCATAACGGTTGAGGTTGCCGATGATGTAGAGGGCGATGTCCCATTCGTGGTCATCGAGTTCGGCATGGGCCAATTGCCAATGGAGGTAGGCGGAAAGTCCCGGTTTTGCGGAGATGAAATCGAACTGGGACGGGGCGTCGGCGGCGGGGACTTCATGGGCGAAGGAAAAATTGCTGTCGAAGTTGTTGGCGTAATCCTCCCAGTTGATCTCGGACAGGTTGTCCGAGACGGCCACCCGTTCGGTGAAGTCCTCCTCTCTTCCCGGTTCCAGGTTTTCGAGCGTCGAGGACAGGCCGTGGGTTGCCTCGGTGGTATCGATCTGTGAGAGTTCCTCCTCCAGGGCGGGGTTCTGCTCCAGTTCGGCCTGCAGGGCATTGGAGAGCTCGAGCCGGTTCAACTGCAGCAGCCGGATGGCCTGCCGCAACTGCGGCGTCATCACCAGTTTCTGGGCCAGCTTGAGCTGTTGTCGGAGTTCCAGTGCCATAGATCTCTTTACATGCTGAAATTTTCGCCGAGGTACATCTTGCGGGCCACCTCGCTCTCGATGATGTCTTCCGCCACGCCGCTGGTCAGGATCTGCCCGGCGTTCATGATGTAAGCGAAATCACAGACCTGGAGCGTCTCCCGGACGTTGTGATCGGAGATCAGGATGCCGAGGCCCTTGTCCTTCAGGCCGTGGATGATCTTCTGCAACTCGATGACGGCCAGCGGGTCGATCCCGGCGAAGGGCTCGTCGAGGAGGATGAAGCGGGGCCGGGTGGACAGCGACCGCATGATTTCGACCCGCCGCCGCTCGCCGCCGGAGAGGGCATAGCCCTTGTTGTGGCGCAGGTACTCGATGCCGAGATCGGCCATCAACTCGTTGATCCGGTTGCTGATCTCGTTTTTGCTCAGTCCCAGCGGCTCGAGGATGATGCGGACATTCTCTTCGACGGTCAGCTTCTTGAATACCGATGGCTCCTGGGCCAGGTAGGATATTCCCTTCAGCGCCCGTTTGTGTATCGGCAGATTGGTGATCGTTTCCCCGTCGAGCAGGATATGACCGCTGGTGGGACGGATAAACCCGGCGATCGAGTAGAAGGAGGTTGTCTTGCCAGCCCCGTTCGGTCCGAGCAATCCGACCACGACCCCGGTGTTGACCTGAAGGCTGACGCCGTCAACAACCGTGCGGTTGCCGTACCGCTTGACGATATTTTTTGTCTCCAGCAGGGACATGGCGATATTGTTGCCGTTCTATTTCTGGATAATGGTCATGTTGACCCGGCCCGGTTTCGATGCGCCCTTGCCGGAATCCCCGACCGTGGTTTTTGTTCTCTTTGCCCCGCCGACAACCTCTGAACGCCCTTCGTCCATGTAGTAGACAATCTTCTCGCCGCTGACCATATTCTGCCCCTGGTAGGCCTTGGCGTTGTCCATCAGGATGACCTGCCGCTCCTTGGCCAGGTAGATCATTTTCTTCGAGGTCCCGAGCCACTCTTTCTTCGAGACCTCGACATTGCC
Organism: Desulfoprunum sp.; assembly: GCF_053613775.1. NCBI lineage: Bacteria > Pseudomonadati > Thermodesulfobacteriota > Desulfobulbia > Desulfobulbales > Desulfobulbaceae > Desulfoprunum > Desulfoprunum sp. The sequence continues at coordinate 149,848 of NZ_JBSHXH010000008.1, forward strand.
GGTGCAGATGATCTTCTCCACCTGCTGGCTGGCGGTCTTCTGTCCTTTCTTGTTCGGTTTGGCCGGTGTGTAGAAGACAGTCATCTCGTTGGCGCGGATGCGCACATCCGCCTGACGCGCATCGACGTTGCCGGTAAACAGCACGGTATTGGTCTTTTCGGTCGAGGACATCTTGTCGGCCTCGATCTGGATCGGGGCATCCGCCGCAACCGCGGGCATGACGGCGAGGCAGCAGAGGATAGCGGCAAGACAGGAGGATCTGAACATGTGGGTGAACATTCGCATCATCGTGAATCTCCGGTGAACAGGGGGAAATCTCCTTTGCAATTACCGAGCCCATCGTAGCTTAATCCCTTGGAAATGTAAAGAAGGCTGTTCCGGTCCTGTCGAAACAGTCCTTTACTAAACAGCGGCGACTCAGTACAATGCTTGCAGAATTGGGGCCTTGACCACGATCATGACATGATTTCCGGTTGATAAATTCTCTTTCGGTTCCCCCATAGAAAATTTTGGTCCACTCACGGATAGTGCAATGCAAGAAAGTATCGAGAAGGCAAAAATCCTGATTGAATCTCTGCCCTACATGCAGAAATTCAGGAACAAGGTGGTGGTCATCAAGTACGGTGGTCACGCGATGGTCGATGAGCACCTGAAGCGGCAGTTCGCCCTCGACGTCATCCTGCTCAAGCAGATCGGCATCAACCCGGTGATCGTCCACGGCGGCGGACCGCAGATCAACCGCTTCCTCGACCGCCTCGACATCAAGCCCAGCTATGTCCAGGGGATGCGGGTCACCGACGGCGAGACCATGGACGTGGTCGAGATGGTTCTGGTCGGCAAGGTCAACAAGGAGATCGTCGGCCTGATCAACCACTGCGGCGGCAAGGCGGTCGGCCTGTCCGGGCGCGACGGCGATCTGGTCTGCGCCCGGAAGCTGCAGATGAGCAGCAGGGCCAAGGGCGACGACATCAAGGACGCCCCGCCCGAACTGATCGACCTCGGCCGGGTCGGCCAGGTGACCAAAATCAATCCGGAGGTCCTGGAAAGCCTGTCCCAGGCCGATTTCATCCCGGTCATCGCCCCGGTGGGAGTCGGGGAGGATGGGCAGGCCTTCAACATCAACGCCGACCTGGTGGCCGGAGCCATTGCCGGTGAACTGGCGGCCGAGAAGTTGATGTTGCTGACCGACGTGACCGGCGTCAAGGACAAGCAGGGGATGCTCATCCCTTCACTGTCCCGCCAGGATATCGAACCGCTGATCGCCGACGGCACCCTGACCGGCGGCATGATCCCCAAGGTCCGGTGCTGCGAGGCGGCGCTGGCGCGCGGGGTGGCCAAGACATACATAATAGACGGCAGGGTCGAGCATGCGATCCTGCTCGAGATGTTCACCCGGGAAGGGGTGGGAACGGAGATTTGCTGATGATCACGAACGAGCAGTTGAAGGCCAGGGCCGACAAGGTATTTGTTGCGACGTATGCACGATTTCCGGCGGCGATGATCAAGGGGGATGGGTGTCGTCTGTGGGATGCCGACGGGCGGGAATATCTCGATTTTCTCTCGGGGATCGCGGTCTGCGCCCTCGGTCACTGCCATCCGGCGGTGACCGCGGCCATCTGCCGCCAGGCGGCCGAACTGGTCCACGTCTCCAACCTGTACTATACCGAGCCCCAGACCAGGCTGGCCGAACTCCTTGTCGCCAACTCCTTTGCCGACAAGGTCTTCCTCGCCAACAGCGGCGCCGAGGCCAACGAGGCGGCGATCAAGCTGGCCCGCATCCATGCCGGGGAGGGACGCTATCAGGTCATCTCGCTGGCCGGCTCCTTTCATGGCCGGACCCTGGCCACTGTCGCCGCCACCGGCCAGACCAGATTCCACAAGGGGTTCGACCCGCTGCCGGAAGGTTTTGTCCATGCCCCGTTCGGCGATCTCGCCGCCATCGAGGAACTGATCGGCGACCAGACCTGCGCCGTCCTCTGCGAACCGCTGCAGGGCGAGGGCGGAGTGCGGCCGCTGGAGGCCGCGTATCTGCAGGGGATCAGGGAGCTGTGCACCAGGCACGGTCTGACGCTGATCTTTGACGAGGTGCAGACCGGCATCGGCCGGACCGGAACCCTGTTCGCCTACCACCAGATGGGCATACAGCCCGACATCATGACCGTCGCCAAGGCCCTCGGCAACGGTCTGCCGATCGGGGCGATGCTGACGACCGACGCCATTGCCGCCGCCTTCACCCCCGGCACCCATGCCTCGACCTTCGGCGGCAATCCGGTGGTGGCGGCGGCCGCCGTGGCCAGCCTGGAGATCATTCTGGCCGAGGGCTTCCTTCCGGGAGTACGGCGGCGGGGGATGTATTTTCAGACGCAGCTGCAGCAGCTGGCGGCACGATTTCCCGACCTGGCGGAGGGGGTACGGGGCCTGGGCATGATTCTGGGGCTGGTGCTGACGGAGAAAGGGGTGGCCCTCGGCAGCGACATCGTCAAAAAGATGTTCGAGCGGGGCTTCCTCTGCAATTTCGCCGGCAATGTCGCCTTGCGTTTCGTGCCGCCGCTGATTGTCAGCGAGGAGGAGATCGATTGTTTCATTGCCGCGCTGGCCGATCTCCTGGCTGAGTATTGATGCCGGAAAACGGAGCGAAACCGGCCGCAGCCTGAGGATTTCCGGGAAAAATCTTTGCAAATGCCCTGCCTTTCATGTAAAAATACATCTTTTCTCCCTTGAAAATCAGCGTGAGAAGGTGCAGGGAGATGGCTGCCGGAGACCGTGGTCGGCCGGCGTGAACCTTGGGTGTCGGTTATGGCAAAGCATTTACTTTCACTGGAAGAATTCTCAAGAGACGAACTGGCGTATTTTGTCGAACGGGCGGTACAGCTCAAGCGTGAACGCAGCGAAGGGATGGCCCACCGGCAGCTGGCCGGTCGCACGATCGGCCTGATCTTCGAGAAACCCTCGACCCGGACCCGGGTCTCGTTCGAGGCGGCAATGTACGGGCTCGGCGGGCAGGTCATTTTCCTGTCCGCCCGCGACACCCAGCTGGCTCGCTCCGAGCCGTTGAAGGACATGGCCCGGGTCATGTCGCGCTATGTCGATGCGATGGTGGTGCGGACCTTCGGCCAGGACGTCGTCAATGAGCTCGCCGCCTACAGTTCCGTCCCGGTCATCAACGCCCTGACGGACCTTCACCATCCCTGTCAGATCCTCAGTGATATCATGACGATTCAGGAGAAGAAAGGTCCTCTCAGGAACCTGAGGATCGCCTGGATCGGCGACGGTAACAATATGGCCAATTCCTGGATTCAGGCCGCCGGCAAATTCGGTTTCGAGCTGGTCCTGGCCTGTCCCGAAGGGTATGAGCCCGATGCCGGGATCCTGGCCCGGAGCCGGGCCGAGGCCGCCGGCCAGATTGCCGTGATCCGCGATCCGAAGCTGGCGGTTGCCGGCGCCGACGTCGTCAATGTCGATGTCTGGGCCTCGATGGGGCAGGAGTCCGAGCAGAACGAACGTCTCAAGGTCTTCAGCAGCTATCAGGTCAACGCCGCGCTGCTGGCCAAGGCCCCGGCGGAGTCCATCGTCCTGCACTGCCTTCCCGCCCACCGCGGCGAAGAGATCACCGACGAGGTCCTCGAGTCGGCGCAGTGCGTGGCCTTTGACCAGGCGGAAAACAAGATGCATATCCACAAGGCGATTCTCGAAAAATTCATCGCCTGAGAAGAGAGTGAAACTTTGAGGAAATGTCCGCATTTCCATTTTCAATTGAGGTAAACAGATATGGATGTACAGAAGATCGTTCTGGCCTACTCCGGCGGGCTGGACACGTCGGTCATACTCAAGTGGCTGGCCGAGGAATACCAGTGTTCGGTCATCGCCTATTCGGCCGACATCGGTCAGGAGGAAGACTGGGATGCGGTGCGGGCCAAGGGCCTGGCGACCGGGGCGGAGAAGGTCATCGTCTCCGATCTGAAGACCGAGTTCGTCGAGAACTATATCTTCCCGGCCTTCCGCTCCAATGCCATCTACGAGGGATCGTATCTCCTCGGCACCTCGCTGGCGCGGCCGCTGATCGCCAAGGAACAGGTGCGGATCGCCCTGGAGGAGGGCGCCGATGCCGTCAGCCATGGCGCCACCGGCAAGGGTAACGACCAGGTCCGGTTCGAGCTGGCCTATATCGGTCTGGCGCCGAAACTGAAGATCATCGCCCCGTGGCGGCTGTGGAACCTCAATTCGCGGCAGAAGCTGGTCGAATTCGCCCGGCAGCATGCCATCCCGATCCCGGTGACCAAGGAAAAACCGTACAGCTCCGACGAGAACCTGCTGCACATCAGTTTCGAGGGCGGCATCCTCGAGGATCCGTGGAACGAACCCGACCCGGCGATGTTCAAGCTGACCGTGGCCCCCGAGCAGGCCCCCGACAAGCCGACCTATCTCGAGGTCGAGTTCCGCCACGGTGATCCGGTGGCCCTCGACGGCCGGAGGCTCGAGCCTCTGCCCCTGTTCCAGATCCTGAACAAGCTGGGCGGCGCCAACGGCATCGGCCGGCTCGATCTGGTGGAGAACCGCTTCGTCGGCATGAAATCGCACGGGGTTTACGAGACGCCGGGCGGGACCATCCTGCGCGAGGCCCACCGGGCGCTGGAGACCATCACCCTCGACCGCGAGGTCATGCGGATCCGCGATTCCCTGGTGCCCCGCTACTCCGAGTTGATCTACAACGGCTTCTGGTTCTCGCCGGAGCGGGAGCTGCTGCAGACGACGATGGACGCCTGCCAGAGAACCGTCAACGGCACCGTCAGGCTCAAACTGTACAAGGGCAACTGCACCGTCGTCGGCCGCAAGTCCGATCAATCGCTGTACCAGGAGAGTTTTGCCACCTTCGAGGAGGACACCGTCTACGACCAGGCCGATGCCACCGGTTTCATCCGCCTCAACGGGCTGCGCCTGCGGATCCAGGCCCTCCAGAACAGATGACGGTATGAGCGGACAGGACAAGATGGGTTCAGCAAAACTGTGGGGCGGCCGTTTTTCCGCCTCGACCGCCGCCTCGGTCGAGGCCTTCACCGCCTCGATCCATTATGACAGCCGGCTCTACCGCTACGATATCGCCGGCAGCAGGGCCCATGCGACGATGCTGGCCGATCGCGGCATCCTCAGCGGTGAGGAACTGGCCGACATCCTCCGCGGCCTGACCGAGATCGAGCAGGAGATCGATGCCGGGACCTTCCGGTTCCGGCGCGAGCTCGAGGATATTCACATGAATATCGAAAAGTCCCTGGTCGAACGGATCGGCCCGGCGGGGGCCAGGCTGCACAGCGCCCGCAGCCGCAACGACCAGATCGCCCTCGACCTGAAGATGTACCTGCGCGACCAGTGCGACATCATCGGCGACCTGCTGACCGGGGTCCAGAAGGCCTTCGTTGTGCTGGCCCGCCAGTATCTCGGCCACGTGATGCCGGGGTACACCCATATGCAGCGGGCCCAGCCGGTGCTCGTCTCCCACCACCTGCTGGCCTATTACGAGATGTTCGGTCGCGACCGGACGCGGCTGGCCGACTGCCGCCGGCGGATGAACCTCTCCCCGTTAGGCAGTGCCGCCATGGCCGGCAGCGGGCTGCCGATCGACCGCGAGCAGGTGGCGGCGGCCCTCGATTTCGACGGGGTCACCGCCAACTCCATGGATACCGTCGGCGACCGCGATTTCGCCATCGAGTTCGTCAGCTGCTGCACCCTGGTCCAGCTGCACCTGTCGCGGCTGTCCGAGGAACTGGTGCTGTGGTCGACCGAGGAGTTCTCCTTTGTCGACATCGCCGATGCCTTCTGCACCGGGTCGTCGATCATGCCGCAGAAGAAAAACCCGGATATTCCGGAGCTGATCCGGGGCAAAAGCGGCCGGGTGGTCGGCAGCCTGATGACCCTCATCACCCTGGTCAAAGGCCTGCCGCTGACCTACAACCGCGACCTGCAGGAAGACAAGGAACCGGTCTTCGATGCGGTCGACACCGTCGCCGCCTCGCTGTCGATCATGGCCGAGCTGCTGCGCAACCTGCGATTTAAGACGGAGAGGATGGCCGAGGCGACCCGACATGGCTGCATGACGGCCACCGATCTCGCCGATTATCTGGTGGTAAAAGGTGTTCCTTTTCGAGAGGCGCATGGTATTGTGGGCCGTGCGGTGGCATTCTGTATCGACCAGGGGTGCGAACTGGAGGACCTGACGATCGAGCAGCTGCAGCACCACTCCAGGCTTATCGAAGAAGATGTCTTTGAGGTACTGCGTGTCGAAGGTTCGGTCAACAGCCGCATCTCTACCGGAGGGACCGGGCTGCGGCGGGTGGAAGAGGCGGTCAGTCTTGCTGAAAAACAAATGGGGATTGCGTGATGAGGATATTACACAGGGCCGTTGTCGCTGGGGCAAGTCTGTTGCTGGGTGCATCCTTGCTGGTGGTCGGGGGGTGCGGATACAAAAATCATCCGGTGCCGCCGGAAACGGTCGTCCCGCAGGCGATCAAGGATCTGGGCTTTGAAACGGATGAGAAAGGAGTGACACTGGCCTGGACCTATCCGATGGAGACCGTCAGGGGAAAGGATATCGAGACTATCTCCTCCTTCGAACTGTACCGGGCGGAAATCCCCCTCAAGGATTACTGCAGCACCTGTCCGATCCCCTTTGTCGACCCGGTTGAGCAGCCGGCGGGCCTGACCACCGAGGACGGCAAGGCGAGAAAGGCCGTTTTCACCATGTCCGGACTCAAACCGGGATACAAGTATTTCTTCAAGGTCCGCTCCCGGACCAGCTGGTTTGCCGAGAGTGCCGATTCCAATATCATTACCTTTATCTGGCAGGTGCCGGCCAGGGCGCCTGAGAATCTGACCGCCAAGGTCGGCAACAGGGAGATCGTCCTGAAATGGCAGCCGGTGACCATGCTCCGCGATGGCGGCCCGGTAGGCAACCCGCTGCAGTATCAGGTACTGCGCAGCACCGGCGGCCGGGATTTCGAGAAGATCGGGGTGGTTGAGGGGACGTCCTTTGTCGATCGCCAGGTTGCGATCAAGCAGCAGTACACCTATCAGGTGCAGTCGCAGCTCCTGGTCGGCAAGGAAGTCGTTGCCGGCGGGATGAGCCGGCCGGTCTCGACCCTGGCCGCCGATCTGACCCCTCCCGCCGCGCCGACCGGTGTCTCCGCGATTGAAACGGATATGGGGATCAAGGTGCTGTGGGAAAAATCGGCCGAAGAAGACCTGGGCGGATACAGGGTCTACCGCCGCACCGCCGCCGCGAAGGGAATGTCCCTGGTCGGCGAGGTCGAACCGGCCTTTACGCTGTTCGTCGATACCAAGGCTGAACCCGGCGTACGCTACTACTATGCGGTAACGGCCATCGACCAGGGCACCCCGGCCAATGAGAGCGCGAAATCGGCCGAGGCGACGACCAGGGATTAACACGCTTGTGTAATACTGCCAGGTGAGGCCGTGCCTGGGTGGCGAACCCTCCAAGTCATCGGATATTTCCGGCTGGAGGGTTCACTTGTCTGTATCTGCGGAAAAGCGGAGAGCCGCAGCCGATTTTAACATCATAATGAGCATATTTCCGTTGGCCTTCGCCAAAATGAGCGGTGCCGGCAATGACTTCGTCATCATCGATCATCGTCGCCCACTGCTTGATCCTGCAGACCAGCCTGATTTTGCCCGCAAGATCTGCCGGCGGAAATTCTCGGTCGGCGCCGACGGCCTGATCCTGCTTGAAGACAGTGATGTGGCCGATTTCAAGTGGCAATTCTACAATGCCGACGGCTCCGTGGCCGAGATGTGCGGCAATGGCGCCAGATGCGCCGCCAGATTTGCCTATCGGCATGGAATTGCGGGAAAAACGATGCGTTTTGAGACCATTGCCGGGGCGATCGAGGCCGAAATCCTCGACGAAGACGAAACCGTCAGCGTGCTGATGACCGACCCGGTCGATCATCGGCCCGATCGCACGATCGATGTCGACGGCCGGCACCTGACCGTTGCCTCGATCAACACCGGGGTCCCGCATGCAGTTATTTTTATTGACGTGGAGACCATTCCCGTTAAAGAATGGGGAAGAGAGATCCGTTTTCATCAAGTGTTTCAGCCGGCAGGGACGAACGTCAACTTTGCCCGCCTGCTGCCGGATGGAAGACTCCATGTCCGTACCTATGAACGCGGAGTCGAGGACGAGACCATGGCCTGTGGCACCGGGGCGGTGGCCGCAGCGCTCATCGCCGGTCTGCGGCGTATGGTCCGGCCGCCCGTACAGGTCGTTACCTCCGGCGGTGAACGGCTGACAGTCGCCTTCGACCTGCCGGAGGGTCGCGGGATCGGCAACGTCCATCTGCAGGGACCGGCGCGGCTGATCTACGAAGGGCTGCTGACCGCCGAATCCCTGCTCTGAGAGCATCGGGATCGCGCAAGGAAGATAATAAAGGCAGGAATTTTTGGAGGAACGAAACATGAAGAAATTCCATGGCGCATATGTCGCGATAGTCACACCGTTTATCGATGGCCGACTGGACGAGCAGGGGTTTGTCGATCTGATCGAATTCCAGATCGCCCAGGGGACCCATGGAATCGTGCCATGTGGAACCACCGGAGAATCGGCGACCCTTGATTTCAACGAGCACAAGCGGGTGATCGAGCTGACCGTGCAGACGGTGGCCGGGCGGGTGCCGGTGGTTGCCGGGACCGGGGCCAACAACACCCTCGAGGCCATCGAACTGACGGAGAGTGCCAGGGAGAGCGGCGCCGATGCCGTGCTGTCGGTGACGCCGTACTACAACAAGCCGAATGCCGAAGGCCTCTACCAGCATTTCAAGGCCATTGCCGAGGCCGTCGACATCCCGATGTTCCTGTACAACGTGCCGGGACGGACGGCCATCAACATGCTGCCCGAGACCGTGGCCCGGCTGGCCGAGGTCAAAAATATCATCGGCATCAAGGAGGCCTGCGGCAGTATCGAACAGGTGAGCGATGTCCTCCGCCTCTGTCCCGACGACTTCATCGTCCTGTCCGGCGACGATTTCACCGCGATGCCGACCGTGTTGCTGGGCGGCAAAGGCGTCATCTCGGTCATCTCCAATGTCTATCCCAAAGGGATGGCCGAGCTGATGGAAGCGGCGCTGGCCGGCGATCTGGCCAAGGCCAATGCCCTGCATTTCCGGATGTATCCCCTGATGAAGGCCCTGTTCTGCGCCCCGAATCCGGTGCCGGCCAAAGCGGGGATGGAATTGCTGGGCAAGATCCGCAGCGGTCTGCCCCGGCTGCCGCTGGCCCCGCTGGATGCAAGCGGGATCGACAAGCTGCGGGGAGCGATGGCCGGTCTGGGGTTGATCTGAGTCGGGCATTGAGACGACGGAACAGGAAGACGGGAGGAACGACACCATGATCAAGGTGATTATCGCCGGAGCAACCGGCAGGATGGGGCGGCGGGTGGCCCATATGGTCGGCGAGCATCCCCGGCTGGAGTATGCCGCGGCCTTCGAGGCCGCCGGCAATGCGAATATCGGCAGGGATGTCGGCGAGCTGCTCACCGGGACCGGGAGCGGCGTTGTTATTCGTGAGGGGTTGGAAGCGGTGATCGATCAGGGCGATGTGATCATCGACTTCACCTTTCACAAGGCAACGATGGAATTCGTCCGCCTGGCGGCCCGACACGGCAGGGCCATGGTGATCGGGACGACCGGCCTGTCGCCGGAGAACCTTGCCGAACTGAAGGAACTCAGCCGCAATTTCCCCTGCGTCCAATCGCCGAACATGTCGATCTGCGTCAATGTCCTGTTCAAACTGGTCAAGAAGACGGCGGCGATCCTGGGCGACGATTACGATATCGAGATCATCGAGGCCCACCATAACCGCAAGAAGGATGCCCCGAGCGGCACCGCCTTGAAACTCGGGGAAATGGCGGCCGCCGGGGTCAACCGGAATCTCAAGGATGTCGCGGTTTTCGAGCGCAACGGCATCATCGGTGAACGCAAACCCCACGAGATCGGCATCCAGTCGATCAGGGCGGCGGATATCGTCGGCGAGCATACGATATTCTATGCCGGACCGGGCGAACGGCTCGAGCTGTCGCATCGCGCCCACAGCCGGGACCATTTTGCCAAGGGAGCGGCAACGGCGGCGGCCTGGGTCGTCGGACAGGAATGCGGCCTCTACAGCATGTTCGATGTCCTGGGGTTGCAGGATTTCTGAAGCCGATCGATGGCGAACAGGGTGGAGAGGGTATTCATCGGTCTGGGATCGAATCTGGGCAACGGCAAGGAGGTGCTGACCGCGGCCTGGCGGGCTATCGGCGAGGTGGCGGAAATCGTGACCGTCGCCCTCTCGCACCCCTATGTTTCGTCACCGGTGGGGATGGCCAGCGCCAATTGGTTCACCAATGCCGTCGGTGAACTGCAGACGACGCTCCCTCCGCTGCAGGTGCTGGATAAGCTCCTGCAGATCGAAGCCGCGTTCGGCAGAACGAGGAACGAGCGGGCCGAAGGCTACGAGGATCGCACCCTCGATCTGGATATGCTCTCTTATGATGATATCATGGTTGATATCCCAGGACTAGTGCTGCCCCACCCGCGCTTGCAGGAGAGGCTGTTCGTCCTGCGGCCACTGGCCGAGATCGCTCCCGAGCTGTGGAGCAAGGCCCATGGGAAAACCGCCAGGGAGATGGAAGCGGAACTTGAGGCGCAGATGTCCCGGGGGAGTATTTCATTGCAGGAGATCGCCCGCCAGAACTGGGATTGAGCTGTCTATACCACCATAATATCAGCGTATTAGTTAACCTCAGATTCGTACATTCTCTGTGCGCTGGTAATGAGAGGAAATTGTGCTTCGGTTTGTCATCCTTGCCATTTTGATATTTCTCGCGTATCGGTTGCTGGTCGGGAGCCTGAAGGGCAGGCGGGATGTCGAGAAGAAAGCGGTACCGCCAAACAGCGACGCCAAGGTCAGCGATGTGCTTGTTGAAGACCCTGTGTGCCATACCCTTGTGCCGCGCCAGCAGGCCATTCACTTACAGCACAAGGGCGAGATCATCTATTTCTGCAGCGAAAAGTGCTGCAACATTTTTATCCAACAGGGAGAAGAGAAATGAAATTCTTTATTGATACCGCTAATATAAATGAGATAAAACAAGGTGTGGAAATGGGGATGGTTGATGGGGTGACCACCAATCCATCCCTCATCGCCAAAGAAAACAAACCGTTCGAGGCGATCATCACCGAGATCTGTCAGATCGTCGATGGCCCGATCAGCGCCGAAGTGGTCAGTCTCGATACCGAAGGGATGGTCGGCGAGGCCCGGAAACTGGCGGCGATCAACGACAATATCGTCGTCAAGGTGCCGATGACCACCGAGGGGCTCAAGGCGGTCAGGCGGCTTGCCGCCGAAGGAATCAAGACCAATGTGACGCTGGTCTTCTCGACGGCGCAGGCCCTGCTCGCCGCCAAGGCCGGGGCAACCTACGTCAGTCCCTTTGTCGGGCGACTGGACGATATCGGCGTCAGCGGCATGGATCTGATCCAGGATATCATGACCGTATTCAGCAATTACGGCTACCAGAGCGAGGTGATCGTGGCCAGCATCCGCAGCCCGCAGCATGTCGTCGATGCGGCCTTGATCGGGGCGGATGTCGCCACCATTCCCTTCAAGGTTATCGCGCAACTGGCCAAACATCCTCTTACCGATAGCGGAATCGAGCAATTTCTGGCGGATTGGGATAAGAGAAAGAAATAGCGGTTTAAAATTCAATTTTTTCTCGAGAGGATCCGTGTGAAGAGACGATGTTCCTGGACAACGCTTGTGGTGGCAGGGTCGCTGGTCTGTCTCTTTGCAGCAGTTGAAGGTCGGGCCGACATGTTCGTCTGCGATGATGGCCGGGGGAGAACGCATTTTACCAATACCCCGACCGGGCAGAACTGCAAGCCCTTCACCCCTCGACAGAAATACATTGAAAGTCCCCGCAACACCTTCAGGGTGTACAGAGGGGATACCGCTTTTTCGTCTGCCGCTCCTTCGTCCTATGATCAGTATATCAAACAGGTCGGACGTATGTACAATATCGACCCGCACCTGATCAAGGCCGTGATACGGACTGAGTCTGGTTTCAATCACCGTGCCATTTCCCGAAAAGGCGCCCAGGGCCTGATGCAGCTGATGCCGGGAACGGCCGAGGACCTCAGGGTCGACAATCCCTTCAACCCGGGAGAAAATATTGATGGCGGAGTGCGCTACCTGCGAAGTCTTCTCGACACCTTTGACGGCAATCTGATCCTCTCCCTCGCGGCCTATAACGCCGGCCCAGGGTTGGTGAAGCGGACCGGCGGGGTCCCAAGGATTCCGGAAACCATTGATTATGTGCGTAAGGTCCTGTTCAATTACCGGATGTACAAGGCAACGGGTGGATGATACGGGAGCGGTCGACCTGAAGGCCTGTGGTCGATTCGAGGTCGAACGGGGATCAGTCGTCGATCTTGCCGAAGAGGTGACGACATCCTCCCCCCTTTCTGCTTGACTGAAGGGGAAGTGGTACGGTATAAGTTTTTCCCAGCGCCGGAGTGGTGAAACTGGTAGACGCACTGGACTCAAAATCCAGCGGAGGCAACTCCGTGTCGGTTCGATCCCGACCTCCGGCACCATTTAGTAACTAAGCGTGATTCTAAGATGTTCTTAGGGTCACGCTTTTGTTATTTCTGCTCCTGTCAGGGTGTTTCCATCCCCCGAGAGTAGTTCAAATATGTCGTTCCGATCTACTACAAATCTACCAGTAGAGAGGAACACAATGGCAACCATCACAACAAGATCACTTCAATCCGCTCGACCAAGGCCAGTTCCATATTTCATTGATGAAGATTGTCCACGTTCTGGGTGATCAGTCCCTTGAGGAAACCTTTTTTCTCGAGTTCGGCAAGTACCCTGTGTCCTTTGCTTGGCTTTTTGCCGATCAGTCCCCTGCCCATTTCGCGATACAGCTTCCAGGCTTTGTGCGGACTGTGGAGAAAGACGTCGAGGGTGGCGTATTCATCCGGCGAGAAGACGGTCCATACTCCACCTGGGCTGCGGAAGTCGGCGATGCCGCTGGCAACGGAGATGCCTGCGCCGGTGAGTGCAGCGGCGGACCGGGTCTGTCTGAATTTCGCCACCGCTTCTTCGAGGTGGGTTTCGTTTTTGCCGGGGGTGATAGTCTTCATCACAAGGATCGACAGGCCGTCGATAGAATGCTCTGCAGCCATTGGGAAATGTCGTCGATCTGGGCCGGGCAGACCGAATGTTCCATCGGATAACTCTGATAGCTCACCTGGTAGCCCTCCTTGATCAGGCGGGCCACAGCTTTACGGCCAAGATGCTCGGGAACGATCGGGTCGTGCAAGCCGTGCTGGACCTTGATCGGGATCTCCTTGTTGACAGCTTTATATTCAAGGCTATCGGCAGTGGCCAGGTAGGTGGACATGGCCAGCAGGCCGCCGAGCGGCTTGTCGTGACTGAGAACGGCCTGGTATGCCACCGCCCCGCCCTGGGAAAAACCGGCAATAATGATCCGCCGGCTGTCGATGCCCCGGTCGAGTTCCCGGTCGATAAAACCGTTGATCGCCCGGGCCGATGCCATGAGGCCCTTGCTGTCTATCCTGCGGTCGATCTGCATCTCCATGATGTCATACCAGGCAGGCATGACATAGCCGCCGTTGATAGTCACCGGTATGGCCGGCGCATGGGGAAAGATGAACCGTATGGCCGCGGTAGCGGGTAATCGCAGTTCAGGGACGATCGGCGCGAAGTCGTTGCCATCCGCCCCCAGGCCGTGCAGCCAGATCACCGTGCTGTCGGGACGGGCGTTCGTTTCTTGCTCTATGGCCGGTAAAAGTGTCATCGTTGCTCTCGTCTGGTAGGATCGGTTTGCTGTTCAGCAGGGTGTCAATAATACGCATAGATTGTATCACAGTCCTTTGCCTGCCCGCCATCCTTTCCAGATCTCCTGAGATCCTCATATATCGACACATCGGCACAGAGAGAGGTGTCGACCGGAGATCGTCCCGTATTGCAAGGGAGAGAAGGTAATAGCCCCAGCTCTGACCACCTCGTACTGTTCACTCTTCGATTGATTTCCGCCTGGTGACTGTCTGGAGCGGTCATAGTCTGTTGCCGGTTTACTGGAATGCCTGCACCTGACCTGCCGCTTTCCGCCGGTTGTCGGGTGTCTCGTTTTGCATCGGTTTCTCAGCGTAGCACATCCGGCAGGGTCTCGATACAGGTGCGAATTTCATCGCAGAGCCTAAAACATGCCCCCTATTGCCTCGCTCCCAAATCCGCTGATTGTCCATGACATGGGCACCCGCGCATCGATCAGCATCGGCACCTGCAACTGGAAATACGACACCTGAAAAGGGCCTTGCGGCGCATGCGATCGAGAAGATCGAGGCGTTGTTCTCGGCTCCGATTCTGTGATACAATGCTCTTTATCATCGCACCAGAGATTTGATTCGGACCCCCTTTATCATGCTGAGACCGACTTCGGTCGGGTTCTGTCGTGCGGGAATGCAGTGCTTCCCTTATGTGAACAGGGTGCCTGGCACAATGGCGTCGCCGTAGTGCCCGAATCTCAACTCAAGGAGAATGGCAATGAAAAAGACCGGAACTGTTCTGTTGACGTTGGCTCTTGCTGCCGGCCTGACCGTGGCATATGCCGCAGATGCTGTTCTCCCGGACCTTGTCGCGGATGGTGTAGGCATAAGTTGACCAGGTCGTTGTCGGTCAGCTCATCGGTGATGAACAACTCGTTGAGCCGGTGGATGATCTGCGAGATCAGTTCCTCCTTCCGGTCCCTGGCCTTGGCCGAGCCCAGCCCATCCCCCGGGTTCAGCTGGTAATCAGGGCTGTTCTCCTGCAGCTTCAGGCTCTGCTGGTGGATCTTCGACAGCCGGTAGTGGCTCAGCACGATTCCCTGCAGGTCGATGCCGTCCTCGTCGAGCAGTTCCTCCCGCAGCATGGGCCGTAGGTTGCGGGCATACAGGCACAGCCTTTCCAGGTTCCTGTCGTCGTACTCGACGATCTGCGACATGAACTCATACAACCGGACAAAGCTGCCGAGGTGCTTTTTGAAGATCTCCAGCCCATCCTTCTCCTTCCGGCAGGCCTTGAAGCTGCTGTCGGCGTTGGCGATCAGGACGGCGTCACCGGTCTTCCCGGTGCGCTCGAAGATGATCCTGGCCTCCTTATAGGCCTCGATGGCCGACTTGTACCGCACTTTCCACCGGTCCACCGCCGGTTTGCAGATATTGGCGATGGCGGCGTTGCTCTTGCTCTTGATCAGATAGGCGGCACAGAACTGCTCCACCTCCTGCCACAGAAAGATGCCGCCCGCCCGCAGCTTGTCGTACAGGTCGAAGATCAGGTCGGGGTCAGAAACATCCTCCATTTCCGCCGTCTGGTAATTACCGCACCTATGGAGTGCCTGTTCTGCCTGCTGGAGACCGGGGGTCACACCAGACCCTGGGTTGTCGCATTGAGCAAGGCAGCCTGACGGAGGCCGTCGCTGATACTGGGGTACACATGGACGGTGGTGATCAAATCCACCACGGTCAGCCCGAAGCGAACCGCAAGAGTGGCTTCATGGATGATATCGGCAGCCCGCGGACAGAGCATCTGCACGCCGAGAATCCTGCCGCTCCCCTGTTCGGCGGTGAGCAGGACGCCGCCCAGCAATTCGCCCATCACATGGGCCTTGGGCACCCGGTCGAGCTGCAGGTAGGTGGTGACGGCACGGTAGCCCTGGGCTTTCGCCTGTTCATGGGTGAGGCCGACCGTGGCAAACTCCGGGTCGACGAATACCGCCATCGGTGAGAAACGGTAATCGATGGTATGATTTCCACGCGGATCAAGCATATTTCTGACGGCAATCTGCGCTTCCCGCGCCCCGTTGGGGGCGACCATGGGAGCGCCGGTGACATCGCCTGCGGCCCAGATGCCGGGAATGCTGGATCGCAGCTGGTTGTCGACCGTTATGAAACCGGCGGCGTTGGTGGCCACACCAATTTCTTCCAGGCCGATCCCTTTCGTCGCCGGCTCGGTACCGATGGCGAGCATCAATCGCTCGGCGACAAACGCCACCTCGGCACCGTTGATCCGGGCGTACAGGCAGGTTTTGTCGCCCACCTTCTCGACCCGCTTGGCCTCTATATCACAGAAAATTTCGACACCGTCCCGTTGCAGCATCTGTTTGAATTGTTCGGTGAGACGCTCGTCGAATTCGGCCAGCAGGCGCGGTCCGCGTTCGAGTATGGTGACCCTGGAGCCGAACCGGGCGAACATCTGCCCCATCTCCAGGGCGATAACCCCACCACCGAGAATCGTAATGGACTCGGGAAAGCAGGCGAGGCGCATTGCGCTGTAGCTGTTGATATGGTTGACCGTATCAAGACCAGGCAGGGCGACGGAACGTGGTCGTCCACCGGTGGCGATCAGAATCTGCGGTGCCCGGTAGAGCCGTTGTTCGACCCGGATTTCCTTCGGGCTGACAAACCGGCCGCGGCCACGGATGAGCGTGATGCCGGTGCTGACGTCCAATTCGTGTTGATAGAGGGTCATCCGGATCGCCTCCACCGCGGCCTTTTTCAAAGGCATCAACGTACCGCAATCCGGGGCGCCTGCCTGCAGGTTCAGCCCCCATTGCATCCCCTTGCGGGCCGCATTATACATCTCTGCCTTGTGGATGAGGGTTTTGCTCGGGATGCATCCCCAATTAACACAGGTACCGCCGATATGGGATTTCTCGATCATCGCCACCTTTTTACCGGCCATCGCGGCGATTCTCGCTCCGGCAAAGGCCGTGGTGCCGGCACCAAGGATGATGATGTCGTAGTCGTGAACCATGGAGTAACTCCGAGTTGTCTGAAGAGGAAGGAGCAGGATTGAGGTCGGGCTTCAGGTAGGAACGGATCGCCATCAGAACAATGGGGACTTTGCCAATAACTCATTGAACAGTCATCAACCTCCTGGAAAGTGCAGATAGGTGGTTTCTTCGATTACCATCCGCAAGATGAGGTTTCTTACCGGTTGGCCTGAAGAATGGTATATCCGTGGCGGGCGAGTTGTCAATCCGGCCGGTTGGTGTGATTGTCAACCATGGTGTGATTGCTGAGCGCAAAGCGATGATCGACCGCACCCATGCACTTCCAACCAAACGGCAGGTCCAGTTGACCGGCATAAGCCGTGGCAGCGTCTCCTATCCGATGAAGCGCATGGGGATCGAGGTGTTGGACAGAAAACCGAACACCGGCTGGCTTTGTAATCCGAGGTTCGTCCCTCCCTTCACATATGGCGTTATGGCTTGGTATCGCTTTTATTGTCTCCCTTGAGCGCCTCATCGGGCGGGGGACCTGCACTCGAATACGTTTCTTCAGTTATCGGCAATGGTGTGCCAATGGGTGTGTTTGCGATATCCAGGAGCGCGTTGGCTGCCTCCCCGCTGACCACGCCGGCGCTGGCGCTCAGCGCCAGCGGAACCGCAGAAACCGCTGAAGCGGCCTGACCGCTGGCGATAAGGCCGGAAAAGACAGCCTGGGCGGAATGAGCCGAGGCCTGACCGGAGTGTTGCACCGACTGGGTACTGGCCTGTTCTCCAGCATGGGAGTGAACGGATATCCCTGTCAAAACAAACGAGAAAATCACGTAAATATATTTTCGCATAGTTTTCTGCTCCTCCAGTGATATGGATGTTGAGGGCTCCTTGCCAGGTTTCTGCTAATTTGTCGGGGTGACAGTGAAAGACTCACTTACCGCCCCGAATTTTTGGAGGAAACTGCTGATCGATTCAAAGGTCGCGGTAACCGGCTGACCCGGATGGTCGCTGACCGTGACATCGGCGGCAAAAATTGAGCCGAAAGCGAGCTTGATCGGGTTGACATTCACCCGCTGGGCCTCAAAATATGCCTTTTCGTTTGCCTTGATCTGTTTGATATCGTCAGTATGGTAGATGGCGGCGAAAACGATATCCAGGGTATGCTCCGTGCAATTCTGATAATCGAGGGTATATGGGTTGGCTATGACCGAATAGTGGGGGTTGTGGATCTTTTTGTAGGTTTCCGAGGACATCACCTGGAGAATCCGCTTCTGCAGTTCTGGTGTCGGGATAACAATACCGGCCTCCAGCACCTCAACAGCACCGAAAAAATCCACCGGATAGTCCATGATCAGATCACTCTTATCAGGCTCTTTGCTGCGCTGGTAGAGGTTGTACATGGCATAGCCGGGAAGTTGGCGGCCATCCGCCGTTGTAATCAGAGAGTAGACGGCAATGCCGGTATGGGTCCAGGAGATGCCCTCGGGAAGTTTTTCCCGTGGGCGGCCTACTCTGGCGACCAGGGCCACTCGCGCCCCCTTGGCAGCCATGACCTTTTCCACTTTTTTTGAGAACCCGATAATCTCTTCGGGAGAAAAGTAAATTTGACCACTGCTATGACTGGCAAGTCCCAGCGATGGCAGGAGAAATATCGCACAAAGAAAAGCGCTGAAAAAACGTCCGCCATGTTTCATCGTCTCGTCTCCCGGTTCAGTTATTGTTTTGCGGACGTATCCTGCTCGTCCTGCTTGAGGGCCTGATCAGGCGGCGGGCCGGCAGTGATTGTTTCTTCAGCCACGGGCAATGGCTGGCCTGAAACCGTGTTTGCGCTGTCCGAAAGTGCTTCGGCTGCTTGACGTACTTGCGGCACCGGCAGCACCGCTGGCGGCACCGCTGCCCGCTAAAGGAACGGCCGCAGCACCGGATACGACCTGTCCGCTGGCGGTGGCGCCATGAACAACTGCCCTGGATGCCTGGGATGAAGCCTCCCCGGAATGGCGAACCGCTTTACCACTTTCCGTTTCGCCGGCTAAAAGGGCGGATCCGACCCCCAGAAACATACAGGAGGCCAACAGTCCAACACAGATGGTTTTTTTCATGGGGTTCTCCTTGATCAATTGAGCTTGATATGGCTTTTTTTTCAATCAGTCTGTCTGGTGGTCCACTGAAATTCCATTCTTTCCCGGCTGTTTCATATTTTATTGCTATTTATTGTCGAGTTAGTAGGATATTTCTCAGAAAGCATGCTGGTTGCTGGCAAATCACCAATATTCAATGTAATTCAAAATGATTGCGCCACCATGTGCTGCAGCCGTACTAGCCCTACAACGGCACTTATGAACATGTGTGCCACATGCTGTAGGTCGCTTCGGAGTACGAATACTGCATATTGTGTCTATATTGACATGTTGCGCTGTAGGGTTATGCAGAGATAGAAAAAAGTGATAAACACCCGAAAAGGAGGAAAGATGTCGCCATCTCCCTCCTTTTCAGGCTGGATGTCAGAAGATTCGGCGCCGGCAGACAAACGGTTCCCTGGTCATGAGACGCCCTTTCTCAGCAGGGTTCTCGGAGGAACTGCTACCTGCCCATAAAGAATCAATCACCCTCGAGGTGCTGATGAGCGGGCCACGGCCCGGATATTCAATTCGCCGAAGTGCAGCATTCATCGTTGCTGTCCGGTGGATGCAAAACCCGTCTCTGCCCTCAACCCTCGGATGGAATCGATTGTTTCGGACAGAGTCATGGTCTGATCAAAGCTGAGCCGGTTCGCATCGGACAACTTTTTCACGAATATCTCTTTGATATTGTGAGATATTTTACGCCACTCCTTTTCTGGGACAAGATACACTTCCCCTTTGTAATGAAAATGCGGGATCAGCATGCCGCCAGGAAACGGTCGAGGCCAGATCGTCCGTTCTTTATTTCCCGTCGCTGCACGCATCTCCATCGCCTCCATGTCCTGCCTGAGCGGCAGATCAACCGATTCCGCCGGAATAAGGCCATATTTCTTCATCATTTCATCTATCAGTTTCACGTGCATGGTCCAAAAATCTCGCGGTTTGCCGAAATCCAACCACTTCGGGTTGCGGATTTTTCGGGCGATGTCCGGCGGCAATTCATATAGACTTGTCATGGTGATCTCCTTCTGATTGGTTTTTTCCGTATTCAACAATCCCGGCAAAATGCCGGGTTGCGAGCAGGCCGGTCAGTAAAACCGCACTCTCTTTTCTGTGCCGGTCCCCCCTCAGCAGGAGACCGCTCCCTCCTGCCCCTGAAGAAGTCTGGCGTTGAATGAACCCGCTGCGAATTCTCCTGTGCCATGCGAGAACAGGGCCGGACCAAAAATCCGGGCCTCAAGGGATTGGATGACCGCAAAAGCCGCCTCGATCGCCGCTCGTTCCGAAGCGCACACGAAGGCCCCGGGCCGCCGATAGGATCCGGACGACATATAGTTGGAACATCCGCACCAATTCATGCAGTACTCCTTGATGCCGCACTCAGTGCATGCCAAGGGGGCTGTTTCGCGGGCGGGCAGGGTGGCAGGCAAGCCGGTCCGGAGCGATGCCGGTATCGATATGGCCGATCGAATGGCCACCCCCTCCGCCCTCGCCGATCAGGCGTTCACAGGGGTAGATGAATCCGTCGGCGCTGAATGCATACTCGCCCCTACCCATTCGGCAACGCTCGTTCGGTCCGTAGCCGCCTCGCAGAATCACCGCTATCTTCGCGTCGATCAGGCTGATGAAATGAGGATCCCCTCGGGTGAATGCACCCTCGTGAAAGGCACCGATTTCGGTAAACAGGTCGGCAAGGATGTCGGCATCGGCTTGAGTCCAGCGGGCCGAAAAATCCGGGCTGAGGTAAATGTGCCGAAGTCCGAGCTCCGAAAAATAGTCGACCACGTGGGGAAGCAGATGGAATGTCGGCGGGCCATAGACGGCATTGACCAGGGTCTCCGGCAATTCCGCCACGGCCCGCTTCAGATTTTGCTCCACCAGCTTGCCGGATTTGCGTCCGTCGGCGAAGCAGCGGGAGCTGTCGTGAATCGTCGGTGGTCCGTCGTAACTCACCCCGAAGGCAATGTTGTGGTCCCGCAGGTACCGGGCGCTCTTCTCCGAAAACAGGGTGCCGTTGCTCACCACCGTCATCTCCACCCGCTCCGGGGTGTAATCGGGGTGCCCTTCGATCAGGTCGACAATGCTGCCGATCCGCCCGAACTCAAGCAGAGGCTCTCCTCCAAAAAAGCCGATAGTGATCTTCTCGTCCGCCGGGGTGTTGCGGTAGGCAAAATCGACGATTTTCCGCGCCGCATCCGGTGACAGGGAAATATCGCGTTTGCCGATATAGCAGTAGTCGCAGCGAAGGTTGCAACGCTGAGTGACGCAGATCGTATATTTCATTATCAGCTCCTGGAAATAGACGGGAATCGGCAGGGATGGCGGACCTGCTCCGAGCCGTGATGCTCCGTCAACAGCAGATTCCGTTTCCGATTGACTATGACGTACAGCGAAAAATGTGCCAAAAGGAAGCGAACAGTCGCAGCACCCTCCTGGATATCTGTAAAGTGTATTATATTAAAGCGTTGGATGGTCATCCACTTGCCGCCTGCTGCCGATGATTACACGGAGCTGGGGAAAAAATGACCAGCGAATGGACAGTTGCAAGATGGAGATGTACAGCAAATGGACGAATTTCAGGATTGCCTCGCAAGGTCGGGGACGGGGGAGTCATCTACAAGTGGAAGCGGTGCTGCACAACTGCGGGGCGGCGTCCCGATAGGTTGTATCGGAACAGTGTCACGAGAGTGAACAAATCCGGCACTTCAGTCTTTCCACGATATGCCGGCGAGAACCAGAATCACCGCCTGCATGCACAGGATGAACGCGACGCAGCCGACCCATCCCGCTTGCGACCAGAACAGGCCGGGCAGGATCGAGCCGAAGCCTCCGCCGCAATAATAAAACGCCACATAGAGTCCTGCCGCCGAGGAACGGGCTCTGCCGGCAGCCTTGCCGACATAGCTGGACGCGGCGGCCTGGCAGGCGAAGACGCCGGTCGAGGCCAGGGTCAGCCCGGCAATAATGACGGGCAGCGACCTGATCAAGGTGAGAAGGATGCCGGCGACGATCATTCCGACAGCAATCCGTAATGTCCGGCGGTAGCCGATACGGTCGAGGATTACGCCCGATACCGGGGTGATGACCGCGCCGATCAGATACACGGTGAAGATGGCCCCGAGGGCGGCCGGGCCGAGCAGGAAGGGTTTGTCCGCCAGATAGAAATTGATGTAGGTGAACGAGCCGACCTGGCAGAACAGGACATTGAAGCCGATGGCATAGGTTGCCAGGAGTTGCGGGTTTTTCAGGTGGAGGCGGAGAGAGGCGAGGGAGGCCGTCGTGCCGATCTGCCGGACGAATTTCATGGAGCGCGGCAGGAGCCACCACGTGGCGAGGCTGCCGGCAAGGGTGATGGCGCCGATGACGATGAAGGTGAGGCGCCAGTCGTAATGGGTGGCGCAGAGGCCGGCGATAAAGCGTCCGGAAAACCCTCCGACCACGGTGCCGGTGACGTAGGTCGCCATGGTGGAGCCGACAGTTCCTCGCGGGGATTCTTCGCTGATATAGGCCATCGCCACGGCGATAATGCCAGGAATGAAGAGACCCTGGAGAAAACGCCAGAAGATCAGCTGGTGCAAATCGGTCGCCGTCGCCGCCAGAAGCGTGGGCAGAAAAAGGCCGAGCATGGCGGCAACGATCACCCGTTTTCTCCCCAGGGCGTCGGCCAGCAGGCCGACCAGCGGTGCCGCCAGGGCCACCGCCAGCACGGGAGCGCTCACCGTAAGGCTCACCATGAGTTCGGAGGCGTGAAAAATCTCGCGGAACTGGGGCAGCAGGGGCTGGGTGACATAGAGATTGACGAAGGTGGCGCAACCGGTGACGAATAAGGCGATGTGGACGCCCAGCCGGCTGCCGGCGGTGTTCTCCCCGGTCCCCGATTCGGCCGTTTCCAGTGCCGGCCGTCGTGCTTCTGAGATTCCCAACATGTTTTTCGTTCTGACAATAAGGCCTGGTCCCTTCGGAGTGTTGCAGCCTTGGTATCCGAGGGTATGGGTACGATTTCTCGCCTGTTCCGCCGAGTATGGAGGAGATTAATATTGCCGGACTAAGATGTCCAATATATTATCAGGCTGCTATTGATACTCAAAAGATATTAAAGGTCATGGAAATCAGACATCTCAGATATTTTATTGCCGTGGCCGAAGAACTGCACTTCGGCCGTGCCGCCAGACGACTGGCCATGTCGCAGCCGCCTTTGAGTCAGCAGATCAGGTTGCTGGAAGAGGAAATCGGTGTGATCCTGTTGAAGCGGACCAAGCGGCAGGTGGTCCTCACTGCGGCAGGCGTGGTTTTTCTCGACGAGGCCAGAAAGACCGTAACCCAGGCCGAATACGCAATTCGGGCAGCCCGGCGTGCCGCTCGCGGCGAGATCGGCCAGTTGGCGGTGGGGTTCGTCAGCTCGGCCGTCTACGGCAAAGTCCCCACCATATTCAGCCTGATGCGCAGCCGGTATCCGGGGATATCGCTCATCCTGCAGGACCTGACGAGCGAGGAGCAGGTGGTGGCGCTGAAGGCCGGCAGGATCGATGTCGGTCTGGTTCGCTCCCCTGTTGCCGATGCCGAATCGCTGGCCATGCGGGTCATCTGGCGGGAGGAATTAATGGTTGCGCTGCCGGAGGGCAACCCTTTGACCCAGCAGGAGGAAATCGCCATAGAGGCGCTCGCCGAGGAATCGTTTATCCAGATTCCCCGCCAGGTGGCACCCGGATTTTACGATCAGTTCATCCGGATCTGCGCCCGGGCGGGATTTTCCCCGAAGATCGCCCAGGAGGCCCGGACGACCCCGACCATCGTCAGTTTGATCGCCGGCGGAAAGGGGTATCCATCCTTCCTGCCTCATTGAAGAGCCTGCGGCGTACAGGCGTAGTCTACCGGCCGCTGAAACAGCCGGTGCCGACCTCGGACATGGCGGTGATCTGGCGTCCCGCCGACGAGTCGCCGACGCTCCGCTCGTTTCTGGAGATAGTCGGGGAGGTGGCGGAAATTGAGGAGCCTCGGGTAAAAGAGTAGGATGTGATCGCGGTCCATTCCGGAATGCATTGGGGCTTCCCCGTGACAGCCATGGGCCGTGAGATATCGCCGTCCGCTCCATGTAAATATGCGGCTCTGACAGCTGCCGATTGCCGACAGCGGTCGGAGCGGGCCTGAGTCGCATCAGAGCGTTTGCTTGCTCGAGGTGACGGTCACCTCGAGCACGCGGGTGAGGAAGGAAAACCCGGCCTTCATCATATCCCATTCCGGACCCGAGGCGATGAATCTGGCCGTTCCTTCGAGAAGGAACCCACATCCCGGCCCATTGCGCCCAATGACCTCTTTGCTGCCGACAGTGAGTAAGACTGTATTGTTTTTCAGTGTTTTCTTCTCTGTCTTTCGCATGGCCCAGGCGGGGATCAACAGCCTGCCATCGTTCGGGTTGACGAGATAGGTGTTCCAGGTGTTGACGACGTGGGCTTCGCCATCGGCACATGAAACTATGGAAACGACGCCTTCCTTGCCGATTACTTCCAAAAATTTGTCTGTGAACATGTCTGCACTCCGTGGGTGGAATTTAATTGTGGATAAAATGTATCTATGATATCTTTTATACGGTGACGCGGTGAAAGTCAACCGATTTTTATGGACAACTGGTAACTAAATGAAATTGCAATTCATCCAAGGAGATAAAGAATGCAGTTGAGTATCGGCGTTGAATACGCGTTTCATTCGCTTTTTTACATGGTCGATCTCCCCGAACACAAATCGGTCGGAATCAGAGAGATAGCGAAATTAAACAAAATAACGGAGAGTTATCTCTCGAAGGTCTTCGCCAGGCTGCGAAAGGCCGGGATCGTGCGTTCGATTGCAGGGGTCAAAGGGGGGTATGAATTGGCGAGAAGAGCGGAGGATATCTCGTTCTGGGATATCATCGAAGCGATTGAAGGGGCCTCCTATTTTTTCCAATGCGTCGAAATTCGGAAAAAAAATATCTTTGTCGATGATCCCGGCCTCTTTACCGACAAGTGTCCCTGTCTGATCAAGGTGGTCATTCAGGAGGCAGAGGATCTGATGCGAGAGCGGTTGAAAACCCGGTCGCTCCGCTGGCTGCACGACCAGGTGGAGAAGGATTTTACCGCCGAGAAAAAGAAAACGATCGCCGCCTGGGCGAGAGATTTATTCTGACTGAGCCGGCACCGGAACCATCACCGGATGGCCGATCAGTTCCTCCAACGGCAGGACTCTGTGTTGCTCCGCCAGGTTTCTGAAGAGAACATCCAGTTCCTGCCGCCAGTCTGCCGACAATGACCGGTCGGCAGGGGAAATATCGTGCAGCAGCAGGATATCGCCCGGTCGCAGATGGCGCAGAATCCTCGCCGCGAGATGGTGAATATTCCTGTTGCCGCGATCGAAGGCCCGGCAACTGAAATTGACCACTTTCAAATCCATCCTGCCGAGCACCGGCACCAGCACCGGACTGACAATCCCGACGGGAGGTCGGAAGACGAGGGGACGGATGCCGGCCTTGGCGAGAATTTTCTGCGTCTTCTCGATGTCGCTGAACAGGCTTTCGGGTGAATGCAGCATCAGAAAATTGCTGTGTTCGTAGGAGTGATTGCCGATGCTATGGCCGCCTGCAAGTATCCCGGCGATCAATTCCGGATACGCTTCGGCCTGTTTGCCGACGACAAAGAAAGTGGCCCTGAGCCGATATCTGGCCAGAAGATCAAGCAATATCGGCGTCGACGAGGGGGACGGGCCATCGTCGAATGTCAGGGAAATCGCCTCAATGCCGGCACGGCCCCTGCTGATGGTCTCCGTATAGAAGGGAAATTGCGGAAAAAAGGGGGCCGCGACACACAGCCCGACGAACACCGTTAGCGGCACCACTGCCAAAGCAGGCTGCCACCAGGCCAGCGGCGCGGCCAGGGTCAGGGCGACAATTCCGCAGGTCTCGGCCCAACTGAGGCGGGATCTCATTCCGGATTTATTGATCTTCTTTTTCGCTGGCATATCCGACAATCCAGAACAGTTCACTATCGGCCGTGGGAGAGAGCCGGACGTTGACGAAACCGTGCTCTGCCATCCGGTCCCGAAGTTGTTCCGGGTGGCGGTAGTGGGGGACCAGACCGGTCCATCTGCACCGCCAGTCCTCGAAATGCCAGGCCGGCGACTTCCTGAGGGGAGGGGGAATGACGAACCTGATGACCAGCCTGCCTCCCGGATCGAGCAATCGGCGGCAGCGGACCAGGGTGGCCGTGAGCTGCTCCTCGTCGAGGTAATGCAGGATGTCGAGGAGGAGAATGAGGTCGAAGCTCCCGATGACCATTGGAAGATCAGGAGCCGCCCCCAGGAGTATGGTCCCTCGTTCCCGTACCGCCATCCCGGCCACCTTGACCCTTTCCGCGTCCGGATCGATTCCGGTCACCATCGAGCCGGGCAGGGCCTCGAGACACCAGCAGGCCGGCAGCCCATAGCCACAGCCGATATCGAGGATCCTGCCGATCTTCGGCTCCGGCCCCAGCATCCTGGCGAGATCCTGGAACAGCGGATCGTAACGCAGCTTGAACCGGGCGAACATCCGGTAGTAGGCCTTGAGCAATCGATAGCGGTGCAGTACCCGCGCCGCGATCGGACCGGTCGGCATGGCAGCCGCATCGTCCCGGAAGTGCGCCTTCAGCAGCGGCGGCAGGAGCAGGAAGGTCCCGATCAGGGCATAGCCGATGCCGCAGAGGGAGGTGATGCCGACGCTGCGCAGGGTGGAATGGCTGGCGAAACAGAGCACGCCGAAGCCGATCATGGTCGAGGCCGCCGCCACCAGCAGGGCGCTGCGCAACAGGACATGGGAGGGGTGGTTGATGGTCCCGTACCATTGGCAGCCGCAGACGGTGTAGATGGCATAATCCACCCCCATGCCGAAGATCACGACCGTCAGCATGAGTCCTGGGATATCGAGGGGATGGCCGATCAGGTTGAGGGTGCCGAGGGTGCAGATGAAGGCGAAGACCAGGGGCGTCAGGGTGATGAGTGTCAGACGCCAGTCGAGGAACTGGAGAAACAGCAGTAGGGTGACCATCACGGCGATGATGAGCAGCATGACGGCAAAGGTGGAAAAGAGGACGCGGCCCAGGCGGGTGGAGAAATGGGCGGCGTCGAAAATCTTGCCGTCCCGACCGTAATCCTGAAAAAATCGGTTGGGATCATAGGTGCCGCCGGGCGAGATGGTGATGAACTGGATCAACGGTCCCGACTCCTTGGCGGTTATCCCGAGCAGGGAATGGTAACGGGGTGGCGGCAGGACGGTCGTCGGCGGGGCGGAGTCGACGAGCCGGGCCATGAAAGGGGCGAAGGCCTCGGCGGTGAACCCCAGGTCGCGGCCCTCGCGGATCAATGTCCTGCCGAGTTGCTCGATTTTCTCCGGGGTCCAGAATCGGCGCCAGGCGGCGTGATTTTGTCGGCCTCGCTCCTCGCCGGGGAAAATCATCGATGGGGAAAAGGTCGATTGGAGGCGCTGCTGTTCGATATCGGTCTCCAGCCGGGCCAGCAGCCGGTCGTTGTGCCGCTGCAGCTCGGTCGGAGATCCGGCGGTGTGCATCAGGTACACCCGGTCGCCGATCTTCCCCCAGACCCCGGTAAAAAGCTCATCAGCCGCAAGGGTCGCGTCGCTGACGGTGTTCATGTCGCTGAGGCTGATGCGGAATTCCGGTTTGGCAAAGAACAGCAGAACGGCGGCGAGGAGCACCGCGGCCGCCGCCCCGACCTTGCCGGTACTGAACAGCGCTTCGGCGAGGGGGCGCAGAGGCGGGATGCGGTTGCCGGCGGAGGGCATGAGCGGGAAGATCTTCGGGAAGACGAAGTGGATAAAGAGATAGGCGAAGAGGAATCCCAGGGCGGTGAACTGACCGAGTTCGGCGAAGACCGGAAAGCCGCTGAAACTGAGGACGATGAAGGCGCCGACGGTGGTCAGCAGGGCCATGGTGCCGCCGATCGCCTGCACCTCCCGGGCCGCATGCTTGCCCCTGACGGCCTGGGGTTGATCGAGAAACAGCAGATAGGTGATGCTGTGATCGTCCATGATGGAAATCAACGCCCCGGAGAAGCCGAGGACGAGGATGGAGATCGACGAGTGAAACAGGGAATAGACCAGCAGGGCCATCGCCGTCCCGGCCAGGGCCGGTACCAGGGTGAGCAGACCGAGCAACGGCCGGGGGAAGGCGAAGAGCAGCAATAAGGCCAGACCGGCGGTGGTCATGCCCAGGGCCAGTTGGACGTCGTGGCGGATAATCTCCTCGTTGTCGAGGGCCGCCCGATAGGCCCCGACCGGGGTGACGGTGACGCCGATGCCGGCGGCGGCGTATTCGGCGGCCAGCTCGCTCGAGATAGCGGTGAACAGCTCGGCCAGTTGTCTGGCGGTGGCGGTATCGCTGCCGGTGGCCCTGGGCCTGGCGGTAATGAGCAGGTGCCGGCCGTCGCGGGACAGTGGCCGGCCCTGCACCACGGTGGCCCCGGGGGTCGGCGCCAGCGGCAGCATCCTGGCGAGCACCGTCTCCCTCAACCCGAGCGGGTCGGCGGCCACCAAGCCGGCCTGGCCGATGCCTTCCAGCCCCCGCATCCCTTCGACGGTCTGCTGCAGCCGGGTCCGCACCGCATCTTCCGACAGCCGCGGCAGCACGGTCCGCTCCAGTTCCTCGCCGGTGAAGAGAAGGGCGAGGTTTTCGACGATATGCGTGGTCAGCGCCGGGAGCATCGCCCCGGTCTCGCCCATGCCGATCGCCGCAAACAGGCCGCTGGCCTGCATCCTCTCCTCCGCCAGGGCCGCGCAGTGCATCAGGATATCCGCATCGTCCCGGTCAATGGCGAGGTCCACCGCCACCTGATCATGGACCGGATGGTGCTCGAAGATCGCCAGGGCATCGGTGATGACCCGTTCGTCGGTGGGCAGCGACTTGAGCACATCGGTCTCGATATCCAGGCGCGTCAGACCGAGGGCGGCGGCGCCGCCGATCAGGGCCAGGACAAGCAGGAGCAGGGGGAAGTTGACTCGCTGTTCGTTCATGGGCGGTGGCGCAGGGCGAGGAGGACGATGGCGATGATGGCGATCAGGAGGTGCGCGGCGAAGATCACCGCCTTGTTGTTCTGAAATAGCTCACTGCATTTCTGCAGAAACGACAGGCCGCCGCACAGGTTGCGCAGCCGGTCGAGGACCACGGTACGGTTGTCGCTGCCGGCCAGCCCCTGATAGGCGCACATCGGATGCAGGGCGTACAGTCCGTCGCGGTATCTGCACAGCAGTGTGTCATAGGGGATGCCGCGCCATTCCTCGCGGATCAGGCCCTCGGCGAAGGGGCGGTTGACGGCATAGGCATGGGCGAGGCAGCGGTACCTGATCCTGCGCACCGCCCTGGTGGCGGTCGGCGAGGAGCCGCCGGTGATGCAGCCGAGGAAGAAGGCCTGCCACCGTGCGTTGTCGTGGAGGAAGCGGCAGGCCTCCTCCAGGCGCTGCCGGTTGAAGCCGCGAAAGAAGACATCGTCCTCAAAGACCAGAATGTGACGGGCACCGGTGGCCAGGCCTTTCTGCAGACAGAGCATATGCGATTGAAATATCCCCTGCGCCTGATCGGCCATATTCTTGCGGACGACAATGAATTCGACGAGGTCCGCCAGGCCGACGGCGGCGAATTGCCGCCTGGCCTCGAACTGTCGATCGGGTCGGCTCTCGAGGGTGATGCAGTAGATCCTGTCAAAAAATGTCCAGCAGGAAGGTGGTACTGCAGGGTTTGGAGCTGTCATGTTGCTTCCCTTTCCTCGGTGGGATACAATAGATGATGCCGATCGAAACAACAGGTATCCCCATCCACTCTTTCATCCCGCCATCTGGCGGGCGCTACCGGTTTTCGTGAAACGACTATCACAACGGATCATTCTGTATGTTGCCGCCACCGATTTCGTCCGCCGGGCGATCACCGAACGGGCGGATCTCGCCGCGTTCCGGGAAAAACCGACGCCGGCCGTGATCCTCGGGGTGTTGGCCATCGGCCTCAGTTTTCTCCTGGGCTGGCCGGCGATCGCCGCCCTCGGCGTTCTCGCGGTCAAGTGGCGGCAACCCTGGCTGGTGGTGGTGGGCGGGCCGCTGACCTACGGGTTCTCGCACCTGGTCTTTCTTTTGGGCATGTACCTGTCCGGAGCCGTCTATTCCCTCATTTTCTGCCGCTGGTTGACCAGGATCACCATGGAGCGGTGTCTCGCCTGGACCGCCACCGGTCAGCGGCGCGATCCGGAGGAGTAGGCCGGCCGGGTCGGCCGCCACCGGTGCCGTTCGGTGTCAGGAGGCCTTGACCCATGCCGGCGGCCTGATCCGCCCGCCGCTCACATCCCGCATCCGCAGGGCTGTAACCGTCTCCCGCAGGCACCCTCCCTCGTCAAGTATCGCCAGGTCATAGACCAGTTCATTGTCCGCCCGTGACCGCAGTCGGACCCGAACGGCATAGGACTCGCCACCTTCGGTCGGCCGGGCGATGACCCTGGCGGCGAACCCGACCGGGAAGGGGATGAAATCGACCAGCCGCTGGCCGTGGACGCAGGCGGCGTGCATCGCCCCGTCGAGGGGGAAGGGATTGCCGAGCGGTCCCCGAACCCCGTCCATCCGCGGCAGCTCCGGGGCCCGCACCCGGCCCCAGGCCATATCCGCCGTCAACCGCAGCCGGTCGCGAAGGGTCCGGTACGTCGGGCCGAAGGGCACCAGGTCCCGGTAGATCCGATCGACCGATATTTCCAGGGCGGAATTGGCGGCTGGCGGAGCGGGAAGGCACCTCACCTCGGTCGGTGGAGACGGTGCGGCGGCGAAAGTCAGGTCGCAGTGGCTGACCAATCTCGTCATCGCCTTCACCCTCGACCGCGACAACAGCCCGGCCCGGACAACGCCGGAACTCACCTCCGTCAGCCTGACCAGGATCTCGAGCACCGCGGCGTCGGGAGCGATTTCCACAAACCTGGTGAAAGCGGTATCGGTCATGATCTTCGGATCGACCGTGGGGCAAGCCTCGGTTGCGGTGAGGGCGAGCAGCCGCATCGACTCCACCGCCGGCAGGATGGTCCGGCCGGCGAACCGGTGGTCATGGGCCCAGGGTTGGACGGGGAGGGCAAGGGGGATCAGGAAGGTCGACATCAGCGGGGGAACTGCTGCCACAGGGCGATGGTCCGGGCATCGATCTCCACCGGGAGGCCGTTGCCGTTGACCGCGCAATGCCGGGTAAAGCCGGTGCAGACGATCTCGCCGTTATCGGCCCGGGTGATCAGATAGTCGAACTGCACCTTCACCAGTTCCATCATCGCCGGGCGGGTGTGGATCATCATCAGGTCATCGTAATACAGCGGCGAATGATAGTTGAGCTCGGTCTTGATGATCGGGTAGACGTAGCCGCTGTCCTCGATCTGCTTGTACGGATAGTTGGCGTCGCGCATCAGCGAGGTCCGGCCGAACTCGAAATAGCGCAGATAGTTGGCGTGGTAGACCACCTGGGACCGGTCGGTATCGACGTACAGGGTGCGCAGCTCGCAGCGGTGCCAGACCAGCGAGCTGTTGCGGTCGCGGACGTAGGCCGGGTTGTCGAGCGGCTCGGGGATGAAGCGTCTCGGTCGCATCACATACCTCGGAAGACGATGCAGCAGTTGGTGCCGCCGAAACCGAACGAGTTGGACAGCACGATCTCATGGGGGTAACGACGCGCGGCATTGGGGACGACATCGAGGTCGGCAAGGCCCGGATCGGGCCGGTGATTGACGGTCGGCAGGACGACCTGCCGGCGCATCGCCTCGATGGCGAGGGCGGCCTCGATCGCCGCCGAGGCCCCGAGGGAGTGGCCGACCTGGGATTTGTTGGCGGAAATAGGGATCCTCGGCAACCTTCGGCCGAAGACCGTGCGCAGGCAGTCGGCCTCGACCCCGTCCCCGGTCGGGGTCGAGGTGCCGTGGGCATTGACGGCATCGACATCCTCGACGGCGAGGGCGGCGTCGTCGATGGCATCGCGCATCGCCCGGACGACGGTGGCCGGATTGGGGCGGGTGAAATGGTGGGCGTCGGAGTTCCAGCCGATCCCCAGCACCTCGGCCCGGGGGGCCAGGCCATGGGCCTGGATCGCCTCCTCCGCCGCCAGCACCAGGATTCCCGCCCCTTCGGCGAGGACGAAGCCCTTGCGGTCGACACTGAACGGGCGGGAGGCCTGGGCGGGATCCTCGTGCGCCCGGTCCTTCGGCCCGACATTGATCGTGGCCAGCATGTTGGCAAAACCGAGGATGATCTCGGGCACCAGGCAGGTCTCGACCCCGCCGACCAGGGCGAAGTCGCAGTCGCCGTCGCGGATCATCCGGGCGCCGATGGCGATGGCGTGGTTGCCCGAGGCGCAGGCCCCCTGGGGCGAGAAGATCGGCCCGGTGAAGCCCAGCAGCATCCCGGCCTTGCCGGCCGGGAGATTGGCGCAGAGATTGGGCAGGAGGTAGGGGCTGACCTTGAGCGGTCCCAGCCGGGTATGGTTGCCCATGGCGATGCGGAAGGAATCGGTGCCGTTGAGGGCGGACCCGATCAGGCAGGCGGTCCTCGGCCCGGTGGCCGTATCCATCTCGAGGCCGGCATCGGCCAGTGCCTGGCGGCAGGTCTCCATGGTCAGAAAGACGAAACCGGCGTTCCACAGCGAGGCTTCCTTGCGGCTGACATAGCCGAAGGCCGCCGGATCCCAGTCGGGGATCTCGCCCACCACGTTGCTGCGGCTCTCGACCGCGCACCGGCTCAGGCGGCGGAACCCGGCCCGGCCGGCGGCGGCCGCCTCCCAGGTCCGGCCGAAGGTGTTGCCAAGGGCGGTGGCGGCGGCGTAGCCGATAACCTGGACCCGGCGGTTGAGTGGTGCCTTCATCGTCTCCGTCCTTATCCTTCCGCCTGCGCTCAGCCGATCCGCCTGAACACCGCGCAGGCGTTGCAGCCGCCGAAGCCGAAGGCGTTTTTCAGTACATGCTCCTGGACCACCGCCCTGGCCCCCTCGGCGACGCAGTCGATCGCCATCTCCGGGTCCGGCCGGTGATTGATGGTCGGCAGCACCACCCCCTCCTCCATCCCCCGCAGGGCGAGGATGGTCTCGATCGCGCTCGATGCCCCCATCGCATGGCCGATCTGCGACTTGTTGGCGCTGACCGGCGGCAGGGCGCCGGCAAAGACCTGGGTGAGGGCGTCGTATTCGACCTGGTCGCCGACCCGGGTGGAGGTGGCGTGGGCGTTGACGGCGGCGATGTCCGCCGGCTGCAGCCCGGCATCCTGGAGGGCGTCGACCATGCACTGGCGGATGGTGTCGACGTAGGGGACGACGAAGTGATGGGCGTCGCTGGTCATCCCCCAGCCGGCCAGTTCGATGACGAACCGCAGGCCGTGGGCCATAGCGAATTCCCGGCTGGCGAGGATGATCGACCCCGCCCCCTCCGAGATGACGAAACCGCGCCGGTCCAGGGAAAAGGGCCGGCTCGCCTTCTCCGGCGGCTGCTCCTCCTCGCCCTGTCTGGGGTTGAAGACGCCGTTCATGGTATGGAAGCCGGCGACGATCGGCTCGACCAGGGCGCAGTCGACCGCCCCGCAGATGACCACATCGGCCCGGTTCAGGGCCAGCAGCATGGCGCCGGTGAGGATCGAGGTCAGGCCGGTGGCGCAGGCGGTGATCGTGGCGATGATCGGTCCCCGGGCCCCGGTCTGCATCGCGATCTTGCCGCCGATCATGTTGATGCAGGAATTGGGATTGGCGTAAGGGTGGGGGAGGCGGTTCTCTCCCTGCAGTCGCCGGTCGGCGGTCAGTACGGCGTCGATGCCGCCGACGGCCGAACTGTAGGTGACCGCCACCCGGGGAGCGATGGCCGGGGTGATCTCGATGCCGCTCCGCCCCAGGGCCCGGGCCGCCGACAGCATGCCGTACCTGAACACCGGCGAGTGCCACGCCGCCTGGTGCCGGGCGGTCAGGAAGGGGTAGGGTTCATGGTCGATATCCGGCATCTGGCCGGCGATGCGCACCGGGAAATCGTCTTTGAGCGGGAAGCGGGTCAACGGGCCGATGCCGCTCTTGCCGGCCACGGCCTGCCGCCACTGCCCATCGAGATCGCTGCCGAGCGGCGAGATCGCGTCGTAGCCGACGATGACTGCCCTTTTCGCTTTCATAACGCGCCCCCGACTCTACCAGGGGATGAAGCGGTACAGCTTGGCGAACATCTCGTAGACCTCGACCCAGTTCTGGAGGTCGACGGTGGAGTTCATGTGCGCCCGCTTGTTGACCATGACCCAGCTCATGTGGGCGGCACCGTCCTTGCAGGTGGAGCAGGCCCGCGTTTCCGAGGTGCAGCAGCGGTGCATGGTCTTCAGATCGGAGGCCCAGCGGATGAAATTGGTCAGCCGCCGGGGCCGGGATTCACGCCGGTCAAGGGCAGAGGTGACCGACGGGCATTCCATCCAGCCGAACTTCCGTCCGCCCATCTCGCCGGTGGTGATGATCCGGTGATAATATTTCGAGGAGATCATCGTCTCCGGATAGCAGTCGAGCATCGCGTCCATCTCCTCGCGGACGGCCGCCAGTTCCTCCGGCCGCCAGGAGAAGCCGTCGACCCCTTCGTCGTTGGAGAGCAACTGGACGTGGACCTTGAGGCCGACGTCTTTGATCTTGCGGATGATCGTCTCGGTCTTGCCCAGCTGTTTCGGGGTGATGGTGTAGAGGTAGTAGGCGTTCGGATCGCCGGCGTAATTGGCGCTCGAGATCCGGAAGGTATCCTTGCCCCGGAGGATCTTCTCGTCCTCGGCGTCCCCCCACAGGGAGATGCCGACCATCAGATCGGGGAAACGCTCCCGCGGCACCTTGATCTGGCCGTTGGTGGCGCAGAAGGTCGGGAGGCGGCGGTAAAACGCCTCGATCCGGTCGAGGCAGAGGGTGGGTTCGCCGCCGATCAGGATGGCGAGGTTGACCCCGCGCGCCATCTCGCTTTCGACGAAGGCGTGCCAGCGAGTGATGTCCTTTTCCTCCGCGGCGGCCTGGTGCTCGCCGGAGGAGAAGAAGAAGCAGCCCTTGCAGCGCAGGTTGCAGCGATCGGTGACATCGTAGATGGAACTGCGGATATTGAGCTTCGATATCCGCTTGTATCGTTCATACCAGTGGTCATCGAGAAGAGAACTGACTGTTTTCATGGCGGTTTGGGGAGATTCTAATGGCTGGCCGGCGGGACGACGGGATGATCGCAGAGATTCGGTCCTTTTGTATAGCCGTGCATCCATACGGCGAGATAGGTATCGACATAGTCCAGCCAGGCGGCAAAGGTCTCCGGATCGGTGGCGTGGCGGAACATCCTGGCAGTCACTACGGCGCTACCGGCGGCATAGTGGCGGCAATCGCGGCAGTCGGTGTCGGGTACGCAGCAGGCGGCGGCGCGATCCCACTGCAGGTCGGTGCGATACTGGCGGAACGATCGGCCGAGGCCGATGGCGGTCGACGGGTTCCGCCGGGGATACGGGCAGGAGAACAGGTCGTGCAGGCCCAGGGCATGGGTATGGGCGACGATGTTGTAGGCCGAGAAGAGGACGGTCCGGGGATGGTCGTGCAGCAACTCGGTCATCATCTCCGCGGTCCTGGCGAGGGACGCCGGACTGTGGCGCAGCGGCCCGGTGTAGCCGATCGGGGCCGAGAACATGTTGAAGGTGATCTGCTGGCCGTTGGCCGCCAGCAGTGCCGTCACCTCTTTCGCCTCGTCGATGTTGTGCGGAGTGAAGGTGTAGACGAAGACGGCCCGGGGATCGTCACGGTAATTGGCCATCTGCCGGACGAGCAGGTTGTCGGCCTTTCTGATCTCACTGCTGGTCCGGTCGTTGCCCCAGACCGAGATGTGGATGCGGTAGTCGATATCCCGGGGCAGGGCTTTGAGGCCGTTGGTGGCGATCGCCCCGCAGGGGATGATCTCGGCGCAGATGCGGCACAGCTGCGGCACCAGCGAGGGTTCGGCCCCGGCGAGGACGGCGAAGGTGATACCCCGCTCCCGCTCCGCCTGCATCAGGGACCGCCACACCGATTCATCCGGGTGCTCCTCGGCGAACTGCTTCGCCCCGGTGAAATAATAGCATCCCTCGCAGCGGATGTTACAGCGGTTGGTCATGTCATAGGTCGATTCCCGCAGGAAGAAATAGCGGCGGACCTTCTCCCACCGCTCCCGAATCGCCGGGATGGCGGTGATCTCCGCGAAGCTGCAGGTCTTGCCATGGGGCGTCGGGGCGGCCATATTATTCGCCGCCGCTCCGTTTGTCGGCGACATATTCGGCGATGATGCGGATCGTGGTCAGTTTGGGGTAGTCGTCTTCGTCGATCCGGATGCCGAACTCGTCGCGGATGACCAGGGCGATGGTCGCCAGATCCATGCTGTCGATACCCACCTCGTCGACCAGGTCGAGATCGGGATCGAAGGTTGCAGGGCTCACGTCCTCGAGTTTCAACTCATCGATGATGATCTCGGCGATGCGGGTGATGGTCTGGTTGATATCAGCACTCATGGTTATTCTGGGCTTATCGTTTATCGGCCAGCGACATCATGCCGGAGCAGACGTCCTGATTGTCCTGGGTTATCCTGAAGCTGTACCGGTTGTCGTCGCCGGCAGTCGCGACATGGATCTGCATCGGTTCGCCGGGCCGTACCAGCTTCTTGAACTTGACCCGGTTCAGGCTGTGAATGTACAGCGACTCCT
The DNA here is from genome assembly GCF_053613775.1 of Desulfoprunum sp. Classification (NCBI taxonomy): domain Bacteria; kingdom Pseudomonadati; phylum Thermodesulfobacteriota; class Desulfobulbia; order Desulfobulbales; family Desulfobulbaceae; genus Desulfoprunum; species Desulfoprunum sp. The sequence goes on from NZ_JBSHXH010000008.1 coordinate 186,521, forward strand.
GTCTTGAGAAGGCGACAACTCCGGCCACCATATGTAGTTGGGCAATGCCGGGCAGTATGGGGTTGCCGGGGAAATGGCCGGCAAACCATGGCGAGTTGTCGGCGACGGTGACGCGGGCCACTATCGCATCCTTGTCGATCTTCTCTAGGGCGAGTAACGAATACCACATTTTACAGTTGCGTGTCCACGGGTAATATTGAGAAACCAAATCAGAACAGTCTGTTGGTCCAGTCATCGTCGAGCATTACACGACATGGCTGCGACGATTGCGGCATTGGCGCGGCGACCGGTGATCGTCACCGGGCGAGGTATTCCCACAGGGGGCCGGTGAATCCTCGTCGATGCATGGTGCGGACGGTGGCCGCGACCCTGCTCCCTCCCGAGCCGATCACCCAGTTGGCACGCGTCCGCGCCCGATCTTCGACCATCGATTCAATGGTGGCACGGTCGATAGTGTCGGGATCGTAGAACACCGGCTCAAGCATGTTGCGACTGCCGTCGAGCTTGCCCTCGGCGAGGGCCAGGTCGAAAAGTTCGGTGCCGGGATAGATCCTGATGCCGATGAAAAAAAAGAAGACGCTCCGGTCAAGCCGCTCGATCCCGTCCAGGGTCTCGGCCACCGTTGCCGCCGACTCGCCCGGTCCGCCGAGGAGAAGGTAATGGCAGACATGGAGACCGGCCGAGCGGGCCAGCCGATGGGCGGCAAGGATGTCTTCGACCTGAAAGGGCTTGCGGTAGGCCTTGAGCGTTGCCGCGGCCAGAGATTCGGTACCGAACTCGACATGGCGGCAGCCGGCGGCGGCCATGGCGGCAAAATAGTCTGACGGCAGCCTGGTCGGGGCAAAGAAGGCCCCCCAGGGGATGGCGAGCCCGGCATGGCGCAGGGCTGCGGCCACGGCCATGCTATGGTCGATATCCGAGTTGAAGGCGGAATCGGTGATAAAGAGATACTTCGCTCCAGCCGCCTGCAGTTGCAGGGCCGTGGCGGCGACCTCCTGCGGCTCCGTCAGGCGGTGGCCCCTGCCTTCGATACGGGGATAGGAGCAGTAGATGCAGTTGAACGAACAGCCGCGCTTGGTCTGGAGGTTGAGCATCCCCCCCTGCTCCACGTAATAGCGGATATGGGCGGCATCCGGCTGGAATCGGCGGACCTGGGCGCCCGGCCAGGGCGAAGGGAGGGCGGACGATCCCCCGGCGGCGATGACCCCGTGGATGGCGGCGGGGTTGCGGTCGTGACGCAGGGCCTCGATCAGCTGGGCCAGGCGTTCGCCTTCGCCGACGATGCCGTAATCCGCTTCCAGCATTGCCAGCACCTGGTCGGGCATGATGGTGAAACCGCTGCCGCCGCAGACGATGACCGCCGGCGACCGCTGCCGCAGCCAGGCCACCAGTTGCCGATATTCGGCGAGGAAGGACAGGGGGTCGGCCCCTTCGGTATTGTCGATGTTGCGGATGGAAAGGCCGATGACCTCGGGCGCGAAGTCGTCGATGAGGGCGGACAGGCCATCCCGGCTCAGGGTCTGCATATCGGCGATCCGCACCTGGTGTTCGGCGGCGATGGCCCCGGCGACATAATCGAGGCCGATGGGATAGACCGGATACGGCACCGTCAGGGTGTTCGGTGAGATGAGCAGGACGTTCATGGCCGGATGCACTCGATGGCGGTGAGGAAACGGCCGGTACCGAGGACCACGATCCTGCTGCCCGGCCCGAGCGGGATGTCGCTGCCGCCGACCACGGCCCCCGGCAGTATGCCCCGGCCCAAACAGATCGTTGCCAGGGCCGTCGCCACGGCCGAGGCCGAAGCGAACTGGCCGAGCAGCGGCCGATACTCGCAGACCGGCAGCTGCCGGTCGCAGCGATCGATGAAACATGCCAGTTGCCGTCGGCCCCGCGCGGTCTCGGCGGCCGGGATGCCGACCAGGACGGCGGCGCAGTCGTGATCCGGTCCGGCGAGGGCCTGGACCAGCTGGTCGACAGTTGCGTCTCCCTCGTCCTGTTGATAGAAGGCCAGGCGGATCAGAGCATGGGCCTGGACGGGATCGCGGTTGACGAACAACGCCCCGCCGCCGTCGGCCAGCGAGTTGCCGGCGGCAACGGAAGGATCGAGAAGGGGCGACAGCGGATCGTGTCCTTCGTCAACACCCAACAGCAGGGCGGACTGGCCGCTGGCCTCGAGGAGGGAGTCGGCGGCGAGCAGGGCCTGTTCGAAGGAGTAGTCGCCGCCGCTGGCCGTGACATTGGCAGCGGTGGCGCCGAAATGGATCGCCACCTGACCGGCCGCCCCGTTGTGGACCGAGCTGATGAAGTCGGTCGGACTGGGGAACTGTTCGGCCGAGGTCTCGAGGCGGTCGAGAAAATCGCAGGTCTCGGTCAGCGCCCCCCAGCCGGTGCCCATGAACACCGCCGCCGGGTTGTCTTGTCCCCCGTTGTCGGCATGGGCGGCCACCGCCAGCGCCAACGCCAGGCGGGTCAGCCGCTTTGCCCGGCGCACCAGCCGCGGCGGCAGGTGGCCGGAGATGGCCTCGGCGGTCATCATCCCGGCCACGGGCCGTCCCTCGGCCAGCAGGGCCATGGTTTCCCGGGTCGGACCGGCGCCGGTCAGGCAGGCGCAGCCGTGGACCGCCAACGGTGCCGTCACTGTCGGCCCGGCAGCTGCGACGCCGGCATCCTCCCGGCCAATGACCACACTGCCGTTATTGCCGCCGAAACCGAACGAGTTGGAGAGTACGGTCCGGACAGGACGATCGATGGGGGTGAGCTGCGGCATCAGGCCCAGGGCCGGGTCCGGTTGCCGGCAGCCGACGGTGCCGGGGACGAAACCGTGGCGGAGCGTCAGGATGGCGGCGACGGCCTCGATCGCTCCCGCCGCGGCCAGACTGTGGCCGGTGGCGCCCTTGATCGAGGACAGGGGCGGGGGCTGCGGAAAGAGCGCGGTCACCGCCCGGGCCTCGGCCAGGTCATTGTCGGGGGTGCCGGTACCGTGCAGATTGATGTAATCGATGGCAGCCGCCGGCAATCCGGCATCGGCCAGGGCGGCCTGCATCGCCTTCACCGCCCCCAGCCCCTGCGGGTGCGGGGCGGTAGGGTGGTAGGCATCGCACGACAGGCCGGCGCCGAGCACCACGCCGAGCGGCCGGTCCGGCCTGAGCGTCGTCAGCAGCAGCATTGCCGCGCCTTCGGCGACCGACATCCCCTGGCGGGTCGCATCCAGCGGCCTGCACCCCTGGCGGTCGACCAGTTGCAGCGAGTGGAAGCCGAAATAGGTCAGGCGGCTGAGGGAATCGACGCCGCCCACCAGGATCCGCTTCAGCCCGCCGCGCCGCAGCATGGCGATGGCCAGGGTAATGGCCACCGCACTCGACGAACAGGCGGTGGCTATCGTCAGCGCCGGACCGCGGCAGCCGGTCAGCCCGGCAATATCCTCGGCGACGCTGGCCAGCCCGTGGTAGCGATAGGTTTGGGGGTCGGCAACCTTGTCGCGCAGCAGCCGTTCGGTCGTCAGGATGCCGCCGGTGGTGCAGCCGAGGATGATCGCCTCGGGCGGCTCCTTGGCCTCCCGCATGGCCATCCGCGCCGCCTCACGGGCCAGCAGGTGGGTCCGCGGCAGGGCCGGGTCGGCGCCCAGGTCCCGGACCTGGCCGACCGGCAACGGCTCGCCCTGCAGCAGGGGGAAGGCCTCCAGCGGGGCGATGGCAGTCGTGTTGGCCCGGAGGGCCTGTGCCGTCGCCGGCATTCCCCGGCCGAGGGGACTGATGATGCCGGCGGCGGCGATATAGACCGGCGGACCGGTCAAGCGGCAGCCCCTGACCGTTGTGTTTGAATGTATTCGGCCAGGGAGGCGAGCGAGGCGAAGACCTTTTCGCCGACCTCCTGGTTGTTGATCGCCACGCCATAATCCTTCTCCACCATCACCACCATTTCGAGGACATCGATGGAGTCGATGCCGAGATCCCCTCCCACCAGGCGGGCATGCTCGTCAAAATCCGCCGCGGTTATCTCCGTCAGGTTGAGCAGGGTGATGATTTTTTCTTTCAGTTCTTCGATAAGTTCTTTCATGGATAGCTTGTCTCGATGCCGCTCCCGGCGGTTCATGCTGCAGATGAAGTCAGTCGTTTCCGGAATGAAACAGGAAGGAAATAAGGGTTCTCTGCCATTGGGGATTTGTCAACAAGTTTAGGGCCAGCGGCGATGAAATAATTCCCTTGCTCTTTTGCCCTATTTTGAGAAAAGTTACCCTTCGTTATGCGAAATGTCGAAGAGATAGCGCCCAGCCACCGACGGGACGTGTAGGGATGGCGAATAATGGTCCGGCCGGCTACGGTCTCGAGGACCTGCTCCCGCACCGCCCGCCGATGCTGATCATCGGCGGGATCGTCGAGGTCGATGCCGAACATGCGGTGACGGTGAACACCGTCGATCCGACCTGGCCGATGGCCGACAGGGAAGGGGTCCCGTCGCTCATCGCCGTCGAACTCGCCGCCCAGACCGCCGGGATCTGCAACGGCTGGGTGAGGATTCAGACGCAGGGCCCGGCCTCCGACCAGACCGGCTGGCTGGTGGCGGTAAAGAGGGCGGTGTTTTACGCCGCCCATCTGCCCTTCGGCCTGGAGCTCACGGTCAGGGCCGACAACACACTGGCCTTCGACAAGTTTCGCGAGGTGTCGAGCCGCGTTCACGGTGACGGTCGTCTCCTCGCCGAGATCGTCCTGCAATTGTACCAACCCTGAGGAAAGGATATGCCGGCAGCAACCAGACAACAGATCGCCCTCGTGACCGGCGGCAGCGGCGGCATCGGCCGCGCCGTCTGCACCGAACTCGGCCGCTCCGGAACGTATGTGGTCGTCAATTACCGGGGCAACAGGGAAGGCGCCGAGAAGACCCTGGAGATGGTGCTTGCCGCCGGCGGCGGCGGGGAGATCCGCCGGTTCGACGTCCGCGATCGGGAAGAGGTGGAGCGGGCGGTACACGAGATCGGCGACCGGCTGGAGACCATTGACATCCTGGTCAACAATGCCGGCATCGTCGCTGACGGCCTGTTCCTGATGATGTCGCCGGAGCGGTGGCAGCAGGTGATCGATACCACCCTGCATGGTTTCTACAATGTGACCCGGCCGGTGCTGGAGAAGATGGTGCGCAACCGGGGGGGCTCGATCGTCTCCATCTCCTCGGCCGCCGCGTTGATGGCCAACCGGGGACAGGCGAACTATGCCGCGGCCAAGGCCGGGTTGAACGCCGCCAGCAGGACGCTGGCAACGGAGGTGGCCCGTCTCGGGATCCGGGTCAACGTGGTGGCGCCGGGGCTGATCGACACCGGGATGATCGACAAGGCCCCGAAGGATTACATCAAGACCCTGATCCCGATGGCCCGCATCGGCCGGCCGGAGGAAGTGGCCGGCGTCGTTGCCTTCCTCTGTTCCGAGGCCGCCTCCTATGTCACCGGCCAGGTGATTTCGGTCAATGGCGGGATGTTGTGATGATCCGGGCGCTGTTGACCCTCCTCCTCTGCCTCTCCCTGCTCCCCTTCGCCACCGCCGGCCCGGGTGCCGAGGCGGCGGCCCTGCGCTCGGTGCAGGCCGGATTCGTTCAGCAGAAACATCTCCAGATCCTCACCCGGCCTCTGGTCTCCCGCGGCACCTTCGCCTTCCAGGCCCCGCAATCGCTGCGCTGGGAATACCTGGAACCGCTGCATTCCATCCTGATCATGCACGACGGCAGGGTGGAAAAGGCGGTCGAACGGGATGGCCGCTTCGAGCGGGATACAGGCAGCGGGCTCGACGCGATGCAGGTCATCCTCCGCGACCTCGGCAGCTGGCTCGACGGACGCTTTGCCGACAACCCGATGTTCTCCGTCAGTCGCCGTGATGCCCGGACCATCATCCTCGCCCCCCGGGACCCGGGGTTGGAGACGGTGATCAGCAGCATCAAACTCCGTCTCGGGCGGGAGCCCGGGGTGATGGAATCGGTGACCATCTTCGAGGGGCCGGACGCCTGGACCAGGCTGACCTTCACCGGCACGGTCGTCAACCGGGATATCCCGGCCGACATCTTCCGCCTGCCATGACCGCGCGCCCTGTCTTCTGGCTGGCCGCCGTGCTGCTGGCGACCTCCTGTGCCATGCCGCCGAGGGCCGTGCCGCCGGAAATTACGGCGGCGGCGGACAGTGCGGCACCGACCCCGCCCTGTGCCGCACTCTTTCCCGCCGGCCGGTGGCAGTTCGTCCACACCATCGCCTTTCGCACTGACCAGGGCGAGGGGACCGCGCTCGGGGTGGTGGTGCTGAGCCAGACCGAGATCCGCTGCGCCCTGATGACCGTCGAAGGCCTCACCCTGTTCGAGGCGCGGGCGGCAGGGGAGGCGGCCCCGGAGGTGATCCGGGCCATTCCGCCCTTCGACCGGCCCGGCTTTGCTACCGGACTGATGCGCGATATCCGCCTGATCTTCCGGCCGCCGCCGGGCAAAGCCGAAACCGGTCGGCTGGCGGATGGAGGCCCGATCTGCCGGTTCACCGAAGCCGACACCGTGACCGACATCCTGCCGCGGCAGGACGGGTGCTGGTCGATTCATGCCTACACCGATCGAACCTGGAGCAGAACCATCCAGGCCCGTGCGTGCCGGCCGATCGCCTCGGCGGCGATCCCGGGCCGTCTGGAACTGACCGCCGGCGAACCGGACGGTTATTCCCTCACCATGCAGCTGGTCAGCGCCGAGCGGCTGCCGGCCGGCGATTGAGAGCGTTGATGCGGTTCAAACTGATCTATCCCCGCTGGCCCAAGCTGGCCCGCCAGACCGAATTCCACCTGCCGCCGCACGGCCCGGTGGTCTTCGCCGCCACCCTGCCGGACTATGTCAGCGTCGACTTTGTCGACGAGAACCTCGAGGCCGTCGACTTCGACGAGCCGGTCGATATCGTCGGCATCTCGATGATGCTGACGGTCCAGGTCAAGCGCGGCTGGGAGATCGCCGACACCTACCGGGCCAAGGGAATCACGGTGATTTTCGGCGGTATCGCCACCATGCTCCATGCCGAGGAGACGATGGCCCATGCCGATGCGGTGTTTCTCGGCGAGGCGGAAGGGCGGATGGAGCGGGTCCTGGACGATATCCGCCGCGGCGAGCTGCGCCGGTGCTACGACTATCTCGACGACCGGCCCGATATCGCCCTGGTTGGCCCGGCCCGCCGCGACATCCTCAACCGGCCGCTGTATAACCACAAGGGGGTGCAGATGGTCGATCTGGTCCATGCCTCGCGCGGTTGCCGGTTCAACTGCTACCCCTGCGCCGTGGCCTACCTCGGCGGCCGGGAGTTCCGGCCGCGGCCGATCGAGAAGGCGATCGCCGAGATGGCGGCGATCGACAACAACCGCCTGTTCATCGTCGACAATTCCCTGGCCCAGGACACCGCCTGGGAGACCGAGCTGTTCCGGGAGATGATCCCGCTGAAGAAGAAGTGGTGCTGCCACCCCATCGAGGACCGGCCCGAGGTCCTCGATCTGGCGGCCCGGGCCGGCGCCTGGTACGTCTACCAGGCGGTCTTCGACACCTCCGACTACATCCGCGAGCGGATCCGGCGCTATCACGATCATGGCATCGGCGTCGAGGGCACGATCCTGCTGGGGCTCGACAACCACACCGAGGATTCGATCAAACGACTGATCGACTTCCTGCTCGAGATCGAGCTTGATCTGGCCGAGTTCACGGTGCTGACCCCTTTCCCCCACACCCAGGCCTATCGGGAGCTGCACAGCCAAGGGCGGATCCTTTCCTGCGACTGGGACCGCTACTCGGCCGACCAGGTCGTCTATCGGCCTCGCCACATGACCCCAGAGCGGCTGCAGGAACTGCTCGCCTACGCCTGGGACTCCTTCTACCGTGACGAATCCCAGAGCATGAAGATGGCCAGGTTGTTCCAGCAGGTGGTGAAAAAGGAGATGGCCGACAATACCTTCAGGCCGCGCAATCGGGAACTGGCCCGGCAGAGCTTCGGCCGCCAACAGGAGAGGGGATAAGCGGATGAGTACCATGGCCGATCTGGCGCGGGACGTGGCCCGCCTGATCACCGAGATGCCGGTCGCCGGGCGATCGTTTTCTGTTGGGGATGCGTCCGTCACCGAGGTGTACGCGATGGGGGCCTGGCTGCGGGCCAGGCTGGCCGGGCGGGCTGACGGCGCGGTGTGCCTGGCGGCGGAGGACCGGGCGGTCATCGCCGCGGCCCTGCTGGCGTCTCTGGCCGGCGGGCCGGTCCTGCTCCTCCCCTTCGCCTTTTCCGCCCAGGCCCTGGTTGCCATGCACAAGGCCACCGGTTTTGCCGTCGTCATCACCGACGTCCATCGCGACCTGCCGCCCGGGGTCGAGGTCGTCTGCCCCCGGCGCGGCGACTCAGGGCCGGAAATGCACCGCCAGGCCATCGCCCCGCGGGAGGAAATCCTTCGTCTATACACCGGGGGGTCGACCGGTGTGCCGCAGATCTGGCCCAAGACCGGGATCAACCTCTTTGCCGAGGCCTTGTTCCTGACGCGACATTTCGGCGTCTCGTCGACGGACCGGATCGTGGCCACGATCTCACCCTATCACATCTACGGCCTGCTTTACTCGGTGCTGTTGCCGCTGGTTTCGGGGGCGAGCGTGGCACCGGGGATGCCCTCCTATCCCGACGAAATCGTCCATGCCGTCCGGGAGCGCCAGGCCTCGATCCTGGTCAGCGTCCCGGCCCATTACCGGATCCTCCGCGACAGGTCGGCGATGGGTCCGAGCCTGCGGCTGGCCTTCTCTTCCGCCGGCATTCTTGACCCCGACGACAACCGCGATTTCTACCGCCACAACCCCGCCGGGATCGTCGAGATCTACGGCTCCACCGAGACCGGCGGCATCGCCCTGCGCCGCCGCTCACGTGGTGAAGAGCAGTTCACTCCCTACCCGACCATCGCCTGGCGGATTGAAGCGGAACGGCTGCACATCCGTTCGCCCTACCTCTCACCTAATCTGCCGCTGCAGGCGGACGGTTATTTTGTCACCGGCGACCGGGTCGAGGCCGCGGATGGAGGCGGGTTCCATCTCCGGGGGAGGGCCGACTCGATCACCAAGGTCGCCGGCAAGCGGGTCGATCTCGAGGAGATCGCCGCCCTGATCCGCCGGCAGCCTGGCGTTACCGACTGTCTGGTCATGGCTCTGGATGACGATGGCGGCCGCGAACACCGCATCGTCGCCGTGGTCGAGGGGGGCGATGTCGAGATCGAGGCGCTGCGCCGCGAACTGGCCGGCCATCTCGAACCTTATGCCCTGCCGCGCGCGATCAGACTGGTCGATCGTCTGCCGCTGAGGGACAACGGCAAGTACGATCGGCCGGCGATTCTGCGCCTGCTGGCGCCATGAACGATCTCGACGAAGGGTTCATCGCCGGCTATGCCGGTCTGTGCGCCCGGGCCGACCTGCTCGACCGCATCAACGTCTTCCCGGTGGCCGACAGCGATACCGGCGCCAATCTGCGCATCAGCCTGGGGCCGCTGCGTGCCTGCGGTGGCGACAGGGCGGTCCTGGCGAGCCGGATCCGCCGCCTCGCCACCGGCAACTCCGGCAATATCGCCGCCGCCTTCTTCAGCGAACTGCTGCCGGCCGCCGGGATCGACGATCTGCCGCGCCGGGCGGCCCGGGGGCGGGCCAGGGCCTGGGAGGCGGTGGCCGAACCGCAGCCGGGAACCATGCTCAGCGTCTTCGACGGCCTGGATGCCGCTCTGGCGACGTCACCGCTGACCGCGGCAACCTGCCCGACGATCATCTCCGCCCTGCAACAGGCGGTGGTGCTGACGGCCTCGACCCTGGCCGATCTCCGCTCGGCCGGGGTGGTCGATGCCGGGGCGCTGGGGATGTTCGTCTTCTTCGATGGCTTCTGCCGCACCCTGACCGGTTACCGGGGACCACGGCTGCCCCTCGCCGCTCTCTTTCCCGACCTGCTGGCGATCCGCACCGACTTTCACCCGCCGGCCTCCGGGTCGTTCTGTGTCGACACGATCATCAGGCCCGGCGCCGGCCGCCGGCTCGACACGGAGGCGATGGCCGCCCTGGGCGAGAGCGTGGTGGTGGTCCCCGATGAGGATCAGGTCAAGATCCATATCCACACCCCCGATCCGCAGGACCTGCGTCGCCGGCTGGAGCTGCTCGGCGAGGTGGTCGGGTGGTCCGACGAGGCGCTGCGGCCGGGGACCGAGGCGGCGAACCACAGCCCCGTCCCGTCGGGAAGCCTTCACATCATGACCGATGCCGCCGGTTCGCTGCCGCGGGAGATGGCGAGACGGCACGGCATCACTCTGCTCGACAGTTATATCGTCGCAGGCGAGGTCGCCCGGCCGGAGAGTCTCTGCGACCCGGGGATGATATATGCCCGGATGCGGGCGGGGGAGAAGGTGACGACCGCCCAGGCCTCACTGGTCGAGCGGCACGAGCTCTACGCCGGCGTCTGCGAGGAGTACGGTTCCACCCTCTACCTCTGCGTCGGCTCGGCCTTTACCGGTAACCATGCGACGGCGGCGGCATGGAAGCGGGACAATGACCGGCAAAACCTTCTCGATATCATCGATACCGGCGCCGCCTCCGGTCGGCTCGCCGTCATCGCCCTGCTCGTCGCCCGTCACGCCCGCCGCACCGTGAAGGCGGATACGGTTCGAGCCCTGGCCGCCACCCTCGTCGACAGCTGCCGGGAATACGTCTTTATCGATACCCTGCGTTATCTCGTTGCCGGGGGCAGGGTGTCGCGGGCCGGCGGCTGGTTCGGCGAGCTGCTGCAGTTGAAACCGGTGATCAGCCCGACCCGGGAAGGGGTCCGCCGGGTCGGAGTCGTCCGCAATCGCGATGCCCAGCTCGCCTTTGCCTCGGACCGTCTGCGGCATGAGGCGGTGGGGCGAGGCGACATGCTGGTCCTGCTGCAGTACTCCGACAACCGCGGATGGGTGGAGGAGACGGTCCGGCCGCGGGTCCGGTCCATCCTGCCCGAAGCGGATCTGCTGCTGGTGCCGCTGTCGTTGACCTCGGGGGTCCACATGGGGCCCGGCACCTGGTCGCTCGCCTTCGCTCCGGTACCCTGAGATGCGGGCCGCCGTCGTCATTCCGGTCTACAATCACCGGGAACGGGTGGCGGAGGTGGTCCGCCAGGCCATGGCGCTCGGCCTGCCGGTCCTTGTCGTCGACGACGGCTCGACCGACGGCACGGCGGCGGTGCTGGCGACGCTGGCGGGGATCACCGTCCTCCGCCATCCGGTCAACCTCGGCAAGGGTGCCGCCCTGCTTACCGGGTTTGCAGCCGCGGCCCCGAATTGCGACTGGGCCCTGACCATCGACGGCGACGGCCAGCACAACCCGGCCGACGGCACCGCCCTGCTGGCAGCCGCCGGCCGCGGTGATCGGGTGATCGTCGTCGGCCGCCGTCAGGGGATGAGCGGCCAGCATGTGCCCTGGACGAGCCGCTTCGGCCGGCTCTTCTCCAATTTCTGGGTCCGGGCCGCCGGCGGACCGCTGCTGGCCGACTCCCAGTCCGGCTTTCGCCTCTATCCCCTGCCCGAAACCCTGAATCTCGACGTTCGGGCCCGCCGCTACCAGTTCGAGGTGGAGGTCCTGGTCCGGGCCTGCCGCCGCGGCCTCGCCACGGTCGAGGTACCGGTGCAGGTGGTCTACCAGCCGAAGGGCGTACGGGTCAGCCACTTCCGGCCGTGGCTCGATTTCGGCCGCAATTCGGCCACCTTTGCCCGGTTGATCTGTTCGCGGTTGTTCCGGACGGATCGCAGGCGATGAGCATTGACGGCTACCGGATCCTGGTCCAGGCGGCGAACCGGCTCGGCCCCTGGGTGTTCAACGTCGCCGCGAGGACCATCGCCGTCGGCTATTTCCTCTTTTCCCGACGGACCAGGGAAAGCCGGCGCTTCTATGCCGCCCTCTTGCCGCGGAGCAGCCACTTGTATCACCACTGGTGCACCTTTCGGCAATACCAGAATTTCACCACCATCCATCTCGACCGGCTGCTCGCCAACCAGGGGCGGGCGGTGCAGTTCAGCGTCGAAGGGGAGGAGCGGCTGGCGGCGGCGATCGGCGGCACCGGCGCCATCCTGCTGATGTCCCACCTCGGCAACTGGGAGATGGCCGCCAGGCTGCTGATGCAGCAGAGGCGAGACTTGCGGCTGCTGCTGTACATGGGGATCAAGGAGAAGGAGGGGGTGGAACGGACCCAGAAGGAGGAACTGCGTCGGGCCGGAGTGATCATCATCGGTGTCGATCGGGGCGGTTCCTCGCCCTTCGCCGCCGTCGACGGCATCCGCCTGCTGCAGACCGGCGGCATGGTATCGATGACCGGCGATGTCGTCTGGCGATCCGACCAGCGCCGACTGCCCGTCACCTTCCTCGGCCGCAGGGCCTACGTGCCCGAGGCCCCCTTTGTGTTCGCGATGGTCTCGGGGGCACCGATCCACGTCTTCTTCGCTTTCCGCACCGGTGACCACCGCTACCGTTTCGAGTTACCGGAGGCCCTCACTGTCCGCGCCGCATCCCGAGCCGAACGCGGCACGGCAGTAGCCGAGGCCGCCCAGCGCTATGCGACGCTGCTGGAAGAGGCCCTGCGGGCCCATCCGTTCGAGTGGTACCATTTCGACAGATTCATCCATGAACCCGTCGACCGGGAATCTCCCGCCGGGTGAGGCGGGGGGCGGGGATTATTTCCTTTTCCTTTTGTCCGAAATAAGAGTACTATTTCGTCTCTTTGGCGTTCCAAAGCCCTCGCAATTTGCTACCATATTGACCTGTTATGACCAGAGATGTACTGCAAGAGAAGATCCTCGACATCCTCGTCCGGGATTTCGAGTTCCAGGATCCGCAACTCGATGACAACCTCAGGGACGATCACGGTTTCGACAGCATCGACGCCATCGAGCTGCTCGGCAAGATCGAACGCATCTTCGGTTTCTCCCTGACCCGGGAGGAGAAGGAGAAGGCGATGGACATCAGGACGATCAACGATATCCTCGATTACCTGGAGCCGATTTACCAGGGCCGCAGCAAATGAACCCTCCCCGAACCTGCCGATGAAGCGCCGCGTCGTCATTACCGCCTGTTCAGCCATCTCCCCGATCGGCTATGGCAAGAAGGCCATTACCGATGGTCTGCAGCATGGCCGGTCCGGCGTCAGGCCGTTGCGCGACGATGGCCTGCTGACCAACCACATCCATTCCCGGGTCTTCGGCACGGTCGACTATCCCATCAACTATCAATTCACCCGGTCGCAGCGCAAGACCATGGGGCCGGTGGCCTATTACGCCTGCCAGGTCGCCGGTGACGTGCTGGCGGCCTCCGGCCTTTCCGAGGAATTCATCACCTCCGGCCGCCTGGGGGTGGCATTCGGCTCGACCCACGGCAGCCCCACCGTGCAACGGGAGATCTACAAGACCTTTTTCCAGAACCTGGAAGCGGAATTCTCCTCGATCGGGGCGGTGGATTACCTCCGCTCGATGGTCCATACCACGGCCGTGAACATCACCCGCATGTTCGGCATCACCGGCCGGGTCATCGCCTCGTCCACCGCCTGCACCACGAGCAGCCAGGCCATCGGCTTCGGCTACGAGATGATCAAGTACGGCATGCAGGACGCGATGGTCTGCGGCGGGGCCGACGAATACGACACGACGACGGTGGCGGTCTTCGATAACCTGCTCGCCTGCTCGGTGGCCTATAACGCAACGCCGGAGCGGACTCCCCGCCCCTTCGACCGGAAGCGCGACGGCCTGGTGGTCGGCGAAGGGGGGGGCGCCGTTCTCCTCGAGGAGTTCGAGGCGGCGAAGAAAAGGGGGGCCCCCATCCTTGGGGAAATCATTGGTTTCTCCTGCAACAACAACGGCGGCGATCTGATTCTGCCCAACCTCGCCGGGATCACAGCGACGCTGCGCCTGGCCCTGGCTGACGCCGCCATCGAACCGGCCGCCGTCGACTACATCAGTGCCCACGCCACGGCGACCAAGATGGGCGATATCATCGAATCGCAGGCGATCGAGGCCGTCTACGGCGACCGGCCCTTCGTCTCCGGCCTGAAGAGCTACACCGGCCATACCATGGGCAGCTGTGGGGTGATCGAGCTGATCATGACCCTCTACATGATGGAAGAGGGGTTTGTCGCCCCGACCCTCAACCTCGACGAGGTCGACCCCCGGTGCGCCCCGGTGCGCCATACCCCGGGTGTCCTTCAAACCAAGACCAAGATCGCCGCGGTGCAGAACTTCGCCTTCGGCGGGGTCAACACCAGCCTGCTGGTAAAAAACGGACGCGAGGCAGGGGTATAGGCCGTGGCAGCCGGCATGGCGGACCGCCTGGTCGATATCATCGTCACCCTGCTGTGCTGGCTCTACTTCACTCTCGGCTTCCTCCTCTTCTTTTCTCCCTTCTATATCGCCGGCGCCCTGTTTTCCTCCCGGCCGGAGGTGTTGTTCCAGCGTCTCAACCGGACCTTCTACCGCGGCTTTTTCCTCCTGCTGCGCTGGATCGCCCCGTGCCAGCAGTGGTTCATCGATGAACGGATCGGTGCCATCCGTTCGTCGGTGGTCGTCTGCAACCACCTCTCCTACCTCGACCCGCTGCTGCTCATCGCCCTCCTCAATCGGGCCAAGACGATCGTCAAACCGGTCTTTTTCACGATCCCGATCTTCGGCTGGGTCCTCCGCAAGGCCGGTTATTTCCCGGCCACATCCAGCGGCCCGTTCGCCGGGCTGATGGTGGCGCAGATGGAGACCATGGAGGCCTATCTTGCCGGCGGCGGCAACCTTTTCATCTTTCCGGAAGGCACCAGGAACCGCAGCGGCGAAATCGGCCCCCTCAGCGTCGGGGCCCTGAAGATCGCCCGCTACTGCCGGGCCCCGGTTTATGTCCTCTGCCTGCGGAACACCGAAAGGCTGTTTGCGCCCGGCAGGTTTTTCTTTCACAGCCGAAGGCCCAACCGGATCAGCGTCGCCATCGTCGACCGCATCGACCCGGCCCCGCATCTCCCCCCTCTGGCCCAATTGCACCGCCGCGTCCACGAAGATTTCGAGCGCTGCCTGTCGGGCAACGGCGGCGACGGAGGGGCAGCGGCAATGGCCGCCGGCACAGCTTCGGAGACCGAACGATGAAGGTGATCCTGATCTCGATGCCGGACGTGGTGCCGATCATCATCCACGAAACGGCGGTGCATATGCCCAACCACGGCATCGCCTCGATCGGCGGCAATATCGATGCCGACCATGAGGTCTACCTGATCGACCTGATTCGCAAGCGCCGTTCGATCAGGAAATACCTCACCAGGATGGTCAACCGGATCGAGCCGGACCTGATCGGGCTGTCGGCGATGGCCTGGCAATACGACACCTGCGTCAAGATCGCCCATCTGCTCAAGGAGCTCCGTCCCGGGGTGAAGATCGTCATCGGCGGCTACCATGCGACGCTGATGCACGAGGAGATCGCCGGCTCGGCGGAGGCCCGGTGGATCGACTATATTGTCCGCGGCGAGGGCGAGGAGGTCTGCCGGCGGCTGGTCAACGCCCTCGCCGGCCGCGACCGCCTGGCCGACATCCCCGGCCTGTCCTACCGGGACAATGGCGCCTTCGTCCACAACCCGCGCGGCCCCAACCTCGATCTCGCCACCCTCAATCTGCCGATCCGCGACCAGCGCCGCCTGACCTGGGGTTACCACATCCTCTACTCGAAGATCGAGCTGGTCGAGACCTCGAGGGGTTGCACCCGCTCCTGCAATTTCTGCAGCATGAAGCACATGTATGGTCGCACCTTCCGGACCTACCCGATCAGCCGGGTGCTGGACGACCTCGACGACATCTATTACCGGCGCCGGACGCGCTGGGCGTTCATCACCGACGACAACATGGTCCTCAACCCCGACCGGGTGATGGAGCTTTGTGACGCCATCATCGCCAGGAACTACAAGGGCCTCAATATCGTTGTCCAGGCCGACTGCATCACCATGGCCGGCAACGAGCCGATGGTGGCGAAGATGGCCGAGGCCGGTTTCCGGTCCGTCTTTCTCGGGATCGAAAACGGCTCGAAGAAGAATCTGAGCGCGGCCGGCAAAGGCGATATCGTCGCCGCCTCGCGTCAGGCCATAGAAAACTGCCACAAGTACGGGATGATGGTCATCGGCGGGCTGATCTTCGGCTTTCCCGAGGACGACGAGGCGGCGATCCGGGAAAACTATGAGTTCTTCAAAAGCATCGGCGCCGACGCCTCCTACTGTCAGATCCTGACTCCGTACCCGAAGACCGGCATGCGCGACAACCTGGAGGCTGAACATCTCATCGTCAACCACAGCGATTACAAGAAATACAGCGGACTGTGGGCCAACGTCCGCACCCGGCACCTCAGCGCCGAGCAGCTGCAGTACCAGTTCTGGTACCAGCGCCAGGTCGTTCTCGGGTGGTGGAATCCGCCGGCGCCGGCGAGAAAACAGGGACGAGGCTGGACCTCGATCTGGCGATTCCTGTTCAAACCGGTCCTCAAGCTCCATTTCTGGCGAATCATGCGCCGGGAAGGATGGGAAGGACGCTACCGGCGGGAAGTCGAGCGCTGGGCCCGATTGAACCGGTTCCGCGACCTCGAGGGGTACTGACGCCATGCAGCTGTACAACCTGGAATTCAGCGATGACGAGATCCGCGAGGCGGTCGCCGCCGGGCGGCTGCTGTCGATGGAAATCGAGTTCAGCCGCGCCTGCAATTTCCGCTGTGCCTATTGTTATCTCGAGGGCAGGACCGCCGCTGCCGATGAGCTGTCGCAGGACGAGATTCAGGACGTCATCCTCCAGGCCCAGGGGCTCGGGGCGCGCAAGATCATCATCCTCGGCGGCGAACCGACCATCTACCCGCAGCTGGTGCCGATGCTGCGCTTTCTCGGGCGGCAAGGCCTGGAGATCGAGCTGTTCACCAACGGCAGCGGGGTCACCGGGGAGTTGTCCGAGGTATTGGCGGAGGAACGGGTGCGGGTGGTCGTCAAGATGAATTCGCGGCAGGCGGCAATCCAGGATCGATTGGCCGGGACCAGGGGCGCTTTCGCTCACATCCGCCAAGCCCTGGATCATCTCGGACGGGCCGGCTATCCAACGGGCGGGCGTTTTCTCGCGGTCAGTACCGTCATCTGTCGCCAGAACATCGACGAACTGCCGGGATTGTGGCAATGGTTGCGGCGGCAGGGGATCGAACCCTATTTCGAGATCCTCACTCCCCAGGCCAACGCCCGCCACAACAGCTGGCTGACCGTCGGGGGGGACGAGCTCAAGGCCCTGTTCTTCCGCCTGGCCGCCATCGACCGGGAGGAGTTCGGCCGCGTCTGGGAACCGCAGCCGCCCCTGGTCGGCAACCGCTGCATGCGGCATCTGGTGTCCTGCCTGGTCACCGCCCAGGGGCAGGTTATGCCGTGCGTCGGGGTGACCATCCCTCTCGGCAATGTCCGGCAGAGGCCACTGGCCGACATCGTCCATGGCAGCGAGGTCATCGCCAATCTCAAAAATTATCGGCAGACCATCAAGGGCCCGTGCCGGACCTGTGACAAGAGCAGTGATTGCTACGGCTGTCGCGGCGCGGCCTACCAGCTGACCGGCGATTATCTCGCCTCCGACCCCACCTGCTGGTGCAATTCCCTCGATCCGGCGAACGGCGGCTGAGGACCAGTGTTCCGGTGTCTTTCCCCTTCAACCCAGCGCCGCATCCCGGAGAAAACGCCGGTCTTCAGTGGGGCGGTGCCTGGTCGGGGCTGTCGGCGGCGGCCGGCTCGGCAACCTGTTCGCGGCTGAACTGCAGCACTTCGCCATCGAATGTCAGTGCAGTCCACCCTCCCTGTGCGTCGCGGGCCTTGACTAGACAATCGATGATCGTGCCATTCGCCAGCCTGAGGCTGCAATCCTGGTCGGCCTGTCTGTAAAACAGGTCGGTGAAGGGATTTTCAGCGCCGATGGCCATAAACCTGGCTGAAGCCTCCTCAAAGGCGATGATCCGGGCGAACTCTTCCGGATCGAGATCGTTGATCTGCCGGCGCAGGCTCTCGATATCGCCTTTGCGGGCGGCGATGACCTGCAGCGTGCGTTCCATTTCCCCCTTCTGGGCCGAGGGGATGGAATAGAGGATCTGTTTCTGGATTTCGATCTCTGCTTCGAGGTAGTTGATCTTTTTGAGGATCTGCTGGATCTTGCGGTCGCTCATCGTGCCTCCTTGTTGAAGAGAAAATTCCTGGAGTCAGTCATTTATACCCGGCGCAACGGCAACTGCAACCAATTAATGCGGCATCGGATCGCCATCGGGACAGGGCGACGGCCGTTTCATGGCCGGTCGTCACCGAGGGTTTCGAGGCAGTCCTGGACGATGGGCGCTTCAAACGCTGGCGGGAGGTGGGCGGTCGGGAGGTCG
Source organism: Desulfoprunum sp. (assembly GCF_053613775.1). NCBI lineage: Bacteria > Pseudomonadati > Thermodesulfobacteriota > Desulfobulbia > Desulfobulbales > Desulfobulbaceae > Desulfoprunum > Desulfoprunum sp. The sequence continues at coordinate 204,926 of NZ_JBSHXH010000008.1, forward strand.
GAGGGGTGAGCGGGAAGAGCAGGGAGCTTTTTTTCGTGGCACTGACCAAAAGTTGAAGGCAGCGAGGACCCGGCGCCCAATCGGCCGGGTCCTGCGTTGCATGAGGTTTCGCGTAACGGTCAGCTGAAGACGGGACGCGGCAGCACCTTGGCCTGCTCGGCGATCTGGGGTACCATATGCTCCCATTCGATCGCCATCAGGTGCACGCCGTGGACACCCTTCATCGCCTTGAATTCCTCGATCTGTTCGCAGGCGATGTTGATGCCTTCCTGGGCGACCTTGCTCTTCTCGACACCCTTCAGGCGGTTGATGATCTCTTCCGGCACGTCCATCCCCGGCACCTTGCTTGCCATATACCTGGCCATACCGATGCTTTTCATCGGCGTGACCCCGGCCAGGATATAGACTCTGTCGGTGAGGCCCTCTTCATTGGCCAAACGGATGAACTCGCGGAATTTCGGCATGTTGTAGATGCACTGCGTCTGGATGAAGTTGGCGCCTGCCTCGACCTTCTTGGCCAGGCGGTGGACCCGCCACTCGAAGGGGTCGGCGAAGGGATTGCTGGCGGCTCCGATAAACATCTTCGGCGGTTTATGAATGTCGCCGCCGCTCAGGAATCGGCCCTCATCCCGCATCTGTTTGACCAGGGCGATCAACTGGATCGAATCGATATCGAAGACCCCCTTGGCATCGGGATGATCGCCAAACTGCTGGTGATCTCCCGAAAGGCAGAGCATATTGCGGATGCCCAGCGCATAGCCGCCGAGAATATCCGCCTGCATGGCCAGACGGTTCCTGTCCCGGCAGACCATCTGGTAATTGGGTTCAAGCCCTTCTTCGATGGCAATCAGCGAGGCCGCCCAGCTGGACATCCGCACGACCGCGGTCTGGTTGTCCGTAATGTTGACGGCATCGACATTCCCTTTGAGAAAGCGCGCCTTTTCCTTCACCTCGTCGACATCGGTCCCTCTGGGCGGCCCCAGCTCACCGGTGAAGGCAAACTGGCCGGACTTAAGAACCTTTTCCAAGTTACTCCCGGAATTGTACTGAGTTTCTGTGGTCATAGAAAATCCTCTGCTTCTTGATAAGGGTAAGAGGAAAAAAGATTCGGCTGATCTGTCCTGTTATCTCGCCATCCTTTCGGGTTTCTTGTACCCGGGTTGAATCAGGTTTCTCGGCGTTTGATCATTCCAGCCGCGGGTGGTGTTGATCTTGCGGATGGCATCCAGCCGCCCTTGACCCGAGAGACGTTCATGGATCCTGAACCAGGCGCAGGGCTGGTCGGCGCTGATTTCACAGCTCCCCTTGTTGGTGCCGCCGCAGGGTCCGTTCAGCAGCCCTTTGGCGCACATGGTGATCGGGCAGATGCCGCCGGTGGTGCCGAGCACGCACTGGCTGCAGGAACGGCAGCGTTCCTCGTACCAGCCCACGGCCTGATTGACGGCGAGCCCGCTGGTGTCGACTGCCGGAAAGGTGGGAATTTTGGGATACCTCTCGGCGAGAAACTGAATGCCGACCCCGCAGGCCATCGACAGCAGGGCATCGAATTTCCCCTCTTCGATGATGGTGTCGAGCTCGGCCAGGTACTCGCGGTCGCACTGCCGTTCGATGGTGTGACCCTGGATGTCGATCGGAGCGTCATGAAGCCGTCTCGCCATCTCGAGTTCGGTATTCAACACGGCAACTTCTTTTTCTCCGCCAGTGAGGCATACCGAGACGCAGGTGCCGCAGCCGACGTTGAGGACCTTGTCATACCCTTGCAGCATGGCCATGATCTCGGCAAAGGGCTTTCTTTTGGCAACTATCATATTATCCTCCGAATCGGACCGAGACGGATCGCGTCCCGGTCCAGGCAAATGCTGGCACCCCACAAGGGGATACTGAGTTGAGTCCCCCCTTGTGGGGGATAAGTACCTTTACGAAATTCATTGTGAACAACTGGAAATGAATTTCCAAGGTTCTACAGACCGACGTTTGCTAAGTCCGGTCCGAGGTACACCCGTTCGTTTTCACCCAGCATTCCCATCGACAGGCAGATGAGGGTCCAGAGATGCAGGGTGTGCCAATGGCCTTTATAATGCTCGCACAGGTCATGGATCTGGGCGTGGCAGTTATGACACGGCGTGATGGCATAGTGGGCGCCGGTAGCCATGATCTGTTCGGCCTTCAGCCGCCCGTACTCACGGCGGGCATCGGGGAATCCCGACTGCAGGAAACCGCCGCCGCCGCCGCAGCAGTAGTTGTTGGATTTGTTGGGCGCCATGTCGATGAAGTTTTCCTCGCCGACGACCTTTTTGACGACGTAGCGCAGATCATCGGCCACCGGGTCGCCGAACGACTTCCGAACCAGCTGGCAGGGGTCCTGGACGGTGAAGGTAACCTTCAGATCCTTGTTCCAGTCGGAGCTGACCGGCAGTCTGCCTTCCCGGATCCACTTGGCGTAGTACTGAATGATGCTGGCGATCTCGAATTTGTGCTCGATATTGAATTTTTTCAGTCCGGCCCGGACTGCGAAGAGTTCGTGGCCTCATTCGGTGTTGAGCCAGACCTTGCAGCCAAGGTCGTCGACCGCCTTGGCCTTGACCTCGATGATGTGTTTCCAGCTCTCGTTGTCGGCGAGGAACAGGCAGTAGTTTTCCGCCGCCCATCCCTTGGAGCCATAGGTCCAGTCGGCTCCCACCGTGTTGAGGATCTTCCACAACGGGATCATCTCGTCCGGTTCGGTCACCGGCTCCCGCGAATTCTGGTTGAGGAAGAAATAGGCCCCCTCCTTGTCCATCGGGGCCTGCAGATTTTCAAAACCCGCCTGGTTCTGGCGGACCTCCTCGGCGACGTCTTCGACCACGAAGCGCCAGTCCTCCTCGGTGGCCCCCATGGCGCTGCAGGTATCGTTGCGCAGGGCCATGTCGCACGAGCCGAGGATGCCTTTGGGGCGCTGATCCCGCGGCCGGCTGTTCCTCAGGTTGAACACCAGCTGGGGGATATTGATTTTCATCGGGCAGACATAGATGCACCGCTCGCACATGGTACACATCCACGGCCAGTTGGAGGCCAGCAGTTCCTCGTCCATGCCCAGGGCTGCCATACGCAGCACCTTGCGGGGATCCAGTCCTTCCAGTCCGGTGGCCGGGCAGCCGGAAGTGCAGGCCCCGCAGGTCAGGCACATGTCAAGGTTGCCGCCTTCGGGCAGCAGCGCCTTGACCGTGTCCATGAACCTGCTTTTCTTTTTCCAGCCTATCTTTATCGCTTCATCGTACATATGTGACTCCTCTCGTTAGGCTTGTGCCGCCTTCTTCAACGTGTCGTCTAAAGGGTCTGGTACAGGTAAGATGCCGGTTTATGCAAGGGCGGCGGCCTTCCTGGGTTTAGCCTTCAAAGGATTGGGTCCGAGGGACATGATGTGTTCGGTCATCTCCTGCGCGTATTTTGCAAACGTCGGCCCTTCGCCCGACGACAGGTTGTACATCCTGACCCGGTCGCCTTCGATGCCGATCTCCTCCAGGAGCTCATGGATGTATTCGACCCGTTCCCGGCAACGGAGATTTCCCTGGTTGTAATGACAGTTGCCCTCCATGCAGCCGACGCAGTACACCCCGTCGGCTCCCTCCTGGAAACATCTGAGCAGGTACATCACGTCGACTTTGCCGGTGCAGGGGACACGGACGATCTTGATATTGGTGGGGTAGGTCAGCCTCATCGAACCTGCCAGGTCCGCGGCGGAGTACCCTCAGTAGTCGCAACAAAATGCTATGATAGTCGGTTCGAAATCAGCCATTACATTCCTCCCGCCAGCAGGGTTTCGATCTCACAGGTGATCTGGTTGTCTTCATAGTTGTTGAGCTTGATGGTCTGTCTCGGGCAGACGCAGGCGCAGACCCCGCAGCCCTGACAGAGCGCCGGATCGATCTGGATCTCCCCCTGCTCCACGTTGAATCTCGGAACCTCGAACGGGCAGGAGCGGACACAGGTCAGACACTTGACGCAGTGATCCGGGTCCACCTGGGCCTTGATAGCCGACAGTTTGATCTGATCCTTGGAGAGGAACGTGACGGCCCGTGCTGCCGCGGCGTTGGCCTGGACGATGGCCTCCGAGATCAGTTTCGGGCCATGGGCGGTGCCGCACAGGAAAACCCCGTCGCTGCCCATATCCACCGGACGCAGCTTGACGTGCGCCTCGAGGAAATATCCCTCGGCGTTGGTGTTGAGCTTCAACTTTCGGCCCACCTCTTCCGAACCGCTCGGCAACACGCCGGCCGAAAGTGCCAGGATATCGGAACGTATTTCGATATCCCGCTGCAGGACATGGTCTCTGACAGTGACCAGGATGCCGTCATCCACCGCCTTGACCGCCGGCGGGTTGTCTTTCTGATACCGGACGAAGATGACCCCCTGCTTTCTCGCCTCGGTGTAATAATCCTCCAACAGGCCATACATCCGCATGTCGCGATAGAGGATGAACACCTGGGTGGCGGGACTGCTTTTCTTGATCGCCAGCGCATTCTTCACCGCCGATTGGCAGCAGATCCGCGAACAGTTTGGCCGCTCGTCGTTGCGGGAGCCGACGCACTGGATCATGACGACCGATTCGAGATCGGCAGCGCCTTTGTCTCCCAGCCGGTCGCTCAGCTGGGTCTGGGTGAGCACCCGGGCGTCCTCCCCGTAGAGATATTCCTTCGGGGTGTATTCCCCGGCGCCGGTGGCGACGATGATGACCCCGTGCTGGATCTCCTGCGGCTGTTCCGTACCATTGACGCGTACCGCGGTCTTGAAGTTGCCCTGGAAGCCTTCGAAGCCGACGATTTCAGCATCGGCGAGGACGGTAATCTTGCCCTCCGTTGTCACCTGGGTCGCCAGCTGCTCCACATAGGCCCTGATGTCGGCGCCCTCAATGGTATGATGCAGCTTCCGGCCCATGCCGCCGAGTTGCGCCTGTTTCTCGACCAGGGTGGATTCGAATCCCTGTCGCGCCAGATCGAGGGCGGCGTTCATGCCGGCGACGCCGCCGCCCACCACCAGGGCCCGCTTGTTGACCGGGATGACCTTGCCATGCAGCGGCTTCAACAGGACGGCACGGGATACGGCCATCCGGACCAGATCCTGCGCCTTGTCCGTGGCGAGTTCATGGTTGTAGGCGTGGACCCAGGAGTCCTGGTTCCGGATATTGGCCATCTCGAACAGGTACCGGTTCAGCCCGCAGGCCTCGAGGGTCTCCATGAACATCGGGGCATGGGTCTTCGGGCTGCAGGAGGCGACGACCACCCGGTTCAGCCGATGTTCGATGATCTTGTCCTTGATCTTGGCCTGGGTGTCCTGGCTGCAGGTGAACAGGTTGTTGTCGGTAAAGACTACGTTCGGCAGCGTCGACGCATACTCCTGCAGGCCGGGGACATCGACCACGCCGGCGATGTTGGTGCCGCAGTTGCAGATGAAGACACCGACCCGTGGTTCCTGGCCGGCGATGTCGATCTCCTCCGGTATCACCCGCACCTTGGTGTCGGTGTCCCGGGCCGCGGCGATCTGGCAGCCGGCAAGACCCGCCGCGGCGCTGGCTTCGGTCACCGAGGAGGGGATATCCTTCGGTCCCTGGAAGGTACCGCAGGCGAAAATTCCCGGCCGTGTGGTGGCCAGGGGCGAGAAGGGGTGGCTGTCGATGAAATTGTGCTTGTTGACATGGACGCCCAGCCGGTCGGCCAGCTCAAGGGTGGCCGCGGGAACCTCGAGACCGACGGAGAGCACGAGCATATCGAACTCTTCTTCCAGGATCTGACCGTTTTCATCGGCAAAACGGAGGATGAGGTTCCGGTTCTCCGGGTTCTCGATCACCGAGTGGATCCTGGCCTTGACGAACCGGATCCCTTCCCGGTTCCTGGCCCGGTCGTAGTACTCCTCGTAATCCTTGCCGAACGAGCGGATGTCCATGTAGAAGATGGCCGCATCGAGATCGCCGCCGGCGTGCTCCTTGGCGATCATCGCATCCTTGATCGCGTACATGCAGCAGACCGAGGAGCAATAGGTGTGGCCGCACTTGTTGTTGTCCCGCGAGCCGATGCACTGGAGCCACGCGACCTTCTTGGGTTCCTGATGATCCGACGGGCGGACCAGATGACCCATGGTGGGGCCGCCGGAACTGAGCATCCGCTCGAATTCCAGGCTGGTCAGGACGTTGGGGTTCTTTTTATACAGATAGATCTCGGACAGCGGGGTCGGATCGTAAGGTTTGGCGCCGGTGGCGAGCACGACGGAGCCCACCGAGAGCTCCTTGTCCTCCGCAACCTGGCTGTGATCGATGGCCTTGGCCAGGCACGCCTCGACGCACTGGTAGCATTCGGAACAGACTCCGCAGGAAAGACAACGGATCGCCTCCTGCCGGGCCTGCTCTTCATCATACCCCTGCGAAACCTCGAGGAAATTGCCGGCCCGGGCCGTGGGGTGGAGGCAGTCGATCAGCATCCGCTCCTTTATCGCCTCGCCTTCGATGTCGGGTCGGACAAACTCCCAGGTCCTCTCGCGGTTCTCCCGCAGATCCATGCCGTTGATATAACGATGGATGCTGATGGCCGCTTCCTTGCCGCAGGCCACCGCATCGACCACCGATTTCGGTCCGTAGAAGGCATCGCCGCCGGCGAAGACCCAGTCGATGGGGGTCTGCAGGGTGACGGAATCGGCCTCCAGGCCGCCCGGCCGGGAGATGGCGATGCCCTGATCCCGGATGCCGTCGAGGTTCGCGCTCTGGCCGATGGCGACAATGACCGTATCGCAGCGGAACGACTCGCAGACGTTGTCGTCGAACTGCGGGTTGAAGCGGCCGTTTTCATCGAACACCCGTTTGCAGTTGCGGAACTCGATGCCGGCTACCCGATCCTGTTCGATATGGAAACTCCGGGGCCCGAAGCTGTTGACGATCTTGATCTCGTCTTCGACCGCCTCGGCGATCTCATATTCCCAGGCGGGCATCTCATCGCGGCGTTCGAGGCAGATCAGGGTCACGTTCTCGGCCCCGAGCCGTTTGGCGGTCTGGGCGACGTCGACCGCCACGTTGCCGCCGCCGACGACGACGACCTCGCGGCCGAGCTCGACCTTTTTGCCCATGGCGGCATCGCGGAGGAAGTCGACGCCCTGCAGGACGCCCTTGATGTCTTCGTTGTCGATGCCGAGTTTGCGGCCGTTATGCAGCCCGATCGCCAGGAACAGGGCGGAATAGCCGTCCTGCTTCAGGCTGTCCAGCGTGATGTCGCGGCCGAAGGTGACGCCGCACTTGAGTTCGGCCCCCATATCCTGGACGACCTTGATCTCGCCGGCCAGGATGTCCCGCGGCAGACGATAGGCGGGGATGCCGTAGCGCATCATGCCGCCGGGCTCGTCCTGCTTTTCGAAGATGGTGACCTGATAGCCTTCCTTGAGCAGATTATAGGCAGCGGTGACGCCGGCCGGGCCGGAGCCGACGATGGCCACCTTCTCGTTGCGCCTGGCGGCATCGATTTTGGGCAGATAGAACTCGCCTTTCTCCCGTTCATAGTCGCCTAAGAACCGATGGAGTTCGCGGACGGCCAGGGGTTGGTCGACCTGGGCGCGGGTGCATTCCCCCTCGCAGGGGTGATGACAGACCCGGCCGCAGACCCCGGGGAACGGGTGCTCCTCCTTGAAGAGCTTCAGGGCCTCGTCATAGCGACCGTCACCCATCAGGGCGACAAAGCCCTGGATGCTGACATGGGCCGGACAGGTGGCCTTGCACGGGGCGGTCCCCCGTTTGGTTATGCCGAAGGCCCCGGGGATAGCTTGTGGATATTGCTTGAAAATCGCTTTACGGAAATCAAGCAGTTCGTTGTATTCGTTGGGACGGGAAACAGGACAGACCTTGGCGCACTCGCCGCAGCTCGTGCATTTGGACATGTCCACATATCGGGGTTCCTGGTGAATTCTGGCGGTGAAATTGCCGGGCTCGCCTTCGAGACCCAGAAGTTCGGTATTCGTGAGAAGCTCAATATTCAGGTGACGGCCGACCTCGACCAGTTTAGGTGAGATTACTCACATCGCGCAGTCGTTGGTCGGGAAGGTCTTATCGAGTTGCGACATAACTCCGCCGATGGCGGCGGATTTTTCAACAAGGTAAACGTAATAGCCGGACTCGGCCAGATCTAGCGATGCCTGCATGCCTGCGATGCCAGCTCCTACAACCATAACCGATCCACTTTTCTTGTTCGCGTCAAATCCCATGATGACTCCTTAAGTGCTGATGGTTAAGTCTTTTCGCATACCTATTACATGTTTTTCAGCTGCAGAGAGTTCCTACGAAACATCACCGATTTTCGAAGATAGGGCTCCTGCCGGGTGTAACCTCCTTTCCAAACTACAAATTTACTGCAATTACAATGGGGTGATAATACATTGTTGTTTCAGGTAACACCGATAAAGGGTCTACCCGACCATTGCTTTTCGATATCAACAAATGATGCTAGCTGTAATTTGTGTCCATATCAACAATTTTATATCTTCCCCACAATTACCCGACATAGATTTCGGTTGACATGGACTACTGATCAGACCAATATGTCTTGAGATTCATGAGATTTGGCGAAACTTCCGATCCAGGGAGCGAAACAAAGGGCAGAAAAAGACCAAAGTGAATTTTCGGATGCAGTTATGAGATCGGGACGCCGAGGATGGTCGGTGGCCTCTCGTCTCCCTTGACTACCCAGTCAACCGCCGATCCGCCTGGTTTCGTCGGACCCGAGAAGTCGATTTTCCAATCAATGCGAACTATTTTCGCTCATTGTTGACCGATTCCCCCGCCAGTGTGGTAAAATGGTGTTCTGTATGGGCAGACTCGTGCCGAGTCCCTGCCGGCCGAAAAAGGGATCCAGGAGCAAATCACGTGGACGAAATCAAGAGTGAAACAACCGGCGGTTGGGATGTCTATCCGGACAGGGTGTTGATCGAGACCCCGATCATGACGGTCAAGGTCGGACCGGTGCTGTGCACCAGGAGCGGCAGGCGCAAGGAGTTCTACCGCTTCGATTGTCCTGACTGGGTCAATATCGTGGCGGTGACCCCGGAGCGGGAAATCGTGTTGATCCGGCAGTTCCGGTATGGCTCGAACCGGATCGAAATTGAGATTCCGGGCGGCACGATCGAAGCGGCGGAGGATCCGGTCGCCGCCGGACGGCGAGAGCTCCTCGAAGAGACCGGGTATGCCGGCGATAAGGCCAGAATCATCGGCCGGGTCTGCCCCAATCCGGCGATCCAGGGCAATTACTGTTATACCGTCCTGGTCGAGGACGCCCAACTGGTGGCGCCGCCGACGATGGATGAGATGGAAGATATCGTGACGGTTCCGATGGCCGAGAACGAGGTCAGGGCCTGGATGAGGGAGGGAAAGATAGAGCATGGTCTGGTGCTTAATGCCTTGATGTTTTATTTTTCCGACTGAACCTGTTGACTCGCCCGGTATGTTTTTTGGCCCGCAGCCTGCCCGACACCCCGGATATCGAGATATACCCTGGAGAACACATGAACCGACAACCAGAAAAATATCCTATGGAAGATTTTGAACCCTATCTCGCAGCCACTGCCTTTATCGATCATGATCATCCTGTGGTTGTCGATTTCGCTGAACGCATCTGCGCCGCCCACAGTAACGACAACCCGATCGACAGGGCAGTCCGTCTTTACTATGCGGTGCGTGACGGGATTCGTTATGATCCTTACAGCCTGCAGTATTCGATCGATGCCCTGACGGCGAGCTCGGTCATCACCAGGGAATACGGCTACTGTGTCGCCAAGGCGGTGGTCCTGGCAGCGGTGGCGCGGCAGCAGGGAATACCGGCCAGACTGGGTTTCGCAGACGTGCGCAATCATCTGTCCACGGCCAGATTGCGGCAGGTGATGGGCACCGATCTGTTCGTCTATCACGGCTATACCGAACTGTATCTGGAGGGGAAATGGGTCAAGGCGACGCCGGCCTTCAACCTCTCCCTGTGTCAGCGGTTCCAGGTACGGCCGCTCGAGTTCGATGGCAAAAATGATTCGGTATTCCATGAATTCAATGCCGTGGGCCAGCGCCACATGGAGTATCTCCATGACTACGGCAGCTTTGCCGACCTGCCTTTTGATGAGATGTTTGCCGCCTATCGCAGCCACTATCCATTGATGTTTGAAGTTTCCTGGGAGGGCGATCCGGCCGATTTCCATCGGGAGGCGGAGATGGAGCGGAAGAAGACATGATGCCTGTGATATGAGTACAGTGAAGGGCGGAGACTATGGACAGATGCCGGTTTATCAGGGATGTCTTGCGCTGGCCGGCGGGCGTGAGCCTGGCGATCCCCAACTTCACGATTCTCACCGAGGTCCTTGCCGCTGAACAACCACAGCCTCTGCTCGCCCTGAACAGAGATGAGGACTATCATGCTTTGGTCGGCAGGGCGCTGGCGCCGCTTGGCGGCATGGGCAAATATGTCAATCCGGGCGACCGGGTCGTCATCAAGCCCAATTTCGGCTGGGACCGGACACCGGAACAAGGGGCCAACACCCGTCCGCTGGCGATCAGGGCCGGATGTGTCGGTATATCCCGGATCTCGCCCCATCCCTGTGGCGGAAGGTCAGCCAACTGTTCTTCCTTGCTATCTTTCTCTTCCTGTTCATCGTGACCAGGATTACCGTGCATCGGACGAATTGACCTGGGCCGTCAATATCTTCTTTCGTATCGATCCGTTCCTCTCCGTCGCGGCTGCTGGCCCGTCAGGCCGATCCGCTGCTGATCAGGCCGCCGGGAGCTCTACCGGAAATGGAATTCCTCGGCCGCTGCGTTCGCTGCGGCGATTGCATGAAGGCCTGTATCGGCAATCCTCTCCATTCAACCTGGATGGCGGCAGTGATGGTTATTGCCGCAGGTGAGAGCGGAGGGGGGTAGCGGAAGGATGATGTATGGTTAATGAAATGGGAATATCAGTTATTTGTCGTTTTACCCATTTTGTGTTTCAATATCATCCCTGAGTCAAAGGCTTCCGTTCATAACATTGCACGTGAAGTTGATCGAGAAGTGAACCACATGACCGAGTATCCATTATTTTACCAGTTTGAAGTTCGACCGACGGCAAGAAACAGCGAGGTGGAAATGTTGGCCGGTGCCCTTGCCACAGTCCTGGTTTTCGCCGAAACCGAAGAGGTCGGCAGGGCTCGCGGTGCCCGGTTTATCGCCCGTCAGCATTGGGAGATAATCTCGGTCAAGAGGGTAATGCGGATGTGTTCGCGGCATGTATCCGATCTCCAGCCTCATTTTCGGGAACTGTACCGGCAGGCGGAACAATATGGAATCGCTGCCCGATTCGACGGTTGGGCAAGGCATGGATTTCACGGAAGGGGGATATCCTGAATCGGGGGGGCGTCCGCGGTCTTGAGATGCAGGCTGTATTCATTGCGACGTGACCCACGACCCTGTCGTGTGGATCAAATACGGTATCGGAGCGATATACTTCTTGTCGAGCTGTTTCCGCGCTCGAAATCTGGCAATGGAATGTGAATGGCCGCTGGAATTTTCCCTGTTACAGAAGACCTGTTCAGGGCCGAGAAAAGGTGCCTGAAATTGGTGCCGCCACTGGTGATCAACCTGCATAATGGATAACTGCTTGTTTTTAAGATATTGACACTGTTTGACCGAGACGTCGAACCCAGGTGGAGTTGTGGCGCCGGCTCGGAGAGGTATCGAGAGCATACTGCAGGCGAGGGGCAACGGGATAGCTTGTCTACGACCAATATTGAGAGAATGGGAGACGTATGAAAGACGAAATCGGGCAGCGATTGGTGGAAGCACTGAAAGCGCCACAGGCCTCCGGCAGTCAGGAGAGTTTCCTGAAGGCAATGGAACTGACCAAGGCATACGCCGGATCAGGGTCAGTAACCCACTTCAGTGCGGTGGCGAGACTCTTCTATGATCTGTTTGAAATGTTTGAGACCGGCCATGATCCGAGACAGAAATGAGAATCGGTCAGATAAGTCAGCTGTGTCATGGGTAAGCGGGGGGAACGCGTCGGAGGCACCTCTTGACGCATTCCTGCTCGGCCTTGCATCTGGTGATGACTGATTCGAGGTAGCCGATATTTTTCAGGATGGCCTCGGTGTAGAGATCCTCATCGATCTGCCAGTGTTCACGGAAGTGGCTTCGCATGGAAGGGGAGACATCGGAGAAGAGCACGTTCAGCCTGTGGGAGATGGTCGTTCGATAGAAATCAGCAGTTGATTGCATGAGTTCGACGGGAGTATGGTATTTGGAACCGCTGTAACCGGCCTTCTGCTCATGGAACAGGAGAGGAAGTCTTTCGAGGTAATACCGATCCGCCATCTGCGCCAGAATGTCGGCGGAGCCTACAATATGGCCGGCGAGCCTGATCTCCTCCGGATAGGGCCGGAGATGGTCCACTCCTTTATTCAGTTCGGTACATCGGATGATTGCCGCACAGTTGTCGGCATAGGACTGGGGCAGTCCGGAGGTCTGAATATACCGCCGGACGAAGGTAATCGAACGTTCTTCATGGCCCCTGGTGTATCGTGCGCCGGTCCGGGCGCTGTCTTCGTCGGTCAGGAGCATACCGGTATCGTGAAAACAGGCGCTGAGGAACCCTTGTATCAGCGTATCGGCGGCAAAAAATCTGCCATCACACCACAGGCCATGGAAAAGTCTGACAACTGCGAGGGCGACCAGACGGGTATGCCGCAGATTGTGATAGGTTGGGTTGCTGACTCGAAAACCGGGAAATTTTCCCCTGAATATATCAGTAGTGTCAATATTGATGCGTGCGATCAGGGCGACATCGACCTGGGGGCTGATAATTCGGGCAAGGGTGAGCACCTCCTCCACAGGATCGTCCTGTCCGTTGCCATCGAGTATGTCTGTCCTGCCCTGTATTGGCTTCATGAGTATATCCTATCTGTTCAACGGCGCCATCGCAAGGCCGTCGAAATAAATGGCGCGACGAAACAACGGATATGATCTGTCCCGGGGTGCCTCGATGTATCGCATGGATGTCGCACGTATATCGCAGGATTCATGCCGCTGTGAAGGAATAGAGTAAGCGAAGGAAAACCGTACAACAGGGGCAGGGAAATATATCAATTAAGGCGGATGTTGTGAGATCGGCAGAGAAAATATCAGCGAAGGAAAGGTTTGAGAGGTTTGTTTCCCTACAATCAAATAGCGTTTTTTACAGACTCACGCTGGCCTTTTCACTTTTGTTTCTGGGATCGCTCCTCGGTTTTGGCTTTCTCGGGTTATCCTCCGGTTTCCTCGATAGCGAAGAACTGCTGTACTGCCTGTTGGGGATACTCATAGTTTCTCTGGGAGCATATGCAATTCTCAAGCAGATTGCTCACAGCATTATGAATATAGAGGCAAAATTGACCGGAAAGTCAAATTCCGAATCCATCCTGTCCTGTCGGACCGGAGAGAGTGAACTCAGCAATATCGCCCGCTTGACAGAGGAGATGATTCGGAAGCTGGAACAGATGCATACCGCCCTGTCCAGCCGGACCCTGGAAATGCAAGGAATCATGGATCTCAGTAGTTTCGATTTCCTGGATTCCGGGCCCCAGGCGTTAATTTCGATGGCGATGGAAAAGGCGATCGGCGCCACGGGAGCAATGGGGGGGGCTGTTTTGCTCTTTCCTGGAAAACACGATAAGGCTGAAGCGGTCTCCTGCATTTATCTAAGAGGCAAGGTCTTTTTACAAGATTTTCCAGGCTTGAAGGAACTTTCCCGCCGTATCGGAGAGCGCACACTTGCTAAACCACACGGACTTTTGTTTGGCAAAGAGGATCCTCTGTTCGACAAGGTCTTTTCACCGCGATGCAACAGTGTGGCAGCAGTCTCCTTCAACCTCGGGAGCGGCCAGAATGCGGTCGCAATTGTGACGGCCGGGTGCAACCAGGATTGGGACAGTGAAGTTTTGAACTTCCTCTCGGTAATGTTCCATACAATGAGCTGCAATGTCAGAATGAACGAAATACGGGCGCGGAAGCAGGAGATGAGTAGGGAGCTCAACGCGGTTCTGACCATGTTGCGGGTTATTACCTCGGATCTGCATGAAACCGAACTCTTTTCAGTCATCGCCTCATCACTTTTTGATCTCTATCCTGCCCAATGGCTGGGGCTGGCGCTTCTGGATCCGCTCACTGGCGAATTGCGGCTTGAAAATAATATTCATCGAAATACTGAAGGGATAGGACGGGTTGTCAAGCTGAACAGGGCCTCTTCGCTTTTTCAACGGGCGATAGATATGATGGGCCGACTGGATTGTGATGAGTTGGAAAGCAAACAAGGATATTTCGAGAAACAGATGTTTGCCAAGCTCGAGCTTCGGTCGTGCATGATCCATTGTCTCCATCTCAATGGTCGTATTCTTGGGGCGATTTGTCTCGGCGCCGAAAATGCATCCGCATTCGGGACACGGGATAAGAAATATTTTACGATGTCTGCCTCGGTAGCTGCAATTGCTCTTGAGCAGAACCGGCTCCTGGCAAAAGAAAAACGGAAAAGCAATGAATTGGAGATATTGAACCGGGTAGGAGTGGCATTGACATCGTCAGCCTTTGATATCAAGCGAGTGCTCCATCACATCCTCGAGATGGTGGTGAAGCTGATTGGGACCGAGGCGGGCCTGATCATGTTGCTTGACCGTGACGTTCTCACCGTTCAAGCGGCGAAGGGGGTAACAGGGGAAAATGTCGCAGGGCTGCAGGTCAACCTTGGGCAAGGTATCTGCGGATGGGTTGCGACAACCGGCGAAGTGCTGGTGAACCATGATATTCAGGCATCGCCTCATCTGCTATCTGAAATTGATGCGAGAGCAGGCGTCACAACACGGAGCACCCTCTGTATCCCGATGATCAGTAATGGGAGGGTTATCGGGGTATTGCAACTGATCAATAAAGTGGGAAAATTCAGTGATGATGATCTGCGGACGGTGAAGGCGGTATCTTCATCGACGGCGATCGCCCTTGAAAATAATCGATTATATACCGAGACGTCGCGACTGGTTGAAAAAGAGCGTTTCATCAGAACTATTTTCCAAAAATATGTGCCAAAGGAAATCGTCAATAATATTCTGGAAAAAGATGAGCATGAACAAATGGTTATAGGCGAGAGGAAAGTGATCACGGTCTTCAATATCGATATCAGAGGGTATTCCGAAATGTCGAAGAATTCGGCAACCGAGGAGGTCGTCGAAATTTTGAATTACTTCTATATGAAGATGGGGAGTATCATTCTCCGCAACAAGGGCATGGTCGATAAATATCTCGGCGATGGTTTTCTCGCTATTTTCGGGGCACCGCTAACCACCTCCAACCCGGCCCTCGACGCCGTATTCGCGGCGATCGAAATGATCAAGACCATTCATGAAGTGAGCAGGTTGTCGATTGAACGGTGCGGCATTCCGCTGAAGATCGGCATTAGCCTGAACACCGGTGAGGCCATTGTCGGCAATATTGGATTTGATCGCAAAATGGAATACACGGCGATCGGTGATGTGGTCAACGAGACTTTCAGGATACAGGAACTGACACGACAGAAATCAGACCTGATTCTGATTGGAGAATCGACATACCAGTTGGTTAAACCGTTTGTACTGGCTCATCCCTGGGGTATGCGGGAAATCGATGACAATGGCTCGGCAATGATGGTGTACGAAGTAGTGGCAAGGAAAGACATTGATCATGCCCTTGTTTCCATGGCAGTAGAACAAGAGCTGACGATTCAAAGAATTCAGTGAACCCTCATCGGATCAAGGTTGGCGATTAAAAAAAATCTGCATTGAAATCAAAATCAACGCGTTTCCGGAATGGTTCGGATAGTGCCAGGGGGGGCAAGTGAACATCCCTTCCTGCTGTTGAAAGTCATTCAATGCAGATAAGCTGGAGGCTGATTCTGTTTACTTAACGTCAAAGGGGTTTTGGAGGTTACGGATTCAATCCATTGCCAGATAGCTGTGCTGTTCCGTTATCAGTTCGTATCTTCCGTCAGTCAAAACATATGATCGATTGTATTGATCAGCGTAGGCGGTGATCAGTCGTCGCCCCTTGGGCATGTCATGAGAGGGAGGGATCATGATGAACCCTATCCCAATTTCCCTGAATCGCAGATTTTTCTCATTGATTTTTGACGCAGGCTGCAACTTCTCCATTTCTCTTTTCATGATTTTTTCTTGTATCTGTCATTTGGCTGTTTGATTTTCCAAATACAAACCTGTCGGAGTAGAAAGGTTTATCTCGATAAAGATCCAACCGACAACCCCGCGGTGCAGAGCTGGTCCCCCCCAACTCGAGTGTGTCGCTGAACTGGTACATCACTGCAATTGCAAAGGTCAAGCATATTGTGTGCCAGTGCGCCGATTCTATCGTCATCTGCAGAAAATATTCCCTTTCTTTCGATGGGTCATGGAAAATATACATGATATAACGGGAGGATAAGTATCGTGATAGCCAAAATGCAGGAACGGCGAGGAGAGGTGACATGGTAAACTCCGAACACCATCCGTCGGGAAATATGTAAACAAAGTAGTCATTTCTGGAGGAAACTGTGTAAACGAAGTATCCGTTGCTCGCTGGTGCAGTATGCGGTAGAGTCGTTCCAGCAAAAAAGACACACAAAAGGATTGAGTGCCGGGAAGGGAATTCGGAACACATGTTCCGCAGCCATCGATGAGATGAGCTCTTTGATGGATTCACTCCAACCCCATATCGATTCAATACTGTAAAAGTGTTTCCTGCGGATACGTCCCGCCACGCCTGATGCCTTGTACACGTTAACTGAGTTTACACATGGTACCCGAACATTCTCACCCGCCCCTCGCTTCCAGGACGCATTTGTCTCTACTTCAGCAGCGATTGTCTCAAGTGGCCAACTCCTGGGCCATCGATGATTATCGCGCCTTCGTAACCTTTTATACACGGATGCTCCCGAAGCTGATGTCCGTCGAGCGTTGTACTATTTTCATCCTCGATATCGAAAGCAGGAAGATCTGTTCAATCTTCGGTACTGGTCTGACCGAGCGGCAGATTGAACCACCGATGGATGGCAGTATTGTCGGAAGTGTTATCAGCTCGGGTAGAAGCCATATCGATAATTACCTCGAACTGCATGACGGCTTTCACCTCTTCATGGCTGAACAAACAGGTTTTACCTGTCGTAATATGCTCTGCTGTCCGATACGAAGCTTAAGCGGAAACGGGGTGACCGGTGCGGTACAACTGATCAATAAAAGCGGCGGCGCGCTTTTTGATGACGAGGACCTGCGGCAGTTGGAAGAAGCCGCTCACTATCTCTCCATTTCGATCGAATCAATCATCCTCAACCAGGAGATCCTCAGGATTGCAGGCTACTTGAACTGTGAGGTGGACAGACTGGGGCGGACGTCCGTCGGTGGTGCAATGCTGATTGCCGAGAGCCCTGCCATGCGCGAGGTTCTTGAACTTGTCCGGGTGGTCAGCAGCGCCCCGATCCACGTCCTGATCCAGGGAGAAAACGGGACGGGCAAGGAACTTGTGGCCAGGATGATCCATGAAAGTGGAGAGCGACGGTCGCGATCGTTTGTCCCGGTCAACTGTGCGTGTATCCCGGAGACCTTGATAGAAAGCGAGTTTTTCGGTCATGAGAAAGGAGCGTTTTCGGGAGCTGAGGTTGCGAGGAAGGGTCGTTTTGAGGAGGCCGACGGTGGAACATTGTTTCTTGATGAAATCGCGGAGATGCCGTTACAGATCCAGCCGAAATTCCTGAGAGCAATCCAGGAAGGTGAAGGAAACAGACTGGGGAGCAACAGGATCATTTATTATGATGTGCGGCTGATCAGTGCGACCAACAAAGATCTCGCCGCCGAGGTAAAAAACGGAGCCTTCCGGGAGGACCTCTTTTTTCGTCTCTTTTCGGTCGAGATCCTCATCCCACCTCTCAGGCAACGCCGGGAGGATATCATCCCCCTCGCGTTCCATTTTCTCGAGCAGACACAAAAACGGTTCAAGAGGAAAGTGCTTGGGTTTTCAGAAGAACTCATTGATGCATTCGAACGGTACAGCTGGCCGGGAAATGTCCGGCAGCTGATGAAGGAAGTGGAGCGTCTTGTCACCCTTACCCCCGACGGCAGCGTGATTCAACCCAGCAGCTGCTCGCGGGACCTCGTCACCTTCTGTGATAAGGTGCACAAGCAGCACGAAGTGCAGGGGGATTGTTCAGGATTGGTCCTTGATGACCAGGTCAGGAAGGTGGAGATCGGTCTGATCGAAAAGGCCCTGAAGGAGGCCGGTGGCAACAAGACAAAGGCGGCAGGGATGTTGCACATCTCGCGGCAGGGCCTGGACAAGAAGTTGAAGCGCTACAACCTGGATCGGTGGACGGGGAGAAAAAAGGTCACGGACCCTGCTGAAGGGGCTTCGTGAGATCGGGCCGCAGCAACAAGCAAAAAACATGGTGTGATCTGGACTTTAGAGGGTTTTATATGTACATATTTATCCGAGCAGTACTCAAGGGGGCAAGATAAAATCTCTACACGTCAGAATCACCGATGAATGGGAAAAAAAAGGCCGAGGTCATCCTTGTTGTTGATGACGATGACTTGGTGCGGATGACACTCAGTGTCCTGATTTCCTCGCTGGGGTACCATTGCCTGGGGGCGAGCGACGGCATTGAAGCCATGCAGATACTGAAGGCAACCGATATCGACCTCGTATTTTCCGATATTGTCATGCCGAATATGGACGGGCTGGAACTGTTGAAATATATCGTCGAAAATCACAAAGATACAGATGCGATTATGGCGACTGGCTATTCCGAAAAGGCCACGTATGCGGATGTGATCAAGGCGGGCGCCCTGGATTTCATCAAGAAGCCGATCGATCAGGCTGAACTCGAGGCCAAACTGACACGGGCTTTCCGCGAGCGATCCCTGGTTCGACGGCTGGAGCAGTTATCGTTGATTGACAGCCTGACCTCTCTGTGGAACCGAAGGGCCTTCGATGAACGTTTCCCCGAGGAGGTGGAGCGGGCCAGCAGACAGAGGTATCAGATTTTCCTGGCGATCGTCGATATTGATAATTTCAAGGAATTCAACGATACGTATGGTCACCAGGAAGGTGATGGTGTCCTGGTGGCGCTTGCCGAAATATTTAGCGAATGCACCCGCAGCAGCGTCGATATGAGCTTTCGAATCGGCGGCGATGAATTTGCGGTTATACTCCCGCAAACCAATGCCGACCAGGCGACGGAAATCATCCAGCGGATCCTGTTGAAATTCATAGAGCGCAGTCTCGGGAAAACTACCCTCTCCATCGGGGTAGTTCCCTGTGTCAGGAACAGGGAACTACCGCTTGACGTTGACGAGCGGCAGATGCGGGAGAGAGGTGATCAGACCATGTATGAGGCAAAGAAAAAAGGCAAGAACTGCGTTGTCTGCAGACTGTGACTCCTCTCCGCAGTGATCAGCATTTATTCAGTGCATCCTTGAAAAAGGAACGATCCGGAGCAACGGGGTAATTGCCGTTGAAACAGGCCAGGCAGAAATCCTTGCTGCTCATTCCGGTCGCCTCGACGAGGCCGTCGAGACTGAGGTAATGCAGCGAATTCAGCCCGAGATGGTCGGCTATTTCCTTGATGCTCCTGTTGTTTGCGATAAGTTCCGTCGGCGAGGGAAAATCGATGCCATAGTAGCAGGCATGTCGGATTGGGGGACAACTGACCGCCATATGGATCTCCTTGACCCCGGCCAGCTTCAAGGCCCGCACCCTGCTCTTGCCCGTAGTACCCCTGACAATCGAGTCCTCGACGATGATGATCCGCTTGCCTTTGAGGAAGGAGCGGACGGGATTGAGTTTGACCCGGACATTGAAATCACGCATCGACTGCGTTGGCTGGATGAAGGTGCGGCCGACGTAGTGGTTGCGGATCATCCCCATTTCGAGGGGAATGCCCGAGGCCTGGGAATAGCCGAGTGCGGCGTAGTTGCCGGAATCGGGGAAAGGCATGACGATATCGGCATCGATTCCGGCTTCTCTGGCCAGGATCTCCCCCATGCGTTTTCTCGTTTCGTAGACGTTGATGCCGAAGATATCGGAATCCGGCCGGGCGAAATACACCTGCTCGAAGATACAGAAATGGCTGTCCTGTCTGGGCCACGGGAAGAGGGAGAGAATCTCCTGGTTGGTGAAGATGAGCACCTCCCCCGGTTTGACATCACGGACATACTGGGCCTCGACCAGATCCAGGGCACAGGTTTCGGAGGCAACGATCCAACCGCCATTATTTAATTTGCCGAGACAGAGGGGACGGAAACCGTCGGGGTCGCGAACGGCGACCATCGTATCCTGTGTCATCAGGAGCAGGGAATAGGCGCCCTTGAGGGCCGAGAACGTTTCCCACAGGGCTTTTTCCAGGCCGAGATGGGCGGTTCTGGCCATCAGATGGAGGACCACCTCGCTGTCCATGGTCGTCTGGAAAATCGACCCCTGCTCCTCCAGTTTTTTCCTCAGTTCCAGAGAATTGACGAGGTTGCCGTTATGGGCGACGGCCAGTGTGGTGCCCTTGTGGGTCACCATCAACGGCTGGGCGTTGGTCAGGTTCGAGGCGCCGGTCGTGGAATAGCGGACATGGCCGATCGACATATGGCCTTCGAGTTGCTGCAGGCTGGTCTCGGTGAATATCTCGGGCACCAGGCCCATGTTCTTGTGACATTTGACCCTGGTGCCGTCGGAGGTGACAATCCCTGCACTTTCCTGTCCCCGGTGCTGCAGGGCGTACAGCCCGAAATACGCCAGCTTGGACGAATCCTGATGGCCGAAAATCCCGCAGATGCCGCATTCGTGGGTGGGCCGTCCGGGGACGATGGGATGGACAAGGGGAGGGGTATACTGTAGCATGGCGGTACCTTCAGTGAACGTCTGAGATGTACAATCGGAGGGACGGGCGGTGCTGACACACCGTGTATTCGAGAATGCATAAACAACAAAGGCACAAAGAATGTGCAATCTTTGTGCCGTCCTTTCGCAATCCAGTATAAAATGTTTATAATATGTCGCATTGAAATTCAATAAGAAAATTATCAGACCGGCATTTTTCGCTTGTTTCCCGGGTGGTGCGGAACAAACGGGAAGCGTCGTGGTTCGATAGAAGGTGGATATCGTGGTACAACTGACAAGAATGGTCAAGGCAGCGGGCTGAGCTGCCAAGCTTGGCCCAGGGGACCTGAGCCAGATACTGTGCGGGATCAATCTGCCGCGTGACGCGAATCTGATCGTGGGGGCGGAAACTTCCGATGATGCCGGGGTCTACCGGCTCACCGACGAGATCGCCTTGATCCAGACCGTCGATTTCTTCACGCCGATCGTTGACGATCCCTTTCGCTTCGGCCAGATCACCGCCGCCAATGCCCTGAGCGATGTCTACGCGATGGGCGGCAGACCATTGCTGGCGATGAACATCCTTGCCTGCCCGGTCAAAACCATGGACCGCGCGGTCTTCCGCGAGATCATCCAGGGAGGCCTGAGCAAGATCGAGGAAGCGGGGGCGCTTTTGGTCGGCGGCCATTCGATCGAGGACGCGGAACTGAAGTATGGACTGTCGGTCACCGGCCTGGTGCATCCGGACAAGGTCCTGCTCAATGCCGGCGCCCGTCCCGGCGATGTCCTGCTCCTGACCAAGCCGATCGGAACCGGCATCCTGTCGACCGCCATCAAGGGAGGGCTGGCCGGAAGCGAAATCGAGGAACGGATCACCGAGGTGATGGTCACCCTCAATAAGCTGGCGGCGGAGGTGATGGATGATATCCGTTCCCGGACGGGCATGGAGGATGCGGTACATGCCTGCACCGACATCACCGGTTTCGGCCTGCTGGGGCACCTCCATGAGATGCTGGAGGCCTCCGACGTCTCGGCGCGGCTGTTCGGCCGGCAGGTGCCGGTGCTGGATCGAACGGAGGAATTCGCCCGGATGGGGATCGTGCCTGCCGGCGCCCACTCCAACCGCAAGCACTTTGGCCAGTGGATTGCCAATCGGACCGAGGCCTCTGCTGATCTGGAGGTGCGTCTCTCCGATCCGCAGACGTCCGGTGGCCTGTTGATCGCCGTGACGCCGGGTGCGGCGGAGGCGATTATTCGCGGGTTGGTGGAACGCGGGTATATACTTCCCTGCGCCGTGATCGGCGAGATCACGGCAGGGAACAGGGGCATGATCCACCTGGCTTGACGGTCCGGCGGCGATTATTCCCCTGAATGGGTCGCCAGGGCATGAAGCAGTTCCGTCAGGCTGACCAGATCGTTGAGGTCCAGGCATTCGTCGGTGGTGTGCACCCGATTCATTCCGGTCGCCACAATTGCCGTCGGCAGACCGTAGCTGCACAGGATGTTGGCATCGCTGCCGCCGCCGGCCACGACGAATTCAAGCTCTCTGCCTATCTGTCGGCCGGCCTGGCGCACCCGCACCAGAACTGGACTGGTGTGTTCGAGGAGCATGGCTGGATACTCCTTTTCGACCTTGATATCCACCGATGGAAGGCCCTGGTGCTCGACGAAGGGGTTTTGCCAGTTCTCGACCGTCCGGCGAAACGTCGTTTCAATTTCACGGGTGTATTCAACGAGCTTGTCCGCCGAATGGCTGCGGACCTCACCCTCGAGGGTGATGAGGTCCGGCACGATATTGGTGGCCACACCTCCCCTGATCAGGCCGAAGTTGGAGGTCGACTGCTCATCGAGCCGGCCGAGCCGCAATTCGGCGATCGCCTTGGCCGCCAGGAAAAAGGCGTTGATGCCTTTTTCAGGGTTGAGGCCGGCGTGGGCGGCGATGCCGTGCACATCGATCTTGATCTTATTGGCCGCCGGGGCCCCGATGATGATCTTGTCGATCCCGGTGGAATCCAAAGCATACCCGTACCTGCTGCGCAACCAGGAATACTCCAGGTGTTTGGTGCCAAGCAGGCCGATTTCTTCGCAGGTGGTGAATACCAGCTCGATCATGCCATGCCGCGCTCCCGATCGGGTCAGGACCGTCATCAGTTCGATCAGGGCGGCAATGCCTGACTTGTCGTCGCCGCCGAGGACGGTGTCGCCGCCGCTGGTGAAGGTATCGCCGATCCTGACCACCTGCACATTATCTCCCGGTTCCACGGTATCCATATGGCAGGAGAAGAACAGGCCGTCGATCTCCGGGGCGTTGCCGGCAAAACGGATCAGCAGGTTGCCGGTGTCGGACCCGGTCTGAGCGCCCGATTGGTCGAAATATATCTCGTCGGCCCCCAAACCGGTAAAACACCGGACGAGGTGGTCAGCCAGCGGCCTTTCCCGGCGGGAAGGGGTGCTGATCTGACAGAGTTCGGTAAAGGTTGAGGCCAGACGTTCTCTCTCTATGGCAGCGGTCATTTCAAGATCCTGAGGGGTTGGAGTGATTGTGCAGGAGAACGACGGCATGGCAGGCGATGCCCTCCTCCCGCCCGGTAAAGCCCATTTTCTCGGTGGTGGTCGCCTTGATGTTGACCGCCTCCGCCTCGACGGCACAACTGTGTGCCAGCCGTTCCTGCATGGCGGCGATGTGGCCGGCGAGGCGGGGGGCCTGACAGACGATGGTGATATCGGCATTGCCGAGGGTCAGACCCTTGAGGCGGACGAGGTCGATGACCCGCTCCAGCAGGGTGATCGAGTACACCCCTGAAAATCTGGGATCCGAATCGGGAAAGTGGTGGCCGATATCCCGGCCGCCGATGGCGCCGAGCAGGGCGTCGCACAGGGCATGGGTCACGACATCGGCGTCGGAGTGGCCGGCCAGTCCCATCGTATGGGGGATGGTCACCCCGCCGAGCACCAGGGGGCGGCCGGCGATAAAGCGATGGGCGTCGAAGCCGTGTCCGATCCTGAGCCGAGGCGGGGGCGTATTCAAATTCATGATAATCTCCGCCAGTCGGAGGTCCTCCGGGCGGGTGATTTTCAGGTTCGTTTCCGATCCTTCGACGATGGTGACCTCGATTCCCGCCCGTTCCAGCAGCGAGGCCTCGTCAGTCGCATCCTCGCTCCCTGCCAGGCTGTAGGCCAGCTGCAGCAATGCAGGCCGCATCGCCTGGGGGGTCTGGGCCTGCCACAGACCCTGTCGATCGACGGTCGACAGGACGACCCCGTCGGCATCGACCTTTTTCAGGGTATCCTTGACCGGGATGGCGGCGATGGCGGCGCCATGCTCCCGTGCCGCACGGCAACAGCGGGTGATGGTATTCTGGTCGACCAACGGCCGGGCGCCGTCATGGACGAGCACGATATCGATCCCGTCATCCAGGTGGGCCAGTCCGGCCCGGACCGAATCCTGTCTGCGCCTGCCGCCGGCGCAGACGGTGAGTCGCCGCGGATCCAGCCCATAGTGGTCGAGCAGCGAACGGGTTGCTTCGATCCAGGCCTCGGGAACGACGACGATGCAGCGGTGGATTTCCGGGTTGGCAAGAAAGGCCCTGACCGTGTGGATGAGCACCGGCGATCCGGCCAGCATATGAAACTGCTTGGGATGATGAAGGCCCATCCGGGTGCCGCTGCCCGCGGCGGGAATAATGGCGGCGGCTGTCGCGTGCATGATTGGCGTTTGATGATGAACCGGATGATGGAAAAGCTGACCGGGTATGCACCCTTGATGCTGTTGTTGTCAGTCGTTGTCGTGAAAAAAAAACGGAGCGGGCTGTAAGCCGAATTCTGTACCCGGTGAAGGGCCATGATCATTTCACTGGGATGCCGATCGCTCGGCATCTCTTGCAACCTACCCGGAGATATCGGACGGGCCGCCCTCAAACATCCCCCTATTTGGTCTTGCTCCGGATGGGGTTTGCCCTGCCCTCGGTGTCGCCATCGAGGCGGTGAGCTCTTACCTCGCCATTTCACCCTTACCCGGTCATCCGACCGGGCGGTTTGTTTTCTGTGGCACTTTCCCCCGGTCGCCCGGCGTTCGTGTTACGAACCATCCTGCCCTGCGGAGTTCGGACTTTCCTCTCCGGCACGAGGCCGGAGCGACCATGCACCCGCTCCAGCGTCAGTGTAGTGGGAACGCCCAAAAGATGAAAGGAAAAAAAGCTTCGGGGGATTGCGTGAAGCCCGCGGCTGACAATCAGTTTTCTTCCGGCCTGTGGTACATGATGCGTTGGCAGGTGGGGCAGTCGAACATCTGATCGCCCTTGAGCAGCTGGTTGTATCGCTGCGGCGGGATATTCATGTAGCACCCCTGGCAGACGCCCTGCAGGACATTGACAACAGCCAGGCCGTTGCGCCGTTCGCGAAGGGTCGTATACTTTTTCAGGACGCTCCCCTTGATACCCTGTGCCTGCTGCTGACGCAGGGCATCCTTATCCTTCTTGGTCTTGCTGATGGTCTCGATCGTGGTACGGACCTTCTCGGTTTCCTCGGCGACGAGTTCCTTTTCACCCTTCAGCAGATTCTTCTCTTCGTTGATCTGGGCACCAAGTTTCTCCACCTCTTCCATGAGGGCGACGATTTTCTCCTCGCCTTCCTTGGCGCTTTTTTTGCCCTCTTCGATCTCCTTCAGCAGGGCCGTCTGTTCACGGCCGGTCTGGACCTGCATCATTTTCGACTGGCGATCCCTGACGAATGCCATCTTGTCGGCAACCTCGGCTTCAAGGGAGCGCCGTTCCTTGTCGCGGGCGCTGATCTGCTCCTGAAGATCGGCGATCAGGGCTTCCTTGTCGGCAAGGGCGGCGATGCGGGCGTCGAGGGCGCTTTGATGCGTCTTCATCTCATTTTCGATCTGGTCAATTTCCAGATCGATGCTCTGGAGGTTGATGAGCTGGTCTATATGATCTTTCAAGACTGTTCTCCTGTGGGTGTGGTTTGGCAGTTAAATTCAAACTATATGTGTTAAGACGAAGGGATGGTGCTCCGTCAGTGTCTGGCGAATGATGATGTTCCAATCTTGGGACATATTCTCCGCCTGGAGAATATCGGCGAGCAGGGAGACGGCATGGCGTTCCGTACCGTAATGGGTCCCTTCAATCAGGCAGAACCCGTATTCTTCGGCCCAGCGCGCAGTATGGTGTTTGATTTCGGCGGTGATGTAGATATCGGCGCCACGCTCACGGGCAATGGCGGCGAGATCCGAGCCGCTGCCACCGCAGAGGGCGACGGTGGCTATGGTTTTCGGCAGTCGACCGACGATGAACAGCGCCGGCAACTGGAGAGCCTTGCCGAGCCTGCGGAGGAAGTCTTCGGAGGTGACGGCCACTGGGAAGCTGCCGATTCTTCCCAGGCCCTGATGCAGGTCATCGGCGGAAGATCCGGCAACGAGCGGGTGCACTGTATTCAGGCCGATGACCCTGGCCAGCGCGTCGCTGACGCCGTTGGCGGCACTGTCGAGGTTGGTGTGGCAGGCGATGACGCTGATGCGGTGGGAAAGGGCCAGCTCGATGAATCTGCCTGTCGGCTCGGCGGTATTGATCGCGGCAAGGGGTTTGAAGATCAGCGGATGATGGGTGATGATGGTGTCGGCGCCGAGGGCTATCGCCTCTTCGACCAGTGAAGCGGTCGGGTCAAGGCCGATCAGGATCGAGGTGGCCACGCGGTCCATATCACCGAGCAGAAGACCTGCGTTGTCCCATGGTTCGGCCAGCGTCAATGGGGCATGTTCATGAAGCCGTGAAATGATTTCCCTGATCGGTGTCGGCATAAGACAATAATATTAATCGGAACAATAAAAAAAGGTACATCCCGGGTGGGTGTACCTTTTTGTCCGTCCTGGCCGCCGGATGTTCCGGTGCCGGATTGTATCGCTGAGAGAAGGTGTTTTCCTCTCTCCGAATTTTCGCGCAAGGAGTGTGTTTCTCAAGGAACCTGTCGTTTCTGTTCAGATTCATCAATATTGGTGGGCGCAGTAGGATTCGAACCTACGACCGACCGGTTATGAGCCGGTGGCTCTAGCCAGCTGAGCTATGCGCCCCAATGGTAAAGAAACATATTATATAAAAAAAGTGAGTAGCAAAAGTCAATAAAAAAAGGTCAAAGATGAGGGAAAGCTGAAAATCTCCGCCGGGGGGTATGCTTTGAAGCCTGTAATTGCCTGAAAGAGATGGTAAGAAAGGAAAATGGTCCTATTGTAACGAATGCAGGAGCACGAACGGGTTTCACATCCATCACTGCAGCATCGGTGAGAATCAAAAATTCATCCAGGGATACCTTTGATCTATACAAATTTATTGATCTTTCTGGTGGCGATTTTCCTCTTCAGCATGGATGCCGCCGCTGAAGCTCCGTTGTTGCCGGGATGGCTGGCCGCGATCGTCTGCGTCATGCTGCTTGCGGGGTATGACCGGTTATGCAGATATATCTTCGCCAGGAAGGATGCCTTCGTTTCGGCCGGTTATTTCAGGGCCGAGAGGACGCTGATGATCGGTGCCCTGTTTTTCTTCCTCGCCACCCTCTATCTCTGTGACGCCAAATACTATCTGGCGGTATTCTCGTTCGGCAACAGATTGCCGGCCATGGTCAATTTTTTTGGTCTCGCGCTCTTTCTGGCATATCTGTCGCTGATGTGGCGGATCGGCAGGATCAATTACGGCAAGGTCTTCGGCCGTCGCTACCCGGCCGCCGTGTTCATAGGTTCCAATATCAAGAGCAACCTGCCTATCGTCCTGCCGTGGGTGGTTCTGTCGCTGCTCTATGACCTCACCGCCCTCGTTCCCTCCCCGCCCCTGCATGCCCTCCTCGCCTCGCAATGGGGGGATCTCATCTTTTTTTCCGTGTTTCTGCTGTTCGTCATGTTCTTTTTCCCACCGCTCGTCAGGCGCCTCTGGGGGTGCGAAAAACTCCCGGAGGGGCCGTTGAAGGAGCATCTCACCCGCTTCTGCAGCAGGCAGCAATTTTCGGCTGAGTTGTATCTCTGGCCGCTGTTCGAAGGCCAGGCGCTGACGGCCGGCGTGATGGGCATCGTTCCCGGACTCAGGTATGTCCTGCTTACCCCCGCCATCATCGAAACCATGTCCCTGGCGGAACTCGAGGCGGTCATGGCCCATGAGATCGGCCACGTCAAAAAAGGCCATCTCCTCCTCTATGTCCTGCTGATCGGAGGTTTCAGCGTCTTAACGGCCATCCTGGCCCAACCGCTGATCTATCTGCTGCTGTCGCGGGAATTTTTCTATTCGGTGATGGCCAAAGGCCAGGTATCCCCCGATACTGTCCTGACCCTGGCCGGGGCGGTCCCGCTGCTGATCGTCATGATCATTTATTTTCGTTATATCTTTGGATATTTCATCCGTAACTTCGAGCGCCAGGCGGATCTGCATGTCTTTTCCGTGCTGGGATCGAGCCACGCCCTGATCTCGGCCTTCGAGAAGATTGCGGCCCTCAGCGGTGATATCCGGGACAAGCCGAGCTGGCACCATTTCGGCCTCGGCGAGCGCATCGCCTGTCTGGAAAAGAGTGAAAAGGATCCGGAGAATATCGGGAGGCACAACCGTAAGGTCAGGTACAGCCTGATCGGCTATGTTGTCATTCTGGCGACCCTGGTCGGACTGGTCCAGCTGATTCCCACGGCCCAGCTGGCCCGTCAGTATGAGGAGAGCTTCGCCGAGGTCGTGCTGCTCGAAAAGGCGCGCCAGGAGCCGGAAAAGGCCCTGTGGAAACGGCTGCTCGGTGACCTCATGGTCAGCCGGCAGTTGGAGGCCAAGGCCTTCGAGGCCTACGAACAGGCCCTGGCCCTGGAGCCGGCCAACCCCGAGATCATGAACAACCTGGCCTGGCTGCTGCTGACCAGCGTCGATCCGTCGTTGCGGGATCCTGGACGGGCGTTGACGCTGGCCCGCAGCGCCGTGATTATCCAGCCGCGCGGGTATATCTTCGACACCCTGGCCACCGCCTATTGGGCCAATGATCTCGTTGAGGAGGCGGTTGCCAGCGAGCGTCAGGCGATCATCGCCGATCCGGGACAACGGAAATATTACCAGGCCCAGATCGAGCGGTTTATCCGTCACAACTATCAGGAGACGCTCAAGCGCCGGCCTGGTACGGACGACCGGGCTGGAGGGAACCGCTCAACCTGATCAATGGATTGCGATGTGTCTGAGGAAGCGGGTTCCATTCAATTATGCCGAACTCGACGATATGACTGAAGATGCTTGCGAAACACCCGACAAAAGTGAATAGTGGGGGATTCGCAACCCCTATGTGTTGATTGAAAAGGTAAATGCATGAATCTCTTGAACAGTGATGACCTCCTCAACATCCTTGAGCAGAGGCGGGTGCTGACGTCCGATCAGCGCCAGCTTGTCCTGCTGGGGAAAGGTAAACAGCGCCAGAAGCTCCTGCGGCAATTTACCAATGAGGGCGGGGTGGACAGGAATTATCCGGATATGGTCGACATCATTGTCTCTCTGGGTCTCACGGTCAGGGAGGAGGGCAAGATGCCGGTCGACGAGGAATTGATCATGCGGGCGGTGGCTGCCGATCGCAAGCTGCCGTTCAAGAAACTCGACCCCCTCGATCTCGATATCGAGATCGTCACCAAGAAGATCCCGCGCAATTTCGCCATCCGGCAGCTGATCCTGCCATTCAACATCCTGGACGGCGTCCTCGAGGTTGCGGTGTATCATCCCGACTGCCAGACCGTCCTGGCCGATATCGAGCAGGTCGTGCAGATGCCGGTGCGGCCATTTATCGCCACCAAGTCGGATATCAAGCGGATCCTGTCTGAATTCTTCGGTTTTCAGCGATCCATCAGTGCCGCCGAAGACCAATTCGGCGTCGCCGCCAGCGGTTCGGTCGATATCGGCAATCTCGAGCGCTACGTCAAGATCGCCTCGACCAAGGAGATCGCCTCCTCCGACCAGCACATCAAGCAGGCCGTCAACCATATCTTTCACTATGCTCTCGAGCAGCGGGCCAGTGATATCCATATCGAACCCAAACGATCGAACTGCGTGGTCCGGTTCCGTATCGACGGGGCTTTGCATACCATCTACAGGCTGCCGAAAGTGGTCCATTCGGCGATCACCTCGAGGATCAAATTTCTTGCCCGTCTCGATATCGCCGAGAAGAGGCGGCCGCAGGACGGCCGGATCAAGATCGGTGTGAGGCATGAGAAGGACGTGGAGATCCGGGTGTCGACGGTGCCGGTATCCTTCGGCGAAAAGGTGGTCCTGCGAATTCTCGATCCCGATGTGATCTTCCAGGATATCCGGCAGATCGGTTTTTCAAAGCGCGACCTGACCGTCTATCGCTCGTTCATGGAGGCGCCGCATGGTATCGTCCTGGTGACCGGACCGACCGGCAGCGGCAAATCGACCACCCTCTATTCGACCCTGAAGGAGGTTTCAACCCCTGAGCTCAATATCGTCACCGTCGAGGACCCGGTGGAGATGGTCTGCGAAGAGTTTAACCAGATCTCCGTCCAGCCCTTGATCGATATCACCTTCGCCACCATTCTCCGCAATATCCTGCGGCAGGATCCGGATATCGTCATGATCGGGGAGATCCGCGATTTGGAAACGGCGGCGCACGCCGTTCAGGCGGCGATGACCGGTCATCTCGTCTTCTCGACGCTCCACACCAACGATGCGGTTTCCTCCATCACCCGTCTGCGCGATCTTGGCCTCCAGCCGTTCATGATCGCCTCGACCCTGCTCGGGTGCATGGCCCAGCGGCTGGTGCGACGGATATGTTCGGACTGCAGCGAGAGTTTTGAGATGAAATCCGAGGCCCTGCTGAAAATGGGCTTCCCGGTATCGGAGACCGGTGTGGTCGAGTTGAAGAGAGGCAAGGGGTGCCGGGAATGCCGCGGTACCGGCTATAAGGGGCGGAGTGCGATCTTCGAGATCTTCCCGATGTCGTCGCTGCTGAAGAAGATGACGGTAGAGGGGGAGTCGTCATTGGAGATGCGCCGAGTTGCAATCCGCGAAGGAATGACTACCTTACGCGAGGACGCCTGGAGCAAGGTAAAGGCTGGGATCACGACGGTCGAAGAGGCCTTGCGGGTTACGGCGGAGACGTGAGCAATCGGGGACCGAGAGGATAGGGATAAATAGATGGCTGTGAAGGTAGTCTGCCAGAACAAGAAGGCGTATCACGATTACCACATCGAGGCGACCTACGATGCCGGCATGGTGCTCTCCGGTCCGGAGGTCAAATCGCTGCGGGCCGGCAAGGCGAACATGCGGGACGGCTATGTCCAGATCAACGATCGCGGCGAGGCCATGATGTACAACGTTCACATATCGTTTTACACCTTCGCCACCCACAACCCCAACGAGCCGCTGCGGGTACGGAAGCTGCTGCTCCACAAGCGGGAAATCAGGAAGCTGATCGGAAAATTAAAGGAGAAGGGCCTTGCTTTGATCCCCTTGAAGATATATTTTAATGAGAAGGGCAAGGCCAAGGTCGAACTGGGTCTTGCGCGCGGCAAGAAGCAGTACGACAAACGGGATGCGCTCAAGGAGAAACAGAGCGATCGTGAAGTTCAGCGGGCCATGCGCCATAATCCGAAATAAAATCGGGAGTTCTTGTTACCAACCTCTACACCCGAAGAAGGGGGCGAAACGGCTTCGACGGGGATGTGTAAGCTCTACGTTGCATGCCGAGCTTCTGTCTGCTCGTAAAACCGATGGAAAAAACTTATAATCGCCGACGATTATAACTACGCAGTAGCAGCTTAATACCCTGCTCTGCCGTTCCCCCGGTCTTCGCCCGTAAGACCGGTACGGAGCGCCGACTCAACGGGCTGGTCTGGTGACGGTTGCCTGTCTGTCACTCGATGAGATTCACAGGATAGCACCAGGAAATCTATGTTCCGACTGAGTTCCCGGCGCGAAAATTAAAGTACGGAACTAAGCATGTAGATACGGGAGGGGAGCATTTGCGGACGCGGGTTCGACTCCCGCCGCCTCCACCAATTCACTGATAGGCACTTGAAATGATTCATAAATCAAGTGCTGGCTGAAAGCTCTTGTTAAATGGTGATCCAATCATGTGATCCATTTTCAGGAGCTTTTATGCGTTTAGGGGACAGGTATCTCTATCTTTCACGCCACAACATTTTTTACTTTCGTATTATAGTAGCAGTCTGTGATAAAGATTGTAATGTCAAGCAGGAATACAGGAGGTCATTAAAAACACGAGACCCTCGGTTTGCTAAATATATTGGTGGAGCTATGAGGGTGTGTTTCGAAGAGCAAGGTATATCTGGGGGCCTGGGTATTGTGGAGTGGGAAAAGGTCAGAAAAATTCTGGATCACAAGCTTTTGCAATTGATTGCAGAAGAAAAAGCCAAAGTGGGGAAGAGGGGGCCGTACTCCATTGGGGCTGAAAATGAGTGGAAGCAACTCACTTTACCCAATCTACAAAATGCCCTGACCAAACTTGGGAGGGAAAGACGCAGTGAAGCTGATGGCCAGGAGATACCCTTGCCCCAGTTTCTTGAAGAAATGGTCAGTTCCATTTTCGAAGAGCATGAGGAACCGTTTCAATCAGATGATCAGTACTTGCGGGTATGTGAAGCGGTATTGCAAATGATTATACAGTTTACTCGGGAGCGGATAAAGATTAACCGTGAAGCTCGTTTTTTCCCGACTAACAGTGAGCAGAAATTAGTCGTTCAAAATGACCAGGATGTAATCCAGTCAATAAAGGGCACGCTCCTAAGCAAGGTGGTTGAGGAATATTGTAATGAGATGATGTCTGGGGGTAATTGGACAGAAAAAACCCATGCTGAATTCCGCTCTGCGTATGACTTATTTGTTAAGGTGGTAAACGACCGACCGATTGCCGGTGTTGGATACGAGGAGTCAAGGTACTTCAAATCTACCTTGCAGAAGCTACCATCAAACATGAGTAAGAAAATTCTGTACAGGGACAAGGCCATCGCTGAGATCCTGACCATGAAGGTACCCGCCGAGCATTTGCTGTCCATCAGCAAAGTGAATCAATATCTTTCACGGGTTTCTTCGCTCTTCAAGTGGGCTCAAAAACAAGGTCATGTCTCAGTCAACCCTTTCGCCGGAGTAAAGATAAAGGAGAAGGAATCAGACATTTCAAAGCGATGGCCCTTTTCCGGTGAGGATTTGACCAAGCTATTTTTATCGAAGGAGTACCAACAGGGTGGCTTCAAGCACCCTCATTACTACTGGCTACCACTTCTGGGGTTGTTTACAGGGGCCAGGATTGAGGAGTTATGCCAGCTGTACCTTGACGACATTTACAAGAAGGATGGGATCTTGGTTTTGGACATCAACAGTTCGCACGACAAGAAGGTGAAGACAGTATCAGGTCAGCGAGTGATACCTGTTCACAGCCGCCTGATCGCATTTGGGATAGAAAATTATGCGGCAACACTACGAGCCAAAGGAGAAAAGCGGTTGTTCCCAGAGCTGAAAAAATCCAGGGATGGTTATTCCCAGGGTGCAAGCAAGTGGTTCAGCAGATACAGGAAGCGAAATGGAGTGGTCGACCCCAAAACGACCTTCCATAGTTTTAGGCACACGGTGGTGGATCACCTGAAGCAGAAACATATAGCGAAGGAACTCATAGCAGCCATAGTGGGGCATAAAGATGAGTCAATAACAACGGGTCTGTATGGCAAGGAATATCAGCCAAATACTCTCCAGCCTATCATAGAACAGCTGGTGTTTGATGTTCATGTTCCCCCCTGGGGGGTTGCTTAAGGAGCCTTTCTAATAGGGAGTTTATGGGAGATAGTGGAGGAAAGGGGAATGGAGAAAAAAAGTACATGACGATAACCTTCATAAAGTACGCTATAGACGGCGCCATCCATACCAAATTCCTCAAGTCGGAATACAATGTAAAGGTATATCCGTTGATCTGTGACAGGCTGACTCTGACCTGTGATCTCCCCAAGGCTGTTCAACAACATATAAAGGGCAACTTCAAACAGGAAGGTGCAAAGCCCTATAACGGCTACCAGCTCTCTTCCTGGATTCAAGGATTGCCGATGTCACCGCCTCCCTACGCTTCGGCTGTCGAAGACAAGCTGACGGGAGCATATATCCAATGTTCACCTTATGCTCCCGACACTAATTTTCTGAGGGTCGACTTCAATCCAGGCAAGGTGGACATGGGCATGTTGAAGGATGTCATAAACCTTAACTGGTTGAATCATCCGCACTATAATTTCGATCACCTTCTGAAGCATGGCAAGGTGACACGTATCGACTTCGCAGTGGACATTTCGCATGAGCAAGCCGGGGCCTTGTACTACTACTACTCAAAGATCCAGTATGTCGAGGTGATCCGCTCCAAATCCGGGCGGACAGAATATTTGGGCGGAAAAACCAAGTCGGGCAAGAGAATAGCCGTGTACGACAGAATACCGGCCATCAAAGCGAGCAATGCAAAGAAGTACTATGATCCACAGCAGCAGATCCCTCTACCGGACAATGACATACTGAGGATAGAGATAAGGCTGTTTCCAAAGGAAACCTTTGCCAGCTTGTACTCAGTAGAAAACCCTTTTGCCCCACTCACCGTGTCGGCGCCTAAACAGCACTACGCTGATGACACCCTTTGGGGGCTCTTCCTGGCCCTTGCCCGTTTTGAGGGTGCTCAAGCCACCTTGGGGCGATTGACCAAACAGAAGAAGAAGGAGTATACAGAAAGGCTTAAGAAGGGGATACCCGCTTGGTGGCAGTCGAAAGAGATTTGGAGCCAGTTGCCACACGTATTGCATTCCATTGAAAGCGCCTGAGGACCTAGCCTAGGTATTGCAAATACGCCAATCTAGTAAATATGAGTGCAATTAGTTGCATAAACTGTTGAAAGCAGAAGAAGTCATAATGTTTTCAATATTGTCAAAAGACTCTACTTTTTACAGTACCACGTGAAATATCATTCAATGATCTAATTCTGGCTTCTTCTACTATAGAAATTCTCTTCTTAGTACTGTCGATCTGTAAGTTATAAAATGATGATGAACCAGGATCAAGTTTTCGCATTTCATCGTATATTTTAATGGCCGATTCGTATGATTTAATAGCTTCTTTTTTTAGCCTATTTATTTCTGCTTGTTGCTTTCCCTCATTTTCTATTGCAGTTGTATTTCTATGTAAAAGTTTTTTCCCATAATTTTTATTAGCATAGAATTCTCCCATATCAATAGCTTGTTGCATCTGTTTAAGTATTATTTTTGAATCTTCATCAAGTTTTTTCAATTCATTTTGATAATCATCCAAATTTTTTATTTTGTTTTGATTTGAACTATGAAACTTATTCACATCCTCATGTGTATTCTGATTACCATCCGTTACAAAGCCAACGAAGAATAAAAGCAAAATCACAGAAATAGCTTTTTCCGGAAAAGAAATGTCCCTTCCAAAAAACTCTCCTATCATTTTTGGGATGGGCGGAATTATTATGATGGAAATCAGTAATATGAATACGCCCAAGAGATTTCCTTGGAAAATTGCAGATACACCACCGATAAAAAAAAGAACTCCAAATACCCATCCGAGAAGAGGAATAAGCTTTTTAAGTTTAGCTAAAGTTTCGCCTTTTTTAACAGGATTTGCAGCAACTTTGACATCAGCTCCATCTGATTCTCTTTGCTCTACCGTTTTTCGTTCAGGCTTAGAATCAAGAAATTCATGACAGTGTTTGCACTTTAAAGCTTCATCTTGGATCTCTTCCTTGCAAAATGGACACTTTTTCACAGGTCCCTCCCTTTTCCTAGGAATTGATTTGGTAGATAACATTTTCTAACAAACAACAGGCATTGGCGCAAGTGGGTATTTCTGTTTTCTTGATTTTCGACCAGACATGTTGATTGCCGATTGACTTGTTAAATTAAAAGGATATCGAGCGTATTGTATCTCGTTGAAAATGCCTGAAGCCATGAGGTATTGGAGATTATCTACTTGAAGACTTCCTACGGAGGTTCTATACAGATTCATAGGCAAATAAAACCAATGGAACCTAATGCGTATGAATCTCGAACTCGTCACTCAAAAGCTAACGGCAAAGCAAAGAAAGGCTATTCCCCTTCTGGCCATGGGTAAGACAGGGAAGGAAGTTGCCGATGCTCTCCATATCAATCCTGCGACAGTTTCCCAGTGGATCAACCACAACCAGGAGTTCAACGTTGCTCTCCAAGCCTTTTCGCTGGAAGCATTGAAGCTGGCTCAGGTGCAGCTGAATGCAATGGTTCTCTGTGCTATCGATGAGCTGCGCCAGTTGATGCAAAATGCCAAATCTGAACAGGTCCGACTAAAGGCTGTGGAAATGGTTCTAAATTCAGTCAGTGGAAGCTACAAGGGGAATTCTGGAAGCTCATGGGGGCATACACAGGTTGAGGCAATAGCTACCGATGCAGCGCATTACAACTTTTTCAGTCTCGTGCAGGCTGTCTCAGGAGAAACGTATGGGGACGAAGGCTAAGACAAAAAATGAGACAATCCTGTTGGCCCTTTCAAACGCAAATGAAGCCAGTCAGAAGGAGCAGGACCATTACCGTCAGATAATCGACCGGGCGCTTCAAGAAGGGAAGGAAGGGGATATTGCCGCTAAGGTTAAATCCTCAGGAGTCGAAGCTTTGCATAGAATTATGAAAGACTGCGTCTTTCCTCCCGATCATGAAGAAAGGAAGAGCTTCCTGGATATTGGAGACGGGCAGACACTGGTCGGTTTGGGATTGGCCGAAGTGAATGACATGAAAATCCGTACCCACCTCTTCTTCCTCAACGAGGTCATAGAACAGACACAGCGGCTCAGTGCAATGGCAAAGTTTTCGGAACGTGTAGGACCTTTGAAGGGGCCAGGGGCTCAGGTGTTTCATTTCTGGGCAAGATGGTCTTCGGTTCGAGCCCTGCAAAAGGAGGCCACCAAACTGGGCAGGAGTGCCGAAGCCGAAATGGCTGGAAGATTTGGAAAAGGGCTTGAGTTGATACTGGGGCGCTTATTGGAGATATGGCCGGAACAGTTGGACCTGGGGCCGCTGAAGAAAATTGATCGCAGTGCTTGAAGCGCCAACCTCCCGTCAGCTTATTTGGCCAAATCTAGAGGAAGGTCGCTTCTGTCTCGAAGGCGCTTGCCAGTCATCATGGTATTGAGCAGCTCCCCGGCCCATCTTTATATTTGGTTCGGGAAACGGCTTCGATTAATTCAGGCAAGGCAATGTGGTAGGTGCAGTCAATGTCTCCGGTGCCAAGGGCGATGGAGGCTATTTGACTTGGTAACGGCTCTGCAGTGACTACCACCAAGTGAAGCCCTTTCCGGTTCGACAAGATTTAGTGCCTCTGCTCTGGAATTTTGGCTTCGATCACTTTGGATCGTCGTCTATTATACTTTCGAAGCGGAACATGGCAAGCACTTCTGCTATCAATCATCGCCCTCTGGATCTATCTAGCATTATCACTGTCCCTTTTCTGGTTGAGGGAGCCATGCTGGGCAAATTCAGTGGAAAAACCGTCCTCTAGCTGCTTTATTGCAACCAGTTGCAAATCCAACATAATGAAAAGAATCGAGCGAAGTAAGCTCGTTAGCGGTAGGGTTCGACTGATCTTGCTGTTTTTCCGGCGCAAACTGAGTCGAAAGGTCTTGCAATCGATGCAGTTTGGATTAATATAAGGTATAATCTAGTCCATTTTAATCCAATGGTGGCTAGCCGTGACAAAATCCATCCCCACAAAGACAGCACTTCGACTCACTAAAGCAACAGAGAACCAATTAAAGTATTGGGTCAGAAGTGAATTGGTCCATCCTCAAAGAATTGGCAAAAGCTATTATTATAGTTTCAGGGATATTATCAGATTAAAAATGATAGTTACCCTGAAAATAAAAGGGCTTAGCCTTCAAATGATCAGAAAAGGATTGAAGAATCTATCTGAAGCTTTACCTGAATCAGACGAACTTCTGTCTCGTTTAGTGATCTATACAAATGGAATTGATATGATTGTCTGCGAAAAGGGTAGACATTTCAGTGCCATTACAAGACAAAGATACTTGAGTATCGATACTGAAAAGATCCAAAGCAATATATTGGAACTTCCTTCAGGATCAAACGCTGATCTCGGAACAGGTAAGATTTTGTCCGCTGTTCTGTCAGCGTAAATTTAGACCTCAGGTGTAATTATGGATAGCCTATTATCTGAATTGACAATAGAGATAATCCAAAAATGTGCGAATTGTTGTCTTTTTTGTTCTTCTTTGTCTAGTAGAGAAGCTAAGCACATAATAGCTCGTGAAGATATAATAGAAATTGGCAGGCAGGCAAAAGCGCTTGGGCTTAAGGATATATCTCTATCTGGCGGAGAACCGCTTCTTCATCCTAATATCGAAGAAATCGTATCAACTTTAGTGTCGCTTGACCTTAGAGTCTCTATATATACGACAGGTATTGTGTTTGATTTTTTTGAAACACCTGAATCCTTCGAGCGATGGAATAACTTTGATAAAAAAGCCGTCAAATTAATCTTTGGTGTCCAATCTTCGGACGAAACTGTACACGATAAAATTACACGTCACCCAGGGTCTTTCTATCTGACTAAGAAATCGATATTTGCAGCGAAGAAAGACGGATTTACTGTTGAGGTACACATCGTGCCGAATAGAATCAACTTATCAACTTTGGAAAGCTCAGTTGAAGATTTTATATCCTGGGGGATAGACAAAGTCAGCTTATTGCGGATAGTTGCCCAAGGGTTTGCTCGAATTTATAAAAACCTATTGATACCAAATCAAAATGATGCAGTTATTTTGAGAGAAATAATTTTGAAGATTGAAGAAAAGTTTCAAAAGAGTGGAAAACTGAGAATAGGAATTCCGTTTTCAGGTTACATTGAAAATCCCAAATACTGCAATGCAGGAGAATCAAAACTTATCATTCGTTATGATGGGAAAGCTCTTCCTTGTGAAGCTTTTAAAGATGAGTCATTTAATGAGTTCATTCTGGGTGACATTAAAGA
This sequence comes from Desulfoprunum sp., assembly GCF_053613775.1. Classification (NCBI taxonomy): domain Bacteria; kingdom Pseudomonadati; phylum Thermodesulfobacteriota; class Desulfobulbia; order Desulfobulbales; family Desulfobulbaceae; genus Desulfoprunum; species Desulfoprunum sp. The sequence goes on from NZ_JBSHXH010000008.1 coordinate 243,824, forward strand.
TAGTAAGATTGAGGTTCTTTTATCTAAATCGAAAACGAATATAAAGCTATCAAATCTCAAGTTGAGAATAACAGGTATCGAGACTTGTCCTGCACAATTTTTATATATTTAATTTGAGATGACAAAACCAAACACCTCTAAACCACCTTTTTTAAAGCTCGCAGAAGAAAAAAGTAAAAGTTCTCCCGACTTATTCAAAGTTATACTTGGATATCAAGAGAATGAACCACACCTTGCTTTTCTTCAACCTTATACCTACACAGTTCTCAATAACTTCTATGCCAATAACAGAGATGTAAAAGTAGAGGAATTGAGAAAGCTTTGGCGTCTAATTCTTATAGATGCTATTTATTTTTTAAGAATTAATGATCATCGTGAAGCTTCGTTTTATGAAACTACAGGTAGACAGAAAGGAAAAGTAAAAACAAAGATGGGGAATCCGCTTGTTCCTCAAGTTGCAGAGGCGAACGTTTACGGAATAAATGAATTATCCAAATATTTCGCGCAATTTACTGAGTTTGAATCCACGCTATACGGAGCAGATAAATATTATCGTGACCATGTAATTCATCCTTTAAATGTTTGGCTGACAGGAGTTAACCTACTAAAAGATTATGGTAAGAGTTTTACACTTCGATCTGTTACACATGCTAGTGTTGAACATATAGATCATGCTGACCCAGAATGGTTTGAACCAATTAAAGGTGAGGATAGCTATAAATTAAAATTGTCTACAGCAGAACTTTCTGCTATGTGGGCTATCGTTGCCTTAACCCATGATTTAGGATACCCACTCGAAAAGGTAGAAAAGGTTAATGATCAGCTGGAAAAAATGATGTCTCAGTTTGGAAACATCGGTTTTACGAGATCACGTTTTAGTTTTGAAAACCAGCATGACCATTTAGTCAAGTTTTTGTTAAAATTAATAAGTTCTGTTTGTATTCCGTACGAAAAAATAGGGAAGAAGAAAAATAAGAAGGGAAATAAAAAAGCAATCAGATGGACCAATCATTTAAGAACTAAATATTACACTAAATTCTCTAAATCATGGGAGCAATTTGATCATGGCATAGTCAGTTGTCTTCTATTGCTAAAAACATTAACTTTTTTTATTGAGTCTGACTATAGCAATGAAAATGCTAAACCTCTTAACTCCGAAGATGCTCGACAGTTTGCAATTCGAAGTGAAATTTTACACGCAATAGCTTCACATACTACTCCCAAAATATATCACCTAGCAGCAAATAATTTGCCATTTCTTTTGGTTTTTTGCGACGATATACAAGAGTGGTCAAGGCCTACACTGGCAGATATGCGTGTAGGAGTCAAGGGTAGCGCTGAACGAGTTACAATCAAAGAATTTCACATTTCAAATACCAAAAAAAAGGAACCTAGTAACATCGCCGTTTTAATAGAATATCCGTTTATCCCTATAGAGGATCAGAAAGATTTTGTAAAACGGATATTTAGAAAGTGGGCGGAAAGATTTCGCCCTGCACTAGAAGATGCTGAAAGATCATTTAAATTTAGATGGGAAGTGAAATTTGGCGATGATGGACTAGGATACGTTTTTGAGTTAGATAACACGAAACCGTCAGTTTTTGAAAAAATCAAAATTGATTTTCTATCAGAAATCGGTGTGTATTGTAAAAATCATGATATATCTCTCTTAGATAATGAAATAAAAAAGTAATGGTCAATATTAAAATAATTAACCACAAAACACCAACTAGAATCCTAGAAATCGAAAAGCTAACGAATCAGATACCGATAACTAACATAACGACTAATAAAGGAAAATTTTACACATTATGTGAATCTGGTTGCGTAAATTTTGGATATAAGTATTCATGCCCACCTTACAGTCCTTCATTTAAAACTTTCTCATCCAAATACACTACTTTAACAGTCATTTGTTACAGAATAGCTCTTGAGCAATACTCAGAATCTACACCATATAATCGAGTGAGGGCTTCAAATTCTGTGCTAAAATCTTTGCTCGATAAAGAGCTACTAAATTATAAATCAAATGGATTACTAGTTGTTGGATCAGGTTCTTGCCGTGCTTGCAAGCCATGCGCAGCAAAAGAAAGACTAAAATGTAAAAAACCGGATAAATTAATCTTCAGCCTTGAGTCGCTAGGGGTTGATGTTAATCAACTTGTAATCGATTGTTTTGGGTTTCAACTTGAATGGTACAAGAGGGGTCTTCCCCAGCAATTCACTTCCGTCATTGGAGGAGTCTTTAATTAAAGACTGAGATGGAAGAAAATCAATCCAAATCTTTACCTAATGTTTGGCTTAAAGCGAGCAAGCAAGTTAAGTATATAGATGTGCCAATGTGGTGATCCATTCGACAAGATTCAGAGAGGCTAAAGCCTATAATAACGGATAGTTATTTCGTATACAGGCTATAGGTTCGACTCCCGCCGCCTCCACCAAATAGATAGGCATTAAGTGGTTTGTTGTTATTAAATCAACCATTTAATGCCTTTTCTGTTTTTATAGGTTCGAGATAAATATCGAATGGTACATCAGGTGGTACATTAGCCCATGTTTAACACCGTTGGATTTTGCTTTTTCCAGGTTTGTATGAGAGGCGAACCCACCATCAAACGCCGCCTTCAAGGGGTAGCGACCATAAATGGCCTCTTGCCTGTCCAGCATCATCTCTGTTAATTCCGAATCAGCCGGGTTGCCTTCAAGAACCACACAATCAAGAATCAGATTCGAAGAGCCGCCCGTAACACAGATCTTGTGACCATAATAGGTGTCACGGCGGTCTTTTCGTATAATATCGGTATGTTCTTCGAATATCGAGACAATCTTTTCCTGGGCGGGGACCGACTCGCCCGCAAGTACCCTACGCCGGGTTTGACACACAACCTGGCGAACAAGGGGCATATAATGTTGCAGTTGTTGCGTAATATCTGATATCAACGCCTGTTCTTTCAAGCTTGCGGCGACATAACAATTCAATGCCCTCAATCCCTTCTCGCCATAACCAATTGTCTTTTCGGTGACTTCGATGAGATCCTTGTATGGCTTTTCCCTATCCTCAGCCTTTTTGGCATTCATAATTTCGAGGTTTCTGTGTTTGGCCCGGCGCAGATGGTCGGTAAAGGAGAAAACGATACCGGGCAATTCTGCCTTTGCAGTAGCCAGAACCCTGGCCAAGACTCGATTGGCATCAACAAGCAGTTCCGAATCATACGGATCATGAATATTTGATTCGACAACCGTACAGTCTACTCGTATCTTGCGCCCCTTCTCGATGTCCTGATTGTCGGCATAGTCTACCACGGTCTTATTGATCTGCTCCCATGTCTCTTCCGAGAGGGCCTTGATCCCTTTTTGTAAAGCGGACTTCTTGAAGGCTCTACCAATGCCAATCTTGCAAAAATGGCTATAGACTCGGGAATCTGACAGATGGAACGCCAGTTCCCGGTATGTGTAACCACCAATCTGTTTTATAATCGCAGCGCGAATAACCTGCTCAGCCGTCATCCCATTTGCCCCAACATTGTTGTCGGATACACCAAGGTCTTGTCGTGCCAGAGAGTATATGCTATCGTTGCTGTCGAGTATTGTACCGATCTGTGCAAACTCTTTCGCCTTGGGGTGGTCAGTGGTTACCTCGGCCAGAGGAAGCTGCTGATTGCGTGTTTTTCGCATCTTTTCGTGACTCCATGAAGTAGTTAATTGCGTAATTTTGATAGGTTACACAATTCTACTTACCATGAATCACCAAAAAAGGCACCCCAAAAAGGCGATTATTCTCAATTAATTCTCGATGTTATCTCCACATGGACAGACACTAACCAATAAACGAAGTGAAGCGTTTCATTGACCGTGATGGAACCGCAGGGACGACGCGCTGCGGGCCCATGGATACATAAAGTAGATCTTTGAATGATTACCAATTTTAAAGGAGCCCCCCATGGCATCGATTGATATCCAAGACCTTTCTCTGACGAAACATCATACCCTATATGATGCGATCGACCCAACTTCGGCGTTGAAAAACAGCGCGTCGGGCAAGGTCATTTTTATCACCGGCGGATCACGGGGAATCGGTCAATCTACCGCTCTCGCCTTCGCCAAGGCGGGCGCAAAGGCGGTCTATATAACCGCACGCTCAGAACAGGCGCTTGAAAAAACACGAGACCTGATCCGGCAGGCAAACCCGGATACAAAATGCGCCTGCTCGACGTGTGACGTCACCAGCGCCGCACAGGTCGAAGCCGCCATTTCGGACTGCGTGGAAAAATTCAGTGCCATCGACCTGGCCGATGCAAACGCCGGCCATCTTGCTCATTGGGCGAAGATCGGTGAGTCTGATCCCGAGAGCTGGTGGCGCACCTGGGAAGTAAATATGAGAGGGGTTTATCACGTCATACGCTTCTCCATGCCTTATCTCATTGAATCAGCAAAAAGATGGGCCACCGAAGGATCAAGCGGCGGTCATCTGATTCTGCTGTCGTCAATTGGGGCGCAGATGCTGGCCCCGACGGCATCCGATTACCAGACCTCCAAACACGCGATCAACCGTCTCTGTGAATTCGTCAACGTGGACCATGGTCAAGACGGCATCAAGTGCTTCGCCATCCATCCCGGCGGTGTCGCTACCGAGCTTGGGCTGAACATGCCGGAGGATAGGCATGCCTACCTCATCGATAGTCCCGAACTGGCTGCCGGCTTTATCGTCTGGCTGGCCTCCGGACAGGCAGACTGGGCAACGGGGCGCTATCTCAGCGCCAACTGGGATGTCGAAGAGTTAACCGCACTCAAGGAGGAAACTCTGCGAGACGATTTGCTGGTAAACCGTCTGCGCGTGCGCGCCAACTCGTGACAAGCTATCTACCGCCCCCGCAGCCATGGAATCTGGCAGACTCGGCAGTGGGCTGACGGTATTTGCAGAGGACCAGGAGTTGACGTCCCCTGCCACGCTAGATTTGCGCTTGGATTATTTGTCGGCTTCCGCTGCGCCATGGTGGGGCCGGATTATGAAAAGAGGCAGGGGCCGGTATTTTATACACCGACCTGTACAAGGATTACTCGCAAAACCTTGTTGGAAATGAAATTGAACCCTAATTCGCAGGCCAGTCTCGGTTTTCGTTATGCAATCCAAACAGAATTATCGCTCGATGTTGAATGTATGTTCCACCATGTCTCAAATGCGGGGCTTGGAGACAGAAACACCGGGATAAATGGAGTGGGGTTTGCTGGGGGGGTGACGTGTTACTGGGAGTAGGTCTGCTTACCAGATTTTTGTGGACGCGACTGTAGATTTTCGGGTAGGCGCAGGGCCCGGATAAGTGCAACGGATTAAGAAGCCCCTCGGAAAGGAGGAAAAACACCATGGCAGGAGAACGCAGGCTTTTCAGCCCACTAAGGATAAACAGGGCGGTCTTTAAAAACCGGATCATGATGACGCCCCTTTATCTCGGATACGCCAACCCGGACGGCACGGTCAGTTCCTTGCTGCTGGACCACTACCGGGAGATGGCCGCCTCCGGGGCTGCGGCCATCGTGGTGGAGCACACGGGAGTCGATCCGTCGGGCTTAGGCTCTCCTTACATGCTGCGGATCGATGATGCCCGCTTCATCCCTGGGCTTTCAAACCTTGCCAGGGCCATTCAGGCCGAAGGCGCCCTGGCCTTTCTTCAGCTCAATCACACCGGGCGGTATGCCTATACCCCGGAAAGACTGGCGCCTTCGCCTGTGAAGACAGGCGATGTGGTCCCGCAAAAGATGACGCAAAAGGACATAGAGCAGGTTGTCAGGGCCTTTGCAGCAGGCGCCGGTCGGGCCAGGGAGGCGGGATTTGACGGGGTGGAGATCCATGGGGGCACCGGCTATCTGATCGTTCAGTTCCTCTCTCCCAGGACCAATCATCGCACGGATCAGTATGGTGGAACGCTTCAGAACCGGATGCGCTTCCCATTGGAAGTGGTGGATGCGGTGTTAAAAGAGGCGGGGCAAGACTACCCGGTGGGGTATCGATTCCTGGCTGACGAATGGCTGCCCGACGGGCTTCATCCGGAAGAGACCGCCGTTTATGCAAGGGAGCTGGAAAACCGGCGGGTTGCCTACCTTTCGGTCATGGCCGGCACATACGATGCCTTTGTCCTGCCGGAGTACCAGCAACGGGAAAAGGAGGAGGCCTACATGGCACATTTTGCCTCCGAGATCAAAAAGGCCGTTTCCGGTACGCCTGTTGTCACGGCAGGACGGATACAAAGCCCGGAGACCGCGGAGAGGATACTCCAGGAAGGCGCGGCAGACCTGATAGGCCTGGCCCGCGTGCTCCTGGCCGATCCCCTCTGGCCCCAAAAAGCCCAAGGGATCGTGCCCGGCCCGATTGTGGCCTGCGAGCCCGCCTGCTCCCTGTGTATGCGAAGGACCATGAAGGGCAAACCCGCCTTCTGCTCCCAATGGGACAAGGAGCGCAGAGAGGCCTTCCTGAAAAGGGTGGGCGAGTCTGCATGAAATCGGCCAGAAAAAGGCCTATATATTTTGATCCCAACCTTCAGCCGATCTTTGGTGTTACGCTCAGTGCTGTTATGGGGGTATCCAGTATAACCCCCGCTTTTCCAGCCATGGCCCGGGAACTCGGTATGCCTGTTTATTCTGTGGGGCTGCTGATCACAGTATTCACCTTGCCGGTATTTTTTTTGGCCCTGTGCTCGGAGTGCTGGCAGACCTTTGGGGCCGGTCTTAATGGGGATAATCTTCCTTGGATGGGGAATTAAAGTAAATGGACGGTGTTACTCTCTTTATCTCATTGTTGTTTTTTGGTTTTATTGCCGGCTGCCTGGTGGGCCTGTTCGGAGGAGGTGGAGGGTTTTACTTTGTCCCTGTTTTGAGTCTTGTGTTTCAGGTGCAGCCCCAGGTCGCCGTGGCCACTTCGTTGGCAGCGATCATCCCCACCACCATAAGCGCTAGCATAAGTCATTTCCGGCAGGGAAATCTGGACCTTGGCGCAGGGATAGTCTTCGGGGTAGGCGGCCTGATCGGTGCCTGGATCGGCGCCTATGCATCAAGCCTTGTGCCTGCAAGCCTCCTTCAAAAGGCCTTTGGCGTATTCATGCTTTTGATGGCTCTTCAAATGTGTCTTTCGGCCAGAAAAAGGATGAGGGATACCCATCGACCCGGCAGGGCGCAGGTGCGGATGAGTGGATTGAAAATCTTGCTGGGGCTTTTCCTTGGGTTTCTTTCCGGCGTCATGGCCGGGCTTTTTGGACTCAGCGGGACTCCGCCGGTCATCGCCGGGCTCTATGTCTTAAACCTTCCGGTGGACATGGTGGTGGGGACATCTGTCTTTGTCCTTTTTTTCAACGCTGTTTCCGGCCTTGCCGGTCACCTGCTGCTGGGCCAGTTCGACTGGACCCTGGCCTTTTTTCTCTCCTTGGGAGCAGGCGCAGGGGCCTTTTGGGGGCCGATCTGGTTGGGCCGTGTCAGGGCAAGCACCCTGGAGAGGGTTTACGGTCCTGTTTTTATTCTGCTGATACTGATTTTTGGGGTATTGATGATCTTACGATGACAACACCTTAGATGCACAAGGAGGCAATTTCATGAAAATTCTTAGCATCATCGGAAGCCCCCATGGGGAGAGAGGGAACACGGGAAAGCTGCTTGGAGAAGTATTAAAAGGTGCGGAAAGTGAAGGGGCGGCATGTGAGACTATTGTTCTTAGAGGCGATTCCGTAAAGCCGTGCCTGGGTTGCGATCAATGCCACAAAAAGGGCCGCTGCCCCCAAAAGGACGAGTTTGAGTCCATAAAGGAGAAGATGATTGCGGCAGGCGGGATCATCCTGGCCACGCCCAATTATATCTTCAACGTGAGCGGCCAATTAAAGGTGTTTATCGATCGTTGTTCCAGTCTGATTCATTGCATGGCCCTTGATGGCAAATACGGGGCATGCGTGGTGACTTCCGGTGGAGGAGATGAGTGGCCCATTGTCCAATACCTTAATCATTTTCTCATGGTTAGCGGTGCGGTTCCGGTTGATGCTGTCTGGGCCGTCATGGGTCCCACCGGGCCGGACACCCAAGTGCCTGAGAAAAACCGCGAGCAGGCCTTTAGTTCAGGCAGGACCCTGGTAAGGGCCTGGGAGGAGAAAAGGCGTTTCGCTATGGTGGAAAAGGTGCAGGAGGAGCATCGAAAAAGGATGCAGGAATTGATTAACTGGTGTCTGTCCATAAATCGTGAATTTCGAGTAAGCGTCGCCACACCCTGACTTACTATATGCGCATCAATTCACCATCGACTATGCCGATAGTTTTTCCCTGTTGTCGGGCGCATATTTGTCGGCCCCAATGGCCTGCTCAAGACGCACTTCTCCCAAACAAGTCGAGATCGGACAGTGCGCCTGCGTCTTCAGGCCAATTGTTTGCGGGCCAATGTCAATAAATTTGCCGAAACGATCGAGGCCCGGACATAGCTCTTGAAAGACCTGAAACCTTTCCAGGTGCATCCGTCCAAGCCGAGGCTGCGCTTCAACCAGGATATTCCCGACTCAATCCCCGCTCGAAATTTCCGCAAACCTTTATACACTTGCCTGCTGCGACACATATCCTCTTCTTCAAGACCACGCCCTTTGGAGAAACAAACATCCTTAACACCGTTGGATTTTGCTTTTTCCAGGTTTGTATGAGAGGCGAACCCACCATCAAACGCCGCCTTCAAGGGGTAGCGACCATAAATGGCCTCTTGCCTGTCCAGCATCATCTCTGTTAATTCCGAATCAGCCGGGTTGCCTTCAAGAACCACACAATCAAGAATCAGATTCGAAGAGCCGCCCGTAACACAGATCTTGTAACCATAATAGGTGTCACGGCGGTCTTTTCGTATAATATCGGTATGTTTTTCGAATACTTGGGTTTGCGGCCAGTAGGCAGAAAGCCGGCCGGTTTTACTCCTGGGACAAACCGTGGATCATGTAAAATCAGCTGCTTGAATTTTTTTGTTGTTAGCCCAAGCTTAGCGCATCCGCTCCATGTAGCCGTTATAACCGCTCCATCGTAACCGGTAACTATTGGTATTTCTGCGTGATAATTGTTAGGGTCACTTTGTAGTGCCATAATATTATTCAAGGGGATTGACTTTTGCCCCCGGATATGGCTATGCTGTGGCCATGTATATTCGACAAACCAAAACCAGCAGCAGCCCGACCGGGGAAACCTACAGCACCTTCCGCCTGGTCGCCTCGGTACGGACCGGCGGCAAGGTGCGGCAACAGACCCTGCTCAATCTGGGCAAAAATTTCGATCTTGCCAAGGAGCTCTGGCCGCAACTCTGTACCAGAATCGAACAGATTCTGGCCGGTCAGCTGAGCCTGATCCCCGGAGCCCCTGCGGTAGAGAAGCTGGCGCAGCGCTACGCCGCCCGCCTGGTCATGAGCGGCCCGAAGGAGGAGAGGGGCGAGGTCCGGGAGACCGTCGATTATCAGGAGGTCGACATTGATTCCCTGGAACTGGTCCGTCCCCGCTCCATCGGCGTGGAGCATGCCGGGCTGGCGGCTTTGGCGGAGCTTCAGTTGCCGCGGATCCTGGCGGAGGTCGGTTTGAACGGGGTGCAGCAGGCGGCCACGCTCGGCAGTATCATCGGCCGGATGGCCGAGCCGGGGAGCGAGCTGGCGACCTATGCCTGGCTGACCGGACAGAGCGGGCTGGGGGAATTGCTCGATGTCGACTACGAGGCGATGCCGTTGATACGGCTGTATCGAACCTCGGATCTGCTGGTCCGACACCGCCAGGCCATCGAAGCACGGTTGTTCTCCCGGATCAGTGACCTGTTTTCGCTGCCGGCCACGGTAACGCTGTATGATCTGACCAATACCTATTTCGAGGGGGCGATGGCCGGTAACGGCAAGGCCAGACGGGGCCATTCCAAGGAAAAACGGTCCGATTGTCCGCTGGTGACCCTCGGCCTGGTCCTCGATGGCAGTGGGTTTGTTCGGCGCTCGCGGATGTTCGAGGGCAACGCCATCGAGGCCGCCACCCTCGAACAGATGCTGACCGGGCTGGCGGCCCCGGCAGGGGCCCTGGTAATCATGGACCGGGGGATAGCCACCGAGGCCAATATTGCCTGGCTGACGGGCCAGCACTATCGCTATCTGGTGGTCAGCCGCGAGAGAAAACGGCAATTCGCCGCCGAGCAGGCGATCGCGGTGACTACGGCTGCAAAGAATACGGTGCGGATTCAACGGGTCTTGAGCGAGGATGGTACCGAGTTGCGCCTCTACTGCCACTCCGGCCAGCGAGAGAACAAGGAAACCGCGATAACGCAGCGGTTCAGCGAGCGATTCGAGCGCGGCCTGGCAAAGCTTGCCGCCGCCCTGCAAACCCCGCGCGGCGACAAACGTCGCGACAAAATCCTGCAGCGACTCGGCCGGCTGCAGGAGAAGAGCCACGGCATCGCCCAGCATTACCGGATCGAACTGACGCCGGATGCCGCCGGCGACAAGATCGTGGCCTTGAACTGGGAAAAGCAGCCGGTTGCCGGGACGATGGTGACCCACCCCGGGGTCTACTGCCTGCGCACCAACGAGTTGAGCTGGGATGAGGACACCCTGTGGCGCACCTATACCATGCTCACCGATCTGGAGGCGGTCTTCCGCAGCCTCAAGTCGGAGTTGGGTCTGCGGCCGATCTACCATCACCGGGAGGATCGGGCGGAGGGGCACCTGTTCATCACCGTCCTGGCCTATCAGGCGGTACAGGCGCTGCGTCGCCGCCTGAAGGATCAAGGCTTCCAGGAGAGCTGGTCGACCCTGCGACGGATCTTTGCAGGACAGCGCCGGATCACTGCGACCTTCAGACAGAAGGACGGTAGAACGCTGCATGTCCGCAAGACCACCGTCGCCGAACCGAAACTGCAACAGCTCTACGAAGCGCTGGGCCTCTCAGCCTCTCCGGTTGGCGTCAGGAAGATGGTGGTGTGAGGTCAACGACGTGGATGTAGTGCCACTGGGAAATTTTCTGCCGACTATCTGGCTGTTTTGGCGAGAGAAATAATTCCTGGTGTTAAACATGGGTTAGGGTCCGGTTGTTTTATGTAGGCATACGAGTTGATAATTAATCTTTGCATAGAGTGGATTAAGATGCTATTCATGTAAGCATGTATCTTCGAACTACAAAACGTACCAACAAGGACGGCTCGGTCGCCGAGTACTTTCAGCTCGCCCATAACGAGCGTCATCCGGAAACTCGTAAGCCGGTCGCCAAAATCATCCATAACTTCGGGAGAGTCGATCAGCTCGACCGGCAGGAACTGGTTCGCCTCTGTCGATCCATCGCCCGGGTCTGTGGGCTGCACGTCACCGATCCAGCCGGCGGGAACACTGGGCCCTCTTCGGAAGTCGTCGGTTTGCCGGCTGATCTGAAAATCAGGCAGACCCTCGCTCTTGGACGCCCAATGGTCATTGAGGCACTTTGGGAGAGACTGGGATTGAAAAAGGCCCTGCAGGCCATTGAGAAAACCGCCGGGGTCCAAGTCCCGTACGAGCGCGCCCTGCTGGCCATGGTCGCCAACCGGCTGTGCGATCCGGAATCGAAACTCGGCGTCTGGGACCGCTGGCTGTCCACCGTCCACCTGCCTTCCTGCCAGAACCTGAAACTCAGGCATATGTATGAGGCGATGGACCTGCTCCATGCCAACATCGATGAAGTTGAGAAGACGGTGTTTTTCAATACCGCCAATCTGTTCAACCTGGAAGTCGATCTGATCTTCTATGACACGACGACCGCTTCCTTCCATGTCGACGCCGAAGATGATTCGGATGCCGACGCCAATGCCACCCTGCGCAAATTCGGGCATGGCAAGGAAGGGGGCTGGGCGCCCCAGGTCGTGGTGGCTCTGGCCGTTACCCGCGAAGGCGTGCCGGTGCGCAGCTGGGTGTTGCCCGGCAATACCGCCGATGTCGGCACCGTCGCGCGGGTCCGTGCCGATCTGCGAGGCTGGAACCTCGGCCGGGCGATGTTCGTTGCCGACTCGGGCATGAACTCCGAGGACAATCGAGCCGAGTTGGCCAAAGCCTGCGGCAAGTATCTCCTCGCCTGCCGCATGGCAAGCGTCTCCGAGGTCAAGCGGCAGATAGTTGCGGCAGCCAAATACGACGGCAAATGGGTGATCGAGACCAATGACGACACCATCAGCCTGGAAGATGCCGCCTGCGGCTATAAAGGCTTGATGGTCATCGAACGGTGCTTCCGCTCGCTCAAGCGCACCCAGATCAAGCTGACACCGATGTACCACTGGGCATCCCGGCGGATTGAGAGCCATGTGAAGATCTGTGTGCTGGCATTGCTCATCGAGAGGATCGCCGAGCCGGCATGTGGCCGGTCCTGGCATCATATTCAAAGGGCTCCGGACATGCTCCGGATCACAGAATTTTTTGATTTAAAATACCGTGTGCTCATGCCCAACGAGTTGACCCAAGATGCGATAAACATCTTGAAATCACTAAAGATTAAAGTGCCACCGCAGGTCATTCAGCTGACAGAGACAGCCTGATCTTGTAGACACACACCGAATTTGCATGTTCCGCCAAAAGCCCCACCACGCCTTGGTTTCAGCAGATGTGTCAACTTACCGGGCGCAAACCCAAGGAATATCGAGACAATCTTTTCCTGGGCGGGGACCGACTCGCCCGCAAGTACCCTACGCCGGGTTTGACACACAACCTGGCGAACAAGGGGCATATGATGTTGCAGTTGTTGCGTAATATCTGATATCAACGCCTGTTCTTTCAAGCTTGCGGCGACATAACAATTCAATGCCCTCAATCCCTTCTCTCCATAACCAATTGTCTTTTCGGTGACTTCGATGAGATCCTTGTATGGCTTTTCCCTATCCTCAGCCTTTTTGGCATTCATAATTTCGAGGTTTCTGTGTTTGGCCCGGCGCAGATGGTCGGTAAAGGAGAAAACGATACCGGGCAATTCTGCCTTTGCAGTAGCCAGAACCCTGGCCAAGACTCGATTGGCATCAACAAGCAGTTCCGAATCATACGGATCATGAATATTCGATTCGACAACCGTACAGTCTACTCGTATCTTGCGCCCCTTCTCGATGTCCTGATTGTCGGCATAGTCTACCACGGTCTTATTGATCTGCTCCCATGTCTCTTCCGAGAGGGCCTTGATCCCTTTTTGTAAAGCGGACTTCTTGAAGGCTCTACCAATGCCAATCTTGCAAAAATGGCTATAGACTCGGGAATCTGACAGATGGAACGCCAGTTCCCGGTATGTGTAACCACCAATCTGTTTTATAATCGCAGCGCGAATAACCTGCTCGGCCGTCATCCCATTTGCCCCAACATTGTTGTCGGATACACCAAGGTCTTGTCGTGCCAGAGAGTATATGCTATCGTTGCTGTCGAGTATTGTACCGATCTGTGCAAACTCTTTCGCCTTGGGGTGGTCAGTGGTTACCTCGGCAAGAGGAATCTGCTGATTGCGTGTTTTTCGCATCTTTTCGTGACTCCATGAAGTAGTTAATTGCGTAATTTTGATAGGTTGCACAATTCTACTTACCATAAATCACCAAAAAAGGCACCCCAAAAAGGCGATTATTCTCAATTAATTCTCGATGTTATCTCCACATGGACAGACACTAACTGGTATCAGGAAGAATGGCCCTATGAGTATCCCTACAACGGCACTTATGAACATGTGTGCCACATGCTGTAGGTCGCTTCGGAGTACGAATACTGCATATTGTATTTATATTGACATGTTGCGTTGTAGGGGTATGCATACTGGAAAGAGCGGGCCTAAAGCGAATAATTCAACAAATAGGGAGGTGTAGGCATGGAAAGCAAGATAGCTCGATCGCTTAACTTGAAATACCATCCTGTGGCCATCCTCTGGAGTGATGATAGACCCGAGAAGGCCATGGGCTTTAAACAGGGCAAATGGGGCTGTGTCATGTGGATGCTGGCGGCCGCGGCCAAAGGGAGAACCGCGGCCTTCGATGAAAAGACCTACGGCTGCTGGGGCGGCGGAGTCGGACTGGGATTCGGGAACCAGTATCTCAACTTCCCCGGCGGCATTGACTGTTTCTATCATTTCCTGTCCACGGGCAACGAGAATTGGCAGGAAGGCCGCGATATGGCTGAAAAGGTGGAATCTGCAGCAGGCAAGGAATTTTCGGAGAAATTCCGCCACGGGGAAGGGTATATGAAGTCCCCGGAGCTGCTAAAAAGGTTCATTGACAGCCTGCCCATCATGGAGGTGCCTGAAAAATACGTGGTCTTTAAACCCCTAACCGATCTCGACCCGACCCGGGAACAGCCCCAGGTGATTGTATTTCTGGCCGATCCGGACCAACTCTCCGCCCTGGTGGTGCTGGCCAATTACGGCAGGGGGGACAATCTGAACGTGATCGCCCCCTTTGCCGCGGGGTGCCAGCAGATCGGGATCCTCCCCTACCGGGAGGCACGATCCGAGCGTCCCCGGGCGGTTATCGGCCTTACTGACCTTTCTGCAAGAAAGAACCTCAAGAAACAGCTTGACAGGAATGTGCTCTCCTTTTCCGTCCCCTGGCGGATGTTTGATGAGATGGAAGACAACGTTGAGGGGAGCTTTTTGCAGAAAGAGACTTGGAGGGCCCTCCAGGCTCCTTAATGGCCCTCAAGGGATCATTCGGCTTCCGGACTCAGGGTCAGGATATGTTGATGGGGAAGAAACAACGTCGCGAAGCGGCTACCAGGGAACGGTTGTTCGATGCCGCCGATGTTTTGGGAACCGAACCGGCGTCCGAAAATCGGATTCGAAGTTGTTGCGGTTGAGCACCAGGTATCCGGTTTTACTGCAAACCCGTCACCCTCGTCCGGTGCCGGGAAATCAGGGGAGAAAATCGTTTCTCTGGTCGGTTTGGCGGGAAGTGCTTGTGTGAAATGACTTCGGCGTTTATTATCAAGGAGTTACAAGGAGCGCGGGCTTTGGGACTGTTTTGCGGTAGGTCGGCGTTCCCTCCACCAAAATGAAGTCCAGAGAGAACTGGCAAAGTCCAAAACCCCGAGAGCTGACAAGGCTTTCGGGGTTTTTCTTTTCCTGTAGTGTCCAGAGAAATCTATGACATACCGTCATGCCTCTGATAGATACCTCCATCCGCAATACAAAGCCGAAAGATCAAACATATAAGCTGATCGACAAGAAGGGCTTGCACCTGTTGATCAGTCCAATGGGGGAGTATTTCCAGCAGGATTAACAGAGGAGATACCGTCATGTCGCTGACAGATACCGCCATCCGTAATGCAAAGCCGAAAGATCAAGCATATAAGCTGACCGACGAAAAGGGCTTGTACCTGTTGGTCAGTCAATCAGGGAAGTATTTCCGGCAGGATTACCGATTTGGGGGAAAACGAAAAACCCTATCACATGGGGTGTACCCCAAGCTCAGTCTCAAGGAGGCGAGGGAAAAACGCGATGAAGCACATCGACTGCTCCAAAACGATATCGATCCAGGTCTGCATAAGAAGATGGTCAAGATGAAATTGCGGAAACAGACCGAGAACTCCCTGCAAGCCATCGCTATGGAATGGTACGCGAAATTCAAGCATACCTGGACCGAAGGACATGCCCGTACAATCATCAGCAGATTGGAAAACAATGTTTTCCCCTGGCTGGGGGAAAAGGCTATCGCTGATATAAAACCGCCGGAACTGCTGGCAGTACTTCGCCGTATCGAGGAAAGAGGGGCGTTGGAGACGGCGCACCGGGTCAAGCAAATATGTGGTCAAGTCTTTCGGTACGCGATAGCGACAGGTCGGGCTGAAAGGGATCCTTCAAACGACCTTCGTGGTGCATTGCCGCCAACGAGACCGAAGAGCATGGCCACCATTACCGAATTGGATAAAGTTGGAGAACTGCTTCGGGCGATAGACGGGTATCGCGGAAACCTGATTACGAGGTGTGCCCTGCAGTTGGCGCCATTGGTATTCGTTCGGCCAGGAGAGCTGCGGCATGCCGAATGGAAGGAGATTGATCTGGAAAAAGGTGAATGGAAGATACCGGCCGCCAAGATGAAAATGCGGACCACCCACATCGTCCCCCTCGCTGATCAAGCGGTCAGGATACTGGAGGAGATCAAACCGCTGACCGGGCTGGGGCAGTACGTCTTCCCTTCACTGCGGCCCGGCAGCCGACCGATGAGCGAAAATACAGTCCTGGCCGCTTTGCGGCGGCTGGGCTTCGCCAAAGAGGAGATGTCGGGGCATGGTTTCCGGGCGATGGCTTCAACCATTCTCCATGAGCAAGGGTGGCAGCCAGACGTAATCGAGAGACAACTCGCCCATGCAGAACGCAACAAAGTCAAAGCCGCCTACAATCACGCCCAGTATCTCCCCGAGCGACGGAAGATGATGCAGACCTGGGCCGACTATCTCGACAATTTGAAAGGAGGAGAACAGGTCAGGCGGGATGAGGATATTTCTTGATAGTTTCGAATAGAATTGCTCCAGCCAGACAAAATCTTTCTTGAAGCTGCAACAACATGAACCTCCCAATCACTGGTCTCAATCTTGATAATGCTTGCTTTCTTTCTGACGGATGTTTTATTTTAATAAACCAAATAATCTTAAAATAACGTCTTTTCTTATTTTACATTTCCAGGTGGTTCCATGCGGCGAGACCTCCAAGGAAGGTATGTGACCATATCGACGGTCGGTGAGAAGGTTCAGGCTTTCATCCCTGCTCCACTGCCCCCGTCACCATCCATCGACTGGACTCCTGAACTGCGTAAAAAGTTCGATGAGGCTCTGCTGGCACTGGGGCGGCTTGACAGCGTATCGACCCTGCTGCCTGACACATCTTTATTTTTATATATGTATGTGCGCAAAGAGGCGGTGCTTTCCTCGATGATCGAGGGAACGCAGTCCTCGCTGTCGGATCTTATGCTCTATGAACTTGATCTTGAGCCTGGCGTTCCGTTGGATGATGTGCGGGAAGTCAGCAATTATGTTGCTGCTCTCGATCATGGCCTCCGCCGTATGGCAGAGGGTATGCCCTTGTCGCTCCGCCTGCTTCGGGAAATTCACGGTGTTCTGCTGGCAAAGGGAAGAGGGAGCAGCCAATCTCCGGGCGAGTTTCGACGAACCCAGAACTGGATTGGCGGTAGCCGCCCAGGCAATGCTGCCTTTGTCCCTCCTCCACCAGATGAAGTGCGGGAATGCATGGGCAAACTCGAACTCTTTCTGCACGATCAGCCTGAAACAACTACGGCCCTGCTGAAAGCAGCACTGGTTCATGTGCAGTTTGAAACGATTCATCCGTTTCTTGACGGAAATGGGCGTCTCGGTCGTCTCCTGATCACCCTCCTGTTGTGTGAACAAAAGGTACTGCAGGAACCGATGCTCTATCTGAGTCTGTACTTCAAGACCCATCGTCAATACTACTATGAATTGCTCAATAGTGTGCGGATCACTGGTGACTGGGAGGTTTGGCTCGATTTCTTCGCCGAGGCAGTGATAGCCACCGCAAGCCAGGCAGTAGAGACCGCGCAGCTGCTTCTGGATCAGTCACATCGGGATCATGACCGCATACGTGCTTTGGGAAGGGTGGCCGCATCGATCCTTCAGATCCATCGGGCCTTGATGGAGCGTCCTCTTGTCACTTCCAACTGGTTGGCGGAAAAAACTGGGCTCGCCCCTGCTACGGTCAACAAGGCATTGGGGTATTTGGAGAGGCTTGATATCGTCAAGGAGCTTACTGCCAGAAAACGCAATCGGCTGTTCAGTTACACGGAATATATCGGAATCATGGAGAAGGGAACAGAGTTGCCGGAAAAACATATTTGACTCATTCATGACCAGTAATGTCCGGTTAGACTTTTCTTCAACACTTGAGGGATAGTTTTTGCTCTATTCCTTTTGCAACTTATTGATTTAACAATGCAGGTTGTTAGGAAATGTAAAACCGGTAGTGCCAACGCAACCTTCACATTCTCTTGACTACATAGGCTGTTTATCGATATTCCGGGGGTGTCCTCAACAAGGGAGGCCTCCATGTTTGCACGCATCAAAAAATCCGGCCGGTACCAGTATCTGCAACTTGTCGAAAACAACAAGATCGGTGGCAAAGTCTGCCAGCGTGTCATCTCCACCGTTGGTCGTCTCGATCAACTCCAGGCCAAGGAAAGTGTCGAGACCCTTATCCGCTCGCTGGCCAGGTTCTCGGAGAAGACCTTGCCGGTTCTCTCCGGCAAGGTCGATGTCACCGCCCATGCCGTAAAAATCGGCCCGGCACCGATCTTTGCACGACTCTGGCTGGAACTCGGCCTGCCGACGATTATCAACAACCTGCTTGCTGACCGGAAGTTTGCATTTGATATTGAGCGGGCGATTTTCCTCACGGTCTTGCATCGCTTGTTCATGTCGGGATCCGACCGGTCGTGTGAGCAGTGGCGGCGTGACTACGCGGTTGCCGGAGCCGAGGAAATCGCCCTGCATCACGCATATCGGGCCATGGCATTTCTCGGGGAGATCTTGATTGATCAGCATGGAGCGACACCTTTCAGCCCCCGCTGCACGAAAGACCTGATCGAGGAAGGACTGTTTGCCCGACACCGCAACCTGTTTACCAGCCTGGACCTTGTCTTCTTCGATACAACCTCGATCTACTTTGAGGGAGAGGGCGGCGAGACTCTCGGCCAGTTCGGGCACAGCAAAGACCACCGGCCTGACCGCAAACAGATGGTGGTCGGGGCGATTCTCGATGACAATGGCCGCCCTATCTGTTGTGAACTGTGGCCCGGCAACACCGCCGATGTCACGAGCCTGCTGCCGGTGGTGGCAAGACTGCAAAGTCGTTTCGGCATCAAGCGCTTCCGTATCGTAGCGGATCGGGGCATGATAAGCGCCGATACGATCAAGAGCCTGGAGAATCCGGACTGCGATATTCCCTATATCCTGGGCGCCAGGATGCGCCGGGTGAAAGAGGTGAGCGAAGAGGTCCTCTCCAGAGCCGGGCGGTACCACGAGGTCTCTCCCGAGAGAACGGATGCCAAGTCTCCTTCGCCCCTGGCTGTCAAAGAGGTTCTGGCGGAGGGGCGGCGTTACATCGTCTGCCGCAACGCCAGGCAGCAGAGAAAAGATGCGGCCGCGAGACAAGCCATGATCGCAGCCCTCGAGGAGCGGATTCAAACCAACCCCAAAGGGCTGGTCGGTAATCGCGGATATGCCAGATATATCAAGGTCTGCAAAGGTGGCATGACAATCGATACAGACAAGATCGCGGCGGAAGCCCGATTTGATGGCAAATGGGTGTTGCGCACCAATATGACCCTCTCTGCCGAGCGGGTGGCCCGCAAGTACAAGGAACTCTGGCAGGTGGAACAGGTCTTCCGCGACGTGAAGTCGGTGCTCGACACCAGGCCGGTTTTCCACAAACGGGACGAGACAATCCGGGGCCATGTCTTTTGCAGTTTTCTGGCGCTTGTCCTGCGTAAGGAACTGGATCGCCGCCTGGAAGCTGCGGGCCATCGGTTCGAATGGGCGGATATCAAGCGGGATCTCCAGGCCTTGCAGGAGGTCGTTGTCGAGGAAAGTGGTCGAAGCCTTACTGTCCGCACGGCATGTAGCGGAACCTGTGGCAAGGTGTTTCAGGCGGTTGGTGTTGCCTTGCCGCAAACCATACGTGAAATATGAGTGGGTTTTCCGCAGATTGTCCATGCCAGGTAGTGCCAACACTTTTTATGCGTCCTTTATCAATCTGAAATCGTATAATTATTTTTTTTCAACTGTTGAAGATGAGTCAAAGTGTATCATCTTATTTCAAGAAGCCCGCATGGATTGATGATCCAGATGCTTGTCGGGCTGATCACCTATCTTTTGCTCGCCATCTATTGTTATGAGGAGCATGGAGAATCAGTCAGCATCAAAAGAGTTCGGCAGCTGCGAAACAAAATCCACAATGAATCGAGGACCGCTGAATTGCACGACTCTGATATGGAAAGCCAAGGCAACGCTTTAACCCAAAAAACCTATGCAAGTCCTTAACCGGACATTACTGTATTCAGATAGGTCTCCTGAAGAAGTTTGAGCACATCCAGGTTATCACCTTCGATAAAGAGGTTCTTCGTATTCTCAAAATCAATGCTCTCCTCTTCACAGGGCCGTAAGGTCTTGGCAATGGGCGCATTGGCGGTCAAAATCGCCTCATTTTTACCCGGCCAACTCAAGGTATATCGCTCCTGTGGTCCTTCCACCAGACTGGCTGAAAGCTCCTGACGCAACTGGTCAAAATCCACCACTCGACGCACCACACCGTTTTCATCCCGATCTTCGGTAATGCAGTGAGGAAACAATGCAGCGATTTTATCGATATTGGCATCCACCAGATTGGGGCTCTGCATTTTCAGCTTATCCATGGTAATTCCTTTCAGTATCCACATTATGATCGTAGGGGCTCATCGACGGGAGCCCGGTCTATCGGACGTTCACCACTGATTGCAAATTCGGTCACAGGTAATGTGCGCCTACCCGACAGAGAGCCCTACGTTATTTTCTTCTTCCTTTTACCGATCAACCCCTTGAAATTCTCGCCCGTCACCACTGGTTTACCGGATCGTTTTTCAATGTCCCTGCGGGTGCTGCCCGCAACCGCGCCGCCTTCCTGGGCATCCTTCTTTAGCGGTTCAATCCCCTGAGAATCCCGGTCACGATGCAGTTTGGTGGTGGTTGCCTCGCCAAGCATGGTCAGAATCAGCTCAATGTCGGTCATGTGGTCGCGCAGGTTCTCTCGTGCCAATCCTTTCACCTGCCTGTACTCATCCACTTTCAGATCAAAAGCCCCCTGCATGATCTCATTGGTCAGTACCGCATATTCCAGGCTGGTCTTGGCCCCACGAGTTTTCCACTCGTCAGTCAAGTCCTGCCGGACGGCAATGCCGCGCATCCGCTTGTCAATCCATTCTTTCGGATACCCTTTTTTCTCATACAGCGCCTGCATCCGCTCCATGGAAATCTCGGGGTTCTCAATCTCCTCCAGCCGTTCATAACCTACCCGCGCCAGCCATTGTTTGAGTGGTTCAACCTTCGGTGAGGGAATTGACTGGATGATACGGAACATGGTTTCAGGGTTGGCGCAATCGGTGGCGTAATATTTCCCATCAGCAGCGACAAATTTCAGTTGTACGATTTTATCGTACAACTCAGAATACCCTTCTTTAGCCAACTTACGCTTGAGATCGCTCCAATATCGTTTTGGTATATTGCTGCCGGTAAGCACTTCGACAATATCAACCACAGAAAACCACCATTCGCCTTCATTCATGATTTTGCGAATATGTTTCCCTTCAAAAACAGCCACACGTATTAAATCGGATTTTACCATGTGATTGATATGCTCCAATCTGGCATTTAATTCAACTTTGCGGTTAAACTGCTTTTCGCAGTTCATTTTTGCTTCCAACGCCTGTAATTCTCGGCGGTATTTCCGGATCAGTTTAATCCGCTCCACCAAGGTTTCTAGTGCTTCCCCCTCACGCGGCGATAGATCGATATACATAAAGAGCATCTGCTCATACAAGGTCTTCAGGTCAAGCGCCACGGGCAGAGACATTGCCGGATTCGTGGAATCCGTCCATTCGGTCGCAAAATACTCATCAACCAGCCATTTACCGGAACCATCTACCGCCATTCGCTTATATGCCGCAACCCCTTTAATCCGCCCTTCATAGCATAGCCGGAAGAAGATGGGGTATGGAATCGCTTTGTCTATAGCACCCAAAACCTCATTGCTCAACTCCGGATCTTTGAGAAGGATATCGAAGATCTGAATCTCGGTAAATTCATTGTGACCACAAAAGAGCACAGAGAAAATTCTGCTTAAACTACAAACCGATCCTTTAAGTTAATGACATTGAATGCAACTTAGAATGAACCAAAAATACCGATTGTCATGATGCCGTAATAATTGGCACGTTCATTTTTATATTTACGCAGAATATCAATAATTTCCTCTTTTTTCATTATCGCTTTCCTGGTTTTTCCATACTTTTCAAAAGTTCACTGGCGATATTAGGGCTTTCGAGCCGCATAATGCTCTCTTCCGCGCTGCCGAAACTGAGCAGATTGATACTCCCATACCATACGACCTTTTGATCGATGAGCGCGAATTTCTGGTGTATGTTTGAACGAAACACCACGTTCACACCGGCATGTTGTAACATATCGAGAGTCCCTTGCAAGGCGGTTGGTTCCTTTTCTCCGAAATTTCCTGTCGGTCTCGTTACAACCGTTACCTTTACCTTATTTTGTAACGCAATCTCCAACTGCTGCAGCATTTGCACGGTGCGCCTCTTGGTAACGAAGGGGCTTACGATCAGGATCTCTCTTTCCGCGGCCAGAATATCATTGCCGTAAACCGGCAAAAAGTTGCTCTTGTCAAAGATAACATCGATTGAGTCCGTCTCAACAGCTCCTGCTTTCGCCATATAACCGATAGAGGCGTATCCGTTCAGCCGTTTATGGTACATCTTCTCGAGCATGCTTACATGGATATCGACATAGTCGTAGATCTGGACCTCTCTTTTTCCTGCAAACAGTCTGTGAAGTCTGCCCGCATATTGCTGTAGAGTCCCTTTCCACGATATCGGCATGGTCAGAAACAGGGTATCGAGACGCGGTTCGTCGAATCCCTCCCCGATATACCTGCCCGTAGCGACCAAGGTCAATTGCTGATCCACAGGTGTTTCGGAGATGCGCTTGAAAATTTCTGCGTTTTCCTTTGTTCCCCTTCCTCCTCTGAGAGTCATGACCTCGGGAATTCTTTTCCGTAGCTTTCCGGCGAGTAATTCCAGATGGCTGGTCCTTTCGGTCAAGACAAGGCAGTTCCCGCCGCTCTCATGGCTTTTTACCACATCGTCAACAATCATCTGATTACGCATCTCGCTTTCAACCATGAGCGAATAATGTTCCTGAATGGAAACGTCCTTTTCATCCTTGTCAAGCGGGACCCGCAGTGCGGTAAATCTCGGTATCACAAAATGATCGAAGGGCCTCTTTTCCGCCTGTTTCTTTGCGTCATCTCTATATCGCACCGGACCGCATTGCATGAAGATTATGAGATGATGACCGTCCTTCCTGATAGGGGTTGCGGTTAAGCCATAGACATATTTGGCCTTGGCGGCTTTAAGAATCTCGTCAAAGCTCACGGCTGCGACATGATGGCATTCGTCGACGATGATCATGCCATAATTTTTCACGCATTCTCTCACCTCATTCTTTCTGTTCAACGATTGCATCAAAGCAATATCAATGATTCCGCCCAGGTTATTCTTGCCTTGCCCCAGTTGTCCGATTATGCTTCCGGCCTTTTTTCGTCCTCTCTTTTTCACGCCTCTGTCCGATACAGGCAGCGGTTCATTTATCGCCAGGAATTCAGTCAATTTGTTCTTCCATTGCGTGGTCAGGCTGGCTCTATCGACAATGATGAGGGTGTTGACTTTTCTCTCGGCGATCAGTTTGATTGCCGCAACCGTTTTCCCGAAAGCCGTTGTGCCGGAGAGAACACCGATATCATGCTCAAGCAACCTGTCCACTGCCTGTGGCTGTTCATCTCTCAGGATGCCATTGAATGTAACGTCGATCTTTTTGCCGTGATTGGTCTTATCCAGAAAGATGACATCCATTCCCTGTTCGTCAAAAACTGACCTCAGATCCTGCTCGCAGCCTCTCGGCAGGCAGAGATAATCGGCAGTATCATCAGCGCAACAGATAATTCTCGGTTTGTTATAGGTCGGCATGCGCATCGCCTGATTCTTGTAGAACTCGGGATTCTTGAATGCCGCCAGGCGTTTTAACCGGTTCAGAGCCCTTTGCGAGATGCCTGCCTTCGGAATAAACAGCATATTTGATTTTACGATCTCTATTTGCCTGGGAAAATCCGTTTTCAGTAATTTGACCTTGGTCGTTTCCCATGGCTTTTGCGTTTCTTCTTCATCTCTTTTCAAGACCCCGAGTTCATTTCCCTGACCCAGTTTTAACGAAAGTGTTATTACGTCATCTTCCGAGAGCCTTCGAATCGTGTTTAGAAACACCCACTGATCGGGATACGGTTTGAAACTCCGATCGATGAATTCACTGTTCTTGGCCTTTCTTGCCTCCTTTTGCAAAGGCAGCGCTATCAGATTCCCCAGACCGCCCTTGGGCATGGTGTCCTGATTGGGGAAAAATCTGTCGTAAGATTTAAAAGTGATATCATGCCTGTTTTGCATGGTGTAGGTAAGCAGGGATGTGCCGAATTTTCTCGCCAGGGATGCTGCTAACGGCCCTTTAAAGAATACCCACGCATGGCTTCCATTGCCGGAACGTGAGCGCTCGATGGCAACAGGGATATCAAATTCCGCACACACCTCCCGCAATTCCGAGATATCCTTTTGCCACTCCCCATCGTCAAAATCGATCGCCAAAAACCAGCACGTCTCATCAGGAAGCATCGGGTAAATCCCGGCGACTATTTTCCCCCGCAGATGGTCATCAATTACTTTCTCAGTAAGAACAGCATACGCCTTATGGGTACAACCGGTGCATGTCCCCTTCGGCTTAACGCAGACGGGTTTCCATTCATTCAGACAGGAGGGAGAATACCCAGACGTCTTTTTTTTCTTGTTTTCCCATCTTCTGGCGTAAACATCGTCCCGTCCTTTGAAAAGCGACATAAACAGCCTGATTTTTTCTCCTTCGTCAGCATTCTTGCTCATACCTGGAGGCGAAACTTCAGCAGCTTGCGGAGCGATTATTTCAACTTCGGATTCATTCCTGGGGATTTCATCACCCGAACACCGCGCCTCCGCAATAACCAGACGTGCCTTCAGGATTCTGATTTCCTCTTTCAACGTACTGTTTTCAATCAATAACTCTCGACACTTCTCAGACAGCTCTGAAACTGAAATAGAATCTACAATTTTCATGTTGGGACCTCAGGTGTTTCCCATCTGAACAAAGGGATTCAAACTCTTCCAGAACAAGTTTTACGATCCTTGCCGGCAGGAACACTCATAGGCCGAGACAAAGACATGGCGTAACAGTTTGATCCGGTTCTCAGTCCATTGCCATCGCCGTGAGGCTCAGTCCCTTGCGTATCCTTCCCGGACGGAGGATTCCATGCTGGCCAACTCGTCATCGGTCAGAAACCCGAAATGTGACTCCCGCTTTCTCATCGAAAGACGACCATTGTTTTGCAGGCAGAGCTGGATGAAAAGATCAATGAGGCGGTCAGGCATGTCCACGATTTCTTGAATGGCCTGCTTGGTCCTATCGTAATTCACCAGAAAATCGAGCTCTTCCACCAGTTCGTGCTCGATGGTGAGTTTGACGAAATCGTACAACGCCTCCGCCTGAGCGGTCATATCGATGTACCTGTACAGACGTCCGGTCTCGCCCGGCACGGTCATCTGGCCAAGATCGTCCAGGTCGTATTCAACCAGCCGCATCAGTGGGCTTGAGAACGCCTCCAGCGAGTGATCGTAAAGCGCCGGATTTTTCAGCATGGCGGCGGAGACCGGGAACATCAGCCCTTTTGGAATCGAGCCGCGTAGGAACAAGATGTTGTGAATGAGAAAACGGTGGATACGGCCGTTCCCGTCTTCAAAGGGATGCATGAAGACGAAGCCATAGGAGATGGTGGCGGCATGGATAATGGCGGGGACCGTGCCTTCCTTCATCGCCTGGTGGACGGTGAGCAGGCCTTCCATCAGTTCAGGGAGATCGTCGGGTCTCGGGCAGACATAGTGAACGAGCCGCCTCTGGTAGGAAATAGTCTGTCCTACGTAGTTCTGGGTGTCCCTGTAATCTGTGTCCTGGAATCGGGGATCGACGATACGGTTCTGCAGATCGATCAGGAGAGACTTCTCACAGAAATCCTTGTGCTCGGCCATCTCCAGCAAGCCGATGAATTTCTCCGTCCGGGAGGCGCTGGGCTTGATGTGTTCGATTTCGAATGAGGACTTGGTCTCTTTGTTATACAGGTAGGTCAGTGCCCGCCTGAGAAGCTCGGGTGGATAGGAGGTCACGGCCTCCTCGCACCATTTCCTCAAGGAGATTCCCTCCATGGCAGCGAGTTTTTCGGTACGTCGGATGACAGGACAGAAATCTTTCCCGCCAAGCAGATTGTCGATGATCCTCTGACGCTGCATGCGGCGGCCGGGTGTTACGGCGTAGTAACGATCCGCCTCTAGCAGTGGCGTGTAATTCCCCTTGGTCAGATCCGGCAGCGGGAGTTTCTGTCCGGTCAGGAATTCATAGAGGAACCAGATCCTGCGGGCGTATTTTCCTGTCGGTTTCGAGCTGATCCAGGTGGCTAACTCGTCTGCCGGGACCACTTCGAAAAGGGCCGACAGGATGCCCAGATTGACGCCGTCGTACTTGAGGGCGAACTCCAGATGATCTCCCGTTCCATCTCCGGGCCAGTAGGATTGGGGATAGACGGATTCCACCTGCCCATCCTGAACAGTCGATCGCAGTGTCCCGGTCGGGCTGACGGAGGACGTGTGCCAGTTCGGCAAAGTACTCAAGCCGTAATTCTCGATCAGAATCGCATATCCCGCCAGCCGGATATGTGTCGTGTCCAAAGTAATCCACCCCTTCAAAAATCGTTAATGTTCTATTAAAACGATTAAAAACGGTTGTGTAATTGAAAAAATAGTTAAAATGACGGAAATTTTCAAGAGAATTGTTTGCGATGTGGCGATATGACCAAAAATGAGGGTGAAACTCAAAAACGTGTTTGCATCTTAAAAAATGATTAAAAACAAGTTTGATTCGACAGAAACAGTTACAGAAGCAATCGCGATATTGTTGGATGGACTGCCCAAGTCTCAACACCTTCGTCGATAGGATTGCTTGGCCATTCCCTTGGCCACTTTCACTTTCGCTGAATGTCTCGAAACTCAACATGAGGAGACATTTATGCACAGCAAAATTTCTTACCTGCAAGTCGGACTTGGGTTTGCGGCCAGTAGGCAGAAAGCCGGCCGGTTTTACTCCTGGGACAAACCGTGGATCATGTAAAATCAGCTGCTTGAATTTTTTTGTTGTTAGGGTCCGGTTGTTTTATGTAGGCACACGAATTGATAATTAATCTTTGCATAGAGTGGATTAAGATGCTATTCATGTAAGCATGTATCTACGAACAACAAAACGAACCAACAAGGACGGCTCGGTCGCCGAGTACTTTCGAGAAAACCGCCGGGGTCCAAGTCCCGTACGAGCGCGCCCTGCTGGCCATGGTCGCCAACCGGCTGTGCGATCCGGAATCGAAACTCGGCGTCTGGGACCGCTGGCTGTCCACCGTCCACCTGCCTTCCTGCCAGAACCTGAAACTCAGGCATATGTATGAGGCGATGGACCTGCTCCATGCCAACATCGATGAAGTTGAGAAGACGGTGTTTTTCAATACCGCCAATCTGTTCAACCTGGAAGTCGATCTGATCTTCTATGACACGACGACCGCTTCCTTCCATGTCGACGCCGAAGATGATTCCGAGACCGACGCCAACGCTACCCTGCGCAAATTCGGGCATGGCAAGGAAGGGGGCTGGGCGCCCCAGGTCGTGGTGGCTCTGGCCGTTACCCGCGAAGGCGTACCGGTGCGCAGCTGGGTGTTGCCCGGCAATACCGCCGATGTCAGCACCGTTGCGCGGGTCCGTGCCGATCTGCGAGGCTGGAACCTCGGCCGGGCGATGTTCGTTGCCGACTCGGGCATGAACTCCGAGGACAATCGAGCCGAGTTGGCCAAAGCCTGCGGCAAGTATCTCCTCGCCTGCCGCATGGCAAGCGTCTCCGAGGTCAAGCGGCAGATAGTTGCGGCAACCAAATACGACGGCAAATGGGTGATCGAGACCAATGACGACACCATCAGCCTGGAAGATGCCGCCTGCGACTATAAAGGCTTGATGGTCATCGAACGGTGCTTCCGCTCGCTCAAGCGCACCCAGATCAAGCTGACACCGATGTACCACTGGGCATCCCGGCGGATTGAGAGCCATGTGAAGATCTGTGTGCTGGCATTGCTCATCGAGAGGATCGCCGAGCCGGCATGTGGCCGGTCCTGGCATCATATTCAAAGGGCTCCGGACATGCTCCGGATCACAGAATTTTTTGATTTAAAATACCGTGTGCTCATGCGCAACGAGTTGACCCAAGATGCGATAAACATCTTGAAATCACTAGAGATTAAAGTGCCACCGCAGGTCATTCAGCTGACAGAGACAGCCTGATCTTGTAGACACACACCGAATTTGCATGTTCCGCCAAAAGCCCCACCACGCCTTGGTTTCAGCAGATGTGTCAACTTACCGGGCGCAAACCCAAGTCTATGATGAACTCAAGACGGAAAGAGGCATCGAATTGTCGCTTGATCAGATGGATGACATCATCGAGAAGGTGTTGCAGGTGGCAAAGCACAGGAGTTACAAATAATGGAGGCGTTAATCCATTACAACCAACTCTCGGTTGTTTACGGGAGGAAGACCATCGATTTCAGTTTATTGTACTGTGACAGAAAAACGATGGAAATTGCCGTGCTTCCTGACAGCACGGTTATTGTCAAAGCGCCTGTACAGTCAGATATCGCATTGATAGAAAAGAAAATAAGAAAGCAAGCTCGTTGGATTCTCAGGCAACTGAATTATTTTAAACAATTTAATCCAAAGACTCCTGATCGCTGTTATGTGAACGGCGAGACCCACCTGTATCTTGGAAAGCAATACCGCTTGAAGTTAGTCGAAGGACCGGAAAACTCCGTTAAATTATCTCGCGGCTTTTTTCATATCACTTGCCGGAGCGAACCGACTCCAACTGCTGCCGAGAAACTTTTAAAGCAATGGTATTCGGAAAAGGCACAGCTTCAATTTGTGGAAAGCATGGATCGCTGCTGGCAGAAATTCAAGGGTCTGGATATTGGCCAGCCTATCCATTATGCGAATGCAAAAAAGATGGGGCAGCCTTTCAGACAAGGGCACAGTTACCCTTAATACTGACCTGATCAGAGCGCCTAAAGAATGCATTGACTATGTCGTTACGCATGAGTTGTGTCACCTGAAATATCATGACCATAGCCCAGAATTTTATAAGCTCCTCGACTCTGTCATCCCTGGCTGGGAAAAGATAAAACACAAATTAGAACTCAGCATGGTTTAGGAGAACATGAGAAATGAACGAACGATTTTATCTGCTGAAAATACAGCTTCTTGACATCGAACCATCAATCTGGCGGCGTTTTGTAGTGCCCGCCAGCATCACGCTGGACCGGCTGCACGACGCCATCCAGATTGTCATGGGTTGGACCGACAGCCACCTTCACGAGTTCACCATCGGGAACAAACAATACACGGAATATCCGGAATCAAAGGAAGACGGGCTGGCATGTGGCAGGTATCGTCTCGGGGATCTGATCAAACAGAAAGGGCGCACTTTCCGCTATCTGTATGATTTCGGAGACGTCTGGGAGCATGAGCTTGTTCTCGACGAAAGTCGCTATTTCAATCCTGAACTGAACTCGGAGCTGGCCTGTCTTGATGGTCGACGAGGCTGCCCGCCAGAAGATGCGGGCGGCGTGCCCGGTTACATTGAATTTTAAATGCGCTGAAAGACCCGAATCACGAGGAATACGAAAGCCATACGGAATGGTCCGGTGGTAGCTTTGACAGAGAGCGATTTGATCCCGAATCGATCAACTGGGAGCTGATGAAATACCTCGGCTGGTCCCGGGACAGGTATCAAAGCTGGGGAGGAGTTGAATGAAGAAAGATAAGGCCAAAGAGATACAGAAACCTCATAAGAAAGAGACGGCCATGGTTCGTTCCTCAGCGGCGGAATATCTGATCTTTGTCGCGGCTGGAGGCGGTTCGAAAGCCAGCGTGGAAATGCGCTACGAGGACGAAAACATCTGGCTGACCCAGAAGATGATGGCCACCCTCTACGAAGTCTCGGTGCCTGCCATCAATCAGCACCTGAAGCGCATTTTCGCCGACAACGAGCTCGAAGAAGAGGCAGTTATTAAGCAGTACTTAACAACTGCCGCCGACGGCAAGAACTACCGGGTCAAGCACTACAACCTACAGGCCATCATCGCCGTCGGTTTCAAGATCGAGAATGAGCGGGCGGTGCAGTTTCGCAAATGGGCCAACCAGATCGTCAAGGATTACACAATCCAGGGCTGGACCATGGATGTGGAACGCCTCAAACGCGGTGGTAACCTGACGGATGAGTTCTTCGAGCGCCAACTAGAAAAGATCCGGGAGATCCGACTTTCCGGGCGCAAGTTCTACCAGAAGATCACCGACATCTACGCTACCGCGTTGGACTACGACCCGACCGCCACGGCCACCAAACGGTTTTTCGCCGCCGTGCAGAACAAGATGCACTACGCCATCCACGGCCAGACAGCGGCGGAGGTCATTGTAGACCGAGCCGATCACCGTAAGGAAAACATGGGGCTGACCCATTGGGAAGGTGCGCCCCATGGGAAAATCCATCGATACGATGTCGCCATCGCCAAGAACTATCTCTCCGAGTTCGAATTACCGCAGATGCAGCGCATCGTCTCCGCCTATCTCGATATGGCCGAGCTTCAGGCCATGCGCAAAATCCCTATGACCATGGAAGACTGGGAAAAACGGTTGGCGGGATTCCTGAAACTCTGGGACCGGGAGATTCTGCAGGACGCGGGAAAGGTATCGGCAGAGCTGGCCAAAACCCATGCCGAAAGCGAATACGAAAAATACCGCATCGTGCAGGACCGGTTGTTTGAAAGCGATTTCGACCGGATGGTGAAGCAGATCGAATCAGTCGGTGATGATAAGCCGGGTGAAGAATAGTCCGGCCGACTTGGGGGCTGACTTGAGGGGTGACTTTGGGGGGGCTTGCGACAAACTTACGACACGACTTACGACATGCCCCGCCTCACCGATCAAAGTGCCGACTAACCCTACAACGGCACTTATGAACATGTGTACCACATGCTGTAGGTCGCTTCGGAGTACGAATACTGCATATTGTGTCTATATTGACATGTTGCGTTGTAGGGCTAAGCCGTCGTCAAACAATAACCGTTACACAGAAATACCTTTCCGGCATAAGGGGCCGTAACGAAATGGTGAAAAATGTAACGGTTATTTCGTAACGGCCCCTAAGTAACCGATCAAGTAGCTTTACGGCTCCATCTCCAGCAGAAACCGCCAGACCGGCACCACCTGGATGGAGCCAAAACCCACGGGGATGGTTTCATCAGTACGCCAGGTGACGATGGTCCCCTCCGTCACTGCCAGTTCAACCATGGCTTCGGAGAGGGAGCGGACCTCGCTCTGCTTGACGCGGGGATCAGCCAGCGAGGCGCAGACCTGGACCAGCCTTACGGCTCGTTCTTGACTCGGCACTGACGGTAACAACGCGACAAGGTCCACCTCCCGATTTGTCTTGGTTTTGTAGTAGAAAATCTCCTGGGTCACCCGGCGCAGTGCGGTGAACACCAGATTTTCCAGCAGGCTGTCGCGGTTGGTGAGAATGCCAGAGCTGACCGAGGCCGCCAGGGCGTGGTCGATGCAGTAGACCTTGCGGGGATTGACGCTGATCCGGGTCAGCGAGTTGGAAAAGATATTCACGCTGAACAGCAGCCCGGCATCCTCGAACGCGGCGAGCCAATCGACCACTGAGCCTTTGCGCACGCGGCGGCCGATGGATTTCTGGTAGTCGGTCAGGTGACTGACGGCGTCGAGATTTACGAGGCGGTGGCCAGGGGGCTCGACCCACAGCGGATTGTTGCCACAATTCCTCAGAGCAAAGATATCTTTCTCCAAAGTCTGAATGGAAAAGCGCTGAACGTAGATATCGCCCAGATCGAAGCGGCATGCACATTCATCAGCAATTACCGGAAGCCGTTGTCGCTGAACATGAAACTGTCAACGGGGGAGCAGGCTTGTACCGTTACATCGGCGACCCCATTCTTGCTGACGCGGCAACAACCAGGAAGCAGGCGGAGGCGGCTCTGGCGGCGGTCAAGGTTGAGGGCCCCACTGCCGGTGATCGACAGCCTGGCGGCGTCCCCTGGGCGAATCGGCGGTTTCGGTCCACGAGGACTTGGCGAATCTTTGCCTTGAGCAACCGCAGATTGAGGGCGAAGCCGGGTTGGCTCCGGAGGACGCCGCAGCGGTGATCGGCGCCCGGTCCACAACCCGGATCAACCACCAGGCCCCGCCCCAAGGATTTCCTCGATGTTTCGTCCCACACCCTTTTCCAGCAGAGACTGCAGAACAAGGGCGTTGTCGAGGCGGCTCCGGATGTCCCTGGATGCCTCCCGATCCTGCGCGTTTATCTTGAGCCTTTCGGCAAAGCGTTCCTGTACCGAAACCCGCAAGGTCCCACGGATCAGTTTGTCGGCGAGGCAGACCACTTCTTTTTCCCCGAGCCGTCCTGAAACCGGCGGCCGGGCATCGCGGTGCACGGCGACAATCTCCGCGAGTTTGTCAAGACCCAGCCGAGCGAGCAGTTCCGCGCCCCAGGTCTCGTGTTGCGGTCGGCCCTTGCCGATATCGTGGAGAAGTGCGGCGTTGTGCAGGAGCTCCAGGTCCAGCTGGTAACCATGGCAATTGAGCGCCTGCCCCAGCACCTCGGCAATTCGGGCCACGGCCAGGCCGTGCGCCACCCCCGTTTCAGGCATGGCGAGCCTGGCCAGGACCAGGGCTTCGGCCGCATCACCGATCGCCAGCCGAGTCACTCGCTGGGTGAGCACGGCAAAATCTTCCGGGGTGTCGGCATCCATCAGGATACCGTTATCCCAGACCGCAATGTCCAGCTGCTCCTGTTGTGCCAGCAGGAACTTCAACCCGCCCCGGCCGTCATGGGCGAGAATCGCCGGAACGAGGTGCGCGGGGATGAGCGGGGGATGGCCGCGCAATCCAGCAAAACAGGGATAGACCACGGCCCGGCCGGTAAAGGCGGCAGACAATGCGGTGATCGTGGCTGGTCGGATGAGCGGGATGTCGACCGGCAGCATGAAAAAACCATCGACCGCAGCGAGATGGGCGGCGGCCGTGCACACCGAGGAGTACATCCCGCTGTCGTAGTCCGGGTTGTGGATGCAGGGCAGGTCGAGCTTTGCCGCCTCGGCCTCGACCTCCCCATGACGGTAGCCGGTAATGAGCACGATGTCGTCGATGCCTGCCCGGCGAAAGAGACCGGCACAGCGCCCGATCAGACTTTGTCCGCCGAGATCCAGCAACGGCTTGAATCCCCCCATCCGCGAGGAATATCCGGCTCCAAGAATGACTGCGGCAATATTCATCCGTTCTTTCCCGCCCGGACCTGGACCAGTTCGGCCATAATGCTGAGGGCGAGCTCCTCCGGGGTGTCGGCGCCGATGGCAAGACCGATGGGGCAATGGACCCGGGCCAGATCCGCGTCGGTAAAGCCGTCTTGGCGCAATGAATCGTAGACGGCGGCGCGCTTTCTCCGGCTGCCGATCATGCCGATGTACCCGGCATCGGTGCGCAGGGCCTGGGCCAGCACTTCCCGGTCATGGATGTGGCCGCGGGTGACGATGATCACATAATCGTCCGGGCCGAGATCCTTGATGCAATCGGTAAAGGAATCCAGCACCCGCACCCTGCTGGCCTCGGGATAGCGTTCGCTGTTGGCGAATTCCTGCCGATCGTCCATGACCACCACCTCGAATCCCACGAAGGCGGCGATCCTGGCGGTGGCCAAGGCAACGTGTCCGGCGCCGGCAAGGTGGACGCGGCCCGGATGGACCAGCGGTTCGACGAACACCTCCCGGCCCTGATGGAGGGCGATAAACGGTGCCCTCCGGTTTTTGCGGAGAATCTCCGTCCGCAGGTCCGCCGGCACCTCGTCGTTGCCTTCGGAACCGAGGAGGACCAGGCGGGGCGGCAGGTCTCCCTGGGGCAGCAGGGTGAGGAGCATCGGCCGTTTACCCTGGAGATAGTCACTCCGCATCGTTCGCAGCAGGGTCAGCGTCTCGGGATCCACCCGCTGCAGCAGGATCGATACCGAGCCGCCGCAGATCATCCCGGCCTCGGCGGCGGAGGCGGCATTCATTTCAAAATTCAGTACGGCAAAGGCAGCCGCGCCGTGCAGAAGTTCTCTGGCCTTCGCCTGGCAGGCGCCTTCCACGGCACCGCCGCCGACACTGCCGAGGGTGGTGCCGTCGGCCAGGACCAGCATCCGTGTCCCCGAGGTCCTGGGCGCCGATCCGAGGTTGCGGACAATGGCGCAGAGCACCGGCGATTGTCCTTGTTCCAGGGTGGTGACGAGGCGATCAAGTAGGTGCTGCATTTTCTTCTCCTGTCGGGCGTTGATCGAGGATGGTTTGTCAGACTGTATGGCTTGCGGCACAACCCGCAACCTGCTGGATCATCATGATGAGAAGTTCATTCTTGGCAAGACTATCATAAATCGCCGGAACCTGCAGGAGCAACCGGCGGATTTCCTCTTCGATGCCGGCCAACGCTGGAGTGACGACGAAATCGACGGGAAGCCGGTCCGTCCCAATCCGGTCGAGGGTTATCCGGGGATCAGGCAGACCGGGGATCAGGAACAACAGGTTGCCGATTGCCCGGTCGGGCAGCGGAGTGCCATCTCGAGAGAATCCGAGGGCGAGGTTACGGAGTAATGCGCAGACTCAAGGGGAAGGTGACGCGCCGGCAACCGTGCCGCCTGCCAGCAGGCGGCACGGTGTTTGCGGGAATCAGATGCCGAGATAGGCCTTTTTGATATGGGGGTCGTCGATCAGCACATCCGCTTTCCCTTCCATCACCACCCGGCCGTGCTCGAGGACATAGCCGCGGTCGGAGAGGGACAGCGAATGGCGGACGTCCTGCTCGACCATCAGCACGGTGATGCCGTGGTCGGCGATCTGGCGGACGGTCTTGAAGATGTCCCTGATGAGGATCGGGGCGAGGCCGAGCGACGGTTCGTCGAGCATCAGCAGTTGCGGCTTGGCCATCAGGCCCCGGCCGATGGCCACCATCTGCTGCTCGCCGCCGGACAGTGTCATCGCCAGCTGGTTCTCCCGCTCGGCCAGGCGCGGCAGCAGTTCGTAGACCTCGGCCAGCGTCTTGTCGGTCTCGCCCCGGGCGCGGGAGTTGTAGGCGCCGACCAGCAGGTTGTCCTTGACCGACATCAGTGGGAACAGCCGCCGCCCCTCCGGGACGTGGACCACGCCGTGGGTGACGATGTTCTCCGGCGGCTCGGTGTGGATGGCGCGGCCCTCGAAGGTGATCCGCCCGGCACTCGGCTTCATCAGCCCGGAAATGACCCGTAACAGCGACGACTTGCCGGCGCCGTTGCCGCCGATGATGCTCACCACCTCTTTCTTTTCGACCTTCAGCGACAGCTCGAAGATGACCTGGACGTCGCCGTAGGACGCGTCGATTTTCTCAATTTCCAGCAGCGACATAATCCTCTCCCAGATAGGCCTTGATGACCGCTTCGTTGTTGGCGATTTCCTGCGGGGTCCCCTCGGCGATCTTCTTGCCGAACTGGATGACCACCACCCGGTCCGACAGGGCCATGATCGCCCGCATGATATGCTCGATGACGAAGATGGTGATACCGCGGTCGCGCAGCGCCTTGAAGATCTCGACCATCTCGTCGACCTCGTTGGGCCGCAGGCCGGCCATGACCTCGTCCAAGAGCAGCAGTTTGGGCTCGGTGGCCAGCGCCTTGGCGATCTCGAGGCGCTTGCGGTCGGCGATGGTCAGGTTGCCGGCGAGGATATCCTTCTTGTCGGCGAAGTTGAGCGATTCAAGGACCGCCAGCGCCTTGTCCTCGGCGATCTTGCGGCTGCCCGTGGTGACGAAGCTGGCCACGGTGACGTTGTAGAGGACGTTCTTCGAGGCGAAGGGCTTGACGATCTGGAAGGTCCGGGCCAGCCCCATCTTGCAGAGGTTCCAGGGCTTGTAGCCGTTGATCCGCTTGCCCTCGAAAGTGATCTGCCCGGAGGTGGGGGCAAAGGATCCGGCGATGCAGTTGAAGGCGGTCGACTTGCCGGCCCCGTTGGGGCCGATCAGCCCCAGGATCTGGCCCTTGTCGATGGTCAGGTCGAGGGCGTCGATGGCGCGCAGGCCGCCGAACTGCTTGGTCATTTTTTCTACGTGCAGCATGGACATGACGTTATCTCCCAAGGCTGGGTTGAGGGATCAGGCGGTTCAGCAGTGCCTGGTAGGCCCGGCTGATCGGCTCCTGGATGCCGCGCGGCTGGTAGAGCATGACGAAGATGAGCACCAGGCCGAAGATCACGAGATGAAGACCCGGCAGGGTGTCGCCGAAATAGATGCGGCAGAAGTCGCCCACCGGCCGGAGCAGCAGCGCTCCCAGGAGCGGCCCGACGATCGATCCCCGGCCGCCGATCAGGGCGATGAAGGCGATCTCGAATGACATGTCGAGGCTGATGATCGACTTGGGGTGGATGTAGAGGGAGAACTGGGCGTAGAAGGTCCCGGCCAGCGCGGTCAAAAACGAGCTGATCGCCATGGCGATCAGTTTGGCGCGGGCGACGTTGATCCCCAGGGCCATGGCCGCCTCCGGCTCCTCGCCGCCGGCCATCAGGTAGTAGCCGAGCTTGGCGCGGGAGATCAGGTAGGTGAGGAGCATGACGGCCAGCAGCATGATCAGGATGATGTAATAGTACGGTTCCTTGCTCGCGAACATGAAGCTGGCCAGGCCGGTCTCGAGTGGCGGGATCTGCAGGCCGCGCGGGCCGTTCAGCTTCAGCGGGCCGATATAGTCGATGTTCTCCACCATGACCCGGATGCCCTCGGCGAAGGCGATGGTGGCCAGGGCGAAGTAGGCCCCGCGCATCTTCAGGGTCGGCAGGCTGATGATCACCCCGACGATGGTGGCGAGCACGCCGCCCACCAGCATGCCGAGCCAGGGGCTCACCCCGTACTGCAGGGAGAGGATGGTCGAGGTATAGGCGCCGATGCCGACGAAGGCGGCATGGCCGAGCGGCAGGACCCCGGCGAAGCCGCCGACGATGTTCCAACTGGTGGTCAGATAGGCATAAAAGAACAGCAGGACGAGAATGTGGAGATAGGTGGCGCTGCGGATCACCAGCGGCAGCGCAAACGCTATCACCAGCAGGCCGGCGAGCATGATTTTGTTGATATGCTGATGCTTCATTGCATGAGTCCTCACGCGGGAAAAATTGACGGGGGCGGTCTCGGTCCGGGTTGCAGTCGTCCGCCGCCGCGTAGTAAGGGGCCGTTACGACGGTAGTGTAACAATGAACAAATTTATCTATTTCGTTACGGCCCCTTATGCCGCTTCGGCAAATGATGTGTTATTTCTAATACTTGTACAACGGCTACCAGTCGTGTTTCTGCCCGAAGAGTCCGGAGGGCTTGACGAACAGAACAATCAGGAACAGGCCGTAGACGATGGCCTCGGTCCAGGTGGCGGTCATGAACTGCGGCCCCACCGATTCGATCAGGCCGACGATGATGCCGCCGAGCAGGGCGCCGCTGATCGAGCCGAGTCCGCCGAGCACGACGATGATGAAGCCCTTGATGTCAAACAGGACGCCGACGGTCGGAAAGACGTTGTTGAACGGGATGAGGGCCACGGCGGCGATTCCGGTGGTGGCGGCGCCGATGCCGAAGGCGACGTTGTAGATGCGGTACTGGTTGATGCCCATCAGGCTCGCCGCCTCGCGGTCCATGCTGGTGGCCCGGATGGCCCGGCCCATGATGGTTTTCTGCATGAAAAGGTGAATGGCGGCGGCGGTGACGAGGGCGATGATGAAGCCGTAGAATTTAGGGGCCGAGATGAACATCGAGCCCAGCTCGAACATCTGCCCCTGCAGCGGGTTGGCGGTGAGGGAGCGGTACTGCGGGCCGAACACGAGGAGGGTGAGGTTGTCGAGAATATACCAGATCCCGGTGGTGACGATGATGACCGTGATCGGTTCGCGGACATTTTTTTCGGCGATGAAGATCGGTTTGATGACAATGTTCTGCAGGGCGTAGCCGAAGGCGAACATCACCGGGATGACGATGGCCAGCGCCAGGTAGGGGTGGACGCCGGTCAGGGTGATGGCCCAGTAGGCGGCGTACATCCCGACCATGAGCAGCGAGCCGTGGGCGAAGTTGATGACCTTGAGGACCCCGAAGATGATGGTCAGACCCATGGCGGTGAGGCCGTAGATCGATCCCATGAGAATACCGTTGATCATGTCCTCGATGACGTAGAGCATTGTAACCTCCCTGACACCCCACAAGGGGGTATAAGTACCTTCACGAAATTCGTTTCAAAAAAACAAGAAACGAATTTCTAAGGTACTGAAGTGCCGAAAAAGCGGCAGGCGGACAACCGTGGGGAATCCGCCTGCCGGAGTCAGTTGCCGCTGTCCCTTACTTGTTGGCTGGGAAGACCGGGGTGTAGCCGGCGCGACGGGCGTTCTTCGGCCAGATGGTGACCCGCTCGAGGCCCTGGCCGAGGTCGGCGACCTGGACGATGACCGGGGAGGCGTTCTCGTTCTGGCCGGAGGCGTCGAACTTGACCGCGTCGTAGCCGACGATCATCCCCGGGCCGTCGGTCAGGTTGGTGGCGGCCAGGGCCTCGCGGATCTTGGCGGGCTCGAGCGAGCCGGCACGCTCCAGGGCGTCCTTCAGGACATACATGGCGAGGTAGGCGTCGACCGCTTCGCCGGTCAGGTTGTAGCCGTTCTTGGCCTTGAATTTGTCGTTGGCCTCCTTGGCGCCCGGCTTGTTGACATCGGTCTCCCACTCGACGATGTCGAAGAGATTTTCGGCGTTCTTGCCGACGGCCTTCATGAAGGACGGGTCGGCATGGCCGCCGCCGGAGGCGACGATCGCCTTCAACTTCACCTTATACTCGGCGATGGTGTTGGTAAGGAGGATGGCGTCGGCGGCGTTTGAGACCAGCATCAGCACATCGGGGTTGGCCCGGCGGATCTTCTGGACGACCGGGCTGAGGTCGGTGGCGGTGGAGGGATACGGTTCGTCGAGCACAACCGTGTAGCCGTTTTCCTCGGCAAGCTTTTTCCACTGGGTGGCGAAGCCCTTGCCCCAATCGCCGTTCTCATAGACGAAGGCCAGCTTCTCTACCTTGGTGCCGAACTCGTCCTGCATGTCCTTGAGGAAGGAGAACTGATCGCGGGTCCACCAGGAGTCCTTGGCGGCGATGCGGAAGACGTTCTTGAAGCCCTGCTCGGTGATCTTGTCGGCGACGGAGACCGGCACGATGAAGGGAATGCCGTAGCGTTCGGCCACCGCGGTGGTCGGGTAGGTGACGGCGCTGTTCCAGCAGCCGGTGAGGACATGGACCTTCTCGGTGTTGATCAGCCGTTCGGCCTCGGCCACGCCCTTCTCGGGTTTGGACTCGGAGTCGGCGTAGATCAGCTCCAGCTTCATCCCGCCCAGCGACTTGATGCCGCCGGCGGCGTTGATCTCTTCGACCGCCATCTCGCGGGCCGCCTTGCCCTGCTGGCCGAGGGTCGCGGAGGGGCCGGACATCGGTTCGATGTTGCCGATTTTCACGGTGTTGGCCTGGGCCAGGCCGAACGAGCCCAGCGCCAGGGAAAGGGCGACGGCGGGGAGGGTCAATCTGCTCAGTACGTTCATGCGGTCCTCTCGGTGAATGTTGGAAAAGTTTCCATTGCGCCAAGGCAATGGCGGGCGTCTCGAGGCTTTGTTACCAATTTGCGTGCCAGGGAATGAAGCTGTCAACGGTCAGCGGTCAGCATGCAGCAAAACGAGCTGCCAGCGATCAGCGGTCAGCATTCAGCGTATCCGTGCCTGGGAGGGATTTGGGGGTGGGAGAAGGGGTGTGTCAACCGGGAGGTCAACCACAGTTGACTGTGTCAACATTGATTGACACGGCACCGTGGCGATTGAGCTTGTCTGGAAAAAACGGGATATTACGCTGATTGCTAATTCTTCTTCTTCAATCTCTTATTCAGCGCCTGCCGTGAGATGCCCAGCAGCCGGGCGGCCTGGCTCTGGTTGTTGTCGGTGGTGGCCAGGGCCTCGCCGACAGCGAACTCGGTGAGTTCCTCGAGGGTCGGGAAGCGGCCGAAGAGGGCGGCGAGGGACGCCGCTTCAATCGGCGCGGCGGTTGCGCCGGGAGAGCGGCCGGTCAATCGTTCGGCGATGAGGTTTTCGGTGATCAGCCCCTGATCGCAGCGGGCGACGGCATCGGCGATGTAGGCCTTGAGCTCGCGGATATTGCCCCAGAACGGGTGGTTCATGAGCAGGGCCATGGCCCGGTCGCTGACCGCCGGCGTCTTCCTGTTCATCGCGGCGGCGGCCTCGGCGGCGAGGAAATCGACCAGGGCCGGGATGTCTTCCCGCCGCTCGCGCAGGGGCGGAAGGCGGATCAGGTGGGTGGAGAGCCGGTAGTAGAGATCCATGCGGAACTCGCCGTCCTGGCCCGCCAGCATGGTGAGGTCCTTGTTGGCGGCGGTGACGATCCGGGCCTGGCACTGCTTGGGCCTGTCGGAACCCAGCGGATAGTAGATGTTCTCCTGGAGCAGCCGCAGCAGCTTGACCTGGGAGACCTCGCTGAGATCGCCGATCTCGTCCAGGAAAATCGTGCCGCCGGTCGCCTTTTCGACGAGGCCGGAGCGCGCTCCCTCCGCCCCGGTATAGGCGCCCTTGACGTGGCCGAAGAGGGTGTCGGAAAAGAGCGTGTCGTCGAGCCCCGAGACATCGACCGCCACGTACTCGCCGGAGACCCCGCTGATGTCGTGGATGGCCCTGGCGATCAATTCCTTGCCCGAGCCGGTCTCACCCAGGATCAGGGCCGGCATGCCGCTGGCGGCGATCGATTCGATATACTGGAAGATCGAGAGCATGGCCGGGTTCCGGGTGACGATCCGGTCGAAGGCAGGATGCCTTCTGCCGGTGGCGGTGAAGGAGATGCCCTTCAGCGACATCACCTCGTTGCGCAGCAGGCTGATTTCCAGGGCGTTGCGCAGGGCCGAGCTGAACATCTTCAGGTCGATGGGTTTGACCAGATAGTCGTGGGCCCCGAGCCGCAGACACTCCACCGCGGTCTCGATCTCCGAATTGGCGGTGATGATGATCACCGGCACCTGGGGATGCTTGACCTTCAGCTGGCGCAGCACGTCCTGCCCGGTCATGTAGGGCATGTTCAGGTCGAGGAAGACGATGGGTGACTGCATGGTGGTCAGGCGGGCGCAGACACGTCGGTTGTCGTTTTCGGTGACCACGTGCCTGATGCCCATGGAGGTGAGCAGCAGGCTGTAGGCGTCAAGCTCCGACTGCTCGTCGTCGACCAGGAGGATATGGCAGTTTTTCAGTTCTGTGGAGATCATGTTTCGAACTATAAGGTGACCGTTTTATTTCATCTTCTTAAGTGTAATCGAGAACTTCGCTCCGTTCTGCGTATTTTCAGCCTTGATATCGCCCTCCATCTCCTTCTCGACGATCATCTTCGACATGTAGAGGCCGAGGCCGGTGCCGGAGGAGGTCCCTTTGGTAGTATAATAGGGATTGAAGATATTTGGCAGCAGATGTTCCGGAATGCCGCCGCCGCTGTCGGCGATCTCGATGATCGCCGCCCCGGCGGTCTGCGACACGGCAATGTCGATGAAGCGGTCGGCTGCGCCCGGTTGCCGCTCGTCGTGGTCGAGGATGGCGTCCTTGGCGTTGGCCAGGATATTGACCAGGACGTGGATGAACTCGCCCTGGTAGCCGAACACCAGCAGCGAACTGGTGTCGGTCCGATTGGTGACGGTGAGGTTGATGCGGTTGTGGCGCATCTGAGCCTCCATCAGCTTGACGGCGTTGATCACCGCCTCGAGGATGTCCACCGGCCCCTTGGTCTTCGAGGGCTTGAAGAAGTTGCGGAAGTTGTCGATGGTCTTCGACATGAAGGCGATCTGGTCGGTCGCCCCCGACACCACCCGCTCGATCACCTCCTTGGTCAGCATGCCGCTGTAGTGGGCGGCCTGGAGGCTGGAGATGTAGGTGGAGAGGGTGTTGAGCGGCTGGCGCCACTGGTGGGCGATGGCCGCCAGCATCTCGCCCACCGCCGCCATCTTCTGGGCCTGCATCAGCTGCATCTCGGCGTCGACCCGCTTGCTGATGTCACGGATCGACGACAGCACCAGATCGCGATCGTTGAGGGTGAAG
Source organism: Desulfoprunum sp. (assembly GCF_053613775.1). NCBI lineage: Bacteria > Pseudomonadati > Thermodesulfobacteriota > Desulfobulbia > Desulfobulbales > Desulfobulbaceae > Desulfoprunum > Desulfoprunum sp. The sequence continues at coordinate 285,969 of NZ_JBSHXH010000008.1, forward strand.
CTGGTCAGCCCGACGGAGGCCGGAAACTCCATGCCATCGGCCCGGACGAAGGACCAGCGGAACACGTTCTGCTTGCCGTTGCGCGAATCGCGGAGGATCTCGGCCAGGCGTTCGCTGCTCTTGACTCCGTCGGGCTGCAGCTCCGGTGAGCAGTCGAGGATGGTCTTTTTCAGCAGTTCCTCCCGCGGCAGGCCGAACATCTCCACCGCCTTCTCGTTGCATTCGACATAGGCCAGATCGTTGCTGATCAGGATCGCGTCGTTGGCGACGTTGAACAGGGTCTTGTAATAGGTCTCGACCTCCATCCGTTTGGTGATGTTCCATTCGAGGTCGCGGCTGATGCCGTGCAGTTCCTCCTGATGCTGCTGCACCGCCGTGCTGTAGCGCCGGCTGAAGAGAAAGATGACGGCGCTGCCGGCGGAGAGGGCCAGCAGGACCATCAGCAGCAGAAAGCCGAGGACGCGCAGGACGATCTCCATGGCAAAGACCATGGTGGTCTTGCGGGTCAGCGAATAGGCCTCCTCGCGGGGCACGGTGATGCACAGGAACCAGTCGGAGCCGGTAATCTGCTTGAACGACAGGAGGTTGTCCCGGCCGTCTGCACCCCGGTAGGAGATCGTCCCGACCCGGTCGTGCTCGAAGGAACCGACCTTGCCGTTAAGGGCCGGCTCGATCCGCTGCAACTTGGCCCGCATGATGTAGCTCTTTTCCGGGTGGACGATGATGGTGCCGCTCTTCTCGACGATGAAGGCGAAGCCCGATTCGCTCTGCTTGTAGTTGAGGACGTTGGCCACCAGGGTGTCGAGCACCGTGTCGGCCCCCATGACCCCGATGAATTTCCCGTCAACGGTCAGAGGTTTCACCAGGGCGATGACCAGTTCGTTGGTCACCATATCCACATAGGGGGTGGTGAAACTCATGGCCCCGGCCTCTATCCCCCGTCTGTACCACGGCCGGTCGCGAGGATCGTAGTGGGCGGGCGGGGTCCAGCGGGCGCCGTCGATGAGTCTGCCGTCCGGGGTGCCGATATAGACGTCGGTGAAATGACCGGCCTGCATCGCCATGTCGAGAAGCTGAAAGGTCTGCGGGTCGTCGCTGAGATTCACCCGGGAAACGGCGACGACGGCGGCTTCGAGGATCTTCATCTGCTGATTGAGCCAGATTTCCACGGTATTGACCGCCTTGCCCGCCATCTCCTCCTGCTGGGCGATGACGGTCCTCTCCACCACATGCTGGGTGATCCGGTAATTGACGAAGGTGGCGACGAGGATAACGATCGCGCAGCCGGCGACGACGAGAAGCGTCTTTCTGATCGGGTATTTCATGGAAACCTGTTGCGGAATGGCCAAAGGGCCTTATGCCAGTAAACCTTACTTTTGGCGCGAAAGAAAGGGTCGATCTTCCTTTTTCGGCACCGGCGAAGATGCAATATTGACGCCAGCAGGCGACGGGTCGTTTGTCGCGGCCAGCAGCTTGCGGCATGCGAATTGCTACCCCGTTCTCGATATGGTACTTTCATCGCGGTCTCCGGGGAGATGCCGCAAGCGCTCCCGCCCTGCAGGAATTTTTCGAATCGGAGGTATGGCCATGTCTGCCAAGAACACGATTGACGAACGGTCCTACGAGTACCTGGTTCGTCAGTTCGAAACCATTTTTCACTCCTCCTCCGACGGCATCTGGGTCTGCGACGGCAACGGCGTGGTGATCAATATCAACCGGGCCTCGGAGACTCTGAACGGCATCCGGGCCGAGGACGTCATCGGCCACAACATCAAGGACCTGGTGGCGCGCAAGGTCTTCGACCACTCGGTGACGACGCGGGTCATGGCCACCGGCCGGCGTCAGACGGTGATGCAGTTCATCCCCAAGACCGGCAAGTACCTGCTTTCGACCGGCACCCCTTCGCTCACCGAAGACGGGCGGATCGCCCTCATCGTCGTCAACGAGCGGGACATGACCGAATTGAACACCCTGCGTCAGGAATTCGAGAAGAGCCAGCAGGTTAGGGAGAAATACCGGCAGGAGCTTTCCGATATCAGCCTGCTCGAACTCGAGCGCAACGACATCGTCGCCGAGAGCGCGGCAATGCGGCGCATCCTGCAGATGGCCCTGAAACTTTCCCACATCGGCGCCTCCAATATCCTGGTGCTGGGCGAGTCGGGGACCGGCAAGGGGCTGCTCGCCCGGCTCATTCACAAGAACAGCGCCCGCCACACCCATCCGCTGGTGGAAATCAACTGCGCCGCCCTGCCGGAGAACCTGCTCGAGGCGGAACTGTTCGGGTATCAGAAGGGGGCGTTCACCGGTGCTGATGAAAAGGGCAAGATCGGCCTCTTCGAACTGGCCCAGGGGGGCACCCTTTTTCTCGACGAGATCGGCGACATGCCGCTGCCGTTGCAGGCCAAGCTTCTGAAATACCTCGATAACAAGGAGATCCGTCGGGTCGGGGGTACCCGGTCCATCAAGGTGGACTGTGCCACCATCGCCGCCACCAACAAGGACCTGAAGACCCTCGTCGCCGCAAGGGCCTTCCGCCAGGATCTCTATTACCGGCTGAACTCCTTCATCCTCCAGCTGCCGCCCCTGCGGGAGAGGCGCGAGGACATCGCCGGCCTCGTCCGCTTCTGCCTCGGCGAGGCCAACCGCACCTACAACTGCGCCAGGACCATCAGCCCGCGGGCCATGCGTTCCCTGCAGGAATACCGCTTTCCCGGCAATGTCAGGGAGCTGCGCAACATCATCGAAAATGCCGTGGTCATGGCCAACGACGATCAGATCACCGAATTCATCCTGGCGAGCATCGACGAACAGGATCCGGGCGGTCTTGAATCCTTCCCCAGGCCGGCGGCGACAGGGGAAGGCCTGGCCGGCAAGCTGCAGGCGTACGAGAAGGAGCTGCTGCTGGAGGCGAGAAGGCGGTGCCGGACCACCCGCGAGGCTGCCCGCCGGCTTGGCATCAGTCAGCCCTCGGTGGTACGGAAGTACAAGCAGTACCAGATTGGCTGATAGCTGATAGCCGGCACATTGCCCCTCCCCCCAATCGTGTTTATCCTGATGATTAAGCCTGACAAGACAGCCACCGCTGCCCGGAGGGCGGCCGCGGCCGTCACAGGATTACTGCAGGTCCTTTCACCTAACGATTGTCTTGATCCTGCCGGGTTTGACCGCGCGGCAGGAGGAGAAAACAGAAGGAGGACTGTTATGAAGGATACATCCAGCATACATCAGCAGGTTCAGTCGCTCTGCGACTGCTTCGCCACGACCGATCCCCTGAAGGAGATGTCCAATATCGCTCTGGCTCCCGAGTCCCAGGAAGCGGCCCTGAAATGGATCGCGCTCGCCGTCCTGCACGGCATCAACAACAACGCCGAGAAAATTGCCCTGGTCTCGACCAAGGACGGCAAGGTCAAGGTGACCGCCGAATACCGCACTGCCGAACTGCCGTCTCCCGGCGCCGATGTCGGCAAAAAGATCGTCGAGGCGATCCGGGAAATGACCCATATCGAGAAGGATAAAGGAAAGGTGGCGCTCGCTTTCGGCTTCCGCAACAACAGTATGGAGCTGAAGATCAAGGCGCGCCATGAGGGCGACGACGACAAGATCACCATCAGCTTCCCGGAAACCTGAGTCTTCTTCCAATCCTTCAGCACCGGCGGCCGCCGACGGGCGCCCACGAGCCCAATATCGGCCGCCGGTCTCACTTCGTGGTTCGTAACCGCCTGCAATTCCCTTTTTCGGCGCGCACCCTGGTTCCCGGCAGTATCGCGGCCTAGATCCGGCAATGAATCATGCTGGATTTCTTCTTTTGCAAATCATAACATATATATCCAACACTGTTGCGATTTATGGATGGATCGAAAACAGGTCCCATGGATAAAGAAATCCGGGGTTTGATCCGTTTTCTGATCAACGTCTTGGCCGGTTGCTTGCAAAAAAACTCTATCTGTCTGTGATAGCTGCATATTATCTTCTCTGACCATGTGGTCCGCTATTTGCTTTCAGCTGCTCGAGGTGCATTTGAACCGTTGTGTTGGGGGAAGGAGCTAGCCAATAAGCAGCAGAGCGAGGTGACGACATGGCAGACAGCGCGCACAGTCGGGTGATTGCCGAGATTCAGAACATCCTGGGGAAAAGCATCGAGATGGCGGAGGCGAACCTCGGCTGGCTGCAGACCAGGATGCATCCCTATTTCTTTTCCTGCAACAGCGAAGATGTCGAGGCGGTGTCGGTTCTCGCCGCCGACCTGCATCTCCTCGAACGCAACCGGCGGTTCATCCTGGCCGACAACGACCGCAACCTGATTATCGCCCAGCTCGGGGTGCCGGGGGCCGTGCATGACGCCCTGCGGTCCCTGCCGGAGAAGTCGATCGCCTATGCCCAGATCCACACCTCCTACGGCAACGTGCCGAGAACCGAGTACCCGCTCGAGGTGCTGGAGTTTTCCTTCGCCGATGGGACCGGCCCGTTGCCGACGGCCGCCGTGGCCGATAACGTGCCTGCGGATCTGGTGCTGGCGGTGCAGGAGGAGGCGGGGGCCCGGTACCAGGATTTTCCGGTCGATGAGGTGGCCCCTCTGCTCCGGCTCCTGTGGCACAACAATCCGAAATACGTCCGGACCTCGCCGCCGGTCCGGATCGCCCGGCTGTTGCGGCTCTTCTCCCGCTGCCGGTCGCTCGGCGGGATCAGTCTGGCGGTGGAGCAGGGCAAGGGGATCGGCAGGCCGGAATCGCGGTTGCTGTTCGGTGTCGCCAATCCGCCCGACCGCAGGTACCTGCTGCAGATCATCGACGCCTTCCGCCGCCTGAGCCTGACTGTCCAGCGCTCCTACTGCCTGACCGTCCATGACGGCGACTACCCCTACTTCCTCGCGACGTTTTACGTCACCACCGAAGACGGCGGGCTGGTCGCCGAGGACAGCCCGCTGTTCCAGCAACTGCGGGCGGAGATGTACACCACCCAGGTGATGCCGATGACCTCGCTCACCTACGACCAGATGATCGCCAACGGGATGGTCGGCGGCCCGGACGGCTCGCTGATCCGCGCCTTCATCGGTTTCTGCCACACCAGCCTCGCCCATACCCACCCGGACAGCTACGATCTGGAAGGGGTGGCGCGGGCGTTCCACAACCATCCGGAAATCACCCTGCAATTGGTGCGGCTCTTTCATGCCCGCTTCGACCCGGAGGCCGATGCCGATGGCTATCCCGCGGTGCTGGCCGAGACAGAGGCGCTGGTCGAGGATTTCAATACCGGCCGCCGGTTTCTCGACGAGTTCCGCCGGGCCATCTTCCGCTGCGGTCTGCTGATGGTCAGGCACACGCTCAAGACCAACTTCTTCATCGCCGAGAAACGGACGCTCGCCTTCCGCCTCGACCCGGCCTACCTCGAGGCGCTGGGGAGTGATTTCACCAATGATCTGCCCGTCGACCGGCCGTTCCGGGTGACGTATTTCTCCAGCCGCTACGGCGCCGCCTACCACATCGGTTTTTCCGACATCGCCCGCGGCGGCTGGCGGACGGTGCTCACCCAGGGGCGGGACGACTACGTGACCGCCGCCAACAGTCTGTTCCGCGAGACCTACGTCCTGGCTCACACCCAGCACCTGAAGAACAAGGACATCTACGAGGGCGGCTCGAAGCTGGTGGCGGTGCTGGAGGCGGACGAGGGGCTCGATGGCGGGCGGCTGCGGCAGCAGCTCCATTTCCTGCAGTACGGGCTGCTCTCCGGTTTTCTCGATCTCTTCGTGACCCGTGACGGCCGGGCCGCCGACCCCCGCATCGTCGACTATTACGGCGAAGATGAGCCGATCGAACTCGGTCCGGACGAGAACATGCACGACCAGATGATCGAGCTGGTGGCCCGCGAGGCGGTGCGCCGCGGCTACATTCTCGGCGCCGGGATCATGTCGAGCAAGCGGGTGGGGATCAACCACAAGGAATACGGGGTCACCTCGACCGGCGTGGTCCGCTTTGCCGAGGTCTGCATGGCCACCGTCGGCATCGACATGGCCCGCGATCCCTTCCGGGTGATCTTCACCGGCGGGCCGAACGGCGACGTGGCCGGCAACTGCATGCATATCCTCCTGAACCGCTGCGCCAACGTCGCCATCCCCCTCATCGTCGACGGCACGGCGGCAGTCCATGATCCGCAGGGCGTCGATCACGCGGCACTGCGGGCGATCCTCCTCAAGGACGATCTCGCCGCCTTCGACCCGGCGGCCCTCCATGTCGGCGGCTTCATGCTCTACCGGGGCGCTACCCGCCGCCAGGGCATGCAGGAGCTGTTCAGAAAGGTGAGGCAGACTCCCGAGGGCCTAGTCGAATCCTGGATCGTCAACGACGAGTTCTACAAGGAGTACAACGACCTGATCTTCGAGGTGCCGGCCGACCTCTTCATTCCCGCCGGCGGCCGGCCGGAGACGGTGGACGGCGGCAACTGGCGGCGCTTGTTCGACGACGCCGGAAGGCCCAGGTGCCGGGTGATCGTCGAGGGGGCCAACTCGTACATCACCCCGGAGGCCCGGCAGAACCTGCAGCGGGGCGGAGTGATCCTCATGCGCGATGCCTCGGCCAATAAATGCGGCGTCATCTCCTCATCCTACGAGATCATCGCCAATCTCATGCTGAGCGACGAGGAATTTCTCGACCACAAGGAGGAGTATGTCGCCGATGTCCTGGCGATCCTGGAAAAACGGGCGGAGGAGGAGGCCAGGGTGATCCTGGCGCGGCACCGCCAGGCGGGCGGGGCGCTGCTCTACACCGAGATCACCGGCGAGATCAGCGCCGAGATCAACGGCTGCTACGCCCGGTTGTTCGCGTATTTACAGGCCCATCCCGAGGTCGGCGACCGGCCGCTCTACCGCCGGGCCATCCTCGATCATCTGCCGGCGATGCTGGCGCGGGAGGGTAGCCCCTTCCGGACTCGGGTCGACCGGTTGCCGGATAAGATCAAATACGCCATCCTGGCCGGGGAGATCGCCTCATCGCTCGTCTACCATGCCGACCGCGACCAGGCCTTCCTGGAGTCGGTGGAGGGGCACCTGCGGCGGCGGGAGAAACTGCATCATGATTCGAATGTGGATCAAGGCCTCCTTCAACCATCCGGTATCAGGGGATAAAGGGTAGCATGAGCGGCTGATCCTATAATGGATCATATTCAATATCTTGAATTTAAATGATAATATGAATATTGATTCGTATCCGGATCAGTCCTGGTCTGCCGCGGCCCGATCCGACATCCCTCTTTCGGAACGAAATCGGGATCCCCTTATGGCTCATGTCGGTGGCATATATCTTGCAAACACATGGCCGACGCCATAGCCGCGCCGGGGCCCCATCGGCCTGCCGGCGACAGATTATTCAATACACACTCGAGGAATGATATAATGGGTACAACCAACAGCAGTCTCCACGAGCTTCGCAACCAGGTTATCGCCAAGGGCAATGTCAGCGGCACCGACCGCTATATCGCCCACGCCCGGGGCGCGGTGCTGACCGATGTCGAAGGCAACGACTATCTCGATTTCGGCGGCGGCATCGCGGTCATGAACGTCGGCCACTCCCACCCCAAGGTGGTGGCCGCCATCAAGGAGCAGGCGGAGAAGTTCACCCACACCTGCTTCATGGTGACTCCGTACGAGGGGCCGGTCCGGCTGGCGGAAAAGCTGATCGCCGCGGTACCGGGGGATGGGCCGAAGTCGGTCATGCTGGTCAACAGCGGCGTCGAGGCGGTGGAGAACGCGGTCAAGATCGCCCGCTACTCTACCGGGAAACCGGCGATCATCGTCTTCGAGGGCGCCTTCCACGGCCGGACCCTGATGGGCATGTCCCTGACCTCCAAGGTCAAGCCGTACAAGATGGGGCTCGGCCCCTTCGCCCCGGAGGTCTACCGGATGCCGTACGCCTACTGCTACCGCTGCCCCTACGGCCGCGAATACCCCGGCTGCGATGTCGAGTGCGCCGATAAACTGAAGGATTTCTTCGTCAACCACGTGGCGGCGGAGCAGACTGCGGCGATCCTCTTCGAGCCGGTCCAGGGCGAAGGCGGCTTCATCGCCCCGCCGAAGGAGTTCTTCCAGAAGCTCCAGGCGATCTGCCGGGAGAACAATGTGCTGATGATCGCCGACGAGGTGCAGAGCGGCATGGGCCGGACCGGCACCATGTTCGCGATGGAGCAGTACGGGGTCGAGGCCGACCTCACCACGTCGGCCAAGAGCCTGGCCGCCGGCATGCCGCTGTCGGCGGTGGTCGGCAGGAAGGAGATCATGGACAGTGTCCACGCCTCGGGCATCGGCGGCACCTACAACGGCAATCCCCTTTCCTGTGCCGCGGCCCTGGCCGTCTTCGAGATCTTCGAGGAGGAGCAGCTGCTGGACAAAGGCAAGAAACTCGGGGCGATGCTCCGGGAGAGCCTCCTTGCGATGCAGCGGGAATGCGACCTGGTCGGCGATGTCCGCGGCCTCGGGCCGATGGTGGCGATGGAACTGGTCACCGACCGGAAGACCAAGGAGCCGGCGGCCGCCGAGACCAAGGCCCTGGTCAAATACTGCCTTGACCGCGGTGTGATCATCCTCGCCTGCGGCGCCTACGGCAACATCATCCGCTTCCTGATGCCGCTGGTCATGACCGAGGCGCAGCTGCAGCAGGGGATCGACGTTGTCCGTGAAGGTCTGGTCGCGGTCCGTTCATAACTGATAAGGAGGAGCAGCCGATGCATGGTTTCTATGATCGGATTCTGACGATCGATCTTTCTTCCCGGAGCTTCGTCATCGAGAAGGTCGCCGACCAGGTCCTGCGCCAGTGTCTCGGCGGCAAGGGACTGGCCACCCGGCTGCTCCTCGAGCGCAACCCGGCGGGGGTCGACCCGCTGGCACCCGACAACCACCTGATCTTCGCCACCGGGCCGTTCTGCGGCGGCCGGCTGTGGGGCGGCAGCCGCTACGGGGTCTTCACCAAGTCGCCCTTGACCGGGTTCTATGCCGAATCCTATTCCGGCGGCAAGGTCCCCGAGGCCATCGACGCCGCCGGCTTCGACGCCATCGTCCTCCATGGCCGGGCCGACCGGCCGACGGTCCTGACCGTCACCCCCGAGGGCGCCGGATTCCACGACGCCGGCGACCTGTGGGGAATGGAGACCTTCGCCGCCGAGGCGGCGGCGGTGGCCCGCTTTGCCCCGAATCGGGAAGGCTACCGCAAACCAGGCGCGGTGGTGATCGGCCCGGCCGGGGAAAACCTGGTCCGCTACGCCATCATCGCCAACGACAAGTGGCGCTGTGCGGGCCGGGCCGGAGTCGGTACGGTGATGGGCGCCAAGCTCGTCAAGGCCATCGTCTTCCAGGGCGACAGCAAGCGCCGGTACGCCGACCCGGAGGGCGTGGCCGAATACGCCGGAAATTTCTCCCGGACCAACATGGAAAACCCGGGCGTCAAGGCCTACAAGCGCCTCGGCACGACGATGATGGTCGCCGCAATGAACACCGCCGGGGCCTTCCCGGCCCGGTACTGGAACCAGGGCTCGGTGGAACACTGGGAGAACCTGAGCGGCGAGAAGTACCATGAGGAGCACGAGGTCAAGGCCCATGCCTGTGCCAAGTGCTTCATGGCCTGCGGCCGGCTGGCGAGGCTGAAGAAGGGGCGACACAAGGACCTGCAGCTCGAGGGGCCGGAGTACGAGACCATCTACTCCTTCGGCGGCCTGTGCATGATCACCGAGATGGAGGAGGTGGCCTACCTCAACGACCTCGCCGACCGCCTCGGCATGGACACCATCACCGTCGGCAACCTCTGCGCCCTGGTGATGGAGGCCAGGGAGAAGGGGCGGATCGACTACGCGATCGACTACGGCAACGCCGACCAGTTGGCGGTGCTGATCAAGAAAATCGCCGCCCGCGAGGACATCGGCGATATCCTCGCCGACGGCATCATCGCCGCCTCCGACCACTTCGGCCTCACCGATCTCGCCATCCATGTCAAGGGCCTGGAGCCGGCCGGGTACGAACCGCGGGTGCTGAAGGGCATGGGCCTGACCTTCGGCACTTCGCCCCGCGGCGCCTGCCACCTGCGGACCACCTTCTACAAGCCGGAGCTGTCGGGGATGATCCCGCCGGCCCAGATCGAGGACAAGGCGGCGATGCTGATCGAGTTCGAGAACCGCCTCAACATCTTCGACACCCTGGTCCTCTGCCGCTTCTACCGTGATCTCTATCCGTGGGCCGAGCTGGAGAAGTCGATCGCGCTCGTGACCGGCATCGTCGGCCGGGAGGAACTGGAAAAGATCGCCGTCCGGGTCACCGACATGACCCGGCGGTTCAATATCCGCGAAGGCCTGACGGCGGCCGACGACCGGCTGCCTCCCCGCCTGCACAAGGAAAAACTGCCCGACGGCCGGAGCCTCACCGCCGAGGAGATGGAATATCTGTTGCAGGATTACTATCGGCTGCGGGGCTGGGACGAAGCCGGGGTGCCGGCGCAGGACTGACGCCTCGCGCCTCTCATTTCTCGCCGCTTGCCTCCGCTCGACCTCGCCGTCCGTGGCGATGCGGGGGCGGCGGCAGCCTCCGCCGGTCCCGTCCCGGGACCTAATCATCCGAGAAAGATCAAATATTTCCGCATCACGTAATTGATCATCACCGCCGATACCAGGTTGGCGCCGAACGCAAACGTGGTGAGCAGATGAAAACGCCGGATCAGCAGCCCCATCAGCATGGTGCCGATGGCCATGCTGATGCCCGATACCAGATAGAACAGCAGGATTTCGACCGCCAGCGAATGCCGTCCCCGTTCGAAAACCCAAAGGATGTTGATCAGATAGGCGACCATGTTCGAGAACAGAAAGGCGATGACGTTGCCGAGCATCGAGTTGCGGGCGCGGCTGTAATCGTTGACTTCCCGGATCTTCAGCCCAAAAAACCGGACGGCGTAATCGTTCGGCTGCAGCGACGGGAAGACCTTCCAGGCGACCAGATGAAACAGGGCGATATGGGCGGCGGTGGCGACCCCTCCGGCGATGACGTACCGGATGAACTGGATGAGGGCGGGATGAGTGCCGGGCATGGGTTGCCTTCAATATTTCGATGTAATTTTCCGGGCGAATCCCGACTACTCCGAGGAATACAATCGACGACGGAACATGAGCCATTTATCCCTGTAGGGCCGGGCTCCTTGATCCTGACCAAACTGAGCGAGGAATTCTCTGTCGGCAAAGACCAGGCAGTAACCGGTCGGATTCCGTCTCGACCAGACCTGCAGTTCCGGAACCGTATCCAAGGCCGTGACCGGTCGCGTCAGACGGGCGGCGAAGTGGAACTGATCCGCAAGATCCTTGGGATAGACAGCGATTGGTTTTCCCTCTCTCTCGACCTGGGATACCGCGGTGATCATGTCGCTCGGGTTGAACAGCGTGGCGACCGACTGAGACAACACCAGGTGTAAAAAAATGAGATGGAGAAGCACCGAGGCGGCGATGATCTGAGGCCCATGATCGGGCTTCGAACCGACGAGCCATACCAGGATGCAGCCGGTGAGGAGTGGGACGAATGCCGCCGACCATGGGATATAGTGCACGATGGTCGCTTCCCGTCCCAGAACCGGCAGGGTCGGAAGCACCACCAGGGCCACGGCCAGAATCGTAAAAAACAGCAGATAGGGCCAACGATCATACCGTTTTGGCCCAGGTGAAGCGGCTGCAATCCGACCCAGGACGATTGCGGCTATTGGCAGCAGGGGCAGGAGATAGTGGATCTGTTTGCCGCTGACGATGGAGAGGGCAACAAAGGACGGGACCAGAATGGAAAGGCAGAATCGCAGCGAATTATCTCCCTGGATTTTCCAACCCCGCCAGAAAGGCAGCCATAGCGACCATGGAAACAGCACCAGAGGCAGCAGCAGGAGATACCAGTACACAGGCCGACGATGGGCGAACGACTGCACCATGCGTCCGGCGGTCTGACGGAACAGGATGGCCTGGCCATACTCCTCTCCCCCTGCCACAGCGGCCGGAATTGCCCAGGCCAGGGCGACCAGCACGCCGATACAGAGAGCGAGGACAAAACCTCCGTACCAGCGCCACCAGTTGCCGGTAAAGGTCCACAGCGGGGCGAGGAGTATCGGGGGGGCGACATAGACGAGAATCACCGGCCCTTTAGCCAACAAACCCAGCCCCAGGACCAGACCAAGGAGAAGCCAGGTACCGCGGCCGCCGTTTTCTGCCCGGGTCAGAATCAGAAGATAAGCGGCAAGAGTGAAGAAAACGATCAGTGTGTCGAACATGGTGAGTGTAGAGAAGATGCTCCATACACCCATGCTGAGAAGGATCAGGGGAGCGGTCTGCCCGACAGCGGGAAGGGCAGGCCACAGAACTGTCGCGATACGTCTTATCAGGAACAGAGAGGCGAGCCCGAACAGTGGCGGCGTGAGTCGCGCCGACCATTCATTGACGCCGAAGAGCCACCAGCCAAGATGAATCAGCCAGAAGAGAAGCGGCGGCTTATGGCTGTATGGCACTCCATTGATATGCGGGACGAGAAACTGATTGCTGTGCCACATCTCCCAGGCAACTGAAAGATAGCGGGTTTCATCGATGGGCAGCGGAGGGCGGGAGAGAAGGGCGGATGCCACCAGCCCCGCCCACAGGAGCAGCCAGCGCAGGTCGGTTTTCAGGAGATTCTTGCACATGTCCTGGTCTGCCGTGATTCGCCCCGGATAAAATGGAGATTTCGCAAATAAATAAAGATACCGGTCAGCTGCCCTAAGATAAAAACAGGATCACGGCGATTCAGGGCATAGGCCAGGAGTATCGTGCCCCCGAGCAGGCTTAAATGCCAGAATGCCGTCGGGACAACGCTTTTTTTCAATCTCTCGCTCACAAACCATTGCACGACAAACCTGCTGGTGAAAAAGGCCTGTCCGGAAAAACCGACAATGAGCCAGATTGTTGACTTGTCCATATTCTCGTGTCCTTTTATTTGACAGCCTCATTGTCAATCCTTCGATGCCCCAGCCACACAACCCCCAAGAGGTCAATAATTCCTTCCATAAGCCGATCGAGCGATCCGTAATGTGACGCCCCGCTTTTGCGAGGGCGATGATGCACATCCAGGGAAACAACTGTTCCTCCCCTTTGACAGGCTAAAGCCGGGAGGAATCGGTGCATATGATCGAATGCCGGAAATTCGAGGAAAAAATCACGGGGAAAGGCCTTGATGCCGCAGCCGCTGTCCGGCGTTTTATCATGTAAGATGCCCCCGCGGACACTATTCGCTATCTTCGAAGAAAATTTCCGCCACATCGAATCACGGCGCCGGTGCCTGTTGCCGATGATGACGCAACGGGGAGTTCTGGAGGATGTCTGCCGGTAACACGCCACAAGTGCCTCGATATCAGCGGGGTCGTTCTGGCCATCACCGTCGAGGGTTACGATTAGTGGATATCCGGCCGCCCGTACCCCCTGCAGCACGGCGCCGCTCTGGCCGCCTCTTCTCTTCAGCCGGATGATTCTCAAGACCGGATACTCGTCAATCGACTTTCTCAGCAGTGATTCCGTGTTATCGGTGGAGTGATCATCGACGACAATCACCTCATAGTCGTATTTTCCGTCCAGACATTGACGAATTTCCACCAGCAGAGGGATGATATTGGCCTCCTCGTTGTGGACAGGGATGACAATCGTCAACCCGGGATGTGCTTTCCGGCTATCTGGCACTGCCATAACCTGTTGAGCCCACGGTTGCCGATATTCACATCGGGAGAGAGTGCCGGCGGGGGTATTCATTGTTCAAACGGTTCCTTACGCGTCGATCTGTGTCAATGTCCGGTTCGGCATAACCTGCCAGTATCCGATACGCCTTCAGAAATCGCCGGCAGCCGATGATGCGTCAAAGTGCCACATGGTTTCCGGGATATAGTATCAACCGAAAATGAAGATTTGATGAAGGCGCCAACACCCATCCGCCCTTGAGTTCATCCCCCTTCAGTCAATTTCAGCGTTCATACTTCCCGTCCGAAAAACCGGCCTTCGCCGGTCATTGCGGTTCATCATTTCTTCATCTTCATCGATTACCCTGCAATCCGTAGCACGCAAGGCATACGGTAACCAATGCAGGGAGGTACTCCATGAATTCGATTTCAATCATCATTCCGACCAGGAACGAACGGGACAACATCGTCCCCTTACTGGAGCGGATAACCACGGCTGTCTCCGCTTTGGCGCATGACACTGAAATTGTTTTTGTCGACGACGGCTCGACCGACGGCACACGGGCGGCAATCAACGGCTACAAGGGACTTTTGCCGGTGCGGCTGATCTGCCGGGACGATGAAACCGGCCTGGCCAGCGCGGTCTGCGCCGGCGCCCGGGCGGCGGCCGGTGACCTGCTGGTGGTGATGGACGCCGATCTCAGCCACCCGCCCGAGGTCATCCCCGACCTGCTCCAGCCCCTGCTCGACGGCAGCCGGGATATGGTTGTCGGCAGCCGCTACATCCCCGGCGGCTCCACCCCGGAGTGGCCCTGGACGAGGAAGGCCGCCTCGCGCCTCGCCACCCTGCCGGCCCGTCTGTTCACCGCGATCCATGATCCTCTGGCCGGCTTTTTCTCGATCCGCCGGGATTTCCTGCTCGCCGTCCGGCAACCGGTCACCGGTTTCAAGATCGCCCTGCAGATCCTGGCCACCAGTCCTGACCTGCGCGCCGCCGAGGTCCCGATCACCTTTATCGACAGGACACAGGGCATTTCCAAGATGAACAGCGCGGTCGTCGTCGAGTATCTCAAGCAGTTGGCCGCCCTCGGCGGTCTGCCGCTCGAGGCGGTCGGCAAAAAGGAGCTCGCCACCCTGGCGACCGGCGTCGTCATCCTCGATTTCCTCATATTTCACCTGCTGCAGTACAACGGCTTCGAACTGGGGGTCGTCCATATCTTCAGTTTTCTGCTGGCCTGCAATCTCGGCTACATCATCACCGCCACCACCACCGACGATCCCCTCTCCTATTTCCGGCCCGCCGCCCTGCTGCGCTACCAGTGCATCCTGCTGCCGGTCCTGTTCCTCCGTGGCGGCATCATGGCCGCCATGGCGCCATGGTTCCCCGGCTGGTCATGGCTGCTGTCGGTGGCGGCCGCCTGTTACAGTCTGTGCGCCGCGACGGCCGGGTTTCTCCTGGTCTCAGGCAACAGGAACAGGGCCTGCGGCCCGGTGAACCGGCGCTTGGCGATGCTGCTCATCGTCGCCTATACCGTCATCCTCCGGCTCCTCTACTTCGGGACCTTCGAACTCACCCAGGAGGAGGCCTATTACTGGAACTACAGCCAGCACATGGCCATGGGCTATCTCGACCATCCCCCAATGGTGGCCCTGCTGATCTGGGTCGGCACTCATCTATTCGGCAATTCCGAGACAGGCGTCCGCGTCGGGGCCTTGGTGTGCTGGATTATCACCGCCTGGTTCAGCTACCGCCTCACCCTTTCGGCCTTCGACCGGAAGATCGCCCTCAACAGCCTGGTGCTGATTGCCGCTCTGCCGCTGTTTTTCGGGACGGCCCTGATCATGACCCCCGACGCGCCCCTGATCGCCTGCTGGGCCGGGACGTTGTTCTACCTTCATCGCGTCCTGATCGATGGCGACCACCGTTCCTGGATCGGAGTCGGGGTCTGGCTCGGCCTCGGCCTGCTCTCGAAATACACCATCATCCTCCTCGGACCGGCGACCATCCTGTTCATGGTGAGCGATCCCCGCTCCCGCCGCTGGTTCGGCAGCTCCCGGCCCTATCTCGCGGCCGGGACGGGGCTGGCGGTTTTTTCGCCGGTTATCTTATGGAACTATCGCCATGCCTGGGCGTCGTTTCTGTTTCAAAGTCAACACCGGCTTGCCGATCAGTTCATGTTTTCCACCCCGGAACTGGTAGGCTCCATACTCCTGCTGCTGACCCCGACGGGTCTGTTTGCCGTCTGGGCTGTCGGTTACACCCACCGCAAACTGGAATCGAGTGTTGCCGCCCATGTGGCTGATCGCCGTCGTCGCCACCGGCTGTTCGCCCTCTGCATGGCGTTTGTGCCCCTCTCCGTCTTCGTCTTCTTCAGCTTTTCAAGGGAGGTCAAGCTGAGTTGGGCCGGTCCCCTGTGGCTGGCCTGCATTCCGCTGATGGCCTCGTCACTGCCGACCAGTGATGCGGACGGCAGGACCCGATCTGTCGTCCAGCGGGCATGGTCGGTCACCCTTGTTTGCCTGGTCCTGGGCTATGGCCTGATTCTCCATTATTTCTCTCTTGGTATTCCCGGTATCCCGTTCAACACCGGCGCCTTCCTGTTCGGCGGTGAGGATCTGGCCGACCGGGTCGAACAGACCGTCAGGCGGGTCGAGGCCAAAAGAGGTGCGCCCCCCGTCGTCATCGGCATGGACAAGTACCAAATCGCCAGCGGCCTGGCGTTTTACCGGGCGAAGATGTTCAATCCCTCGGAACCGGGTTCGTCGCCCCAATCGGCTCCGGAAACAACCGGACGACATCTCTTCAACCTGGACTCGTTGATGTACGCCTTCTGGCAGGCGCCGGCGGCCCTGACGGGCAGGGATCTGCTGGTCATCGCCGACGAAGAGGAGAAACTCGACAATCGGCTCTTTGTCGGGAGGGCAAAAGAACTCGGCAAAATTCGTTCTTTCCCGGTAAAAAAACACGGCAAGGAGGTCGGCGTGTATTATTATCGACTATTAACCCGGTATCGCTCCGACGGGCCTGTCGACCACGGCGCCGGGACCACCCCTCGCTCCGCCATTGCCGTCAGGCCGATTTTTACGGCAGCAGCCACCAACACCAGGCGGTTATGAACATTCTGATCATCGACGATGAACCCTATCTGCTCGAAAAGCTCGGCTCGGTGCTGACCGGTGAGTTTTACTCCGTCGCAACGGCGGGGGACGGAAGGGAAGGGTTGGACAAAATCTGGAATGACACCTACGATCTGATCCTTCTCGACATCATGCTGCCGGGCATGAGTGGTTTCGAGATTCTGGCGGAGATCCGGGCCGCCGGGATCCAGACCCCCGTCCTGATGCTGACCGCCAAGGGCGACATCGACGATAAGGTCAAGGGGCTCAATCTCGGTGCCGACGACTATCTGGCCAAGCCGTTCTCCCTGGCCGAACTGCTGGCCAGGGTGCGGGCCTTGATCCGGAGGGGGAAAACCGGCAGTCCGATGATCGAGATCGGCACTCTCCGCCTCAACACCATCAGCCGGGAGGTGACCAGAAACGGCGCACCCCTCATCCTCACCGCCAAGGAGTTCGCCATCCTTGAATTCCTGATGCACAACCGGGGCCGGGCGGTATCGCGGTTCACCCTGGCCGAGCATGTCTGGGGCGACAATTTCGATCCGTTCAGCATGTCGAACTTCATCGATGTCCACATGAGCAAGCTGCGGAAAAAACTGAACATCCCGGAGGACGAACCGTTGATCAGGACGGTCAGGGGGGTCGGCTATCTCATCGACAAGGAAGGAACATGAGAATCCGAACCAAGTTCACCCTCTGGATCTCGCTGGTTTCTCTGTCGACGACGATCGTTGCCGCGTTCTTCGTCTACATCGAGTTGCTCGAAGAACCGTACAAACTGATCGATCGCGAACTGTACGAAGTGGCCGGTGCCGCCCTCAACGTCGTGGATTTTTCCCATCCCGCCGAGACCGGAGGGAGGCTGCAGAAACTGGACTACCATATCAACAGGTACTGGTTCAAAATGATCGATAGCAACGGCAAAGCGCTTTTTTCTTCGCCACTGGCCCGGCTGTTCGATATCCCGCGCCGATCGGATAAAGGGAAATTTTTCATCAGGCAGAAAATATCTCTGGCTCAATTGTGGATAGATCCTGGAGATCTTGACGAATTAAACGAGGTTACCGATGATGTCGTCAATTTTCGGGTGGTGACGGTGTCACGGGACACGCCGAGCGGAACCTTTACGGTGATGATCGCCAAGCCGCTGCTGTTTTTCGATATTGAACTGCAGGAGTTGCGGTCAAGGGTTGCCTGGGGTATCTGCGTCGCCGTCGTCTTGGTCTTTCTGGCCAGTTATTTCCTGGCGGGACGGCTGCTGCGGCCGATATCGACGATCAACCACCATATCCGGATGATCCGTGAACATTCGCTCGACCGGAGGATCCCGCTGGGCGACAGTCGCGATGAGCTGCACGTCCTGTCGACCTCGCTCAACAGGATGTTCGATCGCCTGCAGTATTCGTTCACCCAGCAAAAAGAGTTCATCGGCAATGCCGCCCACGAACTGAAGAGTCCGCTGACCATCCTGATGCTCGGCCATGAAGAGTTGCTGGCCGGCGACCCCCCGGAAAAGGTTCGCCAGGAGTTGGAAAAACAGCTCAACACCATGCGCCGGCTGAGCCGACTGGTCCGCGACCTCCTCGATATCTCGAGGTTGGAGCAGGGAGAGACCTGCCACCGTCAACCCGTCCGGCTCGATCAGCTGATCGGTCAGGTGGTCGAGGATTACCAGGAAATGCTGCAGGCGCGGCGGATCAGCGTCGAGATCGACACGGCTGCGGCGAGTCTTGCCGGTGACCCGGAACAGCTGCTGCGGCTGCTGATCAACCTGATCGACAATGCCATCAAGTACAATCTGGCGGCCGACGGCCGCATCGTTCTCCGGACGGTGAAGAGCAACGGGCAGATGGTGTTGACTGTCGCCAATACCGGTCAGACGATCCCCGCCGCTGATCTGCCGCGGATCTTCGATCAATTTTACCGGGTAGAGAAATCCCGATCCCAGGCGTATGGCGGCTCGGGCCTGGGCCTGACCATCGTCAAACGGATCGTCGAACTGCATGGCGGGGGAATCGAGGCGGCCAGTCGGGATGGTTGGACCACGTTCACGATCACCCTGCCTGACCTGTCGGGTGAGGAAATTTGAGCGCGGCCTGGGAAAGAATTACATCATACCGAATCGATGAGCCATAGATCAGGAAATACATCACAGAGCAACACAAACAATATCAGCTCTGAAACAGTTCATAGTTTGTTGGGATATTGAGTAATTGCGAATGGATATGGTTGCAAAGCACTGTATCGCAAGGCGCCGCTGTTACGATGCGCCGAGCATCAGGCGTCACTCTCTCCATTCGAGTTTTCTGATCAGATTTCGAAAAACATGCCAGTTGCCGGTCAGAAACTGATATCGCCCGGCAACGATACCGGGAGCAATTCCGAGTTCGTCGGCCAGGTCAATGACCTCATGGGCGGTTTGAAAAATGCTGATTTTGTTGTTAAAGCGAGAAGGGATCAGTGTCTCCGCCGCGAACGCATCGGCCTGTTTTTCACGAGGGTCACCATCGCTCCCGTCATTGATAAGGAGGTCTTTTTTCTTATCCTTTACGACGTGGCAAGCTTCATGAAAAAATGAAAACCAGAATTTGTCTTCACCCTTGCCGCGTAAGTTGAGAAGGATCATAGCCTTGTTTGGGGTCAGCCACTTGGTTGCTCCATTCCAGGGCACTTTTTTCATTTCACGGACGAGAGCCACGGCAACTCCCGAAGCAGCGCACAGCTCTTTCATTCTGGGTACGAAAACACCAGGACCTTCACACGTGAGAACGCGGATTTCCTGGAGAGTTTGCTGGAATCGCGATTTATGAAAAGGTGCGCAGTCAATCTGGTGAGCCTGAAGTTCTCCCTGCCGAATCCAGGAGGCTGCCGCTCCCGGTTGAGAATCAAAACATTTTGATCTTCTGGCGGCAACCTCTGGGGTTTCCCAGATTGCATGCCAGGCATGAACGCTGCTCACCCCAAAAAACGATAAAACGTTACGCAACAAACTCACCTCGTCTTGATTAGCCTCCAGATACCCCCGCTCCATCAATTCTTTTGTGGGAATGGTTTTGAGCCATGTTTTTTCCGCATCAAGTCGCTGTCTTTCTTCAAGCTTGGCGAGTTGCTCACGATACTGCGCTTCGAGATTGTTCCACATTCCAGCCGGCACTTGGGTAACTAATTCCAACCGATTAGCGGTCTCGTATGAGATTGGTTGATTGCCCTTGAAGATGCGGGTCAAGGTTTGCTCGGTCAACCCCGTTCTTACCGCCAGCTCTTTCTGGGTCATCTCCAAGGATTCCATGACTTCCAGCAATGTGGCTCCGGGGGAGGTGGCGTAATCAGGCTCAAATTCGTATTTTTTCAGTGCTTTCAACATGGCACCCTCCTTATTCGTTATGGGTGTCGGTAACTTCTATGATTTCGATCTCTGTGACTTCTTCCCTTGCCAACCTGCCATCACGTAAAGGGATTGGCTCGTTGGCGGGAATGAAAATGAGGCGGTACGGGTGTTCCAGATCAACGGACAACTGCCCTTTTCTGTTGTTTGTCAGTTCGTGGCACCTGGCTGGCGGTAAACGAGAGATGTCGGCAAGACTATCGGCTGCCCTTAACTCAGTCATCCGTTGTTGGAGTTTCAGTCCGCGTTTGGCACCCAGGTGCTTCATGCTTTCCTTGGACTCAGAACAGATTTTCTGCAGCTTTCTTGTCCTGAAGAATATACGCATACCTCTCGCTCAAATCAATATATTTATTAACATGATGTGTTAATAAAGTTTTCAACCTTGCCGTTGGTCATCGCATGCCGCGAGACATGGAGCCATTGGTTGGTCATGTTTCCATTCTGAGATCTTTTAGGGACGGGAGTGGTGTTTTCTCTCACAACACAATGAGTGGAGAGACCCCTTCTGGAGATAACTGGGATTGATCTGGATCAGCGGTTCCGGCCAGTAACGGCCGGCATTGTATTGTTTCTCGACTTCTTCAGTGATATCATGTGCAGATATTTTGCTGAAACTGCGAGAAAAAACAGAATATTCATCGATGATTTTATCGCGAAAGGCGAAAACGTTTTGCATTTTTTCTCCAGTTTTGATTTTCTCGAGATTCAGGAGGGATGTCTTGCTGGACTGACCCAAACAGTCTTCTGTTAAATCACTTATTAGTCAAGAGAAACTGCTCCTTAGGCCTTTTTGGTAGAGAGCATGATTGCGATAGGCGATCAAGCGGCAGGATCCTGAACTGGCTTTCTTCATCGGCGATGGCCCAGGCCCGGATCATTCACTGCGGGGACTATGATCCGGTCGGGCTCGATGAATATCTGCGATTGAAAACCGCCTGTCCCGAACGCGCCGGACTCTATCTGCCTGCCGATCTGGATGACCTCTTTTCCCGATACGGGAAGGGGGAGATTCTTCTGGGCAGCAATGGTGCAATCCTGGCTCGGCTCAGGAAAATTGAAGATCAAGAGGTCCGTCGGATTGTCGAACTGATGGACCGGCATGGCGTTGGCTTGGAGCAGGAAGTATTGCTATTGAGTTATGTGAGGTAGGTGAAGATGGCAAGGAAACCCCAAAAAGGCGATGCCCCGGCCGAGTTGCTGTCGGCTGCATCACACAAAATTCTATCGAAAAATACAAGGCCTTCATGGAACTGTGCAGTGCCGAAGAATGGAGTCTTTTCGAGCCGCAACTTCTCCTGCAGTTGAAACATGCCGGACAAGGTAACCGGCTGAAAATCAGCATGCATCGCAAGGAGTATGATGAGGCCCTGGCTATCCTGACCAGCGGACGCTATCCCATGTCGTCCTGGGGCGGCGATTATCAAATCCAGGTGGCCCAGAAGCTTGAAAAGCGCTACCCCGAGGAAATTCTCAAATACTACCTTTCCGGTTTGGGTGATTTGGACCGCAATGCAGACCGTAAAGAGTACACTCGTAAGGCCAAGATAATGGTTAAAGTGCGGCATGTGCTGGTCGACGTGGTCGGCGATGCAGCCCGCTGAGAAAAGTTCGCACGCAAGGTCAAGAAGGATAATTTCCGGCGACCGGCATTTCAGCAGGAGTTTGCTCAGGTAGTACCGGGCTGGCGGGAGTTGATCGGATAGGTTGGGAGAGGAGAACATTTCATGAACTCACGAAGCACCAATGAACATCAGGATCTCAAAGCCTTGGACGAGATGATCGAGAAGATCACTGTCGACGCCTACGGTGACCACGAGCAGCTCTGGGCCTTTCGGCAGGTCTTTGAGGATGACATCGACCTGCCGGCCGATGGCTTTGTCATCGGTGAGCCGATTTCGGTGCTGGAAATAGACTACGACGGCAATGAGCGACGCGGTTTGACGGCACGGTGTCGCCGGGAAGATGGATCCGAACATACGGTTGCGGCGTCCGAGGTTGTATTTCCCGTTGGCTCGGCAGGTGCATGGCTCATCGCTGCCTATCGCAGGTGGCTCAACATCGATCCCTTCCCTGCTCAGGAACAGGCCCCTTACGGTCGCAAGCGGCAGCACAAGGCAACAACCGATGACCTCGACCTGAGCCAACCGGTCGATCTGATCGTGCTCTCGGTGAAGGAGCGGACTGTTCGGTGCCGCCTGCCGGGAAGCGAAAGGGCTATTACCTTGCGTCCAAGCGGCCTTGGGGACGTGGTTCCTGGTGAGATTGTCACAGTCAAGCCACGGAAGCAGTGGCGTTATGCCGGTCATCCCTATCTCTCCGGAGAGATACATTCGACCCGTCTTGAAGCGGAAGCGCTTCATCTGGTACCTCTCGGTCTGCAGGAGATCGGCGTGTGGGATCCCAAAGAGCACTATTGGGGTGAAGAAAACGATCCTATCGAACCTTGGGCCAAGCCCATCATCGCTCATGGACCTCGCCCTGAGTTTGAGATGGAGCAGGTGTTGCCCGGCCAGGACCCCGACGATCCTTTTGACGACCCCATCACTCAGGCTGACGATTTGATGGAGGCTGGTGAACGGGCAGAGGCGATAAAAATCCTGATGGATCTGTGTCAAGCCGATCTTCGTTGTCTCGATGCCCATTCGCATCTGGGCAATTTCATTTTTGATCATTACCCACAGGATGCAGTGCGGCACTATGAAGTTGGTTTGCGTATCGGTGAACTTACTCTGGGAAAAGGCTTCACCGGCGTTCTACAGTGGGGCTATATCGACAACCGTCCGTTTCTACGCTGCATGCATGGCTATGGATTATGCCTCTGGCGTCTTGGGCGCTTTGACGAGGCCCTGTACGTTTTTGATCGGATGCTCTGGCTCAACCCTTCGGACAACCAGGGCGTGAGGTTTCTCCTCGAAGAGGTGAAATCAAAGACCGCCTGGGAGGATTGTCAGGGCGCATGGCGTTGATTTTGTCGGCTTCGAAAAAGTTTGCCGGCCGACGATTCAGCGTTGTAACACAATGACATATCGTGTTGCTCCTGCAGTGCTTGTGGTTTTTGCGAGGTCATCAATATTGAGGGCAGTACCGTGACACCGAGAAAGAGAAAGCAGATCGACCCGTTCGAGCAGGCTATCGAAGCGGCCTTGTCTCCCGGCACCTACATCTCTTACGGAGCCGCCTCGTCATTCGTGGATAATGTGCAGGATGTTGCCGATGACATTGTAAAAATCATGAAAAGCGAGCCTGGGCGGGCAGCGCTTCTCTTTGAGACGTTCATCGGCGCCTGCCATGAAAAAGCCGATGAGATCGACGATTCCGGCGGTGATTTCGGCATGCTGGTTGAAGGTCTGTTCCTTGATTGGATCACATCCCGCAAGGCAGCCAACCATGATCCGAATGAGACCGCAAAGTCCCTGCTCTCCTGGATGGAGGTCGATCCCTATGGGTTTTGTCATGACCTTGATCGTCAGGTCGTCAAGGTGCTCGATAAAAAAGGTTTGGAGGCTTTCGTTGGCCAAATTCGTGCCAAGTTCGAATCCGCTCCGAGCCTGGACGAACAACGCTATCCCGGATACACTCGCCGCAGATGGGGCGGTGCGCTGAAGACCCTGCTCGCCGGCCAGGGCGATGTCGAAGCCTATAAAGCATTTTGCGAGCAGACTGAGTTCGCTGCCAAGGACTGCCTGGCTATAGCTGATATATACCAAAGTCGGAGGCGACCTGAAGAGGCACTTGCCTGGGTCGAGCGAGGTCTGGCGATTGCACGATCGGGCAACCAACGATCGAGTGAAGACCACGAACTCCACGCGATGGAGCGAGCACTGCTGGCCAAAATCGGCCGACCGGCAGATGCACTCCAATCGGCCTGGTCCGAATTTGAGGCACACCCATCCACATTCACATACAAGGAGTTGATGCGCTACGTACCGGTCAACGAGAAAAAGACCTGGCACCAGAAAGCCATGGAGGCATCAGAGAAGGGGGACCTGACCTCTCAGATTGAACTCTGGTTGAAGAAAAAAGAGATGGATCGGCTCGTATCACGCCTGCGCAGGGCAACGGCGAAGGAGTTGGAGGCTCTCGGCCATTCCACGACCGGACCATTGGCAGGCAAGCTGAAGCGGGATCATCCTGATGTCTCGGCCAGATTATATAGTGCGCAGTGCATGCGGGTCATCAATGCGGGCAAGAGCAAGTACTACGACGCGGCGCTCGACAACATCGAGCGTGCCAGGAAATGCTACGCCAAAGCCGGCCTTAATGACGACTGGCGGGCGGTGGTTGCCGATGTGCGCCAACGGCACTTCCGCAAGAAGGGATTCATGGCCGGATTCGAGGAGATCGTTACCGGCGCACCCAGGAATGTTGAGCCGCCTTTTCTGGAACGGGCAAAGGCACGGTGGCTGAAAAAATGAGTTCGAGATCCCTGCAAAAAGGACAAAAGGGATTTCTGCGAAAACCTCAATATCAGCGGTCTCGGTCGGGCGGCGGCATCGACCCTGCAGGTCCACCGGGCGCTGATGGAGCATCCCATCGCCACCTCGGGCTGGCTGGTGGAGAAGACCGGCATCACTCCGGCCACGGTCAACAAGGCGCTCGGGCATCTGGAGCAGCTCGGCATCGTCAAGGAACTGACTGCCCGGAGGCACAACCGCCTGTTCAGCTACGCAGGCTATATCGCGATCATGAGTCGCGGCACGGAAATGCCGGGAAGGTAGGTCTAGTCGATTCAGGTTTTCGGAATTGACTTGGATGTACGGAGAAACAGGTCCAGGGGTTGTGGCAAGGCCTCTGGTGTCGGGTTTCGCTGCAAACCCGGTATTCTCGTCCGGAGCTTGGAAATCGGGAGAGAAAAGTTGCTTCCCCGGCGGGAACTTGGCGGCTGACTTGGCTTCCTATTTGAAGCTATTGTTTCTCAATGTGTTACGGGGTAGTTTGAGGCTGGAGACTGGTTTGCGGTGGTGAGCTGATTGCTTCACCATTTAAAAAAAACAAACCCGTTCAACCAATAACCGATGGCTCATATGTCAAGGTAACTTATGGTAGCCACAGACATTAAGCATATTCACGTAACCTGCGCCATTATCGAGCGTGAGGGGCTCGTTCTTGCCGCGCAGCGGAGTGCGATTATGTCGATGCCGTATAAGTGGGAGTTTCCCGGCGGCAAGATCGATCCCGGTGAATCAGCGGCACAATGTCTCCGCCGTGAAATATTGGAAGAGTTGGGTATTCAGATTGTCGTTGGGGAAAGTCTTCCTGCCAAAACTCACGATTATCCGACGTTCACGGTTACTCTCTATCCATTCGTTTCGGCTATTGAGACAGGGGAGATGGCTCTGCATGAACATGTGGCGATTACATGGTTACCTCCGGATAAACTGCACACTCTCGATTGGGCCGAGGCCGACCTGCCGGTGATCCGCTCATATCTTGATGAATGCAGGGCTGCCGCTTCATGAAGTCGTTACCTCACGGCATCTATGAAGCCCTTCTTGATGAGTTTCTCCGCGACACTCTCGCCAGGCATCCTGAGGTAAGGACAGTTTTCGGCAAGATCGACCTGGAAGAACAGCCAGGCCTGTATGCTGCATTTGTGGCCAAGGTGCTGGAACAGGCGCTGCGCGAGGAGGCCGACCCGGAAAAACGCCTCGCCCTCGGCAATTGGATTCTCGGTCGCGTTGCCGATGAACCCGGGCGGGGCCATCTGGAAAAACATCGCCTCGTTGCCCAGCCAAAGCCGATTCTCCTGGAAATCACTCCCCCCAATTACGGCACAACCACTATCCCCCGGCCGCATACTCCCCTGGCAGAGAGCAGTCTCTTTACCGGCTCGCCCCAGGAACCGCAACTGGCCCATGAACTGCATGAGGAGATGCGCTCCGCTGATGGAGTCGACATCCTGGTGTCCTTCATCAAATGGTCGGGGCTGCGGTTGCTACTGCCCGCGTTTGAGGATCTGCGCGACCGTCGTGTCCCGGTGCGCCTGCTCACCACGTCCTATATGGGGACCTCCGATGCCCCCGCCGTGGAGTGGCTGGCCCGGATGCCGAACGTCGAGGTCCGCATCTCCTACGACACCGAGCGGACCAGACTGCACGCCAAGGCCTACCATTTTCGCCGCAACAGCGGATTTTCCACCGCCTATATCGGTTCGGCCAACATGTCCCATGCCGCCATGACCAGTGGGTTGGAATGGAATCTCAAGGTCACCGCCCAGGATCTGGGCCATATCCTCGACAAGTTTTCGGTCGAGTTCGAAACCTACTGGAACAGTCGCGAGTTTGTCCCATTTGATCCAGAGCAGCCACTGCTGTTCCGCACCGCCATCGACCGCGCCCGCAATCCCCGGCAACACGGCCCGATGGTCTTCTTCGACCTGCAGCCCCACCCGTTTCAGGAGCGCATCCTCGAAGCGTTGGAGCGGGAACGCGATTGCCACGACCGCCGCCGCAATCTGGTCATCGCCGCAACCGGTACAGGCAAGACCGTGATTTCCGCCTTCGACTTCAAATGCTTCTAAGAGCGCAAGGGGCGGCAGGCCCGGCTCCTGTTCGTCGCCCACCGCCAGGAGATTCTTCAACAGGCCCAGGCGACCTTTCGCCATGTGCTGCGTGACCAGAACTTCGGCGAATTACAGGTCGGCCAGTTTCAGGCCAGTCGCCTGGAGCACCTGTTCTGCTCCGTTGGGATGCTGGCAAGCCGGAAACTGTGGGAGCAGGTGGGCAGCGGCTTCTACGACTACGTGGTCATCGATGAGGCCCATCATGGCACTGCCTCCAGCTACAGGCCGATCTTTGACCACTTCGCCCCCCAGATCCTCCTTGGTCTGACCGCCACCCCGGAGCGGATGGATGGCGGCAATGTGGCGGCCGATTTCGGCAACCGTTTCGCGGCGGAGATCCGCCTGCCCGAAGCCCTGGCAGAAAAACTCCTCTGTCCCTTTCACTACTTCGGCGTTGCCGATCCGATCGCCCTCAGCGGCGAGCAGTTCTGGCGCAACGGCCGGTATGATACTGCCGCCCTGGAACAGGTCTATGTACTGGATCATGCCCGGGCCGGACAGCGCGTCGATGTCCTTGTTGAGGCGCTGAGCCGCTACGAACCCGACCTGAACGCAGTCAAAGGGATCGGTTTCTGCGTCACCATCAGGCATGCCCGGTTCATGGCCGAGCAATTCACCGCAAGGGGGATACCCTCGGGGGCCGTTGTCTCCGGCGTCGAAGACGATCGATGCCGGGAACTGCTGGCAGCCCTGAAAACCGGGAGGCTCACCTTTCTCTTCACCGTCGACAAACTGAGTGAAGGCGTCGATGTCCCCGAGATCAACACCGTCCTGTTCCTCCGTCCCACCGAGAGCCCGACTGTCTTTCTGCAGCAGCTCGGCCGCGGCCTGCGTCACGCCCCCGGCAAAGATTGTCTCACCGTGCTCGACTTGGTCGGCCAGGCCCATCGGCGTTACCGGGCGGACACCAAGCTCAAGGCGCTGATGCCCCGGCACCGCTTTTCCATCGACAGAGAAGTGGAGCTTGATTTTCCTCATCTCCCGGCTGGTTGCTCCATTCAGCTCGACCGTCTTTCCCGCCGGTATGTTCTGGAGAATATTCGGGAGAACTTCGGCCGATTGGCCGTGCAGGTTCCCGACCGCCTCCAGACCTTCACCAGCGAGACCGGCCAGGAATTGATCTTCGGCAATTTCATCCGCTATCACGATTACGAGCCGGAGGTATTACTGGTAAAGGAGTCCTGGTCAGGGTGGAAGGCAAGGGCACAACTGGGACCAAAGCCCGTCGACCCGGATCTGCTGCGGCTGAAAAAGACCCTGCTGCGCGCAATAACCATCAACGGCCCGCATGAGATAGTTTTGTTGCGCGCGGTTCTCGGCAAGGTTTCCCAGGGGGCAATCGACGAAGCTCTGGCCCTCGCCGGTGACTCGGTGATGTCAGTCTACTATCGGATCTGGGGAGATAAAGGGCGCAATCTTGGCATCACAAGCCTTGCTGATGCGTTTCGCCGCCTTGCCGCCAATCCGTCGATTCTTGCCGATCTGGACGAAATATTGCGCTGGTCCCTGGACACGACCGAGATCAGCGGACACATACCGGAATCGCCTTTTGCCTGTGCGCTTGAACTGCACGCCCGGTACAGCGGTAAGGAGATCCAGGCGGCCTTCGGCAAGGCGACACTCGAGACCGCCGGGCAGACTGGGGTGGGGGTGTTGCATTTCCCCGGGGTGAAGGCCTATGCGCTGCTGGTCACCTTTCAGAAGACCGAAAAAGAGTTCTCGCCGAGCACCATGTATGCCGATTACCCCATCAGCCGGGAATTGATGCATTGGGAGTCGCAGGCCAATACCGCGCAACATCACGCCGACGGGCAAAATCTGATTCACCACCGAGAGCGTGGCTACTCCATATTGATTTTTGCACGAGGCCAGAAGAAACGCAACCGGGCCACGGTGCCGTTCACCTATCTCGGGCCGGTGGATATGGTGAGCTACGAGAGCGAGCGGCCGATCAGGATGGTGTGGCGGCTCAGGCACACGATGGCAGTCGAGATGTTCGAGGATAATCGGCGGGGCGGGTAGGTGGTTCAATCTTCCGACGCGAGCTTTGCCCGACGATCCCGAGCCGATCCCCTCAAACCGCCGGATCGAAGTCAACCGTCTATCTCTCCGCAGCGTTCACTCTGGGCACGAACTATGGCAAGCGGCGTTACCAGGCCTGCGACGAGTCTAAAGGTTCTTTTTTTCAAAGAAGAGGAACAAACCGGCGCCCGCAAGAATAAAAACGGGAATAACAACCCAGTGATTGACGTGCAGCACGCCCGGCAAGGTAATCTTGCCAAGATCGCCCCAGATCAGCAGGCTCTGTTTCATCCAAGGATAGGCCTCGGCGTACAACGCTCCTCCGACAAGCATGCCGAGCACGCCCCAGACACCGTCCCAACGCCCTTCACCAATGGCACCGATGGCGGTCCCGGGACAGTACCCCAACAGTCCCCAACCGATACCAAAAAGCAATCCCCCGCCAATAGTGGCCCCCAGGATCGTGGATTTTACTGAAAGCTTGGCAAGACCCAGATCGGTGAGAAGATAAATTCCCACGGTCCCAACCAGGATGGCAGTGAACATAAATTTTACAATCGTCATGTCCAAAAGGCGCAACGCACCGATTTGTTTGTCATATCGTAAGACTTTTCCTCGCTGCAGAAAAAATCCGAAAAGAATACCGGTGACAATCCCATAAACGAGCTCGCTCATCGCTTTTTACCTCCCAGGTACAACAGATTGGCACTGATCATCCCGCCGATAAAAAAACAGATCAGCGCTATGAAACTGCTGATCGCCAGCTGAGCCAGACCGCTCAGCCCGTGACCGGATGGTCAGCCATCGGCGAGACGGGCGCCGAACATTGCCACTGTGCCGCCGATAAAGGCGACAGTTCCTCGCAAGGCAACATTCGAGCCGAATTTTTCCTGCCACATGTCTGGAATAGTCTGTGCCTTGTAGGTCCCGGAAATTTTAGCCGCAATGAATGAGCCGATCAGGATGCCGATAACAAACATCCACTGCCAATCGATTTTGGGTGTGGTCTTTGTAAAATATTCTATCCGGGCAACACGTTCAGCGCTGAATATTTGTTCAATCAAGCCGGCAGACCGTGCAAATGAAGTAGAAGCGCCAAAATAATTCCCCGTCATGAAGACCGACAACACCAGCACAAGGCCGGCGAATGCCCCGGCGAGATAGGGACTCCAATAGTTACCATCTCTCAATTGTCTCATAATGGATCCTCCTTGATGTGTTGGTGCAATCTCGTTGTCTTTCTAGCCTTTTACAAAACGAACGTCTGGATACCTTGTCATATCGACCAAGGCGGAAATCTCCGGTGGCAAAAAACGAGATTTCTCGCTCTCGCTCGACAGAGGGGGAGGCGTCTCGACCTGCGTCCTGCCATTTCGTCCCTTTCATGCTCTGTCGCTTCGACCTCCTCCCGCTGTCATCTCGACCGCCAGGGAGAGATCTCAAACCGGCCGAGGGGAGGATTCCGGTCAGCGAAAGCAAGATTTCTCGCTTCGCTTCGAAATGACAGAGGGGGCGGGATCATGGTCTTCACCCTACCGGGAACAACGAGATTTCTCGCATACGCTCGAAATGACAGAGGGGAATGGTCGAAATGTCTTCCTATGACAACTGATCACCATCTCCTCCATTCCGCCCACGAACAATCCCGTGATCTTGCAAGCGGCGCGGCTTGTTGCAAGCGACACTTTATTGTACGATTCAGCTCGGCCTTTTACAACTCTGGCATCGCAATGTCGTTTCCCCATGATTGTGTTTGCGACGGTCAGTCCTGCATACATTATGAAACTTTTTTGATTTGCATGGCCCGTTAATGCCAGCCTCTTCCCAAGACCTGCTTCGCCAGACCCTTCTCCTCGACATCGAGGTCAATGAGAAGAGCATCATCTATGCCATCGGCGCCGTCTGCGGGGAGAAGACCTTCCAGGTGCAGGCAGGCAGGAAGATTGACCGCAGTACCCTCGCCGATCTCGATGCCTTCGGTGAAAATGCCCGTTTCATCCTTGGCCACAATATCCTCAACCACGATCTACCCCGCCTGCGCCGGCTGGCGCCTGACCTTCGGCTCCTTGCCAAACCGAGTATCGATACGCTGTTCCTCTCACCCCTCGCCTATCCTGCCAATCCCTACCACCGGCTGATCAAGAACTACCAGATCGTCCGCGACAGCATCAACGACCCGGTCCAGGACGCCCGACTGGCCGGCAAGGTCTTCGCCGAACAGTGGGAGGCCCTGGTCCGGCAATATGCGGCGAACTCCGACGTCCCCCTGCTGTATCGCGGCTTTCTCGCCGCCGATGCAGCTCTGGCCGGGACCGCCGAGGCGCTGGCCTGCATGGGTATCCCGCTGCTGCAGGGTGACGATCTCCATGACGCCTTCGCCTGGTTCGCCCGCAAGCATGCCTGCCTCGCCGCGGTCGACAGCCTGGTCACGCAGTTGGCCGATGGGATGCTGCCGCTGCCGCCCCTTGCCTATGTCACCGCCTGGTTGTCGGTGGCCGGCGGCAATTCGGTCCTGCCGCCCTGGGTCCGCCATCAGTTCCCGCTGGTGCCGAGCATCCTCCACGAGCTGCGGGAGAACGGCTGCCAACGGCCCGACTGCGAGTATTGCCAAAACCATCACGATCCGCGGAGCTATCTCCGCAACTTCTATGGCTTCCCTGATTTCCGCGCGCAACCGGCGACAGAGGACGGCAACAGCCTGCAGGAGGAGATCGTCGCCACCGCGGCCCGCGGCCATTCCCTGTTCGCCACGCTGCCGACGGGCGGCGGCAAGTCGCTGTGTTATCTCCTGCCGGGCCTCATGCGCTACCACCGACGCAACACGCTGACGATCGTCATCTCGCCATTGCAGGCGCTGATGAAGGACCAGGTCGACAATTTCTCCCGGCTGACCGGCACCAGGATGGCCGCCGCTCTGTCCGCCATGCTGACCATGCCGGAGCGTACCGAAGTGCTGGAAGCCGTGCGCCTGGGCGATATCGGCATCCTGCTCGTTTCCCCGGAACAGCTGCGTAATGCGACCTTCCGCGCCACCATCGGCCAACGGGAGATCGGCGCCTGGGTTTTCGACGAGGCGCACTGCCTGTCGAAATGGGGCCACGACTTCCGCCCCGACTATCTCTACGCGATCCGCTTCATCCGCGAATTCGCCGAACGAGAAAATGTCGGCATCCCGCCGGTCCAGTGCTTCACCGCCACGGCGAAGAAAGACGTCAAATCGGAGATCATCGATATCATCCTGCGCGAACTGGGTCTGAAGATGCGGCAGTTCGCCGGGGGGCACGAGCGCATCAATCTGCACTACGAGGTCCAGGAGGCCACCCATTACGAGAAGGATCAGGCGATTCTCGATCTGCTTCGCAGCCGCTACGACGGCCAGGGCAGCGTCGTCGTCTATTGTGCCAGGAGGAAGAACACCGAACGGCTGGCCGAACTGCTGCAGACACATGGGTACATAGCCGAAGCCTTCCACGCCGGTCTGGAACCGGCGCTGAAGAAACGCATCCAGGACAGTTTCATCGCCGGCACCACCCCGATCATCTGTGCGACCAATGCCTTCGGCATGGGGATCGACAAGGAGGATGTGCGGCTCGTCATCCACGCCGACATCCCCGCCTCGCTGGAGAATTATCTGCAGGAGGCGGGCCGGGCCGGCCGGGACCGCAACGCCGCCGAGTGCATCCTGATCTTCAACGAACAGGATATCGAAGGCCAGTTCCGCCTGAGTTGCCAGTCGATGCTCAACCAGCGGGAGATCGGCCAGTTCCTCCGCGGTATCCGCCACGTCGCCCGTGGTGAGAACACCGTGGTGCTGACCGCCGGCGACCTGCTGCGCCTCGATGTGGTCGATGCCGATCCGGATCAGTTCGATGGCGACACCCGGGTGCGCACCGCCCTGGCCTGGCTGGAGCGCTGCGGCTACCTGTATCGCGACGAGAACAGGACCAGCGTTTTCCAGGGCAAGCCGACCGTGAAGAGTCTTGAAGAGGCCGAGGCAAAGATCGCCGGCCTGGACCTCTCCTCGCGGCAGCAGCATCGCTGGCTCACGATTCTCAGGGCACTGATGGAAAGGCATCAGGTCAACCAGTCGTTCAGTGCCGATGAGCTGGCCGGCTGCTCGGCATTTGCCACGCAGGAGGGCGATCGCAATACCGAGTCGGAGACGCAGCGGGTGATCCGCACCCTGCACGATATGGCGACCCAGGGAATCCTGGAAAAGGTCACCCTGCTCAGCGCCTATGTCCGCTACAAGATCCAGGGCAGCTCCGAGAAGCTGCTGCAGCAGATTGTCACGCTGGAGAACGATTTTTTGAAGACCCTCGAGGAAACCGCTCCCGATCTGGAACTGGATACCCAGGTGGAACTGGACCTCCGCCGGGTTAACCAGGTGATGATCGACGCCGGCCATGCCGGCTGCTCGCCGACTACCCTGAGACTGCTGCTTTATGGGCTGAGCCGCGACGGCAAGGGGCTGGCCGGTACCAGGGGAAGTGTTTCCTTCACCGCCAGGGGCAACAACCGCTTCTCGATCTACCTGCACCGGGACTGGGAATCGATCCGGAAGACGGTCGAGCTCCGCCAGCTCGCCGCTCATCGGGCACTCGAGGCGATTATCGCGGCGGTGCCGCCCGAGGCGAAGCCGGGGGCGAATCTGCTCGTCGAATTCAGTCTCGAACAGCTTGTTGCCGCCCTGCGGGGCGATCTGCTGCTGGTCGATAAACTCCGGGATCCGCTGGCCGCGGCTGAGCGAGCCCTGACCTTCATGCACGAGCAGGGGGTGATCGACCTGCAGCAGGGTCTGGCGGTCTTCCGCCAGGCCATGACCATTCGACTGAACCCGGACGCCAGATCGCGAAGGTATTCCCAGGCCGACTTCTCGCCGCTGAAGACCCATTACAGCGAGCGGACCTTCCAGATCCACGTGATGAACGAGTACGCCCGCCTGGCCCTCGACAGGATCAGCGGCGCCTGGCAGTATGTCGCTTCCTACTTCAACGACGACAAGGAACAGTTCGTCAAACGGTTCTTCGCCGGGAAGGAGAAGTTCCTCGAGCGGGCGACCAGCAACCAGTCCTACGCCCGGATTGTCGACGACCTGAAGAATCCCGCCCAGGAGAAGATCGTCTGTGCCGAAGCGGACAGGAACATGTTGATCCTGGCCGGCCCCGGAGCCGGCAAGACCCGGGTCGTCGCCCACCGGGTGGCCTTTCTGCTGCGGGTGAGGCGGATCGCTTCGAGGGCGATCCTGGTCCTCTGCTTCAACCGCAGCGCCGTCCAGAGTCTGCGCCGGCGGCTGCGCGACCTGGTCGGCAACGACATGGCCGGGGTGACGCTGCTGACCTTTCACGGGCTGGCCCTTCGTCTCACCGGCAGGTCACTGGTCTCCGGAGGCAGGCCGGGCGACCGGGAGGACATCGATTTCTCCCGGCTCATCACCGATGCCATCCGCCTGCTGAAGGGGGAGACCGAGGTCATCGGCCTGCAGGATATCCCGCCGGATGAGGCGCTGATCGGCCGGTTCAGCCACATATTGGTCGACGAGTACCAGGATGTCGATGCCGAACAGTATGAGCTGGTGTCGCTGGTTGCCGGTAAGGGTCGGGAGGAGGGCGAGCGCAAAATGGCTATCCTGGCGGTCGGTGACGATGACCAGAACATCTATCGCTTCCGGGGGGCGAGTGTCGAATTCATCAGGAAATTCCAGCATGACTACCAGGCCGAAATCCACTACCTGATCGAAAACTACCGCTCGACCGCCCATATCATCGCCGCCGCCAATTGTCTGATCGCCCGGAACACCGAGCGGATGAAGACCGGCCACCCGATCCGGATCAACGAGGCCCGGCAGAATCTGCCCCCGGGCGGGAAGTGGCAGCATGCCGATCCGGTCGCTCAGGGAAAGGTCCAGGTCATCAAGGCAGCCGATCCCGACCGGCAGGCGACGATGGTGGTCGAGGAACTGCGCCGTCTGCAGCGGGGCGGTCCAGTCGACCTCGGCAGCTGTGCGGTCCTGGCCCGGGAGTGGAAAGACCTCGACCGGGTGCGGAGCGCCTGCGACCAGGCGGGGATGCCGGTCAGCCTGTGCTGGGGGCGGCATGCCTCCTTTCCCCGGCTGAGCCGGATCCGCGAACATGCGGATATCCTGGAACGCCTGCATGCCATGCCGACCGGGACGGTCACCGCCGGCGCGGTGCTGACGATGCTGAAAAACATGTATCCGCAGGGCACGATCTGGGGCGCAAACCTGATCCGGCTGCTGCAGGACTGGCAGGAGGAGACCGGCGACACCCCGCAACCGGCCTCGGCCGTCGAGGAATACCTCCATGAGGCGTTTGCCGAACAGGACAGGATGAAGACCATCGCCGATGGGCTGTTCCTGGCCACCGCCCATGCCGTCAAGGGGCTGGAATTCGACCACGTCTTCATCCTGGGCGACAGTTGGGACAAGGGGAGCGGGGCGGCCATCGAGGACGAACGCCGCCTGTACTACGTGTCGATGTCGCGGGCCCGGGAAACCCTCCATCTGTGTGTGCTCGACACCGCGGTCAATCCCCATGCCCGGTCGCTGGCCGGAGACTTCATGGTGGTGCGGGAGATGGCGCCGGCAACCGCCAAACCAACGACGCGGCGCACCTATCATCTGCTCGGCATGGAGGATCTCTTCCTCGATTATGCCGGGATCAGGGAAGAACGGCACCCCTCGCGTCTGGCCCTGCAGCAGTCCAGGGCCGGGGAAGTGGTGAGCCTGCACAAGCAGGGCCACCATCTGGAGGTGCTGGACAGCGCCGGGGTGGCCATCGCCCGGCTGTCGAAAAAGGCCCGGGGGGAATGGGCCGACAGGCTCGACTGCATCCGCGAGGCCCGGATCGTCGCCCTGGTCAGGCGCTATCGGGATGATGTTGAAGACAAAGCGTTCCAGGCAGCCTGTTGCGGCCGGAGTTGGGAAGTCCCGGTGGTTGAGC
Source organism: Desulfoprunum sp. (assembly GCF_053613775.1). Taxonomy (NCBI): domain Bacteria; kingdom Pseudomonadati; phylum Thermodesulfobacteriota; class Desulfobulbia; order Desulfobulbales; family Desulfobulbaceae; genus Desulfoprunum; species Desulfoprunum sp. The sequence goes on from NZ_JBSHXH010000008.1 coordinate 321,714, forward strand.
TGGTGTGCTGAGTTTCCCCGCTGCGACTGCGACCTCCTCCCGCCTTTTCGCCCTTTCCTGCTCTATCGCCTCGACCACCCCCCGCTGTCATCTCGACCGGAGGGAGAGATCTCGTGCAGTGCGGCCGGGCAAGGTCGCATATTCTAGCGGGTGCGAAGCCCGTCCCGGAAGGTCTAGCCAACCACCGGGTAGTGAGTCCTTGGACCGTAGCGGGTAACTGATGCGGTTAAGCGTAGGATAGCCAGACGACAGGCCGTAAGCCGTAAGGTTGAAGTGATTGAGCCCCGAAATGCTCGAGTCGGGAAGGATGACGTGGTTGCAAGCACGGAAATCAACATGGAGCCGGCGATAGTGGCGAGCCGGATTTCGCTTCCTCGGGGTCTGAGAGCATGGCATGTCGGACAGAGTGAATATGTGGTAACCCGGGAGACCCTGGCGCCTCTTGCCTGGAGGCGAGTATGCCGAGCAACCGATAAGAAAGGGAGTAAGGCAAACGGGAGTCGGGGAGTCGGATGGCGCCGTAGTACCGTTGAAGGCGGGTAACGCTGCTGGAGGGAAGGGCGTCACATCGGAGCGACCGTTGTCAAGGAGACACGAACTGTGCCCAGTCGCAGAGCTGAAGTGGAAACGAGATTGCAACGGATAGCGGAGAAGGCCCGCCGAGAGCCATGTTTCAAGTTCACCAGCTTGTTTCATCTGATGAACGAAGAGCTTCTGCGGGGATGTTTCGAGGGTTTGCGCAAGGATGCAGCCTCGGGCATAGACAGAGTCACCAAGGAGGAATACGGCAGGAATATTGAAGGCAATCTGAGGGAGTTGGTTAATCGGCTGCACAGGATGTCGTATATACCGCAGCCGGTATGCCGGGTGTACATCCCGAAACCGGGGAGCAACAAACAGAGGCCGTTGGGGATACCGGTCCTGGAAGACAAGGTGGTGCAGGCGGGTCCGGTTCGGATTCCGGAAGCGATCCATGAAGCAGACTTCATAACCGACTCGTACGGGTTTCGGCCGGGTCGCGGCTGCCACGATGCATTGCGTGCGCTGAGCGTCGAAGTGGAGGGCGGGAGAGTTCATTATATCGTGGAGGCCGATATCAAGGGGTTCTTTGATAACGTCCAGCACGAATGGCTGATGAAGTTTCTCGGTCACCGGATAGGCGACAAGCGAGTGTTGCGTTATGTGAAGCGTTTTCTGAAAGCCGGGGTCTTTGAGCATGGAGAGATTGCCGCGACGGAGCAGGGCACCCCGCAAGGAGGAGTCGTCTCGCCGTTGCCGGCCAATGTCTATCTGCACTACAGCCTTGATCTGTGGTATGCGCGGGTGTTTTCCCGGTCGTGCGCCGGCAGGTCGCGACTTATCCGGTATGCCGATGATTGTGTGGTGTGCTTTCAGAGAGAAAGCGATGCACGACGATTTCGGGCAGACCTGGAGGAGCGGCTGGGGCGTTTCGGCTTGGAAGTAGCGGCGGAGAAGACCAAGGTTTTGGAGTTTGGCCCTTTGGCCGAGTCCAAGGCCCGGAGGAGGGGTGAGAAAGCTCAGACCTTCGATTTTCTGGGATTGACGCACTACTGCAGCCGAACGCGAAATGGCCGGCGATTCCGGATGAAACGCCTGACCTCTCGGAAGAAATTCAAGGCCAAGTTGTTGGCGTTGAAAGAATGGTTGAAGGCGAACCGAACGAGTCCGGTTCCCGAGCTGATGAAAACTGTTGTGGCCAAGGTCCGCGGACACATTGCGTATTATGGGGTCACAGACAATTCGCACGGGATTGGTCGATATGTTCACGCAGTTCGCCAATTGCTCTTCAAGTGGCTTGACCGTCGCGGGAAGCGTGGCAGCATGACGCTGGGAAAGTTCAGGCAATTTCTGAACAAGTTTCCATTGCCGAGACCGCTGATCCTGGTGAATCTGTTCGAATCGAGGTGAAAGCGATGATGAGGAGCCGTGTGCGTGAATAGCGCAAGCACGGTTCTGTGAGGGGCTTGCTTCAACACAGAGAATGCTGCTTGTCATCGATGGCACGTAGTAGCCGCGTGCGGCGAGGCGTTCTGAAAAGCCAATTGGTGAAAGCGTTGTTCCTTGTGGAGAAGTCGGTCTACTCGACAGCAAGGTGCTCGAGTCGACGGGGGCGGCAGACATTCATTCTCGGAAGGATCGGTGTTGATGATGGCAGGCGTTGATTCCATCACAAGTTCAAAACGTCACTCCTTCGGCAGCTACGAACGCTTCTCCAGAATGAGCTCGGCCAAGCTCCGCTTCGGCACGTAGTGAACCCCGGCATCATCCCGGTAATATCGGATCGATCCATCTGCCGGCACCTCCACGATCCGCACCTCCTCCGCCGGTTTGCCCAGGGCCAGCACAAGGCTGACCTCCATTTCCGACGGCAGCGAAAAATGGGCCCGCAATCTGTCCCGGTTCAGGGCCCCGATCATGCACCCGCCCAGCCCCTTTTCCACCGCGCCCAGCAGCATCGTCTGGGCCATGATACCCAGGTCGAAGCGGGCGAACTCCCACTCCCTGGCGGTATTGATCATGACGATGTAGGCGGTGGGCCGCTCCGCCGGCGCCGGGCCGTCCCAGTCGGTGAGATAGGCGGCCCATTTCAGACAGGCAAAGATCGCCTCGTTGTCGGCCGGGGCGGTGCTCAGGATGAACCGCAGGGGCTGGCGGTTGGCCGCCGAAGGGCACAGCCGGGCAAGTTCCACCAGTTCTTCGAGGGTGCGCATCGACACCGGGGCGCTGTGATCGAAGCGGCGATAGCTTCGACTGTACTGTACGAGTTCCTTGAGCATCTCTACCTCCTGATTGTATGGGCACTGCATGGATGGTACATTGCCCGGGATGATTCGCCAACACAAACCAACGGAAGATTCAATGAAAGCAATCTGCGTGTTCCTGGGATCGAGCCCCGGCCGCCACCCGGCCTACATGGAAGCGGCCGCCGCCCTCGGCCGCGAGTTGGCCGGACGCGGCCTTACCTGCATCTATGGCGGTTCCTGCACCGGGCTGATGAACCAGCTGGCCGACAGCGTCCTTGCGGCGGGAGGAGAGATCGTCGGCGTCACCGTCCAGACCTTGAAAGACAAGGAACAGTTCCACACGGGGCTGACCCGGCTGCATGTCGTGCCGACCATGCACGAACGCAAGACCTTGATGATCGAGTTGGCCGACGCCTTTGTCGTTCTGCCGGGGGGCATCGGGACCTGTGACGAGTTTTTCGAGGTCTGCACCCTCAGACAGCTGGGGTTCCATGCCAAACCCTGCGGCCTGCTGGACGTGAACGGTTTCTATGCGCCCCTGCGGCAGATGCTCGACACAGCCGAGCGGGAAGGGTTCATGAAACAGCCGTATCGCGAGACGATCATCATCTCTGCCGACCCGGCGGAGATCCTCGATCTGCTGATCATGAACCACGGCCGGTCGCCGGCACCCGCCGCCTCGACTCACGGCGCCGGAGTTGTGTTCGATGCATCCGCTGCATGCACGGTGCCCCGGAACCAGGAAAAGTAGACGCCGCAGAAACAGAGGGCGGCCGAGATGGAGAAGACGGTGTGGATGCTGCGCAGGAACAGGTCGTAGGTGGCCGGGGTGATCGCCTGGCGGCCGATGATCAGGGCCAGGACGACGGTGGCCACCGCCATGCTGAACATCTGGCCGAGCAGGCGCATCGTCGCCACCGCCCCGGCGGCCAGGCCGTAGTGGCGTTTTTCCACCGCCCCCATGATCGCGCTCATGTTGGGGGAACTGAACAGGGCGAAGCCGATGCCGAGCAGGATCAGGTTGGCGACGATCAGCGCCACGCTGCGCTCGCCGTCGAGGGTCGTGAGCAGCGCCACGCCGATGACGGTGGTGACCATGCCGGCGGTGGCCAGCAGGCGCGGTTCGATCCGGTCCGACAGCCGGCCGGCGACCGGCGACAGCAGCGCCATCATGATCGGCTGGGCCATCAGCACGGTGCCCGCCGTCTGCGGCGGCATGCCCTTGATATACTGGAGGTAGAGGCTGAGCAGGAAGGTGACGGCGAAGGTGGTGGAATAGTTGAGCAGGGCGGCCAGGCTCGAGAAGGCGAAGGTCCGGTTGCCGGCGAAGAGCTGCATGTCGAAGACCGGGAAGCGGGCGGCCATCTGGTGGCGGACGAAGATCACGAGCAGCGCCAGGCCGGAGAGCGCCAGGGCGATGCCGATGATTGACGGCAGCCGGGAGGCGCCGTAGACCAGGGCGAGGATGGCGACGGCGTAGAGCAGACAGCCGCCGAGGTCGAGCTTCTGCCCCGGCTCGCCCAGCCACTCCCCTTTGAGGAAGAACAAGGTCAAAGCCAGCGAGAACAGCCCCAGCGGCAGCATGATCAGGAAGATGCTGCGCCAGCCGAGATACTGGGTCAGCATCCCGCCGACGAACGGACCGACCGACAGCCCGACATAGACGGCGGCGACGTAGATGCCGAGGACACGGCCGCGGCGGCTGGGCGGGTAAATCGAGGTGAGGATGGCCATGCCGGTGGTGACGAACATGGCCGCCCCGATCCCCTGCACGACCCGGGTGAAGATGAGGAGGGCGGCGGAGTCGACGAAGGCCGCCGCCACCGCACCGAAGGTATAGACCGCGAGTCCGGTAGCAAACACCTTCTTGCGACCATGGATGTCGGCGAACTTGCCGGCCGGGACGAGGACGACGGCCATGGCCAGCAGATAGGCGGTGGCGATCCAGCCGAGCTGGACCGCGTCCATCCCCAGATCGGCCTGGATGGCCGGCAGGGCGACATTGACCGACGAGATCATGAACGGGCCGATGAACGAGGTCAGCGTGGCGACGATCAGGGCCGACCGTTCGAGGGCGGGGTTTACTTGTCCTGGCTGTGGCTGCATGGCGCCTTCCTTGATCGAAATTCAGCTGCGGCGGGATGGATGACCAGCCGGAAATCTAGCGTAATGTTCCGGGAAGCAAAAGCGATTTTCACCATCATCGGCATAATGACCGCCGGCGGGGTGATTTTCGGTCGCGATGGCCGGCCCCCATGCCGCCTCCATGGCCAATCGGGAGAGATGAGGGATGCGGGATACCGCCGCATCTGGTAAAGCTGGAATCGCCGACAACACGCCGACCGCCGACAACCATCCACCGCCATGACCCAGATCACCGAAACCCTCCGCGGCATCGTCAGCCGCATCACCTACCACAACCCGGACAACGGCTGGTCCGTGCTCCGGGTCCAGGCCTTCGACCACATGCAGGAGCAGGTCACCGTCACTGTCCATCAGACCAAGGTCTTCGCCGGGGCGACGATGGAGTTCCACGGCGCCTGGACCGTCCATCCCCAGTTCGGTCGGCAGTTCAAGGCCGACGAGGCGATCGAGAAGAAACCGGCGACGGCGGCGGCGCTGGAGAAATATCTCGGTTCCGGCCTGATCAAGGGGGTCGGCCCGTCGACGGCCAGAAAAATCGTCCGCCATTTCGGCGACCAGACCCTGGAGGTCTTTGAAAACAAGATCGCCCGGCTGCGGGAGGTGCATGGCATCGCCACGAAAAAACTGGCGATGATCGCGGCGGCCTGGCAGGAACACCGGATGGTGCGGGAGGTCATGACCTTTCTCCAGGGGCACGGCATTTCCACCCTGTTTTCGGTACGGATCTACAAAAAGTACGGCGACCGGGCGATCGAAATGGTCCTGGAAGACCCGTACCGCCTGGCCAACGATTTCTACGGCATCGGCTTCTTCTCGGCCGACAAGGTGGCGCTCAGCATCGGCCTGGCCCGCGACAGCGAGCCGCGCCTGATCGCGGCGGTCAAGCATGTCCTGGCCGCGGCCCGGGAGCAGGGCCACTGCTATCTCACCGCCGGCCAGATCGCGGTCGAGGTCCGGCAGCTGCTGGCGATGGACTGCGACGACCGCCTCGCCGCGGTGCTGGTGCGGATGGAGGCGGACAACCATCTCCGGGTCCGGTCCCTGGCGGCCGGCGACGGGCAGCCGCTGGCGTGCTATTATTCGAAGTCGCTCTACTACGACGAGGCGGCGGTGGCGGCGCGGCTGCTCGCCCTGGTGGGCGGCAGCGGCGTCGACCGCCAGCGGGTCGAGGACTGGGTCGACCGGTACTGCCTGACCCAGGAAGTGACGCTGAGCGACGAACAGGCCCAGGCGGTGCGGCAGATAGCCGGCCAGCGCTGTGCGGTGCTGACCGGCGGGCCCGGCTGCGGCAAGACCACCACCACGCTGGTCATCGTCCTCCTGCTCGAGGCGATGCGCCTGGCGGTGCTGCTGGCGGCCCCCACCGGCCGGGCGGCGCAGCGGATGAGCGAGGTCATCGGCCGCGAGGCCCGGACCATCCACCGCCTGCTCGAGTGGCAGAACGGCGGCTTCCAGCGCAATGAGGACAACCCCCTTCAAGCCGATGTGCTGATCGTCGACGAGTGCTCGATGCTCGACATCAGCCTCACCGCCGCGCTGCTGCAGGCGGTGCCGGCCGGTTCCCAGCTGCTCTTGATCGGCGATGCCGACCAGCTCCCCTCGGTCGGGGCCGGCAATGTGCTGAGGGATGTCATCGCCTCCGGGGCCATCCCCGTCTTCCGCCTGACGGAGGTCTTCCGCCAGGCCGGCGAGTCGCTGATCATCCGCGCCGCCCACCAGATCAACCGCGGCGAGATCCCGGCCATCATCTCGCCGTTCAAGCGGCCGGAGGCGTGGCGGGACGGCAGCGACTGCCTTTTTGTCGATTCCGACGAGGCCACCCGGGAACAGCTCGAGTTCATCAACCGGGTCAAGCGCACCTTCAACTGGCAGCTGCCACAGCTCGAGGGTCTGAGCACCGGCACCAACCCCTTCGAGTTCCGCACCGCCGAGGCCGTCACCTCCTCGGCCGAGCAGGATTTCGTCATCCCGGCCAAGTTCCGTCACGTCGACCTCGACCAGGTGCGGCAGGCGGCCGGGCCGGTCGCCGAACTGAAGGCGGTGCTGGCCAGGGTCCACCCCTGGTCGACCCTCCATTACGGCCTGACCGCCCTCGACGCCGTGGTCCGCCTCTACCTCGAATGGATTCCCAAATACCAGGGGGCCGACGGCGAGATCCAGATCCTCTGCCCGATGGTCCGCGGCACCCTCGGGACCGCCAACGTCAACGCGGTGATTCAGCGGGCGGTCAACCCGCCGCGCGAGGGTCGGCCGGAGCTGCAGGTCGGGGAAAGGATCTTCCGGGTCGGCGACCGGGTGATCCACCGCCGCAACAACTATGACCTGGCGGTGTTCAACGGCGATATCGGCGAGATCGTCGCCATCGACAACGAGGATCCGACCTGCACCGTCCGCTTCCTGCCCGACGGCCGGGAGGTCGGCTATCAGCGCGACGATATCGTCGAGCTGGATCTGGCCTACGCCATCACCATCCATAAATCCCAGGGCAGCGAGTTCAGCGCGGTGATCATCCCGGTGCTGAATCAGCATTTCAAGATGCTGTACCGCAATTTGATCTACACCGGCCTGACCCGCGCCCGCCGCCTCGCGGTCTTCGTCGGCAGCCGCAAGGCGCTGGCGATGGCCATCCGCCAGCAGGACCCGCTCAAGCGCCAGACGGCCCTGGATCAGCTGCTGCGGGCCGGGTCGGTGGTGGACGGATGAGCGATCCCATGGTATATCTGGGGAAAAGATTCAGTCCGCCCGGAGAGACGAATGGGAGCATGCATGTATATCTGTGTCGATTTTGACGGCACCATCGTCGATCATCGCTATCCCGAGATCGGCGAGCCGGTGCCGATGGCGGTCAAGTGGCTGCTCCGCCTCCAGAGCTGCGGCGCCAGGCTCATCCTGTTCACGATGCGCTCCAACGATCCGCGCTTCGGCAACCTGCTGACCGATGCGGTGCTTTACCTGGAGCACAACGGTGTCAAGCTGTTCGGGGTCAACTCCAATCCCGACCAGAAGACCTGGACGGTCAGCCCCAAGGCGTACGGCCATGTCTATGTCGACGATTCGGCCTTCGGTTGTCCGCTGATCATGCCCAAAGGGTTTGCCCGTCCCTGCGTCGACTGGAAGAAGGTCGGTCCCCAGCTCGAACATATGTGCCTGAGCCGGACCTGGTAACAGGCCCGGCCACGGCTGTGCCCGGTGAGTGGTTCTCTGCCGCACCTGCCATGAATATTACCCGTATCCCTACACAAAAGGATGGCGAAATGTCCGCGATTGTCACGCAACTCTATAAATCGGTAAATGACCAACTGGAATACTGCTTCAACGTCGAGGCTGCCCGACCGCTGACCGAGGAGGAGCTGCTCCGCCTCCGCCAGATCCTGGCCGACGGCTTCGTCGCCGCCACCGTGACGCTGCGGCCGGTCATGGTCGGCGAGCGGGTGGTCGAGATCGGCCCCCGCCTCAACTTCGCCACCGCCTGGTCGTCGAACATGGTGTCGATCTGCCGCTCCACCGGCCTGGACGCGGTGACCCGGGTCGAGCGCTCCCGGCGGCTGCTGGTGCCGACCGAGGTCGACATCCAGGCCTTCATCGCCGCCAATCACGACCGGATGACCGAGTGCCGCTACCTCGAGCCGCTGCACACCTTCGAGACCGGGATCGTGCCGGAGGCGGTCTACGCGGTCGATTTGACCTCCCAGGGTCCGGACGGGCTGCTGGGGATCCCGGGGATCTCGATGGACGAGTGGGACCGCAATCTGTATTACGAGTATTTCGTCAAGAAACAAGGCCGCAATCCGACCATCGTCGAGATCATGGATCTCAACAACGCCAACTCGGAACACTCCCGCCATGGTTTTTTCAAGGGGCTGCAGGTCATCGACGGCGAGGAGATGGCCGACTCGCTGTTCGATCTGGTCACCGCCACCCTGACCGCCAACCCCAAGGGCTCGGTGGTCGCCTTCAAGGACAACTCCAGCGTCATCGAGGGCTACGAGATCACCACCCTGCTACCGGCGCAGCCCGGCCAACCGTGCTTCTTCACGGCGTCGACGGTCCACTACCACCCGCTGCTGACCGCCGAGACCCACAACTTCCCGACCGGCGTCGCTCCCTTCCCCGGCGCCGAGACCGGCACCGGCGGCCGGATCCGCGATGTCCAGGGGACCGGCCGGGGCGGCTTCGTCGTCGCCGGCACCGCCGGCTACTGTGTCGGCAACCTCCACATCCCCGGCTACCCGCTGGAGTGGGAGGAGCGCTACCCCTGTCCGGCCAATCTCGCCCCCGCCCTCGAGATCGAGATCGAGGCCTCGAACGGCGCCTCCGACTACGGCAACAAGTTCGGCGAGCCGCTGATCCAGGGCTTCACCCGCTCCTTCGATCTCCAGCTCGACGGCGGCGAGCGCTGGGGCTTTCTCAAGCCGATCATGTTCACCGCCGGGGTCGGCCAGATCGATGCCCGGCTGACCGAGAAGAACGAGGCCGAAAAAGGCATGCTGATCGTCCAGGTCGGCGGCCCGGCCTACCGGGTCGGCTTCGGCGGCGGCGCCGCCTCGAGCATGCTGCAGGGCGAGAACGCCTCCGACCTCGACTTCGATGCGGTCCAGCGCGGCGATGCCGAGATGGAGCAGAAGATGAACCGGGTGATCCGGGCCTGCAACGAGATGGGCGACAGGACCCTGGTCGACGTCATCCACGACCAGGGGGCCGGCGGCCCGGCCAACGTCCTGAAGGAGCTGGTGGAAAAGTCCGGCGGCCGGGTCGAGATCCGCAACATCCGGGTCGGCGACCCGACGATGTCGGTGCTCGAGATCTATGTCGCCGAGTACCAGGAACGCACCGGCTTCCTGATCCGGCCGGAGAACATCGAGCGCTTCCAGGCGATCTGTTCCCGCGAGAAGGTGGCCTGCGAGGTCCTGGGCGAGGTGACCGGCGACCTGCGCTTCGTCGTCCATGATGCCCAGGACGACACGACCCCGGTCGATATCGAACTCGATGTCCTGCTCGGCAATATCCCGCGCAAGACCTTCCGCGACGAGCGCCGCAACCCCGGCCTCCAGCCGCTGGCGCTGCCTGAGGAGCTGACGGTGGTCGAGGCCCTGCACCGGGTCCTGCGGCTGCTGGCGGTCGGCTCGAAACGCTTTCTGACCAGCAAGGTCGACCGGGCGGTGACCGGGCTGATCGCCCGGCAGCAGTGCTGCGGCCCGCTGCAGCTGACGGTGGCCGATGTGGCGGTGGTGGCCCAGAGCCACCTCGGCCTGACCGGCATCGCCACCGCCATCGGCGAACAGTCGATCAAGATGCTGGTCGATCCGGCCGCCGGGGCGCGGATGGCGGTCGGCGAGGCCCTGACCAACCTGGTGTGGGCCCGGATCGCCGATGGCGATCAGATCAAGTGCTCGGCCAACTGGATGTGGGCGCCGAAACTGGAGGGCGAGGGGGCGGCGCTCCACGATGCCGCCAAAGCGATGCGCGACGCGATGATCGCGGTCGGGATGGCGGTCGACGGCGGCAAGGACAGCCTGTCGATGGCCACCCGGGTCGGCAGCACCACGGTCAAGTCGCCGCGCGAACTGGTGATCTCGGCCTATGCCGCCGTTCCCGACATCACCCGGGTGATCACCCCCGACATCAAGCATCCCGGTTCCTTTATCGCCTTCATCGATCTCAGCGGCGGCCGTCACCGCCTCGGCGGCTCGGCGCTGGCCCAGGTTTATCGCCAGCTCGGCGCCGACTGCCCCGATCTCGACGAGCCGGCGCTGCTGCGGACCGCCTTCGCCGTCGTCCAGGAGCTGATCGACACCAAATGCATCACTGCCGGCCACGACCGCAGCGACGGCGGCCTGATCACCTGCCTGCTGGAGATGGCCTTCAGCGGCAACTGCGGCCTCGAGGTGGCGCTGGCGGGCGCGGCCGGGACCTTCGAGCAGCTGTTCGCCGAGGAACTGGGGCTGGTGGTCGAGGTCCGGCCGGGGCGGCTGCAGGAGTTGCGGGCGGTGCTGGAGGCGACCGGGGTGGCGGTGACGATCATCGGCACCTCGACCAGTGCCGGACGGATCAAAATCGACTGTAACGGCGCGACCGTCCTCGACGAGGCGATGGTGGAGCTGCGCTCGTGGTGGGAGGAGACCAGCTACCGCCTGGAGCGGCTGCAGATCGATCCGGCCTGCGCCGACGAGGAAAACCGGGTGATCTACGGCCGCCTGGGGCCGAGCTACCAGCTGCCGTTCACCCCGGAACCGGCGCCGGCGGCGATCCTGGCCCGGAGCGACAAGCCGAAGGTGGCGATCCTCCGCGACGAGGGCTCCAATTCCGATCGCGAGATGACCTCGGCCTTCCACCTCGCCGGGTTCGAACCGTGGGATATCTGCATGCAGGATCTGCTGGCGGGGACGGTGACCCTCGACGGCTTCCGGGGGCTGGCCGCCGTCGGCGGCTTCTCCTACGCCGATGTGCCGGAGTCGGCCAAGGGCTGGGCGGCGACGATTCGCTTCAACGAGCGGCTGCAGCAGATGTTCCAGGCCTTCTATCACCGCCCCGACACCTTCACCCTCGGGATCTGCAACGGCTGCCAGCTCTTCGGCCTGCTCGGCTGGGTGCCGGGGCCGGGGCTGGCCGACGAGCGCCAGCCGCGCTTCGTCCACAACCGCTCCGGCCGGTTCGAGTCGCGCTGGTCGACGGTGCGGGTGGCCAAGAGCCCGGCGATGATGCTCAAGGGCATGGACGGACTGGTCTTCGGCATCCACGTCGACCACGGCGAAGGTCGGCTGCTGTTCCCCGACGACAGTGTGCGGCAGCAGATCCTGGCCCAGGGGCTGGCGCCGCTTTATTACGTCGACGACACCGGCCGGCCGACCGAGGTCTACCCCTTCAACCCCAACGGCTCGCCGGACGGCATCGCCGGCCTCTGTTCCGCCGACGGCCGCCATCTGGCGCTGATGCCTCATCCGGAACGGGTCTTCCTGCCCTGGCAGGCCCACTGGCTGCCGGAGGAGATGCGCCAGCTCCAGGTGACGCCGTGGATGCAGCTGTTCCGCAACGCCTATGACTGGTGTGTGAACGGGGGCTGATCATCCCGCCGGTCCTGACCGGGAGGGTGGAACGTCAAGGCTGACCCGCTCAACGGGGCGGGTCAGCCTCTCACAATCCATTCGGGCGAAGCGAGAAACCTCGTGAATCCCGGTAGGGCGAAGGCCGAGATGCCACCCCCGCCGCCTTATAAAGGCATTTCGACCTTCCCCTCCTGTCATTTCGAAGCGAAGCGAGAAATCTCGCCTTCCCGATAGGGCAAAGGCCAGGATCTCGCCCCCTCCTGTCATTTCGAAGCGAAGCGAGAAATCTCGTCCTTCCTGGCAGGAGCTCTCATCCTTGGCCAAAGTGACCGAACCCGCAGCAGTTCATCTTGCAAGATGCCCCAGCGACAAGGTTTTTCCCCCATCCCGATCAACTCGGAAGCTGCAAAACAGCCTCGATCTCGATATTCGAGCCCAGCGGCAGGGCAACCACCTGGACGGTCGAGCGGGCCGGCGGGGCGGTCGGGAAAAACTCGCCGTAGGCGCGGTTGACGGCCTGGAAGTCGGCGAGATCGGTGAGGAAGATGGTAGTCTTGGCGATCCCCGCCAGCTCCCCGCCGGCGGCCCTGGCGATGGCCTCGATGTTGCGCAGCACCTGCCGGGTCCGGTCGGCGATCGGGGCCTCGATCAGCTTGCCGGTGGCCGGATCGATCGGCAGCTGGCCGGAGATGAAGACCAGGCCGCCACAGGCGATGGCCTGGGAATAGGGGCCGATGGCGGCGGGGGCATGACTGGTGGAGATGGCGGTTTTCATGGTGGAGCTCCTCGGATGAAGGGTTGTGGCGGTTCAGGTTGACTGTTTTGGCTACTTTCCGGCTGCAGCGGCTAACTTGGCGCCGAGGTTCTCCAGATCGGTGATTGCCTGCCCTTCAGGCTTGCCCTTGATCGATGAAGGTTCGACGATCTTGCTGAGTTTGAAGGACTTGGCGATCGACTCGATGCTCTGAATGGCCCTTCCGCCGCCGCCGTGCGTAACAAAGGCGGCATACGGCTTGTCCGTCACCTGGCCTTGCGTCGGGTAGTATGCCCGATCAAAAAAGCCCTTCAGTTCACCCCCCATGTAGCTGAAGGCATCGTAGGAACCCAAAGCGACGGCATCATATTCCACCAGGTCCATCGGCTGCGCCTCAGCGCCGGTTTTGATCGTGACCTGAGCCCCGGCCTTCCTGGCACCAGCCGCAATCGCCTCCGCTGCGGCTTTGGTGTTTCCTGACATGCTGCAATACACAACCAGTACTTTCGACATAATCTTGTCTCCTAAAGTTGCCATATCCCATGCACCAAACACAATTGCTTGTTTATTTTTGCAATTGTGACCTTTGCGTCAGACCTATCCAGCTTCAATGTGAAGTCGGGCGGGTTTTTCCCGATAGGAATATTAATCGTTGGGCCATCAGCTGCGAAATGCTCTCGACCGATATCCATTATTTGAGAAAAAAGGGGAACGGGAATTTCGACAAGTTCATAGCGATGCAAGGAATCAAAATACCGCAACTGCACAATGGCATCGACTTCTTCGCAGTACTCTTTAAAGAGGCGACGCGTGTGCTCACGGCGCTTAGACGCAGTCCTGCAATCCTGAATCCACGCAGCTTCAGTAAGCTTGCTGATATGGAGCGTATCTTGGCGAAGACTTTTGGCTTTCGACGACTTCAAGCTGATTCTTCTTCCATCAATTATTACATCCCAGAACCGTTGTCCATCGGCCGATTCTTCAACCTTGTGACCAGCATGCGAACAGGCCGCGATGAAGGCGGAATCGAAGCTTTCCTGAAATAAGGGCGAACCCATAAAACAGTGATGAGTAAGGAGTTTTGACCGGAATTCGCTCTCAAATGTATCGTTACTAAAAGGAGATACCGGATTCATCTCCACTTTACAGCTCGTTCTTAAAGCACCGATGAACTCTTTGAGCCTTCGCTCCTCAGCTGCAGTTACCGAGATGACAAAATCAATCATAGAAAAGCTCCTGCTGGCCTTTTTTCATTATGTCCGATGGTTTTAGGTTAGTCCCAGGTAGGAGTATATCTTTGATCTCGGATTGCTTCCCGGTCAGAATCCAGTAGGCAAGGTGTGCTAGCTGGTAGGAAATCAAGGGGGGGACAGCATCGCCTATGTGACGATACATGTTCGATACGGCAGCCCCGTTGAGTACGAAATCGTTTGGAAACCCTTGTAACGCAGCCATCTCTCGCACAGAACATAGGCGGTCATTTTCGGGGTGAACATATCGTCCGTTTCCAACATGGGAGCACTCGCGTTTGATTGTGGGGGCGGGTTTGCCCCAGGCCATGCGACCGTAAACGTCAGGGTAGGAACCGAAACGCTTACGGGCGACGATTCGCTTCATCGCATCAGTTAACAATTCGTCGGCATCACTACGCTGCAAGAGATCCATCCATGAGCCGCCGTTCTTTGGAATAGCTGCTATTCTGCGCCGCACTATGTCGGATGAGAAATCCGGGTAAAGATCGAAGCCATCGGCATTCGCTGTTATCATTTCAAAAGTTCTTTTGACCGTCATAGCTTCATCTGCAGCACCCCAGCCATCCCAGAGACTATCCAACGTATGCAGCGGAAGGTATTGTTTGGCGGCGATCACAATTGCCCGCTCACGAATCTGTGGTAAGCCGAATCTGGATAGCATGTAGGTTCTGCCAAAGACGTTGTATCCGTGAGTCTCAAGATGCTCCCGGAACCACTCATAGTGGTGTTTGAAGTTGCCTCGCATCAGCTCACGAGCATTTTCCATGACAACAATATCCACTGATAGGGCAACAGCGAACTGAGCAGATCGACGCACTAAACTGTTTCGCTTATCATCACGGAGGTGATTTTCAGGGTTGGCTCGACTGAACCCGGTGCATGGCGGGCACGTTGCAAGAACAGTGATATGCTGTTGGTCAGACAAAGAAAGTTTTGAACGCAATTTGTCAGGAACAACTGTCGTCAAATCCAATCGGGCTGGCTCCAAACCAATATTCTTAAAATAGGTGCTATTGCACTGTAGCTTTCCCTGCCCAGTGCTTGGCTTTCCCAGTTCAGCATCGGCTGCGGCTATTACCTTGAAAGCGGGATGCTTATGGAACCCGTAGCTCATTCCTCCAGCTCCGGAAAAAAGATCAATAACGGCAAATGGTTCCGTTTGCATAATGACTTACCCATCTATTTTGATTCATCAAAATCAGGATCGTTATCATATGAGGATATGCGATAACGTATTTTTTTCTCAGCCACTGATAGCAACTCATGTTGTGTAACTTCACCATTATAACATAGATTGCCTTGGCCAAGCCAAAAAGTGACCCGTTGAATGGTTTCAACCGCTTTTTTGGTCAATTCGCACTCCCATACCACCAAAATCCGCCAGCCAAGGTTTTCGAGCTGTCTTATAATTCGACGGTCTCTTTCAACATTTTCAGTGAATTTCTTATCCCAGAAATCGATATTGCTTTTCGGAGTGCTAGCTGCTTTACAGCCGGGATGCCTGTGCCAATAACACCCGTGCACAAACACGGCAGCATGGAACTTGGGAAAGACGAGATCCGGGCTACCTGGTAAGTTGCTGTTCTTGAGACGGTATCTAAATCCAAGTCTATGCAGTCCACATCGGAGAATCCATTCCGGCTTAGTGTCTCGGCTACGAACCTTTGACATCAGTTTAGATCGTTGCTTTTTGGTGAGGATATCAGTCATCGATGTCTTTGTGCTCGAACGTGGAGTTCACTGGACCGGAACTGTTTACCGGGTCCGGGTGAAGCCGGTCGTTGGTATGAATTTCCAAACTTCGTAGTTGCTTTTAAATTGATTGCCAATGTCTATAAATGATTCCGGATAATAAAAATAAATTGCTGTAGCGAGTAAAAGCAATAAACACTCTGGAGATATGAATATAACTCTGCCGATTTCAAGAAATTTCATTTCTTACCATGTTCCATATGACGATCATCTTTTATTTTACTTAAAATTTCATACGCCTTACGGAACAAATCATCGGGTTCAGCGTCTTTTGCAAAAGTGAAATTCTTGATTGTTTCTGATGTCTTGATTACTACTATCTCACCTTTTTGTCGACCCTTTACAAAACCGGTACCATAACCATCCGCGGCCATTAAGATTGCGGCATCACCGATATCGACACGATTTGGTGGCTTGAATGGCTTTTCTTTGGTTTGCTCAGATGCTCTTTTTACTAATTCTGGGAGATTTGTTGAAATACTACTGTCTCCACCACTTTCCTCTTCTATTTTCATTTTATCTGTTGATCTCATTTCGAGATATTCTTTCATATGTAGGTTTGGTTCATCCTTTTTGATCTCTTCACTTTTATCTGGATCAATAACAGTAACCTCAGCATTTGGTGAATATTTGCACAGTTTAGAATAGATATACTCTGTATTATTCAACGTTTTTCTTTTTGTTTTAATAAACGTCCAATCAAAGCCCCAAGCTGTAATTGGCCTCGGCATCTCAATGGCTGCCATTACTTTCTCATGGTCCAAAACCCCAAGTTTAATAACTCGGCCTAAGTAGTATGTGCCATTTTGTTTTGGAGACATTGATATTCCTTTTAATTGCATAACAAGTGAATATGGAGTTCCAGATAACACATTCATTGGGATGTTATCTGGAAAGATGACAAGATCCTTTTGGCTTGTTCCTGCAACACAGTAGTGCTTGTAAGTCTTTTTACCCCCTGATCGCCCCCTCCTTCCATTTTTCAGGAGCGCTTCGAGTGCACTAATTATTCGTATTAGTTGTTTATTCCAGCCCGGTCAAGAAGTATCAATCGGGCAATCACCGTCTTCAGCAGCCTCTCCCGGAGACATAATCGCATAACCCAACGAAATATTAAGCAAATGAACATTTCCTTGAATTCAACCGGGGGAATGCTGATAATAAAGGAAAGGCATCGATCCTCATTCACATCAACCGCTTCCAGGGAGGAGCATGATGGCAACGCCAAAGAACAACACGCTGACCAATCACATCACGGCGGTCAAAAAGGGCGAGCGGGTCTTCGAGAACGCCTTCCAGGGTGTCAGCCGGATGATCCTGGGCCGGGAGATCGACAAGGTCGTGGTCAACGGCAAGTCGACCTTCGATTTTCGCATATTCCGGGAGGGCAGGAAGCACATCGTCGGCATGTACGACGAGATCAACTCCTTCGTTTCCTTTGTCAAGGATGCCTCTGAAGGCGGGTCGTCGAAGGAGATGGCCTTTGTCCTGGTCGGCGAGCCGGGCAACGGCAAGACCTTCCTGGTGGAGTATCTCTGCGCGATGTACCGCAATTTCCTGTCGCTGCCGCAGAACCGCAAGTATACCTTCCGCTTCAACAATCTCGATCAGCTGGGCGGCTACGGCAATATCAAGGTCATCGAGTCGCAGACCTACGAGGACCCGATGGTCCTGGCGATGAACACCCACGAGACCCGGGCCGAATCGGAGCAGTACCTGGCCCGGCGCTACCGGGTCGACGACCGCCAGCTGCGCACCTGGTATGACAACTACCGGCCGCTGGGGGCCTGCTCCGCCTATATCTGGAACGAGATCCGGCTGCATACCGACGGCAGGATCGACGATATGCTCGATTTCATCGACATCGTCCCGGTGCCGCTGACCGAGAGCCTGGGGACGGTGACCGGCAAGTACCCGGCCAAGGACAAGATCACCTCGTCCGCCGTCGATCTGCTCGGCGAGGAGTCGATCCAGCGGCTGCTCCACATCAGCGACACCAACAACCCCTACCGCTTCGATCTGCGGCGCGGCGCCCTGGCCCGGGTGGCGGGCGGCGGCATCCACTTCAGCGACGAGATCTACAAGAACAAGAAGGACCTGGTCCAGGTCTACCTCGGCATCATCCAGAACCGGACGATCGAGATCGACGGCTACAAGTGGCCGATCGACACCCTGATCATCGCCACCAGCAACAACTCCGAATTCAACCGCTTCCTGGCCGAGAAGGAGGAGGCGCCGATCGTCGACCGCTGCCGCATCTGCTACGTCTCGCACAATACCAACTACAAGCTGCAGAGCGAGCTGACCGCCTACGCCATCGGCAACGAGTCCAAGACCACCCTGACCGGCAGCGTCATGCACCAGGACCCGAACCTCAACTACGCCGCCTCGGTGGCGACCGTCCTGACCCGCCTGCCGCGTTCGGAGAAGCTGACCGCGATCGAGACGATGAAGCTCGCCGCCGGCGAGGTGGCGGGGGAGAAGAGCCTGAAGACGCTGTCGGAGGTCATCGACACGTTGAACCAGGATCACGACATCACCAGGCGCTTCGGCCAGAAGGGCCTGGGCCAGCGCAACCTCGGCCGGGCGGTGCAGCTGATGCTCGAGAGCTCCGGCACCAACGAGGGCAAGTGCATGTATGCCTACGACATCTTCCTCGCCCTGGAGCGGGTGATCCTCGACTATGTCTCCGACGCCGGCGACCGGGCCAAGTTCCTCGACGACCTCAAGATCGCCAAGGGGCTGTACCGGGAGCGGATCATGACCGAGATGTTCAACGCCTACATGGATGAGCCGCTGGCCATCCGCAAGGACGTGATCAACTACGTCAACATGATCATCGGCATCGACGCCGAGAATCTCGGTGCCGACCGGATGTGGAAGTACAAGAACCCCCAGACCGGCGAACTCCAGGCCCTGAAGATCGACGAGCGCTACATCGATTCGGTCGAGGAGTGTCTGGGCCTGAAGACCCGCGAGCAGAAGGACTCGTTTAGGACCTCGATCCGCAAGATCTACGGCCAGAAGATCTCGGTGCGGCCCGATTACGATTTCATGGACAACCTCGAGCTGGTCAAGGCGGTCACCGACGTCCGCCTCAAATCGGATATCGCCGGGGCCGGCAGCCTGATCGGCGCGCTCGCCAACCGGACCAACGAGGAGAACCAGAAACTCTATGACCGGATGATCGACACGATGTTCAAGAAGCTCGGCTACTGCACCACCTGCGCCCAGAAGACCATCGAGTACTTCTGCACCCAGGTCGATGAGACGTGAGCCGATGCAATTGGGGCCAACGATCAACAGCGGACGGGAGCGGTGCAACGATGAATCCCTTGCGAGCCCTCTATGACAACCTGAAGCAGAGGGGACTGACCCCCGAGCAGCAGCGGGTGATCGAGTTCGAACTGCGGCTGGCCGAGCAGAATGGCGACGGATCTGCGGCCCATGCCCTCATCGCAGCGCCGCGCGGCCCGGGCTTCGCCGGCTGGAACGATCTGGCGCTGATGGATGACGGCTCGCCGTCGAGCCTGATCCCGCTGTCGGCGCTCAATACCCTCGACGCCCTGCTCGAGCGCGACAAGCAGCGGGAGGAGGACGGCTTCCCCCGCAAGATCCGGGTCGGCCGGATGATGAAGCCGGGCCGGGACGGCAGCGACAAGGTGGTGGTGGTGCCGTCGACGGTGGAGGAAAAGCTGATCCACGACCAGGTCAAGGCCCAGGAGGATGGCGAGGGGGAAGGAGAGGACGAGGGCGGGACCGGCGAGGGCGAAGAGGGCGAAATCATCGGCGAGCAGCCGGTGCGGCAGGAACAGGGTCCCGGTGACAGCGGTGCCGGCCAGGGCGAGGGCGGGGCCCACGAACTCGAGTCCAATGCCTACGACCTCGGCCGGATCCTGACCGAGCAGTTCAAGCTGCCGAACCTGAAGGACAAGGGGAAGAAACGGTCGCTCACCCGCTACACCTACGATCTCACCGACAAGAACCGGGGTTTCGGCCAGATCCTCGACAAAAAGGCGACGCTCAGGCGCATCCTCCAGACCAATATCGGCCTGGGGCGGATCAGCGGCCAGGAGCGGGTCGATCCCCTCGACCTGATGATCGCCCCCCGCGACCGGGTCTACCGGATCCTGTCACGGGAAAAGGATTACGAGTCGCAGGCGGTGGTGTTCTTCGTCCGCGACTACTCCGGGTCGATGAGCGGCAAGCCGACCGAGCTGATCGTCAGCCAGCACGTGCTGATTTATTCCTGGCTGGCCTACCAGTATCAGAATCAGGTGATGACGCGGTTCATCCTCCACGACACCGAGGCCAGGGAGGTCGTCAGCTTCCACACCTACGCCAATCTGCGGGTGGCCGGCGGGACCCAGGTCGCCTCCGCCTACCGGTTGGTCAATAAGCTGGTCGAGCGGGAAAACCTGCAGCAGGATTACAACATCTATGTCTTCCACGGTACCGACGGTGATGACTGGGACACCAAGGGGGAGGAAACCCTGCCGGAGTTGCGGAAGATGCTGCGCTATGCCGCCCGGGTCGGCATCACCATTGCCGAGAACGGCTACGGGGTCTCCGGCAAGAGCGAGGTCGAGCGCTATGTCCGCAAGTCGGGTCTCCTCGACGAGCGCAACGACCTGCTCCGACTGGATGTGATGTCGAAGGACAGCAACGAGGGGCGGGTGATCGAGGGGATCAAACACCTCATCTCATAGCCGCCGACCGACTGCATGGGTCGGGCGGCACCTGGAATGGCGACGATATGGAACTGATCAGCCAGCATGCCAAGAAGATCATGGAAGGGTGCAAGGAGCGGGCTCGCGATGCCGGACTCAGCTTTCAGGACGAGAGTCTCGAGTACATCGTCACCAATCGCGATCTGCTGCAGCTCTCACCGAAGATGATGATCCCGACCCTCTACGATTACTGGGTCCAGGACGTCGAGGTGCTGAAGGAACAGGGCCGCTACGAGCTCTATCCCAACAACCCCTACGAGACCGTCATCAATACCCGGCCGCCGATCTCCTATTACAACGACAACAACCCGGATTGGCTGAATGTGATGATATTCTATCATGTTATCGGCCATATCGATTTTTTTCAGAACAATATCTTTTTTCGCCATACCCGGGAGTACGACTTTACCGGCCGCGCCCTCTCCGACAAACGGCTGTTCGCCAAACTGCGGTCGGAGAAGGGACGCTGGGTGGACTATATCATCGAATTCTCGCGGGCCGTCGACAACCTGGTGGGCTATTTCGGTGTCCTGGCCGGGCTGGAGAAGACGGCATCGTCAGGGGTCGAGGCGATGATCGACTACTATTTCGATGTCTTTCTCCAGAAGAACAAAAAGGCGATCACCCGCTATGTCCGGGAAATCGAGTTGTATAACAAAATGGTGCACGATGATCCGGTCGAGGCCGAACGGCGGTTTCTCGATTCGGTCAAGAGCCGGCACCCGGAATTCGAATCGCTGTACGACAAGAGCCGGAAGGAAAAGAAGCCGCGGGAGGGGATCGATGTCCTCCGGTTCCTGATGGAATACTCGCCTTTTCTCAACCGCGAGGACAACCGCTGGATGCTGACCGTCCTGGAGGTGATCCGCTCGACCTCGCTCTATTTCCAGCCGCAGATCCGGACCAAGATCATGAACGAGGGCTGGGCCAGCTACTGGCACGAGAAGCTGTTCCTCGGCGACGACCGGATCGGCGGCCATGAAGTCGAATATGCGCTCGTCAACGCCAAGGTCACGTCGATGCCGCGGGTCGGCCTCAATCCCTACGCCCTCGGCATGCGCCTCTTCGACTATCTCGAAGAGAAGGCCGAGAAAGGGAAGATATCTTTTGATTATAACAGAATAGAGGATAAGTACAGGCGTCGTCACTATGACCGGAAGACGGGTCGGGGAAAGGAGTTCATCTTTTCCATCCGGGAGAACTCGGCCGATTCGATGTTCATCAACAGCTTTATCGATCAGGAATTCGTCGACCGGCACCGGCTCTTCGTCGCCGGCAAGCGATTGAACAAGGAACGGATGACCTGGCAGTACTACGTCAAGAGCCGGCGGGCCGAGGATTATCGCCAGATGGTCTCCGATTCCCTCTACCATCCGCCCCTGGTCAAGGTCAGCGTCGATGCCGACGGGACCCTGATCCTCAACCATGTGTTCGAGGGCAAACCGCTGGTCCGCGAATATATCGACGCGACGCTGATGGGGCTGGAGTTTCTGTGGGGCGGCAAGGTCTGCCTGTACACCTCCGAGCCGGTGCCGGTGAAGACCGAGGCCGAGCAGGAGGGGGCGGCCAGGACCGAACGGCCGAAGCAGGAGATCAGCTGGAAGCGCTTCCGTTATACCATGAGCGGGAGGAAGCTTGTCCGGGAACCGATCGAGGTCCACGGGCAACGGGAATGAAGGTTGGAGAAACGGTATCCGGCAGAGGAGTCGATTGATGCGCGATATCACCAGGGCCTTGAACAGCCTGAAACAACACGAGAGCGGCTGGCCGAAGCGATCGATGCTGTCCTTCAGCGAATTTCTGCAGGAGGTCGTTGCCCATCCGACCCGGATCATCCGCAACGTGCTGCAGGTCTATGCCGACATGATCAGCACCTTCGTTGCCGAGGGTGTCGACGAGTACAGCGATGACCCGGAATCGATCCGCTATCTGAGCTACGATTGCAGCAAACTTTTTGTCGAGAATTCGGACCGGCCGTTTTTTGCCGATCGTCTCTTCGCCAACCGTCTGATGCGCCATGTCGAGGGCCTGTCGGTCGGGGCACAGCAGAACAAGATCTATATCTTCGAAGGACCCCATGGCAGCGGCAAATCGACCTTTCTCTACAATCTGCTGCGCAAGTTCGAGGAATATGCCAATACCCCCGAAGGCAGGCGGTATGAAGTGGTCTGGCGACTGAAACGCGATCAGGCGGTGAACGCCCCCCAGTCGCTGGCCTCCCTGACGGAACGGCTGGCCTGGCTGCTTGAAAACAAGGGGCTCAACAACGACAGAAACCACCCGAACGCCAAGGAAGGATGCGCCGACGACAACGATCCGGGGGCCTATTTCGATGTTCCCTGCCCCAGTCATGACAATCCCTTCCTGATCATCCCCAAGGATGTCCGCCGCCGTTTTTTTGACGAACTGTTCGAAAATGACAAGTTCAAGTGGCACCTGTTCACCGAGAAGAAATATGAATGGGTGTTCGAGGAATCGCCCTGTACGATCTGTACCTCCATATTTCAGAACCTGTTGAAACAATACGATGATCCGCTCAAGGTCCTGGAGTTCGTCTACGCCCGGCCGTTTTCCATCAACCGCCGGCTGGGCGAGGGGATCTCGGTGTTCAACCCCGGCGATGCGCCGCTGCGCCAGAACGTCCACCACAACGAGGTGATCCAGCGCAACCTCGACGCCCAGTTCTGCCCCTCGCGGCCGGTGTCGTTTCTCTATTCCAGCTTTGCCAAGACCAACAACGGCATCTATGCCCTGATGGACATCAAGTCCCACAACATGGCCCGGTTGATGGAACTGCACAATATCATCAGTGACGGGGTGCACAAGGTCGAGGATATCGAGGAGCGGGTCAACTCGCTGTTCTTCGCCCTGATGAACCCCGAGGATCGCAAGGTGATCACCGATCTGCAGGCCTTCACCGATCGCATCGAGTTCATCAATGTGCCGTATATTCTCGATCTGAAAACCGAAGTTGAGATTTATCGGGAAATCTTCGGCCGGCACATCGACGGCAGCTTCCTGCCCCGGGTCCTGCACAATTTT
The DNA here is from genome assembly GCF_053613775.1 of Desulfoprunum sp. Classification (NCBI taxonomy): domain Bacteria; kingdom Pseudomonadati; phylum Thermodesulfobacteriota; class Desulfobulbia; order Desulfobulbales; family Desulfobulbaceae; genus Desulfoprunum; species Desulfoprunum sp. The sequence continues at coordinate 345,198 of NZ_JBSHXH010000008.1, forward strand.
GCCCGGGTCATCATCGCCACCCGGCTCAGGACCAAGTCGGAGGCGATGCTGGAGTGGATTCCCGATCCCGGCAAATACGAACTCTATTGCGACAGCCATCTGCAGTTGCTGAAGATGGAGATCTTTACCGGCTTCATCCCTCCCTGGCTGAGTGAGGAGGATGTGGCGGCCTTCACCGCCAAGCGGCGGATGAAGATCATCGCCGAATCGGAGAAGGACGGCTGGAAGGGGCTGTCAGGCCGCGATTCCATAAAATTATTTAATGAATTCTATACGATATACGGAAAAGACGACAAGCTCATCGACATGTCGATGCTGGGCAAGTTCTTCCGCAAGTACTGCAAGGAGGACCGGGACATCCTGCCGATGGGCTTTCTCGATTCACTGCAGCGGATGTACAACTACGCGGTATTGCAGGAGGTCAAGGAATCTCTCTATTACTACAACGAGGAGCAGATTGCGCGGGAGATCCAGAATTACCTGTTTGCCGTCAACTTCGAGCCGGGTTCGGTGGAAAAGTGCACCTATACCGGGGAGCGGCTCGAGATCAACGACGCCTTTTTCCAACGCTTTGAATCACGGTTGTTGATCGGTGCCCGGGATGCCGCCGCCTTTCGCAGCAATATCCAGAAAACCTATGCGACGGTGACGCTGACGCAGGAGATGCTGCGCGACGACCTCCCGATCACCGGAACGACCCTGTACCAGTATCTCCATGAGCGGTACGTCCACAACCTGAAGGAGAAGGTGCTCGAACCCTTCCTGAAGAACGAGAACTTCCGGCGGGCGATCAAGGATTATAACGAGGAGTCGTTCAAGACCTATGACCGGAAGATCCAGGACGACATCCATTTCCTGATGGACAACCTGCACCGCAAACACGGCTATTCGCGGCAGGGGGCGAAGGAGATCTGCATCTATGTCATCGACAAAAACCTGGCCGGGGCCTTCGCCGACAAATGAGGTCAGCCGGCCTGACAACCTGAAGCATCATCGCCGCGCACGCGGCTCATGGTTTCGCCGATCCGGGCGCCGATCGCGGCGATCATCCCCGGATGGCGACCGAGTCCCCGGGCGACGCATGTCACTTCGAGACCAGCCTGTTCCAGTCGGGTGCGCCATGCGTGTTGGCCTCTGCCGTTGACATCCCTTTCAAAATGCATGCCGGCGACGAGCAGCAGGGGGATCAGGCAGACCCTGTTCCACCCTGCGGCGATGATCTCATCAGGGATAGCGGTCGAGTCGGGATGTTTGTCGATAACCCCGACAAAGATCCGGGGGCCGAACCGCTGCCGGAAGATCTTTTCGATGGCGTGATAGGCCACCCAGATCGGGTGATTGGTGCCATGGCCGATGAGGAGGATGGCCTGGCCTGTGTGCTCGTCGATCAGGGGCGCCAGGTTATCGGCCAGATCATGATAATCCTGCGGGGCGGTGAGGAGGGGAAAGGCGACATGGCAGGGGATCGGCGACTGCCGGCACTGCTGCCGCAACTGGTGATATTCATGACCGGGCAGGAGGTGCAGCGGTTGGACAACCGCCTTGCCGTACCCGTGCCCCGCCAGCTCCGTCAAGAGTTCCAGGGGAGAATGACGAATCCGTCCGGATGCGTCCGCCACCTTGTTCCTGATCACCCGCGAAGTGTAGGCCCAGAAGATGGGGGTGTCCGCCAGTCTGTGGCGTATCTCCCGGTCGATCATGTCGTAAGTGGCAGCCGCCTCATCTGAGACGGTGCCGAAGGCGGCGAGAACGAGCGGTATCTTCATCGTGAGCGGGGCATGGTCAATGGAGGCGAGGCGGTTCCGGGTCAAGTGACGGAAAGTGGTCGGCTTTTCTGTTCTTTACCGGAAATGGCCGAAAAGGTCCAGCGGCAGCGGAGCATCCTTGCAATCGATGAACACGCCGAAGGCCAGGGAAGGCAGTTTAGAAAAAAATTATTTACTAAAATAGGAGGCGCTATTGACATCGTCAATTATCTACGATAGACAATATGAACAGGGTAAAAATATTTGTACCGTGAAGAGGCGTACGGATACCGCCGGCGAGGATATCCCGGCGGACGAGAAAGGGGAGGCAGTGTGTTTCGGCTGTTTTTCATGCTGCGATCATCAAGAACATGAAAAAGGAGGACGGAGGATGGTGAAAAAAATTTCTGTGTTGGCACTGGCGGGACTTCTCACGGTTCCAGCTATGGCTATGGCCAGTGCCGGTCCCAACGCTGCAGACCTGGAGAAAAAGGTCGAAGAATTGAGCAGGCAGCTCGACGAGCTGAAGGCGGCATTGGATTCCCAGAAAGAGGTAAGCAACAAGCTGTCGGACACCGTCGGTGATCTGGACGAACGCTCGGCCGATTGGGACCTCGCCGCCCGGATCAAGTTCTTCGGCGATTTCCGCAGCCGCCTCGACTATTATTCCGCCGATACGGTGTTCGGCAGGGACCTGGATAACGACACGCTCTGGACCAACCGTTTCCGCCTTAACATGCGGGTCAACGCCACCGAGAACGTCGAGTTCAAGGGGCGCCTGGCCATGTTCAAGACCTGGGGCAACCAGTCGGCCTTCACCGACGAATCCGGGGCGATGTGGCCGGTGTTCGACGGCAACGTCGCCCGGACCCCGGCCGAGGACAGCGCCCTCTATGTCGACCGGGCCTATGTCAACTGGGCCAACATTGCCGGTCAGCCGATGTGGTTCTCGATCGGCCGCCGGCCGACCACCGACGGTCCTCCGACGCAGTTCCGCACGGGGATCGACGGCGACGCCACCCCGATGGCCTTCATGAACTGGCCCTTCGACGGTCTGACCCTTGGCTATGCCTGGACCTGGGGACCGGAGACGATGGGCGACAGCCGGCTCCGCTTCTGCTACGGCCGCGGTTTCGAGGCCGGTCTGCTGGATGATTCGGCCCCCGGCTCGATCGATGACATGGACTTCGCCGGCTTCAGCTGGGATGTCATGAAGAAGGACGACATGTTCGCCTATGTCCAGGTGTTCAACGCCTTCAACGCCTTCAACTACCCGAATTTCCAGGATCCGGTCATCAACTCCCAATTCGGCAACATGTCCGGCCTGGGGGAGAGGGAGAATCTCGGCGACATCCTCCATACCTCGGCGGTGTTCGAGAACAAGGTCGCCAACTTCAATTACTTCCTGGCCGGCGGCTGGTCGCGCACCAACCCCGATGCCGACGGCATGTTCAACGACTACGCCGCCATGGCCGCGGGTCTGGCCGGGCCCAATACCGACGAGGAAAACGGCTACAGCGTCTATGCCGGCGTCCGCTACGACATGGACAACATCGGCCTGAAGCTCGGGGCCGAGTTCAACTACGGTTCGGAGTTCTGGCTGGCGATGTCGCCGGGGCATGACGACATCTACCAGTCGAAGCTGGCGACCCGTGGTCAGGTCTACGAGATCTACGGTCTCTACGACCTGCCGACGGGCGAGATGATCTCCAGGTATGCCAAGACCTTCATCCGTCTGGGCTACCAGCATTACGAGTATGATTACTCCGGCTCGGGCGACTGGAACATGGCCGCCTATGACCTGAGCAATGGCGGCGACCTGATGAAGCTGGGGATGATGGGGCTTGACCCGGTCGAGGACGCCGACCAGATCTATCTGACCTTCGAGGCCTTCTTCTAAACCGCCGCGATTGTAAGGCCGCACCCGCACCATCAGCAAAGGGAATGCCTCCGTCGGGGGTGTTCCCTTTTCTTTTCCAGTCTCAGCTGCGCTCTTGTCGCCGTTCCGTTCAATCTGCTATACTTTCAGTTTTGGACCCGCTGCAGATGCGTTCCCGGCGATCCTTTCCCTCCTCGTTCACGGAGAAGCGATGCACCATTTTGCACCAGGGCGGCACCACCGGAGTTTCAGCCCGGAACATGCCGACGGCTGCCGCTATGCGATGTTCGATCGCCATGGAGGGGTGGGTGTCGCCCCGTTTGCCTCGCTCAACGGCAGTTACGGGGTGGGTGATGAGAGCATCGCGGTGGCGGCCAACCGGGCCAGGATCAAGGCCGCCCTGGACCTGTCGCGGCTCGTTTCCGCCCGCCAGATCCACGGTGATCGGATCCATTGCCTGGACAGCCATCCGGCCGCCGATCTCGAGGTCGACGGCGTCGACGCCCTGGTAACCGACCTGCAGGAGGTCGGCATCATGGTCCAGCATGCCGATTGCCAGGCGGTGCTGCTGTTCGATCCGCTCCGGCGGGTGATCGGCGCGGTCCACAGCGGCTGGCGCGGCAGCGTGCAGAACATCCTGGGCAAGACCGTCGGGTTGATCGTCTTCCGCTATCATTCACGGGCAGAGGATCTGCTGGCGGTCATCAGCCCCTCGCTTGGCCCCTGCTGCAGCGAATTCGTCAATCATCGCCACGAGTTGCCGCCGCATTTCCAGAGATACCGGGCGGGTGAGAATCATTTCGACTTCTGGCGGATATCACAGGAGCAGCTCATCGCCGCCGGCCTCAGGCCGGCCTCGATTTCGGTTGCCGGGGTGTGCACATCCTGCAGCCGGGATTATTTTTCCTATCGCCGGGCATGCCGGGAGGGTGACGGGGTGACGGGGCGGAACTGTTCGGTGGTGGTTCTGGGAAAGGGGGAATGACGCTCGGCCGGCAACGGGTTGTCATCACCCGCTGTCAGTGCAGCTGTTTCACCAGCCTGATTCCCCGGTCGTCACCGGCGGCGGCAAGGGGGCTCGCCAGGCAGGAGAAGTCGCAGACCAGCGGCGCATGGTCGGACAGCTGGATATCGGGGATGAAAAAGCTGTCGATCCTGATGCCGTGCGAGTGCAGGACAAAATCGATCTGACGGTGCGGCGCATGGCTCGGGTGGGAGGGGGCGTTGACGACGTTGGCATTTTCCAGGCCGGTCGCGGCGAGGAACAGCTTGAGTTCCTTGTCGCCCCAGAAGGTGTTGAAATCGCCGGCGACGATGACCTCCTTGTCGGTTTCGTGAATGAGGCTGTACAATTGTCCGAGCTGGTTCTGGCGATGACGATATTTCAGGGAGAGATGGACGACGAAGATCACGACCTGTTCGAGTTCGGCCTTGATGATCAGACGCTTGACCCCCTGGGAGAAGTAATGAAAGCTGGAGTCGAGGATTTGATCCCGGCTCAGGAGGGCGTTGGATTGTTGCCGGATGATCGGCACCCGGTGGACAAAGGAACTGCCGCTGTACTTGGTTTCAACGACAAAATGGTAGCCGAGTTCATTGGCAATCTGTTCCGCCTGGCAGGCGTTGCTCGAGCGGTATGAACCGGAATCGACCTCGACCAGGCCGATGATGTCGGGATCGACAAGCCGGATGAAATGGATGATCCGTTGCAGGTTGGCGGCAGTCTTCTTGAAGAAGCCGGCATAGGGGATCGGCAGGTGGAAGCCCTTCTTGTGGCCGGTCGCGTAACGGATGTTGTACAGGAGCAATCGCATGCTTCATGTTACCTGATCGGGGGTGGTTCTGGCAATCAAACAGGGAGCCGAATCGGTCGACGGATCGGCGATATCGTGGTCAACTGCACATGCAGTCGACCATGCGGGCTCTCCGCCCTAACGCAGGCCGACGGACCAACGATAATTTTGCAAAGGAAGAACGAAAGAATGATAGTCATTGGATCACGAAAGAGCAAACTGGCGATGTGGCAGACCGAGATGGTGGCCGAGGCCCTCAACGCCGTGGGGATGGAAACCACGATCAAGGCCATGGAGACCATGGGGGACAAGGTCCTCGATACCTCCATCGCCAAGATCGGCAGCAAGGGGGTCTTCACCCGGGAACTGGAGGAGCAGTTGGCCAGCGGTGCCACCGATATCGCGGTGCACAGCGCCAAGGACATGCAGTCCCAACTGCCGGAGGGGTTTGCGTTGATCGCCTTTACCCGTCGGGAACAGGTCAATGATGTCCTGGTCAGTGACAACCAATCGCTCGATATCGACGACAGCTCGAAAAAGATCCGCATCGGCACCTCGTCGGTGCGACGGCGGGCCCTGCTGCGGTATTATTATCCCCATGTCGAACCGGTGGAGATGCGGGGCAACCTCCAGACCCGCATCCGCAAGATGCGGGAAGGGGCCTGTGATGCCCTGATGCTGGCCTATGCCGGGGTCAAGCGGATGGACTACGACAAGATGATCATCAAGATCTTCCCGGTCACCCAGATATTCCCCCCCGTCGGCCAGGGGTCGATCGCCATCGAGGCATCGTCCCTGCTTCCGCCTGACAAGCGGGAATTCATCCGTGCCTGTCTCAACGATGGCGACAGCGAAAACTGCCTCCTCGCCGAGCGTGCCTTCCTGAAAACGCTGGAGGGCGGGTGCAGCATCCCGGTATTCGCCCTGGCGACACTCGACCAGCAGGATATCGTCCTCACCGGCGGTCTGGTCAGCCTCGACGGCAGACAGATCGTGATGATGCAGCGGCGGGGCGCAATCGGCGAGGCGGAAATGATCGGTCTGGAACTGGGAAAAGAAATTCTGGACAACGACGGGCGGGAACTGCTGGCCAGGATCCGGCAGGAACAGGGGGGCGGCCCGTCGTCGGAGCAGGTGGACCTGCCGTAGCCGGAGATAGTGCCCCTGCCTTGCATCTCCACTGATTCGAAGTGGCGGGAAGGCAGGGGCGGACGGGCAGGATTATCTGGCCCTGGCCTTCATCCGGGAGAGGAGGTCACGCAGGTAGTCGAGCCAGTTGTCGAAACCCTCGCCCCCTTTGGTGGCGCAGAGGTCAATGACCCGCAGCCGCGGATTGAGCTGGAGGGCCTCGCCCGAGGCCTCCGCGACCGGGAAATCGAAATACGGCAGCAGGTCGGTCTTGGTGATCAGGAAGGTATGCGAACTGGTGAAGGCCTTCGGGTACTTGGCCGGCTTGTCCGGTCCCTCCGGCACCGATACCAGCACGACCCGCTCATGTTCGCCGAGATCGAAGGTGGCCGGGCAGACCAGATTGCCGACATTCTCGATGAAGAGGAGGTCGATCCGGTCGCCGCCCTGCTCCTTCTGCAGCAGGTGAAACCCCCGGTGGATCATGGCCGCATCGAGGTGGCAGGCGCCGCCGGTGGTCAACTGGACGGCCGGAACCCCCTTGGCGCGGATCCGGTCGGCGTCGCGTTCGGTCTCGATGTCGCCTTCGATGACCCCGATGTTGATCTCGCCCTTGAGGGCATCGATGGTGTGTTCGAGCAGGGTGGTCTTGCCGGACCCCGGACTGCTGATCAGGTTGAGGACGACGGCACCGATGTCGTCGAAGTGGTCCCGGTTGATCCTGGCCAGGGCATCGTTGGCGGCAAAGAGGCTGGCATGGACGTCGACGGTCCGGCCTGCCGCCGTGCCGTGCGTATGGACCGAGCCCTCGCCGTCATGGCTGTGGCTGTAAATCTGGTCTCCCGCAGAGGGACATCCGCATGAATCACACATGGTAGATCCTCATCAAAAAGTTGGACTCTATCAGGCCGGGATGAGCGGATCGCAGCCTGACGCAAGGGCATATGCCGTTGTGTAAATGTAACCGTAAAAGTGGGGCGTCGTAACCGGCATTAGGGGTCGTAATGAAATCATTGGTTATGGAGCCTTGTGCAAAACGGCTGTCTGCCCATCCTGTCATCTCGATCTTCCCCCGCTGGCTTCTCGATCTTTCCCCGCTGTCATCGCGATCTTTCCCCGCTGTCATCTCGACCAGTGGGAGAAATCTCCTGCCAGGAACAACGAAATTTCTCGCCATCCCTCGAAATGATAACAAATATCCAGAAATAACAGGATATAATGTCTAATTTGCTGCTAAACAGTCCTGTTGTTTCGCAAAAGGCTCTATGTAGCGGTTATTTGGTAACGTTCCCTGAATACGCCGTCGCCGGACCCTGTTTTTTCTTCACCTCGACACCCAGCTCGGCCAGGCGCCCCAGTATCATGTCGGCGACTTCCACCACCCGCCCAGCCACAACGTCGGATAACTCTATGCTTTCCGTCAGTTCCTTGGGGATGACGGTATAGAACTCCACCGCCTCCGGTGCGGCATCTCGCAGTTTGCAGATCTCGAGAATCTCGAGCAGCCCGAGCTGGTGGGGCGACATCCGGGTCTGGAAATTGCCGGCCTTGACATCGGCGAGGGTGTAGTAGTGAAATGAACCGGGTTCTCCGGCGATATCGACCACGTCGATGATCAGGACCGGGTCGCATTCCTCGAGAAAGGGGGACATGTAAATGCCGGCGGTACCGATATCGTGGATCTCGACGGTATCCGGGAAGTGATAATTGTTTTCGAGGTACTGAACGGTATGGACGCCGAAGCCCTCGTCGCGGAGGATCAGGTTGCCGATGCCGAAGATGCCGATTTTTTTCACGCGAGTTTTCATGGTCGTTAACGGTTGAGTGGTGATTACGGCCTAGCAGATGCGTGGCAGTGGCTCGCCGTGCAACGGGGTCACCATTCGCATGCCGCCGAGCGGTGTGTTGATGACGACCCGGCCGGCCTTGCCGCCCACCATCCTGCCGATGATGGCCGCCTCGGCGCCTTCGGTGGTTTCCCGCATGATCCTCAAGGCGGTTTCGGCCTGGTCGGCACTGACAACGGCCAGCAGTTTGCCTTCGTTGGCGAGGTAGAGCGGCTCCAGCCCGAGGAGTTCGCAGGCGGCTCGCACCTGGGGGCGGACCGGCAGGGACTCCTCCCGCAGTTCGACCCCGAGCCGGCTGTTGGCGGCTATCTCGTTGAGCGTGGTGGCGACGCCGCCGCGAGTGGGATCGCGCAGGGTTCTCACGGCGCCCGGCAGCTCGTCCAGGAGGCGCTGCACCAGGCGGTGCAGGGGCATGGTGTCGCTCTCGAGCCGGCCCTGTATCGAGATCCCGGCCCGGCGGGTCATGATGGTAATGCCGTGGTCGCCCATGGTGCCGGAGAGGAGGATCACATCGCCTTCCCGGGCGTTCTTCGAGGAGATGTCGATGCCGTCGGCGACGACCCCGATCCCCGAGGTATTGATGAAAATCTTGTCGCCCTTGCCTCTCGGCACGACCTTGGTGTCGCCGGTCACCACCGGGACACCGCTCTCGCGGCTGCAGGCGGCGATGGAGATGACAATCCGCTCGAGATCATCGAGCGCCATTCCCTCCTCGAGGATGAGGCCGAGGCTGAGGCACAGCGGTTGGGCCCCGCGCATCGCCAGGTCGTTGATGGTGCCGTGGACGGCCAGCATGCCGATATCGCCGCCGGGGAAAAATATCGGGTCGACGACGTAGCTGTCGGTGGTGAAGGCGATCCTGCCGGCCGGCCGGTCGAGCACCGCACTGTCCTCCAGACCGCGGAGGGTGGGGTTGTCCAGGTGTTTGACGATGAGGCTGCTGATAAGCTCCTGGCTTGCAAGACCGCCGCTGCCGTGATCAAGAAGTATGCATTTATCGGACATCGGGGATTGTTACCATTCTGGTTGTCTGCAGGAAAGCGGCGAGGTGCAGGGATGATGTCTGCCGGTCATCCGGTCGGAGACAGAAAGTTGCCATTACATGTCCAGCCCGTATTTATGGAAGGCGGCACAGGTCCCTTCGCTGGAGACCATACAGGGACCGACTGGCGACGCGGGGGTGCAGCGGGTCCCGAACAAGGCGCATTGGCGTGGATTGTTGATGCCCTTGAGGATATTGCCGCACATGCAGCCTTTTGGTTCACCGGCAGGCGCAAGGGTGATATCGAGCCGCGCTTCGGCATCGAAATCCCGATACTTTTCCCTGATCTTCAAGCCGCTGCCGGGGATGAGGCCGAGTCCGCGCCATTGGGTGTCGCAGGGCTCGAAGATCTCCTCGACCATCTGCTTCGCCCGGGCATTGCCGTCCCAGGAGACCACCCGGCCGTAGGCATTCTCGACCTTCGCCTCGCCGGCTCCGATCTGTTGCGCCAGCAGTATCAGACTGGTGAGGAGATCGGTGGTTTCGAATCCGGCAATGACGCAGGCGATCCGATGTTTCTCCGCGAACGGGACATAGGCCCCGGCGCCGATGATGGCCGAGACGTGGCCGGGACAGAGCAGACCGTTGAGCTTGAGTTCCGGGTCTTCGAGCAGGGCGGAAAGCGCTGCAGGAACGGTTTTTTGAGTTGAAAACACGGCGAAATTCGAGATATTCCGGTTCCTGGCGGCCAGAATCGTGGCGGCGATCGTCGGTGTCGTGGTTTCAAAGCCGACTCCGAGGAATACCACCAGATCCTGTGGATTTTTTACGGCCAGGTCCAGGGCATCCATCGGAGAATAGACAATATCGACCTTGGCCCCTCGCGAACTGGCATTGGCCAATGAGCCATTGCTGCCGGGGACCCGGAACAGATCGCCGAATATCGCCACCCGCACCCCGGGCCTGTCGGCCATGGCGATGAAGGCATCCATGTGTGACGCCGAGGTAACGCAGACCGGGCAGCCCGGGCCGGAGATCAGTTCGAGCCCATCCGGGAGAATGCTCCTGATCCCGTTGCGGAAGATCGCCATGGTGTGGGAGCCGCAGACTTCCATGATCCGCATCGGTCGGGTGACAACCTTCTGCAGGTCGGCGACGAGGGCCTTGGCGATGGCGCTGTCGCGGTATTCATCGAAGTATTTCATCTCTGACCCCGGATCACGACAGCAGCTCTTCCGGCATCTGCGCCGCCAGTTCCCTGAGCAGGCTGAGATTTTTCAGGGCCTCCGCCTCGATCAACGAGTGAATGGCGAAACCGGCATGGACGATGACATAGTCGCCGACGCTCGGCCAGTGATCGACGACATCAAGCCGGACCTCCCGGCTGATACCGTCGGCATCGACTATGGCGATCTGGCTGGTGGTGAAATCCTCCGGGCACCCGTGAACCTCAGTCACTCTCATGGGAATCGCGAGACACATGCCGTAACCCTCCTATTATGGTCTGTCCGAGAGAGATGGCGCCGTCGTTGATCGGCACGGTCTCCCCCGTGTAAACTTCTACTTTGCTGTTCTTGAAAACATAGAGCAGCCCTTCGAGTAACAGGCTGTTCTGCATGCAGCCTCCAGCCAGGACGATGCGGCGAATGCCGGTCTGATCCATAAGACGCAGGGTGAGTTCGGTAATACTGCGGATAAGCTGGAAGTGAAAATTCAAGGCGATCCTGCCGGGATTTTCGCCCTTATGCAAGGCGTGGACAGCCATTCTAACAAATTCCTCCGAACATATCTCCATTTTTTCATGGTTCATCACCAGAGATCGGGGGAGTGATGTCGATCGGGCCGCAATGAGTTCATTCTTCCAGGTGCTGGAGGCAGATGTCCTGGCCAGGGCCTCGAGCTCCATCGCCGCCTGACCTTCATAGCTCGTATACTGTCTGACACCGAGGATCGAAGCGATGGCATCGAAGAGCCTGCCGCAGGAGGAGGTCGACGGCGAATTGAAGGAATTTTTGACCATCGATCCAATCGCCTCCCGATGCGCGTGCGGAATCTGAGCCAGAGCGGGGGGCAGCACCGATGCGGAAGACAGGTCGTCGCCGAACAGCAGATACAGGGCAGCGATCGCCATCCGCCAGGGTTCGGCAGCAGCCCGGTCGCCTCCCGGCAGCGGCAAAGGAGATAAATGGCCCAGGCGGGTGGCGGTGGTCAGATCCGCCAGCAGGAACTCGCCGCCCCAGATCGTACCGTCGGGACCGTAGCCGGTGCCGTCCATGACGATCGCCAGGACCGGGTCGGCAATCCCGTGCTCGGCCATCACCGCCACCGCATGGGCGTGATGATGCTGGATGCGGTACAGGGGGAGGTCCAGTTCTTCGGCGTAGCGGCTGCTGAGATAGTCGGGGTGGAGGTCGCAGGCGACGACCTCCGGCGATATCTCGAAGACCTGGCGCAGATGCCGGATCGATTCGGTGTAGAAGGTCAGCGCTTCGAGGTTGAACAGATCACCGATATGCTGGCTGAGAATGACGGAGCGATCCCGTCCCAGGCAGAAGGTGCTTTTCAGGCCGCCGCCGCAGCCGAGGATCGGCGGCAGCGGCCACGGCACGGTCAGAGGGGCGGGGACATAGCCTCGCGCCCGGCGAAGCAGGCGGGTCCTGCCGGCGATGACGCGACAGACCGAATCGTCGACCCGGGTGACGATCTCCCGGTCATGCAGCAGGAAATAGTCGGCGATCGCCGCCAGCCGGTCGATGGCATCGTGGTTGGCGGTACAGATCGGGGCGCCGCTGACGTTGCCGGAGGTCATCACCAGGGCCGGAGGGCAGAGTGTTTCTGCAAACAGCAGGAAATGGAGAGGCGTATAGGGCAGCATGATCCCGACGACATCAACCCCCGGGGCGAGGTTGGCGGCGAGCCAACTTCGGCGACGAGGTTGGAGCAGGACGATCGGGAGTTCCGATGAGAGCAGGAGCCGCCGCTCTGCGGCATTGATCTGAAAATGATCCTGGGCGATCTCGATATCCGGCAGCATCACTGCCAGCGGTTTGTCCGGCCGGCCCTTGCGTTGCCGCAGGACAGCCACCGCCTGCGGCGAGGTGGCGTCGACGGCGAGATGAAACCCGCCGAGGCCGCGAAGGGCAACAATTTCTCCCTGATGCAGCGCGGCCGCCGCCTCCCGGAGGGGGTCGGCGCACTCGATCCTGTCCCCGTTCCGCCCATGCCAGAGCAGGCGTGGGCCGCAGACCGGACAGGCATTGGGCTGGGCATGAAAGCGGCGGTTCGCCGGGTTACGGTACTCCTGCAGGCAGTCCGGGCACATCGGGAAGACCTTCATCGAGGTCTTCGGGCGGTCATACGGGATCGTTTCGACGATGGTGAAGCGGGGGCCGCAATTGGTGCAGTTGATGAACGGGTAGCGGTATCGCCGGTCCGCAGGGTCAAGCAGTTCCCGCCGGCAATCATCGCAGATGGCGATATCCGGGGGGATGGCGGTGTTGGTGAGGGCACCGGCGGTACTCTCGAGGATGGTGAAGGAGCCGTCGGCCACGGGGTCGGTCAACGGTCGTTGTTCGATTGATACAATGCGGGCGAGGGGCGGGGGCTGGTGTTCGAGGGCGTCCAGAAACAACGCCAGCCTGTCGCTTCGAGCCATGGCCCTGATGACCACGCCGTCACCGGTGTTGGTGACCGTGCCCGAGATCCCGAAGCGGGTGGCGAGGTTGTAGATGAAGGGTCGAAATCCTACGCCCTGGACGATGCCGCGGACGAGGATTTCGACCCCGATCGGCTTATGCCTTGGTGTGTGTAAACTTGTCACCTGTGAAGATCGATGAGATAACCCCTTCCGGACGTTTCACATCGTTCCAGATGCACATATAAACGTGGATCATGGCGAAGATGATGAACCACCACATCAGCAGGTGATGGATATAGCGCGACGATTGCTGATTGCCGAAAAACGCCACCCCCCAGCCCTCCCAGAAGGTCGCCTCGGGAAAGAGCATGTAGAAGCCGCTGATGATCTGCACGATGGCGGCCACCACGGTGACGATATAGGTCAGCCCGGCCAGGACGTTGTGGCCGAGGCGATCGTGGTGACGCGCTTCCTTGATATAGCTGTAATGCAGCAGGGTTTTCCAGAAGTTTCTGAGATTGCGGCCGGTGACCGGCAGGACATCCATTATCCGTTCCTGCTGGTTGCCGAAGATGTAGAGGAAAAGCCTGATGATGATCGCCGCGGCGAAGACATAGCCGGCGACGAAGTGCATGTAGCGCATCCAGGCCATCGGCCAGGACTGGCTGTACTCGAGCATGGTATTGGTCCACGGGGTGTTGACGTAGAACCCGGTCACCACCAGGACGACGATGGAGAGGGCGAACATCCAATGGAACAAGCGATGCAGGATGCTCCAGCAATAGTGTTTTTCATACATTGTTCATACCTCCATACGGCAATTGCCGGGAAGAAAGATTGCGGATCCGAGTCGTCAATTACAGAGCCTTGACCTTCATCACTTCCTTTCCTTCCGGATCCAGCATGTGGACAGCGCAGGCAATGCATGGATCGAACGAATGGATGGTGCGCAGCACCTCGAGCGGCCGTTCGGGATCGGCGATGGGATTATCCATCAGCGAGGCCTCGTACGGTCCGAGCTGACCTTCGGCATCGCGGGGACCGGCGTTCCAGGTCGAGGGGACGACGCACTGGTAGTTCTTGATCTTGCCGTCCTGGATGACGATCCAGTGCGACAGGATGCCGCGCGGCGCCTCGTGGTAGCCGACGCCCTTCTGCTCGCCCTTGGGGAATACCGGCGGATTGAAGATCTCGAGGTCGCCCTTGCCGATGTTATCGACCAGCAGTCCCCAGTGTTTCAGCGCCAGGTCCGCCATCATCCCGGCCCGCACCGCCCGGGCGGCGTGACGGCCGATGGTGGAGTGGAGGACCTCGGGGCCGACGTTGACGCCGGCGACCGTGCTGACGAGTGCCAGCAGGGAATCGACGGATTTGACGGTCATTTCGTGGCCCTGCGCGTAGCCGACGAGCATCTGGGCCAGGGGGCCGACCTGCATCGGCTTGCCCTGGAAGCGTGGCGCCTTGAGCCAGGTGTAACGGCCCTCGTCCTGGAAGTCGGTATATTTCGGATCGGTGTCCTCCTCCCATGGATGTTTGGCCCAGTCACCGTTATACCATGCCCGGGCGATCGATTCCTGGACGTTCTCCTTGAAATAGCTGTCATTGAGGCCGACGATCGGCTTGACCGACTTGAGATCGCCGCCCATGATGGTGCCGCCGGGAAGATCGGATATGGTGGCCTTGGCGTCGAGGAACATATCCGGTGCCGCCATGTAGTTGGTGACGCCGGCGCCGTAGGGCAGCCAGTCCTTGTACAGGGCGCCGACGGCAGCCACGTCGACCATGTAGACGTTCTTGATGAAACCGCCGACCTCTTCGACCAGCCTCTTGATCTGATAGAGGCGGTGCATGTTCAGGGTCGAATCGTTGTCCAGATTGATGGCGGTGGTGACGCCGCCGACGGAGAGGTTCTGGACATGCGGGTTCTTGCCGCCGATGATGGCGAGGGCCTGGGTCGCCTTGCGCTGGTAATCGAGGGCCTCGAGATAATGAGAGACGGCCATCAGGTTGGCCTCGGGGGGCAGGGCCATGGCGGCGTGACCCCAGTAGGCGTTGGCGAAGGGACCGAGCTGGCCGCTGGCGACCAGCGCCTTGACCTTGTCCTTGACGGCGGCAAACCGGTTGGGACTGTTACCGGGCCAATTCGACAGACTGTCGGCCAGGGCCGCGGTCTTGACCGGATCGGCATCGAGGGCCGAGACGACATCGACCCAGTCCAGCGCCGAAAGGGCGTAAAAATGCACGATATGGTCGTGCAGGCAATGGATGGACTGAACGAGGTTGCGGATGAGCTGGGCGTTGAGCGGGATCTCGAGGCCGAGTGCGTTTTCTACCGAACGGACCGAGGCCAGGGCGTGGACGGTGGTGCAGACACCGCAGATTCGTTGGACGAAAAGCCACGCATCACGGGGGTCACGACCTTGCAGGATCGTTTCCAGGCCGCGGAACATCTGGCCGGAAGACCAGGCCTTGGTGACTTTTCCGCCATCAACTTCAACGTCTATCCGTAAGTGACCCTCGATCCTGGTGATAGG
The DNA here is from genome assembly GCF_053613775.1 of Desulfoprunum sp. Classification (NCBI taxonomy): domain Bacteria; kingdom Pseudomonadati; phylum Thermodesulfobacteriota; class Desulfobulbia; order Desulfobulbales; family Desulfobulbaceae; genus Desulfoprunum; species Desulfoprunum sp. The sequence goes on from NZ_JBSHXH010000008.1 coordinate 360,743, forward strand.
ATCAATGGTAATTCGCTGAGCCATAAGTGAAACCTCCAATGAAGTATGGAATTACCGTGCCGGCTGTCAAGGGTGGAGAACCGGTCCTGGTATGATTGTATGAAATGTCGACACCTGTCCCGGCTCTACCGGGAGGTTCCGGTCATTCGTTTCCCTTTCCCTTTCCCGTGATCAAGCGCTTGCCGATTCCGATGGCGGCATGGATGCCGATTGCGGCGGCGGTAACTCCGAGGACCTTGGTGCCCACGCTATCAGCGTCGGCAATGATGCCGGTACCGGGGATCTTGACCATCGGCAGCCGGTCATAGAAGGGGGTCATGGTATCCCAGAAATTTGGCTCGGTACATCCGACGCAGCCATGGCCGACGCTGACGGGCCATACATCGACATCGTTGAAGCGGACGGCCGGGCAATTGGAGAAGGTCTCGGGACCCTTGCAGCCGACCTTGTACAGGCAGTAGCCGGCCTTGTGGAATGCATCGCCGAACTGCTCGACGAATCGGCCCTCGTCAAAGTGCGGCCGTCTCTCGCAATGATCATGAATCCTGCGACCGTAGGCGAACAGGGGGCGGTTGAGGCTGTCCATCGCCGGCAGTTTCTTGAAGGTCAGGTAATGGAGGACGGTGCCGAGGAAGGATATCGGGTTCGGCGGGCAGCCCGGGATATTGACGACCGGAACACCGCTGATGAGGTCCATGACGCCGACGGAGCCGGTCGGGTTCGGCCTGGCGGCCTGGACTCCGCCGAAGGTGGCGCAGGTGCCGATGGCGATGATGGCGGCAGCCTTGGGGCCGATCTCGGCCAGGGTGTCCATCGCCGTCTTGCCGCCGACTTTGCAGTAGATGCCGCCGTCCTTGGTCGGAATGCCTCCCTCGACGACCAGAATGAATTTGCCGGCATGCTCGGTGACGGTCTTCTGCAATATCTCCTCTGCCTGGTGGCCTGCCGCCGCCATGATGGTTTCATGGTAATCAAGAGAAATAACATCGAGGATCAGATGAGCCAGGTCAGGATGTGATGCCCGGAGAAGGCTTTCGGTGCATCCTGTGCATTCCTGGAAGTGCAGCCAGATAACCCTGGGGCGTTCTGCGGCGGCGGCTGCATCAACAAGTTTCGGGATCATTGTTTCAGACAATCCCAGTGCGGCTGCAGCCATAGTGCATCCCTTGAGGAAGCCACGCCGATTCAGCTGCGGATCCAGAGTGTTGTTTACCGTGTCTGCCATATCAACCTCCTATTGCTGTAACAACAGTTTTGCGCACCAGGCGCGATGTGTACCGGCACTGAGATGTCGGTATGGAAAAAAATGGGACAAAATCTACCTCAGGCATTTTCATCCGGAAAATGCCGGCATGCAACATGACCTTTTTGCCCTGGAAGACCAAGTAATACAAATGGGTAACGCGCATACTAGAGGGAATCCGTAATAAATGTCAAACAAAATAGAGAGGGTTGACAACGAATGTCAAATGAAATGGGGGAAAAGATGTTAAAAAAAAATGATATATAAATAAGATGAAATCGAATATAATGGCAGGTCTTGTAACGTACTGGATCTAAAGCTAAATATGGAACGAGTTTGCTGCAGATGTTGGAGTGGATTGAGTTGTGCCGATTTCATTAAAGTTGAAGTTGCACAGGTTGCCTATTTTTTGAATCCGAAAATGCCGCCTTTGGTTTTGGAAGAGAAGGCCGGTCGTCCCCGCCGGTACTCCTCGCGCTGGCGGGATGGCTTGACGGATTCTTCATGGATCTCGGCAATGGCAACTTCCTGCCGCTCATCAAGGGAAGGGGCATCAAGCGAAGGGACGCCGAACATCGCTTCCATATAGCAGGAGTGCAAAAGGGCGGCCTTTGGGAAATAGCTTTTGTTCTTTAGCCACTTAGGCCATAATTTGGTGTCTTGGTATTGGAGGAGGACGGCGAGATTGGAAAGGAGCGATGAGGCTTCCTGGCGGAGGGAACGGCGGAGATTCAGCTGTTGACCGATTTCCTGGTCGATATCGTTGCGGATCTTCTTGGCGATTTGATAGAGGGCGGCGCTTGCATGTTGTTGTGAATAGATGCCGTAACGGCAATCAGCCCACGGAATGAGGATGAGGGCGAGGAGAAAGTAATCGGGCAATCGACTGCCTCGTCTTGTCCCCGATTGCTGGTTGAGACGATCGAGCACTATGGTCAGTTTGAGCAGTTGGACCCGGGGATGCAACTCAGCTTCCGGTTGGCGGGAGAAGGCCTTTCTGTACAGGGGAAAGAGGGAAAGAAAAATGCCGGAATCGATGGCGGTTTCAATCCAGGCCGACGTGTAGCCGCTGTAGAGGTCCTTCAGCAGTTCATCCCGGAGCCGCGACGGTGGGCAGTACTGCAGCATCTGGCAATTGTCGCAGATCGCCTTCCAGGTCCGTTCCTCGATGCGGAAATTATTGCGGGCGGAGTGGCGGATCGCCCGGATCATCCGGACGGGATCGCGGTGGATGCGACGTTCCGGATCGCCGATCATGCGGATGATCGCCCGGTCCAGATCCTGGACGCCGTCGACGTAATCGATGATGGTCTGGTCACGGATGTCGAAAAAAAGGCCGTTGATCGTCAGGTCACGGCGTTGCGCATCTTCGGCCACCGTCCCGAACGTATTGTTGGGGGCCAGAATCGCCTCCGGCCCTTCCAGGTCGTGTTCGTCGAGCGACCGCAGGGTCGAGACCTCGATGATCTTGCCATGCGGAAAATAGACCTGGACCAGCCTGAACCTTCTGCCGATGACGGTACTGTTGGGAAAGAGCTTGCGGATCTGGCCCGGTCGGGCATCGGTGCTGATGTCGAAATCCTTGGGCTGCTTGCCAAGGTAGAGGTCGCGGACGCCGCCTCCGACGAGATAGCCGGAAAAACCGGATGCGTTGAGTTTTTTCAGGACATGGAGGGCATCGCGGTCGATCACCTTGAGCGTGATCGGATGCTCCCCCGCCGTTAAAATACGCGGGACGAGATTCACGGGCCTGCTGGTCGGCTGGGTCGGACTGTCAGTGACTGGGGCCATAGGCGTTGGAGTGGATCAGACAGCGGGGCAAAACCCCTTTCCTTCCTTGTAAACCGCCTCCGCCTGTTCGGTGAACTGGCGGAATATCTCGGCGACACTCAGGATGCTCTTCATCTTGTAGGTATTTTCACCGGCAAAGACGAGCCCCTCTTCAATGTTGCCGTATTTCGCCTTCATCAAGCGCTCGTTGATGCAGAAGTGGTGATCGCAGCGTTTGAGACAGAGTTCCGGGCACTTCTTGGTGGTGAAATCCTGGCCGGCATTCATCGCCCTGACAAATGGGGTATTGATTGCCCGGCCGGGCATGCCGACCGGCGAACTGGTGAGGACGATATCTTCTTGCTTGGCGTTGAGATAGGCCTGTTTGAAGGCGTCCGAGACGTCGCATTCCTTGCTGAGGACGAAGCGGGAGGCTATCTGGATTCCATCGGCTTTATATTTATCCATCATCTCCGCCATTTCGTAGCCGTTGGTGATGCCGCCGGCGGCGATCAGGGGAATCTTTTTGACGACTTCGCGGATGGGAGGAAAGATCTCGCGCAGGGGGCGATCGGTGCCGAGATGGCCGCCGGCCTCCTTGGCCTCGACGATCACCGCCGCGGCCCCGAGTTTTTCAGCAAGCTTGGCCAGGGTGGGGGAGGAAACGATCATGACGATCGGAGTATTGTGGGCCTTGCCGATCTTGAAGATGTCGCGGGAGAAGCCGGCTCCGGTGATGATCATGTCGATACCGGCCTCGATCGAACCGATCACCAGATCGTAAAAATTTTTCATTGCGTACATGATGTTGACGGCGATGATCCCATCGGTCGCCTTTTTGGCGGTGCGGATATCTTCCTGCAGTTCCTCGGTGGGGATGCCGGAACCGCCGATGACGCCGATCCCGCCGCATTCGGCAACGGGGATGGCCAGGGAGGAGGTGGACACGCGGACGGACATGCCGCCTTGGATGAGAGGAATTCTGGCGGTGAATTTACCGATGGTAAGGGGGGGTAATTTCATGTACGAAAAGACTCCTGGAAAAGTAATGGGGGACGGAATGAAGCGGATAATGCCCACCTTCCCGACTTTTGTCAAGCACAGTATAGTATGCTGGATGTCTTGCGGTGGTAGCGGAACGAAGGCGGAACTGCAGCCCGCCGGGCCTGGTTTGCCGCTGGACAACCCCGGAGAAGCTTGACAAATCTGCAAAAGTACGTTTAACTTTCTTCTTTTTTATGGTCTTGCGCCACGCATTGTCGGCAGCGATTTTTTGGAGGTGTTGGAGTGAAACTCAAGGCCTTGAATGGCTTTAAGGATATCTTGCCGGGCGAGGTGGAGCTCTGGCAGCATGTCGAGACAACTGCTCGAGGCGTGTTCACCAGATTCGATTTCTCCGAGATTCGGCTGCCGGTGCTTGAATCGACGGAGCTTTTCGCCCGTTCGATCGGCGAGACGACGGATATCGTCGAAAAGGAGATGTACACCTTTGTCGACAAGAAGATCACGATGCGGCCCGAGGCCACGGCCTCGTTGCTCCGGGCCTACATCGAGCACGGTCTCTACGTCCAGCGGCCGGTGCAGCGCCTGTTCACGATCGGGCCGATGTTCCGTCACGAACGGCCGCAGAAGGGTCGTCTCCGCCAGTTTCACCAGATGGACGTCGAGGTGCTGGGATCGCACAGCCCCATGGTCGATGCCGAGCTGATGGCGATGGGGTCGATGCTGCTGCAGGAACTGGGGTTGACCGTCAGCCTCGAGATCAACTCCCTCGGCTGCCCGCAGTGCCGTCCGGGCTTCCGGACCGAACTGCTGAACTTTCTCGCCGAGCGGATGGAGCATCTCTGTGACGACTGCAAGCGGCGGAGCGCCACCAATCCTTTGCGCGTCCTCGACTGCAAGAATTCCGGCTGTCGCCACCAGGTGCTGACCGCGCCGTCGATCCTCGATCATCTCTGCTCCGACTGTGCCGACCATTTCGCCGCGGTCCGGGAGGGCATGGAGCGGCTGCAGGTTCCGTACACACTGAACCGCTTCATGGTGCGGGGGCTCGATTATTACACCCGGACGACGTTCGAGTTCATCACCACCGATCTCGGGGCCCAGGCGGCGGTCGGCGCCGGCGGCCGCTATGACGGCCTGATCGAACAGCTCGGCGGCCCGAAGGACACCCCCGGCATCGGCTTCGCGATGGGGATGGAGCGTCTGGTCCTGCTGCTGCAGCAGAAGCAAGAGGGGCAAGACATAGAAGTCTACACGCCCCAGCTCTTTATCATTGCCCTCGGTCAGGAGGCGATGCAGGCCTGCCACCTGCTGGCCCATGCGTTGCGCTCTCGTGGTCTGCGGGTGGCCATGGACCTGGAAGGGCGAAGCCTGAAAAGCCAGATGAAGCAGGCCGACAAGAGCGGGGCCAATTGGGTGCTGATCGTCGGTGACAACGAACTGCGCGACGGCCAGGGGGTCCTGCGCAACATGCAGACCCAGGACCAGCGGCAGGTGGCGCTGGAGGCCGAGGCGCTGGCGGGCATGGTGCGACTGCCGATGCAATCCGGTATCGCCGACGATCGCTCGATCGACCGATGAAACAATAATCAATAGCCAAACACCAGTACGGGATACGAAACTATATGGAATCAATGGGAAACATGATCAGGACGCATTCCTGCAATGACCTTCGCAAGGCCAATGTCGGCGACGAGGTCGTCCTCATGGGCTGGGTCCTGCGGCGGCGGGATCATGGCGGCGTGATCTTCATCGATTTGCGCGACCGCTGGGGCTTGACCCAGATCGTCTTCAACCCGGAAACCGATCCCGAGGCCCATGCCAAGGCCCATCAGCTGCGGAGCGAATGGGTCCTGGCGGTGCGGGGCAAGGTCGAGGCCCGGCCGGACGATATGGCCAACCCCAAGCTGGCCACCGGTGAGATCGAGGTCATGGTCAACGCGCTGCGCATCCTCAACAGCAGCGAGACCCCGCCGTTCCCGCTCGACGAGGATGTCGACATCTCCGACAACCTTCGCCTCCAGTACCGCTACCTCGACCTGCGGCGACCGGAGATGACCGCCAACATGGTGATGCGCCACAAGGCGGTGCAGGCGATCCGCACCTACCTCAACGATCATGGCTTCCTCGATATCGAGACGCCGATGCTGACCCGCTCCACCCCGGAGGGGGCCCGCGACTACCTGGTGCCGAGCCGGGTCAACGCCGGCAAGTTCTATGCCCTGCCGCAGTCGCCGCAGCTGTTCAAACAGCTGCTGATGATCGCCGGCATGGACCGCTATTACCAGATCGTCAAGTGCTTCCGCGACGAGGACCTGCGCGCCGACCGCCAGCCGGAATTCACCCAGATCGATATGGAGCTGTCCTTCGTCGACGAGGAGCAGGTGATCGCCGTGACCGAGGGGATGATCGCCGCCCTGTTCAAGGAGACCCTCGGTCTCGACCTGACCCCGCCCTTCGCCCGGATGACCTTCGACGAGGCGATGAGCCGCTACGGCACCGACCGTCCCGACACCCGCTTCGCGATGGAGATCGTCGACCTGACCGCGATCGCCGCCACCTGCGGCTTCAAGGTCTTCCGCGAGGTCGCCGACGGCGGCGGCACGGTGCGGGCGATCAACGCCAAGGGCTGCGGCTCCTACTCCCGCAAGGACCTCGACGATCTCACCAGTTTTGCCGTCCAGCTCGGGGCCAAGGGCCTGGCCTGGGTCAAGGTGAAGGCCGGCGGCGAATGGCAGTCGCCGATCGCCAAGTTTTTCACCGACGAAGAACGGGCGGCGATCGCCCGGGAGCTCGACGCGGTCGAGGGCGACCTGTTCTTCTTCGGCGCCGACAGGCCGGCCGCGGTCTGCCAGGTCCTGTCCGAGCTGCGGCTGGAGCTGGCGCGCCGCCTCGGCCTGCTGAAGAAGGATGTGTTCAATTTCACCTGGGTCACCGACTTCCCGCTGGTCGAGTACGACGACAAGGAGAAGCGGTTCCAGGCCCTCCACCATCCCTTCACCGCCCCGCGCGAGGCCGATGTCGAGCGCCTCGAAACCGATCCGGCCTCGGTCTACAGCCGGGCCTACGACCTGGTGCTGAACGGCACCGAGATCGGCGGCGGCTCGATCCGCATCCACCAGCGGCAGATGCAGGCCCGGGTGCTGCAGGTCCTCGGCATCGGCGAGGAGGAGGCCAGGGACAAATTCGGCTTTCTGCTGCGGGCGCTGGAACTGGGGGCGCCGCCCCACGGCGGCCTGGCCTTCGGTCTCGACCGGCTGATGATGATCATCACCGGCAGCGACTCGATCCGCAGCGTCATCGCCTTCCCCAAGACCCAGAAGGCCACCTGCCCGTTGACCGAGGCCCCGGCCCCGGTCAGCCGCAAGCAGCTGACCGAACTCTATCTCCGTCCCGACTGGAAGGAATAGGAACAGCGGCGAAGAGGGGGGATCTCGAATGCAGCGGGTGATGGGCGACAACATTCAACGGTCTGTCTCGGTATGTTGAACTGGAAGCGCATCATCCCCAATGCGGTGACCGCCGCCCGCTTCGGTTTCTCCCTGATCTTTCCCTTCGCCGGCGAGGCCTGGTGGCTGCCGCTGATCCTGGTCTCGGCGGTCAGCGATTTTGTCGACGGCTGGCTCGCCCGGCGTTGGCGGACCACGACCTGGCAGGGCGGGATCTTCGACGCCGTCGCCGACAAGGCTTTCACCATCACGGTCTTTTCCACCTTCGCCCTCTCGGCCAGATTCCCGTGGTGGTGGCTGCCGCTGCTGCTCCAGCGGGAGATCGTCGTCGCCTTGGTCGCCCTCTATCTCGCCGCCCGGCGCCACTGGTCGACCTTCAGGGAGATGCCGTCGCGGCCGGCCGGGAAGGTGGCCACCGCCGGCCAGTTCCTGCTGGCGCTCGCGGTGCCGGTCGCGCCTGAACTCTCCTCCTATTTTCTTGTTCTGGTCGTGCTCCTTGGTTCCGTGGCGGCCGGCGACTACTGGCTCGTCTTCCGCCGGGGGCTGCGACAGCGGAAGGCAACGGCGGTGGAGAGGATCTGCCGCTGACCACCGTCCAGGTTGGGAAGCCGGTCCGGGATCAGTGCAACTGCGACCCAGACGCCAGCAACCGTTGGAGGTCCAGGCGGCTGAAGCGGTAGGTGTCGCGACAGAATTCACACTGCACCTCCGTTTCTTCCTTCGTCCCCACCATCTGAGTCAGCTCTTCACGGCCGAGCGACAACACGGCCTGTTCCATCTTTTCCCGACTGCAGCTGCAGGCGTAGATCAGAGGGGTGCGGGCCGTCAGATGATAGGGGATATCGGCCAACAGCAGGGCAACGAAGGCCTCCGGCGCGGTTCCCTGGCGGAGCAGTTCAGTGATTGACGATATGCCGTTCACCCTCTCCTCCATCGCGGCGATCAGCCGCTCGTCGGCCGGCGGCAGCGACTGGACGAGGAAGCCGCCGGCAGCGGCGATACCGCCGTCCGGTTCGAGGTGGACGCCGAGCCCGACGGCGGAAGGGACCTGCTCCGACTCGCTCAGGTAAAAGGCGATATCTTGGGCGATCTCACTGGTAAAGAGCTGGACCGTGCCCTCGTATGTGTGGTTCATGCCGATGTCCTTGGTCACGGTCAGGAAGCCGGCCCGACCGAGACCGGCAGCGACATCGATCCTCCCCTGCCTGAGCGGGACCTCGGCCTGCGGCGCCGTCACGTATCCCCGCACCCACCCGGCACGTCCGGCCTCGGTGATAATCTTGCCGAGCGGGCCGTTGCCCTCGAATCGCAGCCTCACGCTCTGCTCGTCCTTGAGCAGGGCGGCCAGCAGCACGGCGCCGGTCAAGGCCCGGCCAAGGGCGGCGGCGGCGGTCGGGCCGACGTCATGGCGGCGGCAGGCCGTGGCGACAAGTTGGGTGGTATCGCAGGCGAAAACGAAGAACTGGCCGGAATCGGTGATGGCCCGTTGCAGATAATCGGTCATGGCTGTCGTTGATGGCGGAGGTTGAAGTTGCGGCCGGTATCCAGTCATGATCACACTATAGCACAGACGGGATCGGAGGCGGAGGGGCAAATGGCGGCAGGAGCGCGGGCCGGGCAGGGCCGAACCGTCGTCACAAAGGTTGCCGGGACTCAGTAAAACGTTTGCCATCTCCTTGTCTTCATTGGTATAAGGAGGGAACCGGGAAGCGTGGAGGCCGGGAAATCGATTTCCCCATCAACTGTATTGAGGAGGTAAAAGCAATGCGTATTGTCCTGATGACCTGCTGTATCCTGATGCTCGCCCTGCCGGCCAAGGCCCTGGAAATTGCCGGGGTCGCCATCCCCGAAACGATCACCAGCGACGATGGAACGGCCATGGTGCTGAACGGCGCCGGCATCCGCTCCAAATTCTTCGTCGATGTCTACATCGCCCAGCTCTATCTCGAAAAGGCCGCCGCCACGACCAAAGACGTGCTTGCCGCCGATGCCCGCAAGCGGATGGTCATGCACTTTCTCCACGACAAGGTGGAAAAGGCAAAACTGGTCGAGGCATGGAACGACGGCTTCAGGAACAACACCCCGGCGGATCGGCTGGCCGCCCTGCAGCAGCGCATCGACCAGTTCAACGCGATGTTCGCCGACGCCGGGAAGGGTGATGTCATCGTCCTCGACTATATCCCAAGCCAGGGGACGAAGGTGACCATCGCCGGGACGGAGAAGGGGGCGATCCCCGGCAAGGACTTCAACGATGCAATGCTGCTGATCTGGCTCGGCGACAAGCCGGTGACCAAGGATCTGCGGGCGAAACTGCTGGCAGCGGGGAAATAACGCTCCGGGCAATCAATGCGGTGAAAGGTCGCTCCGCCGGCGGAATCTGTCACCGGTGACGCGCAGGAGGAGATACTGCAGATGGACTGGCTACCCGCGGCTCTGCCGTTTTTCAAGGTTTTCGGGGCATTCGCCCTGATGCTGGTCGGTATCCGCAACCGGCTCGGTCTGGCGCTGTCGATCCTGCTGGGGGGGACGGTGATGGGGCTGCTGTTCGGGCTCGACCTGGCGCGGGTGCTGCAGGTCAGCGCAATGGCGGCGACCCGGCCGCAGTTTCTCTTCCTGGCGGCCATCGTCGGCCTGATCCTGATCCTCGCCGATGCCCAGGAGCGTTCCGGCCAGTCCCGCCGCCTGATGGCGGCGGTCTCCGGCTATCTCACGGCGCCCCGTCTCCGGCTGATCTTTTTCCCGGCCCTGATCGGTCTGTTGCCGATGCCCGGCGGCGCCGTCTTTTCCGCCCCGATGGTCAGGACCGTGAGCGAGGGGATGCCGATGTCGGAAGAGGACCGGGCGGTGATCAACTACTGGTTCCGCCATGTCTGGGAGCTGGCCTGGCCCCTCTATCCCGGCGTCATCCTTACCGTGTCGTTGGCTGGAATCCCGATCACGACCTTTATCGCCTGTACCTGGCCCGGCATCCTGGCGATGCTCGGCCTGGGCTGGTTCTTTTTTCTCCGTTCCGTTCCCGACGCCGCCGTTGGGTGCGGCCCGGCGGCATCGGGTCAAGCAGCACCGGTGCGGACGGTCCTGTGGGAAGGCCTGCCGCTGATGGTGGCGATCATCGGCGCGGTGGGCCTCGAAACCCTGATCGGCAGGACGATGCCCGACGTATCGTTCGAGTGGGGAGTGATCATCGCCCTGCTCCTGGCCATTGCCGCCATCGTCCTGCAGAACCGGCTGCCTCTCTCCTTTCTGGTCGAGGTCCTGCGCAAGAAGAGTCTCAGGAGCATGCTGCTGGTGGTGGTGGCGATCTTCATGTTCAAGGACATCATGCAGGCGGCGGCGGTGGTCAAGGCGATGGCCGACACGTCCAGCGGCGCCCTGGCCCTCTTTGCCGCCGCCTTTTTCCTGCCGTTTCTGGTGGGGATGATTGCCGGCATCAACGTCGCCTTCGTCGGCGCCACCTTCCCGCTGCTCCTCGGCCTGCTGACCAGCCTCGGCCTGCAGGACAAGACCGTCGCCTATCTGGTGCTGGCTTCCTTCGCCGGCTTCACCGGGGTGATGGTCTCCCCGATCCACATCTGTTTTATCCTCAATTGCGAGTACTTCGGCGTTGACCTGGCCCGCGCCTGGCGGCGGCTGGTTGCGCCCTGTCTGCTCTTTGCCGCCAGCGGCGGCCTGCTCTTCTGGTATCTGCAGGCATGAACGGCAATACCGTTTACGGTGTGGTGATTCCTGCGGGAGTTGCCAGGCCGAAGCTGGCCGCAATCCTCCCTTACATCAGGAAATAGGTGGCCAGCAGGCCGGTCAGGCTCATGGTGATGGTATAGGGCAGGGCCAGCACCACCATCCGCCCGTAGCTCAGGCGGATAACCGGGGCCAGGGCCGAGGTCAGCAGGAAGAGAAAGGCCGCCTGACCATTCGGGGTGGCGACGCTGGGGATATTGGTGCCGGTGTTGATCGCCACCGCCAGTTTGTCGAACTGGTCCATCACGGTCCTGGCCTGGTCGGCGGCAGCCCGGGGCAGGGAGGCATAAACGTCGGCACGAAGCGTGCCGGAGGCAGTCAATTTGTCCATCAGTTCCGCTCCCGTCATACCGATATCGGGGATGTGACCGAGGACCTGGGTGATATGGGTCTTGGTTTCCGAGATATAGACCGTGGCGACAAAGACATTGTCGGAGATCATCGACAGCACGCCGTTGGCGATATAATAGGCGGCCAGTTGGGTATTGCCTTTGAGGCTGATGACATAGTTGATCACCGGGGCGAACAGGTGCTGGTCATGAATGACGGCGACGATGGCGAAAAAGACCACCAGCAGGGCAGTGAACGGCAGCGCTTCATGGAAGGCCTGACCCAGGTTATGCTCTTCGACGACGCCGTTCAGGGAGGTCAGCAGGACGATGACCGACAGGCCGATGATGCCCACTGCGGCCAGATGAAAGGCCAGGGCGAGGATCAGCCAGATTCCCGCCAGGGCCTGGATGACCAGCCTGGCCTTCCCCTGTTTGCCGCGTTTTGCCTCCATCTGGATCTCGGTTTCCAGCAGGTGAGAGCGGATATTGCCCGGCATTTCGAACCCATAACCGAATAGCTTGAATTTCTCAACGAGGATGCAGGTCGTCAGGCCGATGGCCAGGACCGGCATCGACACCGGCGCCACCTTGACAAAAAAGGTGCCGAACTGCCAGCCCATTTCACTGGCGATGAGCAGGTTCTGGGGCTCTCCGACCAGCGTACAGACGCCGCCGAGGGCGGTGCCCACCGCCCCGTGCATCATCAGATTTCTGAGAAATCCTCGGAATTGTTGCAGTTCCTGGCGCTGAATCTCCTTGAAATGGGTGTCGCAGCAGAGATCATGGGCGCAGAGCAGATCCATCCCCGAAGCAAAGCGATGGTAGACATTGTAGAAGGCGTAAGCCACTGCAATGATCACGGCGGTTACCGTCAGGGCGTCGAGGAAGGCCGAGAGAAAGGCCCCGAGAAAGGAGAAAATGAGGGAGATGGCAATCTTCGACCGTACCCGGACGAGGACGCGGGTGAAGGTGAACTGCAGGAAATCCTTCATGAAGTAAATCCCGGCGACCATGAAGATCAGCAGCAGGATGACCTCGAAATTTTTCAGGGCCTCATGATAGACCGTCTCAGGACTGGTCATGCCGATAACCACGGCCTGCAGGGCCAGGAGACCGCCCGCCGGCAGCGGGTAGCATTTCAGGGCCATGGCCAGGGTGAAGATAAATTCGCCGATGAGTATCCAGCCGGTGATGAAGGGACCGACGGTTTTGAGGAGAATGGGATTGATGATGAGGAAGACGACGATGGCAAGTTTGTACCATGTCGGGGCGTTACCGAGAAAATTACGGGCGAAGGCCTGGGGCAATGTGGCTGTCATGAGGTGTCCTTTCGTCGAGATGTCCGGAATAATGTGATCGAGCTCATGGCAAGAGCTGTCGGTGGTGCGATGGCGGAATTGAACCGGGAGCACGGCCCTGCGTCTCAGGCAGGTAGTGGCAGATGTACCACAGAGATCAGTGACGCTCAACGATTTCCGGACAACTTGGAACGTTTTGGGCTCGGGATGGGACGGACTGAGAGATGTGTCCGCAGGAGATAAAACGTAAAGAAACGTAATGGAACACGACTGTTCGCGATAGGAGGGTCTCCCCCGACAACGCCGTGATGCGGCCGGGGGAGTGATTCGGTCTTAGAGAGTCGTTTTCTTCCTGGCGGCCAGGGCCTCGGCGGTGTGCTGGACGACGATGTCCGAGCCGCGTTTCTTCAGGCCGCCGCGCAACTGCATGATGCAGCCGGGGCAGTCGGTGAGCAGCAGTCCGGCCCCGGTGGCCTCGACATGGTCGAGCTTCTTGCGCAGCAGTTCGGCCGACAGTTCGGGGAACTTGGCCGAGAAGGTGCCGCCGAAGCCGCAGCAGACCTCCGATTCGTCGGCCTCGCGGTAATCGAGACCGGCGTCGCGCAGCAGGGCGCGGGGGGCATCGTGGACCCCGAGGCCGCGGCAGAGGTGGCAGGGGGCGTGGAAGGTCGCCGCCTTGCCGTCGCCGGCGAAATCCGCGGCCTTGAGGCCGAGGACATCGTGGGCGAACGACGAGAAGTCAATCACCTTGGCGGCAAAGGCCCTGGCCTTGGCCTGCATCCCGGGATCGTCACCGAGCAGGACCGGGTAATTGTGCTTGAGGTGCGAGGCGCAGGAGGCGCAGAGGGTGACGACGTAGTCGACATTCTCGCGTTCGAAGGCCCGGATATTCTGGATGGCAACTTCCCTGGAGGTCTTGGCCTCGCCCATCATCTGCAGGGGCAGTCCGCAGCAGGACTGGGCCATCGGGAAGGACATGGCCACCCGGTAATCGGCAAACAGCCGGTAAGCGGCCTCCATCTGTTCGGGATAGACGAAATCCTGGACACAGCCGGAAAACAGGGCGGCCTTCACCCGGGACACCGGTCCCTGCCGTTGTGCCGTCTCCTGCTGCAGACCCGGGAAGCGGTCGCGGAAGGGCTGGTCGGCCACTGCCGGCAGGGCCTTGAAATCGTGGTCCTTGAAGAACATCATCGGCAGATGGCGCATGAAGCCGTCGTCGCCGGCGACCGGCCGCTGGGCCCATTTGGCGGTGCGCAGCAGGGTGTGGAACAGCTTGCGGTTTTTCATGACCTGACCGAGCAGCAGACTGGGCAGCGGATGGCCCTGCTGGTCCTGGATCCGGACGTGGATCTGCTTGATCAGCCGCGGCAGGTCGATGCCGCCGGCGCAGATATCCTTGCAGGCCTCGCAGTTGATGCAGTTCTGCACCAGGTTCTTGGCCTTGTCCGGGCCGTGGAAGAAATAGGTGAGGATCAGGCCGATGGCGCCGATGTAGATATGGCCCATCTTATGACCGCCGACCAGACGGTAGACCGGGCAGACATTGGCGCAGGCGCCGCAGCGGACGCAGCGGAAGACCTGGGAAAAGAGCGGGTCCCTGGCCATCTCCAGCCGGCCGTTGTCGAGGATGACGAAGTGGATCTCCTTTTTCCGGTCGCTGGCCGCGGCGCACTCGTTGGCGCCGGTGATCCAGGTGACGTAGGAGGTGATATGCTGACCGGTGGCGTTGCGCGGCAGGACCTTGAGGATCCTGAGGGCATCAGTGAGGCTCGGCACCAGTTTGTCGATGCCCAGCAGGGCGACATGGACCCGCGGCAGGGTGGTGACCAGCCGGGCGTTGCCCTCATTGGTGACCAGGCCGATGGTGCCGGTCTCGGCAATCGCGAAATTGGCGCCGGTGACGCCCATGTCGGCCTCGGCGAACTTGCTGCGCAGTTCCCGCCTTGCGACCTTGACCAGTTTTTCGATATCCGGTTCCTGGTGGGCCCCGGTGACGTCGGAAAAGAGGTCGCCTATCTGATAGCGGGAGAGATGGATCGCCGGCATGACCATGTGCGATGGTCCTTCATGGCGGAGCTGGATGATCCACTCGCCGAGATCGGTCTCGGTCACTTCGAGCCCATGGTCTTCGAGGGTATGGTTGAGCAGCGTCTCCTCGGCGGTCATCGACTTCGACTTGACGATTTTTTTCGAGCCGGTCTCTTGAGCGATCCCGGCGATGATGGCGTTGGCCTCGTCGGCATCCCTGGCGAAATGGACCTTCACACCTGCGGCCTCGGCGTTTCTGCGGAACTGGTCGTACAACTCCATCAGGCGGGGCAACACGCCGTCCTTGGCGGCGGCGATCTCGGCCACCAGGCCGCCCACATCGATCTCGGCGAAGGCCTTGGCCCGGCCGGCCCGATAGGCCACGGCGAAGGTGTCCAGGGTCTGGCGCAGGAAGGTGTTGTCGAGCGATTCCTGCATTTCCTTGCGGTATTCTTTCAGGTTCTTGGCGTCCTGCATATCAGTCCTCCAGCAGCAGTATGTGCAGTTCAAGCGGCCCATGGACGCCGAGGGCGAGGACCCGTTCGATATCGGCGGTCCGGCTGGCCCCGGTGATGAAGGCGGTGTAATCGGGGGTTTTGCGCATGTATTTGAGCAGCTGGCCCTCGGCGGCGAAGGCGTCTTCGACGATGGTCGAGCGGCGCAGCACGCAGACGTGGTATTCGCTCAGCATGGTGGCCAGCCGCAGGTCCTCGTCGGGACAGTTGATCACCAGAGTCCCGGTCTCGGCAATGCCCATCTCGGCGAGGGTGAAGCCGATATCCACCCCGGCCAGGTGGGCGCGCATGCCGGAACGGAGGCAGGCCATCCCCTGGTCGGTGCAGCGCGCTGCGAGGGCGGCGAACTGGTCCGGCGCAAGCCCCGGTGCGGCGACGATCTTGTCGTGCTTGTGGTCGCAGAGGCTGTCGGCCGGCGGCGACAGCGATTCGTCGCAGCCGGAGACCGTGATCCGGCAAGCCCCCTGGCGGCCGCAGAGATCGACGCAGTAGGCAAAGGCCGCATCGAGATCGGCGACGGGTTCGACGATGGCGGAAACCGCCCGTGCCTTTTCGGCAAAGCGGGTGGCGAGATGGTCATACCGGGTGGTGACGGTCTCAGTCATGGCAACAAGGCTCCTGGGTAGTCAATTATCTCTTCCGGGCGGCGGTCTTGCCGTTTCCCTGGGGTTTCGCTTGCAGGCTGTCGGCATACAGTTCCACCACATGGCGGACCCGGACACCCTGGTCGCGGCGGGAGAGCATGTCGGTCATCTGCATCATGCAGGCCGGGCAGCCGGTGGCTACCGTCTTTGCCCCGGAGGCGACGATATTGTCGGCCTTGCGGTTGCCGATCCTCTTCGACAGCTCGTAATGGGCGACGTTGAAGCTGCCGCCGCAGCCGCAGCAGGTGCCGGCCTCGTTCATCTCGACGAAATTGCCGCCGGCGGCCCTGATCAGGGTTCGGGGCTGACGGGTGATGCCGAGGGCGTTCTTGAGGTGGCAGGGGTCGTGGTAGGTGATGGCGTCACCACCGGTGGCCGGCTTGCCGGGTTCGTCGATGCCGCAGCTGTCGACGAGAAACTCGGTTATATCCCTGGTCTTGTCGCCGATGGCGGCGATGTCGTCTTCGATATCCATGTTGCCGCTGTACAGCTTCGGCCACAGCTCCTTGATCGTCGAGGTACAGGAGGCACAGGGGGTGACCAGGTAATCGTAGGCGGCACCGCGGAAGCGTTCGACATTCATCTCGACCAGGGTGTTGAAGGTCTGGCGGTCGCCGCTGGTCAGCACCGGGATGCCGCAGCAGGCCTGGCCGGCGGGAAGGTAGACCCCGACCTCTTTTTTCTGCAGAATTTTGATGGTTGCCTCGCCGATCTGCGGGAACATCTTGTCGACGACGCAGCCGGGGAAGAAGGCGACCCTCAGGCCGCTGCTGCCGGCCGGGGTATCGAGCCGGGGCACGATTTTACGGAATGGCCTGGTGGCCAGGGCGTTGAAATGACGGTCGGCAACCACCGGGGCGTTGAAGCGGGCGCAGGAGGAACCGAGCAGATCGTCGACCTTCCTGGTAAAAATCCCCTGAAATTTCGAACTGATCGAGGTCAGGGAATTGAACAGCCGGGGGTTGGCCAGCATGCCGCGGAAGATCGCCTTCTTCACCGGCGACAGGCCGAAGTAGCCGGTCATGATCGCCCGGGCCGAAAGGAAGATGTCGATGATCTGGACGCCGCTCGGGCAGTTGGCCTGGCAGGTGCCGCACAGCAGGCAGCGGTTGAGGGTGGTGTCGATGGCCTGGGAATCGTGCAGGATTTCGGCGGCCAGGCCTTCGAGCAGGGCCAGCTTGCCGCGGGTGACGTCGGTTTCCCGGCCGGTCTCGCGGAACAACGGGCAGACCGCCTGGCACATGCCGCAGCGCATGCAGTTGACCAGCTGGTCATCGAGCTTCTTGAACATCTCGGCGAGTTGGTGAATATCGGCCATATGCTTCTACCCTTCCATCTTCTTGGGGTTGAGGATATTTTTGGGATCGACGGCCTTCTTCAGCTTCGCCGTGTAGTCCAGGGTTGCCTGGCCGAGCTCCTTGATGAGGAAGCCCCGCTTGGCCAGGCCGATGCCATGCTCGCCGGAGAGGGTGCCGCCCAGGGCCAGGGCGCGGTCGAAAATCTCCTCGACGGCATGTTCTACCCGCTGCCATTCCGCCTTGTCGCGCTTGTCGGTGAGGATGGTGGGATGGAGATTGCCGTCACCGGCGTGGCCGAAGGTGCCGATGGTCAGGTTGAATTTTGTGCTGATCTCGCCGAGGGCGGCGATCATTGCCGGGATCTTCGAGCGCGGCACGGTGGCGTCTTCCAGGACGCAGGTCGGCTTGAGCTTGGCCAGGGCCGGGAGGGCGTCGCGCCGGGCCTGCCAGATGGTGTTGCGTTCGGTCGTGTCATTGGCGACCTTGAGTTCTCTCGCCCCCTGGCGGCGGCAGATCTCCTCGACCCGGGCCGCCTCGTCGGCTACCTGGCCGGGATGGCCGTCAACCTCGATCAGCAGGAGGGCGGCGGCGTCGGTCGGGAGACCGGCCTTGCGGAAGTTGTCGACGGTGCGGATGGTGAAGTTGTCCATCATCTCCAGCGTCGCCGGCACGATCTTGGCGGCGATGATTGCCGCCACCGTCTCCGAGGCGCTAGTGATCGAATCGAAGACCGCCATCATCGAGCGGGCGGCCTGGGGCGGCGGGATCAGCTTGAGGATGATCTTGTCGAAGACCCCCAGCGTCCCCTCCGAGGCCACCATCAGGCCGTGCAGGTTGTAGCCGGTCACCGACTTGACGGTGCGCGAACCGGAGCGGATCAGGTTGCCGTGCACGTCCCAGAACTCCATGCCCATCACGTAGTCCTTGGTCACCCCGTATTTGAGGCCGCGCAGGCCGCCGGCATTTTCGGCGACATTGCCGCCCAGCGTCGAAACCGTCTGGCTGCCGGGGTCGGGGGGATAGAACAGGCCGCGCCGGGCCACCTCCTGGGCGAAGGCGGCGGTGACGACGCCGGGTTCGACGACGGCGTAGAGATCCTCCTCATTGATTTCGAGGATGCGGTTCAGGCCGTTGGTGAGGACCACCACCCCGCCGGGATGGGGGATGGTGCCGCCGGAGAGGTTGGTGCCGGCGCCGCGCACGGTCAGCGGCAGGCCGTTGTCGTGGCAGAACTTGACGACCCTGCCGAGGACCTCCGAAGTGGTCGGTCGGACCACGATCCCGGGCATCACCGGATCGAGGACGGCGGCGTCGTAGGAGTAGGCGTAGCGGTCGATTTCACTGGTCATTACATTGTCGTTGCCGACAATCGCCGAAAATTCGTCGTCCAGGGCGGATGCTTGGGGTGAACTCATGTCGTGGTCCTTGCGATGGGGCGTTCAGGAGAAAGAGGCCGGACCCTCCGTGCAGAGGGTCCGGCCGGAGTGTATCAATGGAAGTGAATGGCATCCGTGCCGGCGATGGCCGTGACCCGCTTGCCGGTGGCTATGGACAGCAGGGAGAGCGGCAGCGCCAGGGCGAAGGTACCGACCAGGTAGGTCATCCCGCCCGATGGTGGAGCCGTCGCCGCCGCGGTTGCCGCCGCCGGAACCGCGGTGACGGCCTTGTCGTAGACCGGGATCATCCAGGTGAACACATAGGCCTGCAGATACACCATTATACCGATAATCGTGGTCATCAGCAGGGAATGTTTCAAGGTGAAGCGGAAGATGTCACTTTCCTTGCCGACCAGCTCCGTCGCCGAGGTGGCCACGGCGATCGACTGCGGAGAGATCATCTTGCCGCAGACGCCGCCCGACGAGTTGGCGGCGACAAGGACCACCGGATCAACGCCGATCTGCTGGGCGGTCACCACATGCAGCTTCGAGAAGAAGGCGTTCGACGAGGTGTCCGAACCGGTCATGAAGACCCCGAGCCAGCCGAGGAAGGCGGCGAAGAAGGGGAAGAGAACCCCGGTGGCGGCGAAGGCCTTGCCGAGGGTGATGACCATGCCGGAGAAGTTGAAGATGAAGGAGAAGCCGAGGATCAGGGCGATGGTGAGAATCGGCAGTTTCAGTTTCTTGACGGTATCGGCGGCCACTTCCATGCTGGTGGCGATCGAGGCGCCCATGACCGGGATCGAGAACAGGGCGGCGAACAGGATAGCGGTGCCGGCGGCACCGAGCAGGTTCAGGGTATAGAGGGCATGGATCGGATTGCCGTCAGCCTTGAGGACCATGTCGTTGAGACCGTTGATCGGCAGTTTGACCAGGAAGATATTGTCCAGGGTGGTCTTGATCGCCGGGATACCCCGGGCCGCGACGAAGATCGACAGGATGATGAAGGGGGCCCAGGCGCGCAGGACCTGACCGCCGGTGAATCGGAGTTTTTCCCGGCCCTGGCTCGCCTTTTCCTCGGGGAACTGCCAGCTCTGTTTGGGATGCCAATAGCGGAGGAAGGTGACGACGCAGACGATCGAGGCGATCGATGCCAGGATATCCGGCAGCAGCGGTCCGAGGAAGTTCGAGGAGAGGTACTGCACCAGGGCGAAGGAGGCGCCGCAGACCAGGCAGGCCGGCCAGACCTCGAGCCCTTTCTTCCAACCGGAAATCAGGATCGTCAGGTACAGCGGGATCAGGAGGCTGAGGAAAGGCAGGGTGCGGCCGACCATCTGGCTGATCGCCATGTCGGGAAGCCCGGACACCTGTCCGGCAACGACGATCGGGATACCGATGGCGCCAAAGGCCACCGGGGCGGTGTTGGCGACGAGGCAGACCCCGGCGGCGTAGAGTGGATTGAAGCCGAGGCCGGCCAGCATGGCGGCGGTGATCGCCACCGGGGTGCCGAAGCCGGCGGCCCCTTCAAGGAAGGCGCCGAAGGAGAAGGCGATCAGCAGGGCCTGCATCCGGCGGTCGTCGGTGATCGAGGCCAGGGAATTCTTGATGATCTCGAACTGGCCGGTCTTGACCGAAAGATTGTAGATGAACAGGGCGGTGACGATGATCCAGCAGACCGGGAAGATCCCGAATACGGCCCCGTTCATCGTTGCCAGAAAGGCCAGTTTGGCCGGCATGCCGTAGACGACGACCGCCACCGTTGCGGCCAGCAGGACGGCGCCGAGGGCGGCCCAGTGGCCTTTCATTCGCTTCCGGGCCAGGGCCCAGAACAGAAACAGAATGGGGATGGCGGCGACGAACGCCGAGAGGCCGATGCTTCCCAGTGGATCGACTACTTGTGTCCAAGGCATGATGTTTTCCTCCGTGGTGAAGAATTGCTGTCCTGAAATACTTACGGAACACTCGTGAACGAAATAACTGCACTTCCAGACAGAGCAACCTCCGTGCCAGATCACCTTAGTTTTTTAACTATATGTAATAACAATATAATAAATGTTTTAACGCTCTTTGGCCGGCCGGAGGAAAGGCGCAGTACGAAAAATAAGACAACGGTTGGGTGATGAGACCGGTCGAGTCGGGAATGGGTACGGCGCTGATCGCCGAAGCGATTGAATATGCTGTAATAAGAGATAGATGCCCTGTCTGAAAAAACGGACAGACTTTTGGGTGAGAGGGTGGTGCTGCGGGGATATGGTTACTCTGGCCGAGGCTGCTCGGTCTGGATCGAAAGATCGTTTTTCTTCAGCAGGGCGTAGAAATGAGAGCGGGACAGTCCGGAAATTGTGAGGATGCGGGAAATATCACCGTTGCACTGACGGATCAGCTCGCCCAGGTAGATCTTCTCGGATGTGGCCTTGAAGGCCTTGAGCGTGGGCAGGGGGCGATCGAAGATGTCCTGGAAGATCTCCTGTCCGATTATTCGGACTTCGTCGTCCGACTCCCCCTCGCTGCCTTCAGCCAGGACCTGGGAGCCGGTCATCTGCCTGATCTGTTCCTTGGCCACCTGGATGCGCAGTTGGCGGGGCAGGTGCATCGCGAAGAGCTTTTTCTCGGAGCCGGCGGTAATGATCGATCGTTCGATGATGTTGAACAGTTCCCTGACGTTGCCCGGCCATCCGTAGCGTTCCAGGGTCAGCAGGAAATCCTCGTCAAGGGTCTTTTCGGGCATGCCGTTCTGGAGGCAGAGCTGGGTCGCCTTGAACTGGGCCAGCGCCCGGATATCTTCGGGCCGCTGCTTCAGCGGCGGCAGCGGCAGGCGCATCGTGGTGATGCGGAACAGCAGGTCGCTGCGGAACTCGTGGTTCTCGACCATCTCGTCGAGGTTGCGGTTGGTGGCGGTAATCAGCCGAAAATTGCTGGTCTGCTCCAGGGTGTCGCCCACTGCCCGGAAGGTCCTCTCCTGCAGGACGCGGAGGAAGGCTTTCTGAATCGACAGCGGCATTTCGCCGATCTCGTCGAGAAACAGAGTGCCGTTGTCGGCCAGCTTGATCAGGCCGATGCGGCTGTCCTGGGCCCCGGTGAAGGCCCCTTTGCGGTGGCCGAAGAGGGTCGACTCGACGAGGGATTCGGTGAGGGAGCCGCAGTCGACGAAGACGAACCTGCCGCCGGCGCGGCGGCTGTTTTCATGGATGGTTCGGGCACACAGTTCCTTGCCGGTGCCGGTCTCGCCGGTTATCAGCAGCGTCGAATCGGAGCGGGCGGCCTGGGCCATCAGCTCGAAGCAGGCCTTCATCCGCGGACCGGTACCGATGACCTTGCCGGTATTGAGGGGCTCGGTCTCCGTCCGGCAGGCGGACATCGAGAAAGACGATGTCGAAAGGCGTCTGCCGGATGGCGAGACGGGCGGCGGCCAGGGAGTGGACGGAATGACAGCGGTGCGACAGCCTGGTCGCGAGGCTGGTCAATGTCTCGCAGATATCCAGGTCGTCGTCAATGATCAGTATGTTGGCCATGGTTCGCGTCTTTGCTCAGAATGGTGTGGATGGTGAACAGCAACTCACCGGTGTCATAGGGTTTGATCAGCACCCGGGCGATCGCCGGGACCGCTCGGGCCGCACCGATCGCGTCTTCCCGGCCGGAGATGAGGATCGTAGCCATGCCCGGATTGAGGCTGTGCAACCGCCTGGTCATCTCGATGCCGTTCATGCCCGGCATGTCGAAATCGGTGATCAGGAGTTCGAAGCGCCGCGGTGTTGCGGCTACCAGCGCGATGGCCTCCTGCGGCTGTCCGGTGGCGGTGACCGAGTAACCGGCATTTTCGAGAATTCTCGGCGTGGTGTGGAGCTGATCCACATCATCCTCGACAAAGAGGATGTTTCCGCTCCTGCCGGTGCTGAAGGCGACCGCAGCCTCCCGGCCTTCAACGTTGGAGTCGACCTTCGGGAAATAGAGCCTGAAGGTCGTGCCCTGCCCCTCGCGGCTGTCGACCCGCAACCCGCCCTTGTGGGCCCTGACCACTCCATGGACCACGGCCAGACCGAGTCCCGTGCCCTCCGTTTTGTCCTTGGTGGTGAAGAAGGGGTCGAAGATCTTGTCGATGATCGACGGGGCGATACCCGGTCCGTCATCGGCCACGGTCAGCTGCGGATAGTCGCCGGCCTCGAGGTACAAGCCTCCGGCCTCCTCTTTGTCGAGGCGGATGTCTTCGAGGCGGATGTCCAGGGTGCCGCCGGTCGCCCGCAGGGCGTGGAAGGCGTTGGTGCAGAGGTTCATCGCCACCTGGTAGATCTGGGTCGGGTCGGCGAGGGTGGCGTCCGAATTGGGGGTTCAGGCCGAAGAAGGCGGCGAAGGTCCGGTTGGCCCCGAGATAGCGGAAATTCAGATCCTTCCACGAGACCAGCTGCGGGTTGGTATCCATCAGGGTCTCCTGGAAGGTCAGCTGATCCTTGATCCGCCGTTCGACCCGCCGGCGCTCGAGCATGGTCAGGACCAGGAAGATCAGGGTCACGAGCAGCAGCAGGAGGCTGGTGATGATGGTCCAGAACAACTCCTTCGGCAGTTCGTAGAAGGCCTTGGGGGCGTTGATCAGGGTGCTGCCGGGGGGCAGCAGGTTGTCGGGGATGTTGAGCCGGCGCATGACCTGATAATCGAAGCGATACGATCCGGCCGGTTCGACGGCGATCGGGATGGACTCGGCCGGGACGCCGGCGAGGAACCCTTCGATCTGCTTTTTGATGGCCCGGCCGGTCGTCGATTCATCGCCGATGACGATCATCCGCCGTTTTTCCGGGTGGAGCATCAGGGCGACAGCGAGGGTGCCGATCAGGTCGAAGCTCTCGACGACGCCGGTGAGATTTCCCCTGGCGACGGCCTGCGGATCGAGGTCGTTGACGCCGCAGAAGACGATGGGAACGCCGGGAAAGAGGGCGTCGCGAAAACGGAGGGCGAAATTGAAGGCGTCATCGTCCGAGACGATGACGACATCGAAGCGTTCATGGGTGAATTTTTTCCTGAAGACCTCGAACAGCCCTTCGATCACCGGCGGCGTATTGTATTTCTTCGCATCGAGATATTCGACCTGCAGATCGATGGCATACGAACTTTCGTGGAGCCGTGACCGGATGCCCTCGAAGATCGAATCGGACCACTGGTAGCCGTGGTGGTAGGAATTGAGATACAGGACCGTCTTTTTTTCAGATCCGCCGATCGCCGGGGTCGGCAGGAGATGGGTGATCAGGAGGATCAGCGCCCAGATTGCGGCGTGTGTCAGTGGGAGACGGTTCATGCGCAAACGTTTTGCAAGTAAGAGACCATTTTGACAAGGGAGTGGCAAAGGAAGGGGAGTTGCCGCTATTCCGGTTCACGGCGGCGGAGTGCCGTCCGACCTGGCTATCGCTATTTTACTCCAGTTTCGCTTGTCTTGGCAAAGTCGATGTTTATTATATACTTCCATGTGATCAAGAGCGGTTCTGCCGGTTCCGGCTGGCGCTCGCAGAACTCGAACCGATGGCTTCAAGGAGGAATGCAATGATGCGGATTGGCCTGTATCTGGCGACAAACCTGGCAATTCTGGTGCTGCTCGGTATCATCATGTCGATACTCGGTCTCGACTCGCGCAGCACCATGGGGCTGCTGGTCATGGCCGGGCTGTTCGGCATGGGCGGCTCGTTCATCTCGCTGGCGATGTCCAAATGGATCGCCAAAAAATCGACCGGGGCCTATGTCATCGAACAGCCGCGGAGCGCCAGTGAACAGTGGCTGGTCGATACCGTCCGGCGTCAGGCCCAGGCGGCGGAAATCGGCATGCCCGAGGTCGCCATCTACGATTCACCGGACATCAACGCCTTTGCCACCGGGATGAGAAAGGACGATGCCCTGGTCGCCGTCAGCACCGGCCTGCTGCAGAATATGACGCGGGACGAGGCGGAGGCGGTGCTGGCCCATGAGGTGAGCCACGTGGCCGGCGGCGATATGGTGACGATGGCCCTCATCCAGGGGGTGCTGAACACCTTCGTCATCTTTCTCTCCCGGGTCGCCGCCCAGGTTATCAACACGTTCCTGAGCCGGGACGAAGAGGGCGGAGGGTTGGGCTTTCTCGGCTACATGGCGGTGACGATCGTACTCGAGATCGTCTTCGGACTTTTCGCCAGCATCATCGTCATGTGGTTTTCCCGGAAGCGGGAATACCGGGCTGACAGCGGCGCCGCCTACCTGGTCGGCCGGGAAAAGATGATCGCCGCCCTGCGCCGCCTGCAGGCGCACCACGAACCGTCCCATCTGCCGGATCAGGTGGCGGCCTTCGGCATCCGGCCCAAGGAGGGCGGGCTTGCCAGCCTGCTGCGGAGCCATCCGCCGCTCGAGGAGCGGATCGCCGCCCTGCAGCGGGGTTAATGGGCAACGGCTGCTCCCGGGCGAAATCGTATTCCCGCGGGAGCAGCCCGATCAAGCGAGGAAAACTTCTGTCAGATCTCCGAAACGCCGGAGGGAATGAGGCAGATGAAGACGAAGTCCTCGCCGCCGGCGTTCATGAACTGATGGGCCTCGCCGCCGGGGATGAAGACCACGGTGCCGCTGGTGACGGTCTGCCACTCACCATCGCGGAAGACCTGACCTTTTCCCGAGTGAATGAAGACCTCGTGCTCCCAGGCGTGGGAATGACGGGGGGTAAATCCGCCCGGAGCGACGGTGAATACACGCATGCAGAAGTGGTCGGCGTGGTCGTCCTTGCCGATCACCACCCTTCCCGTAACCCCCCTGACCGTGTCGGAATCGAATTGGTGTGAGGGCGCTTCCCTGTAGTCGAGTACTTTCGTATCCATCATGCTCAGTCTGGTATTGCTGCCCGGGCAGCGGTTGATTTGATCTCGTCGCACTATAATGGTGGGATGCGAGGTTGGCAACGGATTTGGGTTACTCTTTGCCCCGGCTGCCGGTCAGTCCCAGGTAGATGGCGGTGAGGGTGATGATCACCCCGGTCCAGTTGAGCAGATCGGTCGGGCGGCGGAAAAACAGCACGTCCCAGACAAAGGCCAGCGAAGGCTGGACCAGGAGGATCAGGCCGGTGAAGGAGGCCCGGATCTTCGGCATGGCGTTGGCGATCAGGGCCCAGCCGATGGTCTGGCTGAACAGGCCGAGGTTGATCAGGGAGACCAGGCTTCCGAGGTCGGGGATGGCGAACGAGTCGCCGGCGATGATCATCCTGGCCCCGAGAAAGACCGAACAGCTGAGGGAGATCAGCATCAGGGCGAAGAAAAAGGAATAGCTCCGGCCGTCGGCCTGGATCTTGCGCAGGGTGAGGAGAAAGCCGCTGTAGCAGACCGCCGTCGCCAGACCCAGATAGACGCCGGTCCGGTAATCGGCGGAGAGGGCATTCCAGCTGATGCCGACCACCAGAAAGAGGCCGGACAGGGCGAGGGGGATGGCCAGCAGAAACCGGGGGCGGATGCGCTCACCGTAGAGCAGGATCCCGGTCATCGCCAGGATGAATACCTGGAAATTGCCGAGGATGGTGGCGAGTCCCGGACCGATGTAGCGGATGCTGGCGTGCCAGCAGAACAGGTCGAGGGCAAAGAACAGTCCGCACAGCGCGATCAGCGACAGCCGGCCGGCGGTCGGTTTCATGAAGTCGCGGCGCCACAGGCAGGCGATAAGAAGGAAAATAAACCCCAGGAAGACCCGGTAGAAGGCCGAGGCCGTCGGCGGGACGTCGGCCAATTTGACCCAGACCCCCGAGAAACTGATGAGAAAGGCCCCGAGGAGGACCTGGAGAATTTCAGAATGGCGAAGGAATGAATGGTTTGGCGTCATTGCACAACGGTATCCCGGAATCTATTTTAACAAAGAGTGAAATAGGACGGTAAAACGTGTTCGATGGCGAAGTTATGCACTGTTTGCACAACGGTTGCCAGCTGTCGGTGGGTGGCTGGCGCCGGTTAAGGGGGCAAAATCCTGTTGCGGTGCCATAATTTTCCGGGGTACACTGCAGTTTTGGCGAAATTTGGCCGGCAACGAAAAATTCTTGCCTTTTAAGGATGATTTTGTTACGCAAATAAGTTTGAACAGTATGCACATTGGCCTCGGCTTCTTTCCAGGTGTTCCTTCTGCCGGAAAAAATTGCGTAAATTCAAAGGGAATTGCTGGAATCCTGACAGCGAGTGAGAGAATATGAAAGATCTTTCGGTGAATTACCTCGGGCTGCAGTTGAAGAACCCCATCATTGTCGGGAGTTGCGGGTTGACGCACTCGTCTGCCAAGATCAGGGAACTGGCAGAGAACAATGCCGCCGCCGTGGTCTTGAAGTCACTTTTCGAAGAACAGATCCAGGCCGAGCTGAAAAGCAATCTGGAGAGCTATTATACCGACTATCCCGAGGCAGTGGATTATGTTCGCGCCTATACCCGGGGAAATGCGGTGCAGGAGTATATCACGCTCATCTCCGAGGTCAAGAATACAGTCGATATCCCGGTTATAGCCAGCATCAACTGTGTCAGCGGCGATGAATGGGTTTCTTTCGCCAGATCGGTCGAACAGGCCGGTGCCGATGCCCTCGAGCTGAACATCTCGCTGCTGCCGAGCAACCCCCGGCTGACCAGCCAGGAGCACGAGGACCTCTATACCGGTATCTTCGACAAGATCGCCGCCCAGGTCTCGATCCCCATCGCCCTCAAGATCAGCAAGTACTCTTCCTCCCTGGCCAACCTGATCACCAGGCTGAGCTGGAAGCAGAAAGTCGGTGGATTCGTGCTGTTCAACCGTTTTTTCAACCCCGATGTCGATATTGATACATTGCGGGTCAAGTCGGCCGAAATCTTTACCACTCCCGAGGACAGTGCCGACACCCTGCGCTGGATTGCCCTGCTGTCAGGGGTGATTGACAAGGATCTGGTGGCCTCGACCGGTATCCATGACAGCACCGGGCTGATCAAGCAGCTTCTTGTCGGTGCCTCGGCGGTGCAGGTGGTTTCAACCCTCTACAAAAATGGTCCGGCGCAGATCGGCGTCATGCTCGACGGGTTGACCAGGTGGATGGAGGCCAGGTCGTACAACTGCATCGCCGACTTCAGGGGTAAGCTGAGTTACGAGCAGGCGGAGAATCCGGCCGCATTCGAACGCATTCAGTTCATGAAGTACTATGGTGGGATCGCCTAGTCGCTTCTTATCAGGCCAGAGGAAGCCAACCCGGTACGGTCCATGATGAAACACGTGGTATCCTGTACCGCATACATTTAGCCAGCTGTTCTAATCCATACTATGACATCCTTACTGACATTCCCGAAAGGTGGTGTGCATCCGCCGGAATCAAAGGCCCAGACCTCCCGACTCAGCATTGAAGGCATGCCGGTTCCCGACGAACTGGAATTGATCCTCGGCCAGCACATCGGCGCCCCCTGTACCCCGACCGTCGTCAAGCGCGGCGAGGTAGGCGAGGGTGATATCATCGGTGAGGTGACCAAGGGGCTGGGGGTGCCGCTCCACTCCCCGGTGGCCGGGAAGGTCAAGGACCTGGGTTCCTCGGCCCACCCGATGCGGGTCACGGCGCCATCGATCACCATCACCGTCAACCACGAGGCCGCGCCGCGACAGTACCAGGCGCGGAACTGGCAGTCGTACGAACCGAAGGAACTGTTGAACATGGTCAAGGATGCCGGCATCATCGGCATCGGCGGGGCCGGCTTTCCGACCCATGTCAAACTGAGTCCGCCGTCGGACAATCCGATCGACACCCTGCTGCTCAACGGGGCGGAATGTGAACCCTACATCACCTCCGACCATCGCCAGATGCTGGAATATGCAGCCGACATCGTCGAGGGGGCGAAGATCATCCTCAAGATCCTCGGGATCAGGCAGTGCCTGATCGGGATCGAGAGCAACAAGCCCGACGCCATCCAGGTCATGACCGAGGCGGCCCGGGCCGGCTCCACCGCCGAATTCTCGGTGGCCGTCAAGGCCTTGCAGGTCAAGTATCCCCAGGGATCGGAGAAGCAGCTCATCCAGGCCGTCACCGGTCGCAAGGTTCCGGCCATGGCCCTGCCCTCGGCGGTCGGTGTGGTGGTCCAGAACGTCTCGACCGCCCGGGCGATCCGTGATGCCGTCGTCCTCGGCAAGCCCCTCTATGACAAGGTGGTGACCATCGCCGGCAAGGGTATCGCCCGTCCGGCCAACCTGCTGGTCAAGGTGGGGACGAAGCTCTCCGATATCGTCAACTACCTCGGGGGCCTCAAACCCGGGTTGGCGAAGATCGTGATGGGTGGGCCGATGATGGGATTTGCCGTCTCGAGTCTCGATATCCCGGTGACCAAGACGACTTCGGCGGTCCTGTTTCTCGCCGCCGACGAGATCGACACGACCCCGCATTCCCAGTGCATCCGTTGCGGCTGGTGCCTCGATGCCTGTCCGATGGGTCTGGAACCGAAGGAGATCGCGATCTACGTCGAGGCCGGCCGGGCGCAGGATACCGCCCAGTTCGGCGTATTCGAGTGTTTCGAGTGCGGCAGCTGCGCCTATGTCTGCCCGGCGAAACGGCCGATCGTGCAGTTCGTCCGCCTCGCCAAGATGAAGGCCAAGCGCTAGGAGCCAAAGGGTCATGAGGTCGCCGGGCCGCTCACGATTTCCGGGACCCCCAGTTTGAACCACGTTTCTGAAGGAGATTCGCCATCGAACCGCAAGCACCAGAAAACCTGTCATCTCCCACAGTGAGAGAATGGACGGTTTCCATCTCTCCGCATGTGAAGAGCCCTGAATCGGTTGAAAAGATCATGTGGACTGTAGTGGCCTGCCTGATACCGCCGCTGCTCCTCTCGGTTTTTGTTTTCGGCATCCAGGTCCTGCTCATCACCGCCGTGTCGGTCGCCAGTTGCGTGGCGGTCGAGGCCGCCAGCCAGAAGATGCTGGGTCGACGCGTCACCGTCAGGGACGGCAGCGCCGTCATTACCGGCATGCTGCTGGCCTTCGTCATCCCGCCGGGGGTGTCGCCGCCGCTGCCGATCCTCGGCGCCGTCATGGCCATCTACATCGGCAAGCACGTCCTGGGCGGCATCGGCTACAACATTTTCAACCCCGCCCTGCTCGGCCGGTCCTTCCTGCTGGCGACCTTCCCGGTGGCGATGACCTCGGCCTGGCTGCCGCCCCTCAGGGATATGGCCGTTTTCTCCTATCTCGGCGAAGGGGTCAATGCGGTATCGACCGCGACGCCGCTGGCGGTCATCAAGGAACAGGGCATGGCGGCCTTCACCCAGATGTTCGGTTCCGGTTCCAGCCTCTACTCCTCGTTCTTCCTTGGTTGGCGCCCCGGCTGCATCGGCGAGACCTCCGGGTTGCTCATTCTCCTCGGCGGGCTCTATCTGCTGTACCGAGGGTACATCACCTGGCATATTCCGGTTTCGGTGGTAGCGACGGTCGCAGTGCTCTCCTGGATTTTTGGCGGCGATACCTATTTCAGCGGTGATCCGCTGCTGGCGGTCCTCTCGGGTGGTGTCCTGCTTGGCGCCTTCTTCATGGCCAACGACTATGTGACCTGTCCCAGCAACAAGGTGTCGCAACTCGTCTACGGTGTCGGGATCGGGGCCCTGACGGTGATGATCCGGCTCAAGGGCGGGTATCCCGAGGGAATATGTTATGCCATTCTGCTCATGAACACGATGAGTCCGGTTCTTGACGGCTGGTTCAAGCCGCGGCGGTTTGCGCCGCCTCTGGGAGGTGGCCGATGAAGGATATCCTGACTATCGTACTGCGATTGACCATTACCTGTATCATGGCTGCTACGGTGATGGGATCGGCGTTTATCATCACCAACAAGGCCAAGAAGCACAACGAACATGTCAATGAGCAGAAGGTGCGTTATTCCCTGCTTGGTTATTCCACCGCCAAGCCGATACCCGGCAACATGGCCTTGCACGAGGTGTACCGTTATATCGTGACGGACAAGGAGAGCCAGTCGATTGGCTATCTCCTGCCCGGCAAGGAGGGTTTTTTCTTCCTCACCCTCGACATGGAGGGCAAGGTCATCGACAACAAACCGGTACCTATCGAAGAGTCCGCCGTGCTGGAAAAGGATCTGCGGGATAAGGCCGTGCAGGAGATTGCCGGCACCGGCAAGGGTGTCACATTTGCCGACCAGACGATTGTCGTGACTGACAACGGCAAGCGGGTGGCGTATCTCCTCGACGGCAAATTCACCGGTTTCAAGACCTTCATCGGGGTGATGCTGGCCGTTGATCCGAAATTCACCATTGTCGGTCTCGAGATCCTCGAGCATGAAGAAGACCCTGGGCTGGGGGCTGAAATTGAGCGGGATTATTTCAGAAACCAGTTCAAGGGCAAGACCTTCGAGATGTTGAAAGACCTCGATGTCGTCAAGGAACCGCTTCCCGATGAGTATTACCAGGCCCTGGAAGGCAATGTCGAGGCGGCCGACGCGGCGAAGATACTGGCGAAATATGGTGATCGCGATATCTATGCCCTGACCGGCGCCACCATTTCCAGCCGTTATGTGAATACCGGGGTCAAGGGGATAATCAAGAAATTCGCCTATCGTCTCAATATCCTGGATGCCGCCCTTGCGGAACGGAAGATTGAGGTTGCGTTTTAATCTATTGAGGGGAAGCACTCGTGGCAAACGATAAAACAAGCATGCAGTTGATTGCTCGCGGCATCCTGAGCGAGAACCCGATCTTCAAACTGGCGCTGTCGATGTGTCCGGCGGTGGGTATCTCGACCACGGTGATCAACGGCCTGATGCTGGGGGTGGCGGTTCTTTTCGTCCAGGTGTTCTCCAGCGTCACCATATCACTGTTCAAGAACAGGATTCATCCCCGGATCCGCATCCCGACGTACACCCTGACGATCGCCACCTGGGTGACGGTCATCGATCTGGCCCTGGCCGCCTATCTTCCCGACGCTTATGCCAAGATGGGAATTTTCGTCAAGCTTATCGTCGCCTTCGCCATCATTACGATGCGGCTGGAGATGTTCGCCTGCAAGGAATCGCCCAACGACTCCTTCTGGGATGGTCTCGGGATGGGCCTCGGCTTTCTCGTCGGCATGGTGGTGATCGGCTTTGTCCGTGAACTGCTGGGTTCAGGGGCGATCCTCGGCTATGACGTCCTCGGTTTCAAGCCGCTTCTGTTCTTCATCCTGCCCTGCGCCGGTTTCTTCGTGGTCGGGCTGATGATGGCCTTTTTCAACTGGATCGAGCTTGCCTACAAACAGGCGAAAGGGAAGAAACAATGATGCACAGACTACTCACCTACTGGGCTGCCGCCCTCATGTTTATCCTGGCGCCGGCCTGTCTCCAGGCCGCTGATTTCGTCAGCGAGCAGCGCTTCGGCGGCGAAAACGAAATCATCCTGACCTATCCCGCCGCGATCGACAAGGCAACCGCCCAGAATCCGGCCAGATACACGGTCTTTGAGGAATCCGATCCGGATATCAGGCTGGAGATACGGAAAATCGATGTCTCCGAGGATGGCCGTACCGTGTCGCTGATCTTCAGCGAGTCGCTCAACAGCGCCAAGACCCATGTCGTATCGGTGCGCGGCGATGACGGCAGGGAGATCGAGAGCATCCAGGTGAAGAAATCCTACCTGGGATACCTGCTGTCGATTCTGATTTCGGCCCTGCTGGTCAACAACTTCGTATTCACCAAGTATCTCGGCCTCTGTGTCTTTTTCGGGACTTCCAAGCGCAAGACAACCGCCAAGGGCATGGGCGTCGTCTTTACCATCGTCATGGTGGTATCGGCGCTGATGAGCTGGTTCTTCTACCAGTTCATTCTCATTCCCTACGACCTCAACTTTCTGCAGATTGTCGTCTTCATCGGCCTGGTGTCGCTGACGGTGCAGGCGGTCGATACCATCCTCCGCAAGGTCAACCCGATTCTCTTCAACTCGTTCGGGGTCTACCTGGTACTGGTCATCGCCAACTGCGTCATCATCGCCGTTCCGCTGATCATGGCCAGCAACAACTACAGCATCGTTGAAACCTTCATGCTTTCCCTCGGGGCCGGGGGCGGCTTCCTGCTGGCGCTGTACCTGATGAGTTCGGTGCGGGAACGGCTGGATCTGGCCAATATCCCGCCGACTTTCAAAGGCCTGCCGATCGCCTTCATCGTTGCGGGGCAGTTCGCCATGGCCTTCCTGGGATTCTCCGGTCTGCAGCTGTTCTGATCGTTGATTCCCGAACTATTAACGGATTGAATACAGAGTGACAAAGATATGGATCCGGCGTTGATAAAAATCGCTATTGGTGGAGTTGTTCTTCTGGGGTGCATCGGGCTGTTTTTCGGTATCGGTCTGGCGATTGCAGCCCACAAATTTGCCGTTGAAAGCAATCCGTTGATCGAAGAGGTGCTGGAGTCCCTGCCGCTGGCCCAGTGCGGCGGTTGCGGCTATCCCGGTTGCGAGGGCTACGCCATTGCCGTCGTCACCAACCCCGATGTGCCGCCGAACCTATGTTTCCCGGGCAAGGAACGGGTGGCGGCGGTCGTGGCCGAGCTGACGGGCAAGAAATTGACGGCCGTCGAGGATCAGATCGCCGTCGTCCGCTGCTCGCGGGAAGAGGGGAGGGTCAGTCACAAGCACGAGTATATCGGATTCGCCTCCTGTACCGCGGCCAATCTCGGCTTCGGCGGGCCTTCCAACTGCCAGTATGCCTGTATCGGCCTGGGTGAATGCGCCGAGGTCTGCCCCTTCGACGCCATCACCATGGTCGAGAATTTCCCGGTCGTCAATCCCGACAAATGCGTCAGCTGCGGTGCCTGTGTCCGCACCTGCCCCAAGAAGATCATCGAGATCCAGACATTGAAGGCCAGGGTCTTTGTGCCCTGTTCGACCATGGACATGGGCAACAAGGTGAAGGCGGTGTGCCAGGTGGGATGCATCGCCTGCAAGCTCTGCGTCAAGGCCTGCCCGGCCGGAGCGGTGGCCTACGAGAACAACCGCATCAAGATCGACCACAAGGCCTGCATCGCCTATGGCCCGAGCTGCAACGAGGCCTGCGTCGCCAAGTGTCCACGCGACATCTTCCGGATCTATCACGGGTGTGAAGTTATTGCCCGCAAGCCTGAGCTGGGGTTGAAGATGGCGGGATGATTCCACCCCGACCAGAGGTTTTCGGTGTCGGATGTTCAAGGCAGGTTCTTCGTGAACCTGCCTTTTTATTTTGGGGCCAGAGCAGTTTTCGGCGGACAGGAGAGGGCCTGGCTGCTGCCGGTGGAAGTCGGAGACGGTCGCTCCACACGATGACAGGAAATCCTTTCCGTGCCGGAAACGGGGCCCTCCATCCGCCCCGAAAATTGAACAGGCCTCACGGCCGCCGCTCCGTCCAGGGGCGGTCATGTGCGGCATACGGAGGACGGCGTGGAGCCGTTCCAGGGAAACGCTGTCGATAGCGCCGAGGTCAGACCGCCTGGAGCACCTTGAGGGTGACCCCCTCCACCAGGTCCTTGACCTGCTGATGGTAGGCGCGCAAGTGGGGTGTGGCCAGATGGTCCTTCCACGCCTCGACATCACGCCATTTTTCAACAATGGTGATCAGATTGTGGTCCAGCGACTGACGGGCCACCCCGGTGTCGATGTCGATCGCCGGATAATATTCGATGCAGCCGGCCTCGGCGCGCACCGCCGGGACATTGGCGTTGAAGATGGCAATGAACTCGTCCTTTCGCTGCTGCCTGACGGTGATCGAGGCGATGACGGTGATCATCGATGGGTCCTCCTCAATGGGTTGAATTTCAATTTCGAAACACGTCTTGCCTTTCTCCGTCGAGGAGAAACAGGAGCCCTACGTCGCTGTTCCACAGCGCCGGTGTGCGGCCCTGTCCCGATGCTGCTCACCCCCCTGGATACGGTCAGCGCAATTTCGCCCGGGACGAAATTTCGCTCCGAGCCGCAGTTCGCAACAATCGCCTCAATCTGTAGCGGATGGGTTTGGCGAAGTCAAGGATTGGAACGGTGGTTCGCTTCTGCAGGAGCAGGAAATTGCCGCCGATGATGAACAGTATCCCGGTCATCGCCGTGGCAGTCCAGCGATAGCCTTCCCAGACGGTGGAGATAGCCAGGGCGACGAGCGGGAACAGCAGGGTGGCATAGGCTGCCCGATCGGCACCGATCGTGCCGATCAGCGACAGGTAGCAGCCGAAGGCCACTATCGAGCCGAATATGGCGAGATAGAGAAGGGAAAGGATGTACGAGGGGGTTGTATCAATGATAAATGGTTTGCCGCTGAGCCAGGCGGCGGCAAGCATCAGGAGGGCCCCGTAGCCCATCCCGAAGGCGTTGGTCTGGAGGATCGGCAGGCCATTTTTCTGGTTGCGGGCCGAGAGGATATTGCCGAGGGAGGCGGAATAGGTGGCGAGCAGGCAGAGCAGAACGCCGATAACCC
Organism: Desulfoprunum sp.; assembly: GCF_053613775.1. Taxonomy (NCBI): domain Bacteria; kingdom Pseudomonadati; phylum Thermodesulfobacteriota; class Desulfobulbia; order Desulfobulbales; family Desulfobulbaceae; genus Desulfoprunum; species Desulfoprunum sp. Next base: position 395,816 of record NZ_JBSHXH010000008.1, read on the forward strand.
CGTCCTGCTGCAGAGAAAACGACGAAATCTCGGGCCTGAAGACCAGGAAAATGCCGACAAGGCCGAATATCCCCCCGGCGAACACCTTGCGGTCCAGGGGGGCGTTGAGGAAAATGGCCCCGTTGACCATGTTCATCAGCTGGATCGTCGAAAAGATGACCGCGGCGAGGCCGCTGGTGATTCGCAGCTCCGCCAGGTAGAACAGCAGGTAGTTGAGGGAGAAGAGCAGGATCCCCTGCAGCACCATGTAGCCATGGTCGAGCGCGGAGAACCGCATCGGAATCCGGCGGACCCGGCACCAGAGCAGCAACAGCACGGCGGCCAGACTGAAGCGGTAGCCGACCGAGAGCATCGGGTCGACCTCTCCGAGTTGCAGTTTGATGGCGATCCAGGTTGATCCCCAGATTACAACGGTTGTGCCGTAAAAAAGGATGTTGACCATGAAGTTTCCCCTCTGCCGGATTCGGTAGTCATCGAGCTGGGTCCCGCCGGCCGGAGAGTCCGACCGGAAAACGCACCCTAGCCCGCCATGGAGAAAAACAACAGATACAGTTGCCGAAATAAATTACAGGTACAGTTTTGGTCGCATACCGCCAGCTTCGGGGGTATCGGGTCCGTTCCCAGTCCGGTTTGGCGGGGGTGGACTCAGAACACCGGCTTACTGTTCCCCGGCCTGCTCCTTGAGCGTTCGGGTCTGGTCGTTCTGCTGGCCGGCAGCGGTCCGGGCCTTGTCGATGGGGGTCTTGATCGCCTCCACTGCGGCCTTGGCGGTCTGTTCAGTCTGCTTTTCGATCGCCCCTTGCTCCTTTTTTCCTTCGTCGCCGGAACAGCCGGCGAGGAGGAGAGTGGCGACTACAAGAGGTAAGGTGATGCGGAAGATCATGGATTGCCTCCACGTGTGAAATGATGGAATGAATCGACCCCATGTCATCATGCCGTCGGATTGCCGATAACGGGAAAAGGCATCGAGGCTGATGCGGTGACGGAGCCGAGACGGAGGTGCTGGCGGAAAAACGGCCGGTATTCATCCTGGCGGTGACTGACATACAACATCGTACTGAACCGGTTGGCGGCGATCTGCTCCAGAAAATCAAGCAACCCGGCGCGATTATAACCATCGAGACCTTGCGTCGGCTCATCGAGGATCAGCAGCCGCGGCAGCTTGATCAGGGCCCGGGCGATCAGGACCAGGCGCTGCTCGGCGAAGCTGAGCCGTCGGAAGGGCTGGGCGGCCTTGCCGGCCAGGCCTATCCATTCCAGCCACTGCATCGCCCTGCGTTCCTGGACCCCGGTCGGCCTTCGGTACAGCCCGATCGAATCGAAGAGGCCGGACAGCACGACCTGTCTCGTCGTACCGGGGGCGCGGTAGTTGCGGTGGAGGTCGGGCGATACGATGCCCATATCCCGCTTCAGTTCCCAGATCGATTCGCCGCTGCCGCGCCGTATCCCGAAGATGCGGAGATCGTTGGCGTAGCAGTTGGGATTATCGCCGGTGATCAGTTGCAACAGGGTCGATTTGCCGCTGCCGTTCGGGCCGGTGACCAGGGTATGGCAGCCGCTATCGATGCGGAGGTCGAGATGTTCGAAGAGCAGGTGTTGGCCGTAACGGGCGAAGCCATCCCTCAGGTTGACCAGTTCCTCGGCTGCGTCGACCGGGAGGTCCCTCGCCGCGACAAGCCGGTCGAGAGCGGGCTGAAAGGTCCCCCGGGCCGCTGATCGAACCGTGTCGAATCGGTCGATGACCATGTCCCTTCTGCCCTGCACCACGATCCTGCCCTGATCGAGGATGGCGAGATGGCTGCACCAGGCAGGAATATCCTCGCGGTTGTTGACCGTGACCAGCACCTGCACCCGATGGCGGTCGAGGGTGGCGAGGGCCTTGTCCAGCTCGATGCAGCCGGCCTGATCGAGGCCGTCATAGGGATTCTGGATGATGAGGTGCCTGGCGCCGTTGAGAATTTCGCGGAGGAGGATCAGCTTGCGGCTCTGTCCGGAACTGAGTTGCCGGTAGCCCTTGCTGAGCGAATCGGTCATCGCCAGGGCCGCCAGCAGCGGAGATCGGTCGCTGCCGGGCGGCAGAAAGGCGATCGCCGGCGTCCCGGGGTCAGGGTGGTCGAGAAAATCGCTGTCGTCGATCAGGAGTTCGTGCTCGTAGATGTCCTGCTGGATGCTGAAGGAGATGATTCCAGCGTCCTCCGGCAGAATCAGGACCTCTGCCGCCGGGACGATATCACCGGCGAGAATGGCGAACAAGTCATCTATCCCCGAACCATTGTCCCCATAGATGCACCAGGATTGGTCCGGGGCGGTCAGGAAATCGGCAATTTGCAACGATGGATGACGGAGGTTTTTGATCTGCATGAAAAAAAAATCGGCTGGCGTTCATTGCGACCGTCGCACACCATGGCGACGGAGCGGCCGGATCGGCATCGGGGCACGTCATGGAGAGGATAGCACAGCGGGATGATCCCGTCCATCATTGCGCAGGGCTCGGGCGCAATTGACCTGCCCGGGGTTGGGGAGGGCGGCGCAACACCCGGACAGGTAACGCGGGCTGACCTTATTTGAAGGTGTCGGCGAGGAATTCGGTGAAACGGCGCCATGACTTGCGGTCGGCATCCTCCCGGTAACGATCGCTGCCGAAGACCGTGAAGGCATGCGGCGCACCGCTGTAGCTGATCATTTCGTGGCGAATCCGGTTCTTTTCCAGTTCCTGGGCCAGAAGGGCGAAGTCCTGCATCGAGACGCTTTCATCGGCGGTGCCGTGGAGGACCAGGATCTGTCCCCGGGTCTTGCCGTAGTTCTGCCCTTCGGGAGTGGTCAGGCCGCCGTGAAAGGTGACGAAGCCGAGCAGATCGGCCCCGGAGCGGGCCATTTCCAGGACGGCGGCGCCGCCGAAGCAGTAGCCGGCAGCGACGACCTTGTCGCCGGTGAGGCCGTTCTCCCTGGCGGCATTGAGTCCGGCATCGAGCAGCGTGCGCATCTTTTCCCGGTTTTGATAGAGCTCGCCGGTCAGGCGTTTCCGGTCATCCATGGCCGTCGGTCGGATCCCGGCCCCGAAGAGATCGACGGCGAAGGCGTTGTAGCCGAGTTGGGCGAGCATTTCGGCCCGTTTGATCTCGTAATCGGTCAGACCATCCCAGTCATGGATGAGCAGGACCAGCGGCGCCGCGGCGGAGGGGCTGGCAAGGTACCCTTCATAGCTGGTGCCGTTGACCGAATAGACGACCTTTTTGCCGGTCGCAGCGGCGCTGAGGGTTGCAGTGCACAAAAGGAGCAGCAGAACGAGTAAGGATCGCATGGCGGACCTCCTTGCATTGAAATCGAGTAGAGAGCCGAACCAACGCATTCAGGTGGTTGGGCGTCAAGTCCCGTGATGGGTTTCGGGTCCGGAAATGGACCTGGAGGGCCAGGCAACGGTCCTCCCTGTCTCTGCAACGATAAGTGTCGCCAATGGGAAAATCAATCCTGGTCTCCAGTTGGAGTTGCCGAACTGGATGGGTGGGTTCATCAGGGGGGTGGCGGGTGGAGATCAGGGCGGACCCGGCGGTAGGTGATGACGGTGAACGGCAGCGATCCGGTGAACCGCTCCTGCGTTGTCTCTTGAAAGGTTTGGGGATCGAATGCCGGAAAAAAGGTGTCGCCGTCGACGGCCTGATCGAGGACCGAGAGGATGATCCCGGTCGCCAGCGGCAGGGCCTCCCTGAAGACCTGGGCGCCGCCGATGATGAACACCCTGGATTGCCCCGCACAGTGCTCCAGGGCGTGCCCGAGCGTCGGTACAACCACTGCCCCCGGCGGGGCAAAATCTGGATTCCGGGTGATAACGATATTTTCTCTTCCCGGCAATGGGCCGTCCGGCAGTGACTCGAAGGTTTTTCTTCCCATGATGATCGGGTGTCCCATCGTCGTGGCCTTGAAGAAACCGAGTTCTTCCGGGATATGCCACGGAATGATGCCGTTCTTGCCGATAATCCGGTTCGCGGCCATGACGGCAATGAGGAGGATATCCATGACGAGGCAGGGGGCGGTAGGAAAAATGTATTGAATTACGATAGGTTTCAATTTATTACTATCTGACTATACATTTTTCCGGGTGTGAATACAACCGCGAGCAGCCGGATCGGAGATTGGCGATCCGATTGATATGCTCCCCCCGTCGTTGGAAGGTAACGGCGGCTGTGGCCCTGCCCAGAGCTGGGGATGCCTTGCAAGGCGACCCCCTGCTTCCACTTCTATTGTTCCGAGGATCGCCATGCAACTGACATCTACAAACGATCGCTGAAAGAGGAACCGATCGATATCGGTGCCCAGTCCTGCATCACCGCCGATAACGTCACCCTCCAGGTCGACGGTATCCTGTATCTCCAGGTGGTCGATGCCAAGATGTCGGCCTACGGTATCGACGATTACCACTTCGCCGTATCGCAGCTGGCCCAGACCAGCCTGCGCTCGGCCATCGGCAAGATCACCCTCGACAACACCTTCGAGGCGCGCGAGTCGCTCAACGCCCGGGTCGTCGACGCCCTCGACGAGGCCGCGACCAACTGGGGGGTGAAGGTCCTGCGTTATGAAATCAAGGACATCCAGCCACCGCGGACCGTTCTCGAGGCCATGGAAAAGCAGATGAAGGCCGAGAGGGAAAAACGGGCCGAGATCGCCCGCTCGGAGGGGGAAAAACAGGCAATCATGAACCGGGCCGAGGGTGACAAGGCCGAAAAAATCTTCCTGTCCGAGGGGGAGAAGCTCAAGCGCATCAACGAGGCCGAGGGCCGGGCCCAGGAGATATTGCGGGTGGCGGAGGCGACGGCACAGGGGATCAGGATGGTCGCCGAGGCGATCGATTCGGCGGGGGGACGCGATGCCGCCAGTCTCGAGGTGGCGAAAAAATATCTGGACGAGTTCGGCAAGCTGGCCAAGGAGAACAACACGATGATCATCCCCGGCAATCTAGCCGATATCAGCGGCATGATCGCCACGGCGATGTCGACCTTGAAGTTCGGTCAGGGCCAGCCGCCAGGCCGGCAGGAGGTCGGGGTCGAAAAGGCCTGAGGGATGGAAGCCGGGACAGGGGACAGATCACCGTTATGATCGGGATGACGCGATCGTGAGCGGAGAATCCGGGGGAAACGGGAATTCTCCCGTCTTCATCCACTTCCTCATGGTGATCTGCGCCGCCCTCGTTTCGACCTCGTTTACGGTCGGGGCGGCGATCGCCGCCGGCCTCGATCCGGCAGTTCTCACCCTGGTCCGGTTTCTGGTCGCCACCGCCATGCTCGGTCCGTATGTGGCGCTGCGGCACGGCCTGCAGTTCTCGTGGTCGCTGTGCGGCCGCGCCGCCCTGATCAGTCTCTGCCTGGTGATCTTCTTCTGGTGCATGTTCCTCGCCCTCCGCTTCACCACCGCCCTCAATACCAGCGTCATCTTCACCCTCGTTCCCTCGATCGCCGGCATCTATGCCGTCTTCCTGGTACGGGAGCGGCTGGCGGCACGGCAGCTCGCCGCCCTCGCCGTCGGCATGGTCGGGGCGGTATGGGTCATCTTCAGGGGTGATCCGGGGTTGCTCCTGGCGATGGCCTGGAACCGCGGCGATGTCATCTTTTTCGGCGGCTGCCTGGCCATGGGTCTGTATACGCCACTGGTGCGGCGGTTGCACCGGGGCGAATCGATGGTGGTGCTGACCTTCTGGATCCTCGTCACCGGCAGCCTCTGGCTCCTGCTCCTCACCGTCGGCCGTCTGCCACATGTTCCCTGGGCCGAGGTGCCGCTCATGGTCTGGGCTGGAATCTGCTATCTGGCGCTCTTTACCACGGTCATCTCTTTTTTCCTCACCCAGTACGCCATCCCCTTTATCGGTCCGACCCGGGTCATGGCCTATTCCTATCTCTATCCGGGGATGGTGGTGATTCTCGACCTGTTCTTCGGCCATGGCCTTCCCGATCCGCTGGTCCTGCCGGGGGTCGTCATCGTGATCGCCGCCATGCTGGTCCTGCAGTATGGTCGAAACGAGCGATGACCATCCGGGTTTCTCTGCAAGCCGGCCGGGGCGACAACGCCGCCGCGGCGTGGCCGTAACCTGCTCTCAGGCGGTGAGCGGATAGCGTCTTTCCATTGAATGAATGGCGCCCTGCGGTGTCAGTCGGCTCGAATAGAGCACGAATTCCTTCACCGGGATTTCCTCCGTCATGAAGGCGGCGTGGTGTTGAAGGAGCGATCTGTCGAAGCCGGAGGGCGTCTTGATCCGGGCGATGGTGATATGGGGCGAATAGCTGCGCTTTTCGCCGGCGATGCCGCAGGGGATAAGGCTGATCTCGATCAGAGAGTGGAGGCGGTGGAGCAGGGGTTGGGCCTGGACCCCGGCCCAGATGATCCGGGCCGGTCCCCGTGGCGGAAAGCAGCCGATGCCCTGCAGGACAATCGCAAAGGGCGTCGCGGCGATGGCGGCCAGGGCCTGGTGGATCGGTTGGAGCCGCTGGTCTTCGACCTCGCCGATGAAGGTGAGGGTGAGGTGGAGCTGGTCGGCCGGCACCGCGCGGGCGCCGCGCACCTCCCGACCCAGTTGGTGCAGGCTGTCCTGGATCGCCGTCGGGATATCGATGGCGGTGAAGAGTCGTATCACTGGGGGTCCTCCTCCGGGCTGGGATTGTCTTCAGCGAGCTGGAGGATGGCCTGGTTGGCGATGATCAGGCCGAAGATCCCGGTCAGGGTCGGCAGGCTGCCCAGCACCCTGCGGCGGCGGCCGCGCTGGTCGAACGGCGAGGCCTCCGGATACACCCCATCCTCCGGTTCCTGGTAATCGAAATCGATATCCTCGGTCGAAAAGACGCAGTGGATGCCGCGACCGACCCCGCTTTTCTTCAGCTTCTTGCGCAGACGCCGGGCCAGCGGACATTTGCGGGTGTCGAACAGATCGGCCTGGCGGATCTGCAGCGGATCGGCACGCAGGGCCGCCCCCATCGAGGAGATCACCGGGATGCCGCGGCTGTAGGCCGCGGTCAGCAGCTGGGCCTTGGGGTTGAGGGAGTCGATGGCATCGACCAGCAGGTCCGGCGGCGGGGTGAGGATCTGTTCCGCGGTGAGACTGTCGGCAAAGAGCGGCAGGGCCTCGACTCGACAGTCGGGATTGATGGCGAGGACCCGCTCCCGCCCCACCTCGGCCTTGAGGCGGCCGATGGTCGAGGTCAGGGCCAGGATCTGGCGGTTGAGGTTGGACGGCTGCACGGTATCGAAATCGACCAGGCGGAGACGGCCGATGCCGGCCCGGGCCAGGGCCTCGACCACGTGGCCGCCGACGGCCCCGAGGCCGACGACGGTGACGAAGCGTGACTGCAGCCGGCTGAACCGTTCCTCACCGAGGAAGCAGCGAATCCGCGTAAATCGTTCCATTGTTCCAGATCCGGTGAGTGAAGTCTTGCAGGTTTATGTGCCGCAGTTCGGCCGCCTCCCGGTACAGCGGAAGGATGTTCGCCGGTTCGTTGACCGGTGGCGTCGTTGCCGCCGTTCTCAAGGCCGGCGGCAACTGGTCGGGGGCATCGGTTTCAAGGAGGATGCGGTCGAGTGGGGTTTCGATAAAGACCCGGCGCAACCGCTCCCGCCGGCGGTCGGCCAGCCCGGCCGAGAAGGAGATCCGGCCGCCGATCCTGACCAGGAGGTGCATGATCTCACGCGAGCCGCTGAACGAGTGGATCATGAACGGCGGCAGGGCGGCCACCTTCGCCTGGTGTTCCAGCAATTCGAGCAGCCGGCCCCAGCAGCCGAGACAGTGGAGCGACAGCGGTCGCCCGAACCGGATCGCCAACTGCAGGTGCCGGACGAATATCTCCTCCTGCCGCTCCAGCGGCACGAGACATTTTCCGTCCAGCCCGATTTCGCCGATGCCGCAGCGGGTGGTTTCCAGGATGGCCGCCAGCCGTTTCTCCCAATCGGCGCTTGCAGTATGGGCATGCCAGGGATGGATACCGAGAAAGGGAAGAACCGCCGGTGAGGCCGAGGCGAGGCGGAGCACCTCCGGCCAGTCCGCCTCCGTGGTGGCATTGCAGAACATCCGGACGACCCCGACCGCCGCGGCCCGGTCGAGTACGTCGTCGCGGATGGCGGCAAGACGGGGATCCTGCAGGTGCAGGTGGCTGTCAAGGCAGCGGAGATCGGCCATATCATTCATTCCACGAGAACAGGGCGGCGGCGATCACCAGGGCGACCACGGTGCCCAGGAGGAGGACTCCGCACTCGAACTGGACTTCGGTAAAAGATCCGCCCTCGTTCATGACCCGGCGGGCGGCGGTGAGGAGGTGGGTCAGGGGCAGGAACTGCGACAGGTGGTGGACCCAGGCCGGTGATCCCTCGAGCGAGAACCAGACCTCGGAGAGGAACATCATCGGCCAGGTGATGAAGTTCAGCGCCCCGCTGGCGAACTCCTCGCTCGTCCCGCGGGCCGCCAGGATCAGGCCGATGGAGCAGAGGTTGAGCCCGCCGAGGGCGAAGATCAGAAACAACAGCAGCAGCGAGCCGTGGACCTGGAAATGGAACAGCAGATCAGCGCCGAGCCAGACGACGCTGATGGTGAAGAGGAGCAGGCAGAGGCGGGAGAACATCTGGGCGCTGAGGTATTCGAGGGCGGTGAGGGGGGTGGCCCGCAGCCGCTTCAACGCGCCGTTCTTGCGGTAACGGACGATGACGTAGCCGACGCCCCAGAGCGCTGAGAACATCATGTTCATCGCCAGGATGCCGGGCATCAGCCAGTCGATATAGCGGATCTGTCCTCCGATGGAGACGCCTTTTTCCGGAACGGGCTTGCCGATCATGAACGAGGCGAGATAGATCCGTTCGGCGAGGGAGCCGTCGGGGGAGGAATCGTTGAGCCAGTAGGCATGGCTCGGCGACTTCGCGTCGACGAGCAGCGAGATCTGATGGCGGCTGAGCCGGGTCTCGCCGTCGGCTCTGTCGGCGACCGGGACGAGGATGATATGGCGGTCGTGGCGGAAGGCCTCCGGCATCGAGGTCGCCGCCGCTGCCGACAGCACGGCGTCGGGGGGGAAGACCCCGACCTTGAACTGCTTGAATTCCCGGCCATTGAAGATGATGCCGAAACCGACGATGATCAGGAAGGGGAAGGCGAAATTCCAGCCGAACGAGGCCCGGTCGCGGAAGAATTCGGCATTCCTGGCGACAAAGATCGCCCACATGCGGTGAATGTTCATTGGTGTGTGCGGCGCTGCTGGAGGTTGTGGTTCGGAGGCGTCATCATTCACGCAGCCTCTTGCCGGTAAGATGGAGGAAGACGTCCTCGAGGTTGGGCGAGTGGATGGAGATCCCCCGTAGGTCGATCTCCATCTCCATCAGGACGTTCAGGCCCAGATGAATCTCATCGATGTGAATGGCAAGGGTCTCCTCGTCACGTTCTTCGACAGCGAACGGGAACGACGGGGGCAGGCGGCTGGACGCGGTCTTCGGCAGGATGATCGCGTTCATTCCCCCGTACTGCCGGATCAGTTCGGCGGGCGAGCCGGCGGCGATGATCAGTCCCTGGTCGACGATGGCGATCTCATCGCAGAGATATTCCGCCTCTTCCATCGAGTGGGTAGTGAGGATCAGGGTCCGGCCCTCGGCCTTGAGCTGACCGACGATATCCCAGAGGTTGCGGCGGGCCTGGGGGTCGAGGCCGGTGGATGGTTCGTCGAGGAAGATCAGCCGGGGTTGGTTGAGCAGGGCCAGGGCCAGCATCAGCCGCTGGGTCTGGCCGCCCGACAGCCTGTCGTTGCGGCGCTTTCTGAGGTCGGCCAGGTCGCAGCGGTCGATGACCTCTTCGAGGTCGGCGGGACGGTGGTAGAGGCTGGCGAAGGTCTTCAGGGACTCTTCGACCGAGAGGAAGTTGAGCAGCGAGGTATGCTGGAACTGGATGCCGACCTCTTCCCTGAAACTCGCGGTGCGGGGGCGGCCGTCAAAGAGGACCTCGCCGCTGGTCGGTTTGATGATGTCTTCGATGATCTCGAGGGTGGTGGTCTTTCCGGCCCCGTTCGGCCCGAGGAGCCCGAAACAGATGCCGGGCTCGACATCGAAGGAGATATCTCGCACGGCCTCGACGGCACCGTAACGCTTGCGGAGATGATGGACCTCGAGGATGGGATGCATACCGGCACCGGACGAGTGGAGTTCGAACGATCAGGACAGGGTCTCTGAGTCACCGTCCCTGTATCATGGGATTGACTGTACCATATCCGGTAGCGGACATAAACCGGCAGTGTTGTTGATGGCGGTCGGGGAATGGCCCTGTGCCGGCGGGATGAAAAAGCCGCTTGACATGCAACCGATAATTACATACATATAGTAATTATTCCTATAAAGGGGTCATGATGCAGCTACGTATGACCAACCAGCGGGAGATCATTCTTGCTGAGTTGAAAAAAAGCGGCAGCCATCTGAGCGCCGATGAACTCTATGAGAGGGTCCGTCGCAACATTCCGCGGCTGAGTCTGGCGACCGTCTACCGCAATCTCGAAATTCTTTCGAATCTCCATCTGATCGCCAAACTGGAGGTCGGTGGGCGGCAGAAACGCTTTGACTATGACGTCAATGATCATGATCATATCTATTGTATCGTCTGTCATCGGGTTGATAATATCGAGTTGAACAGGGAACAGGTATCGACTGTCGTCGCCGATGGGCAGCAGGGGTATGCAGTGACCGGCTATCGGCTTGAATTTGCTGGGATATGCCCAGAATGTCAGAAAAAAATGAACAAGGAAATGAACAAGGAGACCAACGAATGAATTGTGGATGCGGATGTGCATGCAGCAGCAATGCCAATACTCTCTCGGACGAACATAAACAGATTCTCGCCGCCATGGAGAAATGCGGCGGTCCGTGCGGCACCAAGGATATTGCGGCTGCCACCGGCTATGAGGCCAAGAGTCTCAGTGCCAGGATAGCCGAACTGAAGAAGCAGGGCTATGTTGACAGCCCGGTCCGCTGCAAGTACGGCATCACCGATCAGGGGCGCAATGTCCTGAAATCGTGATCCCGGCACCGGTGCGAGATGCGAAAGGCCCCGGACGCTTGAGCGTCCGGGGCCTTTCGCGTTTTTCGGGACGGCGATCAGGTGCGCATCATCTCCCGGAGGACGTAGGGCAGGATGCCGCCGTGTCGGTAATACAGGACATCGATCTCGGTATCGAGACGGCAGATGGTCGTAAAGGCGATCTCCCGGCCGTCGGCCTTCCGGGCGGTGATTGCGACGGTCGATCGAGGTGACAGGTTCGTCAACCCGGCGAAGGAATAGATCTCGGTGCCGTCGAGACCGAGGCTGTCGGCGTTGTCGCCCCCCTTGAAGACCAGCGGCAGGACGCCCATCCCCACCAGGTTGTTGCGATGGATCCGTTCGTAGGATTCGGCGATGACGACCCTGACACCGAGCAGGTTGGTCCCCTTGGCCGCCCAGTCGCGGGAGGAACCGGTACCGTACTCCTTGCCGGCGAGGACAAGCAGCGGGACCCCCTCCGCCTGGTAACGCACTGCCGCTTCATGGATGAAGACGATTTCATTCTCCGGGAATTTGCGGGTGTAGCTGCCCTCCTTTCCTCCGGCGAGCAGATTTTTGATCCGGATATTGGCGAAGGTCCCCCGGATCATGACCTCGTGGTTGCCGCGCCGGGACCCGTAGGAGTTGAACTGAGCCGGGGCAATCCCCTGGCCGGCGAGGTGCAGGCCGGCGGGATAGTGCGCGGCGATGGCCCCGGCCGGGGAGATATGGTCGGTGGTCACCGTGTCGCCGAGACGGACCAGCACCCTGGCGCCGGCGATATCGACCGGTGGTGAGGGGCTCGGCGAGAGGCCGTCGAAGTAGGGCGGTCTTCGGATGTAGGTGGAATCGGACTGCCATGGGTAGGTGGTGCTTTCCCGCACCGGCAGCATCTTCCAGAATTCATCGCCATCGAAAATGTTCCGGTATTCCCTGTCGTAGGCCTCCCTGGTGACATGGGAGTCGATCAATGCCTCGATTTCGGCGGTCGAAGGCCAGATTTGGGACAGGAAGACCGGCTGACCGTTCGGGTCGCAGCCGAGGGGTTCGGTCTCCAGATCGATATCGATCCTGCCGGCAACGGCAAAGGCCACGACCAGCAGCGGCGAACCGAGAAAATTGCTCTTGACCCGCTGATGGATCCGCGCCTCGAAATTGCGGTTGCCGGAGAGCACCGCCGCCACGTTCATCTCGTGTACTTCAATCAGGCTCTCGATCGCCGGATGCAGGGGTCCGCTGTTGCCGATGCAGGTCGTGCAGCCGAAGGCGGCAAGATGGAAGCCGAGGGCCTGAAGATACGGGGTGAGGCCGGCGGCATCCAGGTAACTGACCACGACCTTCGACCCAGGGGCAAAGGATGTCTTGACGAAGGCGGGGACCTTCAGTCCCCGTCGCACCGCGTTTCGCGCCAGGAGACCGGCACCGATGAGGACGAAGGGATTGGAGGTGTTGGTGCAGGAGGTGATGGCGGCGATGACGACACTGCCGTCACTGATCCGTACCGGGGCGCCGTTGATCTCGCAGGTGAATTCCCGGCGGTTGACCGACAGGCATTCGCTGTTCCGGGGTTCATGGCAGCCCGACTCCTGCTGGAAGGTCGAAATCTCCGGGACCTTGACGTCCCGCTCGTACCGGCAGCCGAGGATTCCGGTAAAGGTCGATTTCATCGCCGCGAGCGGGACCCGGTCCTGCGGTCGGGCCGGACCGGCGAGACAGGGGGCGATCGCCGTGAGGTCGATGTCGAGGATGTCGGTGTACTCCCGCTGGTCGTCGGCTCCCAGGTAAAAAAGACCGTTGGTTCGGGCGTAGGCCTCGGTTATATCGGCCTGGAGATCGCGATTCGTGAGCCGGAGATAGTCGATGGTCCTGTTGTCGATCGGGAAATAGCCGAGGGTGGCGCCGAATTCGGGGGTCATGTTGGCGATTGTGGCCCGATCGGGAACCGTGAGGTGGGCCAGGCCGGGGCCGAAGAATTCGACAAATTTCTCCACGACGTTGTACTGTCGCAGACGCTGGGTGAGGGTGAGAACGATGTCGGTGGCGGTAACCCCGTCCTTCGGCCTGCCGAGCAGTCGGACCCCGATCACCTCGGGGATGGACATCGAGTAGGGTTGGCCGAGCATGACCGCCTCGGCCTCGATGCCGCCGACCCCCCAGGCCATCACCCCGATGCTGTTGATCATCGGGGTGTGCGAGTCGAGGCCGACAGCGGTGTCCGGGTAGAGCAGGCGGTGGTCCTGCCGCTGTTCGGCGATGACCACCCGCCCGAGGTGTTCGAGGTTGACCTGGTGGCAGATTCCCGAGTTCGGCGGGACCACCTTGAAGTTGGCGAAATTCTTCTGCGCCCACTTCAAGAGGGCGTAGCGCTCGCTGTTGCGTTCGTATTCCCTGGCGACATTGTTGCCGAGGCTGTCGACGGTGCCGAAGAAATCGACCTGGACACTGTGATCGACGATCAGTTCCACCGGCACCTGGGGGTTGACCCGCCGCGGGTCGCCACCGAGATCGCGGACGGCGTCGCGCATCGCCGCGAGATCGACCACCGCCGGTACCCCGGTAAAGTCCTGCATCAGCACCCGGGCCGGGTGATAGGCGATTTCGACCGGCAGCCGGTATGTTGTCTGCCAGTTGGCGATGGCTGCCAGATCCTGGTCGCGGACGATGACGTCGTCATGCCGGCGCAGCAGGTTCTCGACGAGAATCCGGATCGAGAAGGGCAGCCGGTCGATGCTGCCGAAACCAATACCGGATAATTCCGGCAACGCATGGTAGCGATAGGATGTACCGTTGATGACGAGATCTTTGAGCAGGGCTGGGTAGGGCATATCCACTCCATCGGAAGGTTGGTTGGAAGGTTTGCAGGTGCACGGGAGGAGATCGAACGATATGGCACTTGGAGGCGGGGTTGAGCCGTGATCGTTGTTTCCTCCTGTAGTCCAGTGTACTGAAATTTTGAACGCACAACAGGGAAAACAGCGGGGGCGGGAAAAAAACCCGAAAATGTGGTATGTTGAAACGAAGATGCAAATGACCTTTATCGTCGATATGGAAACGGGAATGGAATGATGAAGACGTTTCTTCGCAAGAGCGCGGTGCAGATCCTCCTCGGCCTGGTTGTCGCGCTGACTTTGTTTTTGCCCGGCCTGCTGTACAACATGTTCGCCGAAAACCCGCTGACCTGGTTCAGGGGGGAGTACCTGTGGATGTTCTGGGCCTTTGGCATCGTCCTCTGTGCCTGCCCCAGTTTCCGCCTGTCGGCTACGGTTCTGACCGGACTGGCGTTCCTTGAACTGACCCAGTTCGCCAGCCTGGCTTTTACCCATGAATACATCACTCCCTCCACTATCGGGCTGATGCTGATCGAATATCTGGATGTCGCCGAGTCAACGGTGGCCAACAGCATCCATTTCCTGCATGTGCCGCTTGTCGTGCTCCTGCCCTACCTCCTCTGTCTGGAGATTCTGCGCCGGACATGGGCCTTTCCCTTCAAGAGCCGCTGGTTTGTGATCTTCGTGATCGCCTTTCTCGTTTTTCCACTGGTCCGGATCAAGACCGACACCGACCGTGACGATATCGTCAATTTTTTCCCGACGGCCAAAAATCCAACCCTCGTCAACACGCTCAACTCCTATTCCCTCTACTTCGGCGTGCTCCTGCCGGAGAGTCTGTTCGGGAGGACCGTCGCGCATCAATTCCCGGAGTACCAGATCCGGGAGACCGGAATTCCGACATCTCCGATGACGGTGGTCCTGGTGATGGGGGAGAGCCTGACGCCGAACCATATGTCCCTGTATGGGTATGGGCGAAAGACGACGCCGTTTCTCGAGGAATTGACCGGTGACCCCGACTTTGTCCACCGCAAGGGGTACTCTGCCGCCAATGCCACCCGGGCGGCACTGCCGATGTTCTATACCCTGCAGTACCATCCGCTCGACGAAAACCGGCTCCGGCGCCAGGATTCCAATCTCTTCCTGCTGGCGAAACAACACGGGTTCAGGACCTGGTATCTTTCCGCCCAGAACAGCAATTGCCTCAATGGAGTCAACCTCGGCGCGATCGATGTCATGATTACCGCCGACACGCGACCGGAGCTGTTCGAGCGGGAAAAGGACGAAGGCCTGCTGGAACTGGTGCGGGAGGTGCCGTCCGGCGGCAAAAATTTCATCGTCGTCCACCAGCGCAATGTCCATCTTCCCTACCAGACCAACATCGAACACCGGCCCGCATTCCAGCGCTTTCCGACTGAAGGACTTTCCTTTGAGGATTCGACTATCAACGCCTACGACAACGCCGTGCTCTATGCCGACTACCTGTATCGGCAGCTGCTGCAGGAATTGCGACAGAGGACGGACGGCCCGCTCTATGTCTTTTTCACCTCGGATCACGGCGAAAATTTGGGGGACAACGGGCACTGGGGCCATGACCGGCTTGACCTGGTGTCGTCGGTGGTGCCGATCATGTTCTATGCCAGGGGCGGCGATGGCAGGTATGTGCGGGAAATGCGGCAGAAACCGCCCGCCACCCATTACCAGCTGGGGAAAATGATCGCCCGGATGCTCGGCTATGATATCCGCAATCCGGCGGAAGAGGGTGGCGTGGTCTACGTCAACGGGGTCGCTTCACAGGGGCGCAGCGGCTATATGCGGTTTCGGGTTTCGGGCAACGGCGAGCTGCGGGATCTGCGAGTCTTCAGGCCCCCGTTTGAAGCCGTGGAGGGAAAAGGGCGGGAGAATGTGAAGAGGGTCACTCAGTCCATTCCCAGATAGGCCTTCTGCACCAGAGAATTCTTTTTCAGGTTGTCGGCGGTGTCGCTGACCACGATCTCTCCGGTCTGCAGCACGTAGCCGCGATGGGCGATCGACAGGGCCATGAGGGCGTTCTGCTCGACCAGGAGAATGGTTGTCCCTTTCTCGTTCAGGGTCTTGATGATATCGAAGATCAGCTCCACCAGTACCGGCGCCAGCCCCATCGAGGGTTCGTCGAGCATCAGGATGCTGGGATTGAGCATCAGCCCGCGGGCGATCGCCAGCATCTGCTGCTCGCCGCCGGACAGGGTCCCGCCGTATTGACTGAGTCGTTCCTTGAGTCGGGGGAACAGGGTGAAGCCGTACTCCATCCGTTCCTGTATCAGCCGGTGATCGGTGACGGTGAAGGCCCCCATCTCCAGGTTTTCCCTGACGGTCAGCTTGGGAAAGATGCCGCGGCCCTCCGGGACATGGCCCAGACCGGCGAGGACGACGGCATGCGGCTCCAGCCTCGAGATGTCCTTGCCATAGAGGGAGATGCTGCCGGCGGTGGGGTGCATCATGCCGGATATGGTCCGCAGCGTCGTACTCTTGCCGGCCCCGTTCGAGCCGATCAGGGAGACGATCTCCCCCTCGTTGACATCGACACTGATCCCCTTGAGGGCATGGATATGGCCGTAATGACTGTGGACGTTGTGCAGTGAGAGGACGCTCATGGCAGTTTTTCCTCGTGTTGTCCGGCGACGGCGCCGCGGCCGAGATAGGCCTCGATGACCCGCGGGTTGGCACGGATTTCCGCCGGAGTCCCCTCGGCGATCTTCTCGCCGTAATCCATCACGCAGATGTGCTCGGAGATATTCATGACCACCCGCATGTCGTGTTCGATCAGGAGGATGGTGATGCCGCGGTCGTCGCGGATGCGGCGGAACAGTCGGGTCACGTCCTCGGTCTCCTGGGGATTCATGCCGGCCGCCGGTTCATCGAGGAGCAGCAGCAGCGGGTCGGCGGCCAGGGCCCGGGCGATCTCCAGCCGTCGCTGCGCCCCGTAGGGCAGGTTCTTCGCCAGTTCATTGCCCACTCCCCTGAGGCCGACGTAGTTCATCAGCTTCACCGCCCTGTTTTCCGCCTCCGCCTCTTCCTGCTTGAATCCCTTGAGGTGGAGGAGGGTGGCGAGCGGCGACTGCCGCAGGTGGACGTGCATGCCGACCAGGATGTTCTCGACCACCGACATCTCGCCGAACAGGCGGATATTCTGAAAGGTCCTGGAGATGCCGCGGGCGGCGATCTGGTCGGGGCGGAGGCCGACCAGTGAGCAGCCGTTGAAGTTGATCTCGCCCCCGTCCGGGCTGTAGATGCCGGTCAAGGTGTTGAAGAAGGTGGTTTTGCCGGCGCCGTTGGGGCCGATGATGCTGACGATCCGTCCCGGCTCCAGTTGGAAGTTGACCTTGTTGACGGCCGTCAGGCCGCCGAACACCTTCATCACATCGATTGTTTCTAGAAGCGCCATCGCAATCCCGTCCTCTTATTCGGTCACCGTCTCTTCCGCGGCCAGCCTGCGTTTTCTGCGCCTGGCCGGAATCAGCCCGCCCGGGCGGAAGATCATCATCAGGATCAGGATCAGGCCGAAGAGCAGGCGCTGGTATTTGGCTGGATCGAGCTGGGTGGAGAGGTCGCGCCAGGCGAAATTGATCAGGGGGATGACGGCGTCGCTCTGCCGCAGTTCGCTCAGGTACAGCGAAAATCCCTGCAGGATCTGGAGGTTCAGCAGCGTCACGGTCGCGGCCCCGAGGATCGCCCCCGGGATGCTCCCCGAACCGCCGAGGATCACCATCGTCAACACCCCGATCGACTGCATGAAGGAGAAGGACTCGGGGCTGATGAAGGTGCGGCTGGCGGCGAGCAGGACCCCCATGACCCCGGCGAAGGAGGCCCCCATGGCAAACGCCGCCAGCTTCATCCGCACCAGCGGGATGCCCATGGCGATGGCGGCGGTCTCGTCCTCGCGGACGGCGGTCCAGGCCCGGCCGATCTTCGAGTCATCGACCCTTCTGGTGACGAAGATGATGACGATGATCATCGCCAGGGCCAGAAAATAGAACATCACGTTGTACAGGTCGGCGGTGCTGGCCCGATGGCCGATGAGGCTGCCGAAGACGGTGTTGAACCCGTCGACCAGGGGCTCGGGCATGGTGGGGCGCTGGATCGGGGTGATGCCCTGCGGCCCGTTGGTGAAGTTCAGCGGTTTGTCGAGGTTGTTGGCCAGGACGCGGATGACCTCGCCGAACCCGAGGGTGACGATGGCCAGGTAGTCGCCGCGCAGCCGCAGCACCGGGAGGCCGAGCAGGATCCCGGTGATCGCCGCGACGATGATCGCCAGAAACATGAAGAGATAGAAGGCGTCACCGGGCAGCAGGAAGGGCAGGTTGGACGGCTGCGTTCCCGGGGCGAAGTGGAGGACGTAGAACTGCTGCGAGCCGAAGAAGGCCCAGAGGTAGGCGCCGACGGCATAAAAGGCGACATACCCGAGATCGAGCAGCCCGGCGAAGCCGACGACGATATTCAGGCCGAGGGCGAGGGCGGCGAATACGCAGATCTGGAAGATGACCTCGAGATAGAAGATGTTGCGGACCCCGACCACCGGGATGACCACCAGGGCCAGCAGGACGCCGGCGATGATCTTGAACCGGGTGTCCGCCTTGAAGTAGTAGAGGGAGAAGAACGAACTGACCAGGGCGAGGAAGGCGAGGCTCGAACGCGGTGTGGAGTAGACCAGGGCGGTGCCGAGCAGGGTGTGACCGATGATGATGGCATAGGGCCACAGGCCGTGGTTGAAGCGGTCGAAGAACTGCCTGAAACCTGTCGTTTTCATGGCGGGCTCCCTCCTATGCCTTCTGGCCGACGTTTTCGCCCATCAGGCCCTGGGGCCGGAAGATCAGGACGAGGATCAGGATGCTGAAGGCGAAGATGTCCTTGTATTCCGAGCCGGCGGCGCCCATGGTGAAAACGCCCATGTAGGAGCCGGCGAAGGTCTCGAGCATGCCGAGGACGATGCCGCCGAGCAGGGCCCCGGTGAGGTTGCCGATGCCGCCCAGGACGGCGGCGGCAAAGGCCTTCAGTCCGGGGAAGAAGCCGACGAAGGGGTCGATTCGGGTGAACTTCAGGGCATACAGGACGCCGGCGGCGCCGCCGAGCAGACCGCCGACCAGAAAGGTGATCGAGATGATGCGGTTGACGTTGATCCCCATCAGACTGGCGGTGGGCCGGTCCTGGGCGACGGCGCGGATGGCCTTGCCGATCCGGGTGGCGTTGACCAGGTAATTGAGTCCGATCAGCATCAGCATCGCCGCGACGATGACGATGATCGACTTGATCGATATGCCGAGATTGATGGTCGTCTCTCCGAGGGCCAGCTTGCCGAAGTTGAGGCGCTGGTCGAAGTTGCCGAAGGAGGGGAATATCCGGTTGAAGTCACCGGTCGTCAACCCCTCCACCAGGCGAATGAGATCCTGCAGCAGAAATGAGACGCCGATGGCCGAGATCAGCGGCACCAGCCGCGATGCCCCGCGCAGGGGGCGATAGGCGACGCGTTCGACCGTCACGGCCAGGGCCCCGGCCGCGACCATCCCCGAGATGATGGCCAGGGTCAGCAGGACATAGGACATCCCGAGGGAGGCGCTCCGCAACAGACCGCTGTTGTCGAGGGCGATGAGAATCTCGACCCCGACGAAGGCCCCGACGGCGAAGATTTCGCTGTGGGCGAAATTGATGAACTCCAGCACCCCGTACACCATGGTATAGCCGAGGGCGATCGCGGCGTAGACGAAGCCGATGGTCAGACCGTCGATCACCACCTGGGGGAGGTTGACCAGGGTATAGGTATACAGGGACACATTGTACTTGTCCTGGAGGGCGAGTCCGACCGCGGTCTGATCGAGGGCCAGGGCGAGGGCCAGGACGAGGCTCGACAGGACGACGGCGCTGCCCAGCGAAAAGACCACCATCTGACCCAGCGGCCGGATGAGCTCACGGGCGTTGATTGACTGTAAAAATCGGTTCATAGGGACTCCCCGGTGAAGAACTTCCGGTTCTTTTCCGCGGAAAAGAACCGGAAGAAAGCGTGCTCAGGAGGCCTTATTGCTGAGGAGGAGCGATATCGAGGGTCTTGACGATGGAGTTGTCGCTCCACTTCGCCGGGTCGGCGGAATTGACCTTGAGGACGAAGTATTTGGCCACGGTCGGGTCGCCGATCTGGTTGAAGGTGAACGTGCCGGTAATCCCGGGGAAATCCTTCAATTCACGAACGGCCTTGGCGACTGCCTCGCGGCTCGGGGTGGCGCCGCCGCCGGCCTTGGCCGCATTTTCGATGGCCTTGAGGATGATGGCCATGCTGTCATAGCCCTGGGCGGCGAACGGCTGGGGATCGGAATTGTATTTGGCCTTGAAATCGGTGATGAACTTGGCGGTGCCGGCATAAACCGACGCCGGACCGGAGACCGTCGAGTAGTAGGTGCCGCCGCCGTCGATCAGCGTCTGCCCGGCGATCTTGGAGGCATCGGAGGAATCGAAGCCGTCATCGCTCATAAAGGTTCCGGCATAGCCGCGTTCCCGGGCCTGTTTGAATAGGACGGCGGCCTGGGAATACATGCCGCCGAAGTAGACCAGGTCGGGATTGCCGGCCAGGATCGGTGACAGCAGGGCGTCGAAGTTGGCCTTCTCTTCGGTGCCTTCGAAGCCCAAGACCTTCATCCCGATCTCGCCCGCCCGTTTCTTGAAGAATTCGGCGATGCCCTGGCCGTAGGCGGTCTTGTCGTGGAGGACGAACACCGTCTTGGTCCCCAGGCCGAGGGCGAAATCGGCGCCGACCACCCCCTGGACGTCGTCACGACCGACGATCCGGTTGATTTCCATGTAGCCGCGGGTGGTGACCTTGGGGTTGGTGTTGGCCGGGGAGACGTTGGCGAGACCGGAGGTGTGGTAGACTTCGGAAGAGGGGATCTGGACGCCGGAGTTGTAATGGCCCATGATCGCCAGAATGGCCGGATCGGAGACGATGCGCTTGGCATTGGCGACACCGGTGTCGGGGTTGGCCTGGTCGTCGAAGGGGGCGAGTTCGACCTTGAATCCCATGTCGGCAAGTGGCTTGCCAAGCTGTTCGAGGGCCAGTTCCGCCCCTCGCTTCATATCGACACCGACCACCGACTGGTCGCCGGAGAGAGGAGACTGGGTGGCGACCTTGATCGCCTTGGAGTCGGCGGCCGAGGCCATGCCACAGGCGGCCACGGTCATACTGGCAGCGACGAACAGGGAAAAAGCTTTCGACATGTGTTTGAACATACTCCCTCCTTCTTTGAATGGATCAACAGACGGTTTCGGTTCACCCATTGGTTCGGGAGCGGGGAAAAACTCCCCGCGGCCTTTCCAAACAGGGTGTGCTGCATTACAGGTTTTCCAAGATACCACAGCTGCATACCGGAAGTGATGCTACCTTATTCAGGTTGAAAAGGTCAAGAACAGTATTGGACAAGACTGTATAAAAAATATTACGACAATATTGTAAAAAAATGGAACCTGACACGCGGCTGTAACCACCGAACATTGCGGCGGTGGTCCATGTGCCTGTGGCGAGCTGCGGAATATTCCCTTGACAAGGAATTTTGCCAATTGTACTTAAAAATAAAGGTGTTGTTGAATAATGAGGGGAGAATGCCCGCGTTTCTCGAGACGTCGGGGCCTTTTCTGCACCAGGCAGCATGATGGCAATCAGCTGCTGGCGCTCATAAGCCGAAAGGAGAAAAAATGGCAGAACAACCGACCGTATTGACCCCTGAAATGGATGATGTCGACAATGACGGCAAATCTCTGATCGTTGCCGAGGACAAACTCCCTGAGCGTCTGCTGATCATCCCGCTCCATGATCGGCCGATGTTTCCGAAGATGATGGGACCGATCATCATCGAGGATCAGGCCCTCCAGCAGGCCCTGATGGATATCGAGGACAAGAGCGCGCCGCTCTACCTCGGTCTTGTCCTCTCCCATCCCTCCGAGGATTCCCTGCCCCGCATGCCGCAGACCATCGATGATTTCTTCAAGGTGGGAGTCGTCGTCAGGGTCCTGCAGGTATCGGTGGCCAAACCGGGGGCGCCGATGCAGCTGCTGGTCCAGGCCCTGGAACGATTCGATGTCGTCGAGCTGGAACGGATCAAAGGGGTATTCCGGGCCGAAGTGCAGTACTGGCTCGACGGCAAGCCCGAAAATACCGAGGAGATCAAGGCGTATGCTGTGGCGATCATCGATTGCATCAAGGAGCTGGTCAATCTCAATCCTCTGTTCAAGGAAGGCCTGTCCCTGCTGATCGAGCGGATCAACCTCAGCGATCCCAGCGCTCTGGCCGATTTTTCGGCATCGATGACCACCTCCTCCGGCACCGAGATCCAGGAAATTCTCGAGACCCGCGAGGTCCGGGTGCGGATCGAGGCGGCCCTGGTCCTGCTGAAAAAGGAACTGGAGATCACCAAGCTGAAGGCCCAGATCTCCAAGCGGATCGAAGACCAGCTGTCCAAGCAGCAGCGTGAGTTTTTCCTCAAGCAGCAGCTCCAGGAAATCAAGAAGGAGCTCGGGCTGGCCAAGGACGAGAGCGAGAGCGAGATCGACAAGTTCCAGCAGCGGCTGAAGAAACTGGTGCTCAGCGATGAGGCCGGGGACCGGATTCAGGAGGAGCTGGAGAAATTGCGCCTGCTTGGCCCGTCCTCGGCCGAATTCAACGTCAGCCGGGCGTATCTCGACTGGCTCACCGTCCTGCCCTGGGGGGTCTACACCGAGGATAACTACGATATCGACAAGGCCGCGGCAATTCTCAACAATGATCACTATGGCCTCGAGGATGTCAAGGACCGGATCCTCGAACTGATCTCGGTCGGCATCATCAAGGGGGACATCTCGGGATCGATCATCCTCCTCGTCGGCCCCCCTGGCGTCGGCAAGACCTCGATCGGGCAGTCCATCGCCAGGAGTCTGGGCCGCGAGTTCTACCGCTTTTCCCTCGGCGGGATGCGGGACGAGGCTGAAATCAAGGGCCACCGCCGGACCTACATCGGCGCGATGCCGGGCAAGTTCCTCCAGGCGATCAAGACCTGCAAGACCGCCAACCCGCTGATCATGCTCGACGAGGTCGACAAGATCGGCGCCAGTTTCCAGGGCGACCCGGCCTCGGCCCTGCTCGAGGTCCTCGACCCGGAGCAGAACAAGGACTTCCTCGACCACTATCTCGATGTCCGCTTCGATCTGTCCAAGGTCCTGTTCATCTGTACGGCCAACCAGATGGAAACCATCCCCGGCCCGCTCATCGACCGGATGGAGGTGATCCGCCTGCCCGGCTACATCATGGCGGAAAAGGTCGAGATCGCCCGGCGCCACCTGATCCCCAAACAGCTGAGGCTGCATGGCCTGACCAAGGACCAGGTCGTCTTCCCCAAAGCGGTGCTGACCGCCATCGTCGACAGCTACGCCAGAGAGGCCGGGGTGCGCGGGTTGGAGAACTGCATCAAGAAGATCATGCGCAAGGCGATCAAGGAGATCGTCAAGGATCCGCAGAAGACCATGCGGGTCAGCAAGGACGACCTGTCCGAGCTCCTCGGCAAGAAGGTCTTCACCGAGGATCACGCCTACAAGAAGCCGCGGGTCGGCGTGGTGACGGGGCTGGCCTACACCAGTATGGGCGGGGCCACCCTCCACATCGAGTCGATACCGGTGCCGACCGGCCAGGCCGGTTTCAAGCAGACCGGCCAGCTGGGCCAGGTCATGGTCGAATCGTCGGAGATCGCCTACAGCTATGTCCGGTCACTGCTGCAGGACGACAAGGCGGCGACGGAATTTTTCGCCAAGAACTTCATCCATCTCCATGTCCCGGCCGGAGCCACGCCGAAGGATGGCCCCTCGGCCGGCATCACCATGGCCTGCTCCCTCTACTCGCTCGCCGTCGGCAAGACGATGCCGGCCAGCACCGCAATGACCGGCGAATTGACCCTGAGCGGCCTGGTCATGCCGATCGGCGGGGTCAAGGAAAAGATCATCGCCGCGACCCGCGCCAAGATCGCCCAGGTCCTGCTGCCGAAGGAGAACAAGGAGGACTTCGATCTGCTGCCGGAACATATCCGGGAAGGGATCACCCCCCATTATGTCGCGACCTTCAAGGATGTCATGAGGATCTGTTTCCACTGAACAACACAGCCGATACCCCGGCCACGCCCGTCGTGGCCGGGGCATGGATCAGTCGGGGAGGAGGTCGTAGTAGTAGGTAAGGATGTCGGTGCGGGTGACGATACCGATCACCTCGCCGTCCAGGACCACTGGGACGTGGCCGATATTGTTGGTGACCATGATCTGCGCCGCCTTGGTCGGCGGGGCATCGGGGGCGATGGTCGTGATGTCGCGGGCCATAAAGGCCTTGACCGGGCTGTCCCACTGCCGCTCCTGCCTCACCCGCTTGAAATCCCAGAGGACGATGATCCCCTGCAGTTGTCCGTTCTCGGCGACGAGTACGCCCCGAATCTTCTGCTCGGCCATGATCGCATGGACTTCGCGCATGGTGGTGTCGGGGGGCACGGTCGTTACCGGGAAGGACATGATGTCCGACACCTTGACCGCCTCTTTCCGCCCTCTTTCGATCCGGTCGATGATCGCCTGCTTCAGCGCCTCCGGGCCATACTCCCTGAACTTGACCGTGGCCGACCCGGCCCCGGAGTGGCCGCCGCCGCCGAAGGACTTCATGATCTGGCCGACGTCGATGCGGTCGACGCCGCTGCGGGCGATGACCGAGCTGCTGGCGTCGGCCTCGTTGGCGAAGATGACGAAGACCGCATCGACGTTGACGATCTTGCGGTACATGTTGACGACGTTGGCCAGCGCCACCACCTTGTCGTTGAGCCTGACGACATTGATCGCCACCGAGCAGTCGTTGAGCCTGCGCTTGTCGGTCCCCTTCATCAGCTCGAACAGGATCTCCTTCTGCTTTTCCTCGTAGGGCGGGTTGAGGAAAAACCCGGCGACATGGAGATCGGCCCCGTTTTCCAGCAGATAGGCGGCGGCGTGGGCGTCCTCGGCCGTGGTCGAGGGGTAGGTGAGGTGGCCGGTGTCCTCGTACAGTCCGATCAGCATGACCGTCGACACGAGCGGCGAGAGGTCCATGACCCGTTTTTTCAGTTCCCGCACCATCAGGGTGACGGTGGCGCCGATGGCCTCCTGGCGGCACCAGTGGTAGTGAATATCGCCACCGTTGAGGTGGTGGTCCCAGAGGTGGATCTCGAGATCGTTGCGGTTCTTCAGCCTGTCCATCCGGTCCAGCTGCTGCCACCGGTCGGTATCGACGACGATCAGGGTGTCGATCAGGTCGGGTTCGACCTCATGCGGCAGGATGATGTTGAAGGCGGTCTTGTGCGTGGACAGGAAGCGGGCGACGTTGGGGTTGACCATCTTGGGAATCACGCCTACCGCATTGGGGTAGAGCAGGGTTCCGGCGATGACCGAGGCCAGTCCGTCAAAATCGGTGTTTTTATGGGTGGTTATGATTTGCATACGGTGAAATGGCGTTCGCCCGCCGGGGAGTGGATGTCGATAGCTGCGTGCGCGGTGGGGCGTTCTCTGCCCCTGCCTTCGTCTTTCCCATATCATAGAATACAACGCGGATTTAACAATGGGAAACACACAGCGCCCGACGGATCGAGGAGGAGGTGGTCCGGGGGCGACTCCATGTTGCCAGGAACACCGTCTCCCCGGCCTGGATCCACCGGGGAGACGGGATATTTCACACCCGTCGCAGGGAGTTGAGCGCCGAACCGGCCCTGAACCAGGTGATCTGTTCGGCGTTGAGGGAGTGCCTGAGGATACTTTCCGAGGTCGAACCGTCGCGGTGGTGGAGGATCAGCCGGACAGTGCTGCCGGGGGCCAGTTCGGTGAGCCCGAGGAGATCGAGTCGGTCGCCGTCCTGGACGAGGTCGTAATCCTCGGGCCGGGCGAAGGTCAGGGGCAGGACGCCCTGCTTCTTCAGGTTGGTCTCGTGGATGCGGGCGAACGACCGGGTGATGACCGCCAGCCCGCCCATGTGGCGCGGGCTCATCGCCGCATGCTCCCGTGACGAGCCCTCGCCGTAATTGGTATCCCCGACCACGACCCAGTTTTCGCCCGCTCCCTTGTAGGCCCTGGCGATCTCGTTGTAGGCCTGGGTCTCGCCGGTCAACCCGTTGACCGCCTTGCCCGCCTCGCCGCTGAAGGCGTTGACCGCCCCATTGAAGATGTTGTCGGAGATATTGTCGAGGTGCCCCCTGAATCGGAGCCAGGGGCCGGCCGGCGAGATATGGTCGGTCGTGCACTTGCCCCTGGCCTTCAGCAACAGCCGCAGGTTGAGCAGATCGGCACCGCTCCAGGGCGGGAATGGTTCCAGCAATGCCAGTCGCTCCGAGCCCGGTCTGATCTGAATCCCGACCTGCCCCCTGTCGTCGGGCGGGGCGAGAAAGCCGGCGGCATCCCGGACGAATCCGGTCTGCGGCACCTCGTTGACGGATTCCGGTGGACTGAGCCGGAAGGTGGTCCCGTCGGCGGCCGTGATCCCGGTCGAGTAAGGATCACGGCTGAAGCTGCCGTGGATAGCGTAGGCCAGGCAGGTCTCGGGACTGGCGATAAAACAGCAGGTCCCGGGGTTGCCGTCGTTGCGTTTCGGGAAGTTGCGGTTATAGGAGGTGATGATCGAATTGGCGACCCCTTTCTCCAGTCCTTCCCGGTTCCACTGGCCGATGCAGGGCCCGCAGGCATTGGCGAGTACCGTCGCCCCGACCGCTTCGAGCTTCGCCAACTGGCCGTCGCGTTCGATCGTCGCCCGCACCTGTTCCGATCCGGGGGTGATCAGCAACGGGGTCTTCAGGCGCAGCCCGTGGTCGGCCAGCTGTCCGGCCATCGCCGCAATTTTTTCCATGTCCTCGTAGGAGGAGTTGGTGCAGGAGCCGATCATGGCGTAGGAGACTTTCTCCGGGCAGCCCCCTTCGGTGATATGGGCGGCCATCCGGCTGACGGTGGCTGTCCGGTCGGGCGAATGGGGGCCGACGACATGGGGCTCGAGGGTATCGAGATCGATCTCGACGATCTCGGCGAAACAGCTCGCCGGGTCGGCCAGCACCCCGGGATCGGCCTGGAGGAGATCGGCATGTCGCTCGGCGAGCTCGGCCGCCTCCAGGCGGCCGCAGGATTCGAGAAACAACTTCATGCGGCGGTCGAGTGGGAACAGCGAGGTCGTGGCCCCCAGCTCGGCCCCCATATTGCAGATCGTGCTCTTGCCGGTGGCGGAGATGGTCTCGACGCCATCGCCGAAATATTCGAAGACCCGGTTGGTACCGCCGGCACAGGTCAGCTGGGCCAGCAGCCGGAGGATGATGTCCTTCGGGGCGGCCCAGCCGCGCAGCCGGCCTTTGAGATGCACCCCGACGATCCGCGGGTGGAGGACCTCCCAGGGCATGCCGACCATCACGTCGACCGCGTCGGCGCCGCCGACGCCGGAAGCGAAGACGCCGAGACCGCCGGCGTTGGGGGTGTGGGAATCGGTGCCGAGCATCATCAGGCCGGGGAAGGCGTAGCGTTCGAGAATAACCTGGTGAATGATACCGGCACCGGGCAGCCAGCAGCCGAAACCGTAGCGCTGCGACGCCGAGGCCAGGAAATCGTAGACTTCCCGATTCTCGATCCGGGCGAGGGAGAGATCGGGACCCGCCCCGCGGTGGGCCCGGATCAGATGATCGCAGTGAACGGTGACCGGTACCGCGGCCTCGTCCTTGCCGGCGAGCATGAACTGGAGGATGGCCATCTGGGCCGTTGCATCCTGAAGGGCGACCCGGTCCGGCCTGGTCTTGATATAGGAGCTGCCTGCCTCGAGCTCGGCCGCAGCCGGGGCATCGAGGTGGCCATAGAGGATCTTTTCGGCAAAGGTCAGGGGGCGGGCCAGTCTTTTCCTGACAATGGCGAGAGCCGTTTCCATTTTCCGGTACACGGATTCTATGTGATCGGCGGTCGAATCAACTGCGGTCATCGGAAATCTCCTGATACAAAGAGGACTGTCCGTCTCGACTGGAGATCGAGACGATGAAGGACGGAATCATACAGAGACGCGAGGTTTACAGAGGCGCGAGGCTCATGCCCGGATATGTTCCTCTTCGAGCATCCGGTCGATGTAATCGATGATGAACTGTCGCTGTCGGGGGGTGGCGTAGGCAGTACAGGGACAGTGCAGCTTGCCGGTGCTGCGGACCAGGAATTCGAAGCGGACCTGGTCCCTCTCCACTTCGATGCCGATGTGGAAAGGGCTGCATTGCCGGTGCTCGTGCTGGATCGGGGACAACAGATCGGGCGGCAGGGGAAGCCAATAGAGACCGATTACCGGTCCCGGTTTGAGGGTTCGCTTGAGGTAGGAGTCGATATTGTCTCTCTCCATCGGCGACAATTCGTCGATAACCAGTTGGCGCATCGTGAGTTCCGGTGTCTTGATTGATTGGTGGAGCCAAGGATATGTCCAGGGACGGCTGTTGACCGCCGGAGGGCCGAAGCGGCCTCTGCAGGCAGAAGGGATACCCGTACCCCGTCGGCAAACGTATCCGGCCATGGCGAAAAATGCTATAAAAAGTCAGCACCAGTTGCCGATAGAGGGCATGCGGCGCTCATATCGGCAGCACGTGTCTCTCGAGGGCGTGGAGCGAACTTTGGTAACGAGGACGAGGTGTCCGGGGTGATCAAAGGTCGAGCCAGGTCGTATCGCTGTTGAGGTTTTCGCACCCTTCCTCGCGGACGACCACCATGTTTTCGAGCCGGATTCCGCCCCAGCCGGCAATGTAGACGCCGGGCTCGACGGTGACCACCATGCCGGCCCTGAGCTGTTTATGGTTCAGCGATGAGAGGCGGGGATCCTCGTGGACGGCGAGGCCGACGCCGTGGCCCAGGGCATGGCCGAAGGCGTCGCCGTAGCCGGCCCCGGCGATGACCGCCCGGGCCGCCCGGTCGACCTCACCGGCCTTGACCCCGGCCCGGATCGCCTGCATCCCGGCCAGCTGTGCCCGGCGCACCAGGCGGTGCAGTTCCAGATACCTGGCGTCGGCCCGGCCCGGGACGAAGGTCCGGGTCATATCGGAGCAGTAGCCGTTGAGGACCAGGCCCATATCGATGGTCAACGGGCGGTTCTTCTCGACCGGCAGGCCGCCGGGGACGGCATGGGGCAGGGCGCTGCGGTCGGCCGAGGCGACGATCGACGAAAAGCTCGGCTGCTCCGCCCCCTTCCGCCGCATCGTGGTTTCGATGGCCAGGGCGATCTCGATCTCGGTCTGGCCTGGTTGGATGGAGGGAAAGACCTCGCCGAACACCTCTTCGTTCAGCTGGACGGATCGGCGGATGCAGTCGATTTCCGCCTCGTCCTTGATCAACCGCATCTTCTCGACCAGCCCCTTGAGGGGGGTAGTGGTAATGCCGACCTTTGCCAGGGCCTGGGCCAGCATCGCCGCGGTCGAGTGCAGCATATAGTGGCTCTCGAAGGCCAGCTTCCTGATACCCAGATCCTCCAGCAGGCGGGGCAGGAGCAGCAGCAGGCCGCGGGGGTAGAGCAGGACGGTCGCCCACGGCACATCCTGCTCGGCCTGGATCCGGTAGCGGAAATCGGTCAGCAGAAAGATCCCCCCTCGGGCCGGGACGAGCAGGACGCCCGAGGTCTCGCCGATCCCATGATCACTCCCGGTATAGCCGCTCAGGTAGCGCCGGTTCTCCGGCTGGGTGACGAGCAGGGCGTCCATCTTCTGGCGGCGGAGGATAGCCTGCAGTTTCTCGACCCGTCTTGAATAGTCCATGATACCGTGGAGGTGGAGGAATTGATCCCGGCCGGCGAGCGGGGATGGCGTTATCGCCGGGGGACGATGGCCTGCCTGATCAACTCCTTGCGCTGATCGAAGGCCTGGGTGTACTGGTTGTTGAGATCGCTCTGCATCCGCGCCAGCTCTTCCCGATATTGCGGGTGCAGGGCGGGATTGAGCGCGGCCGCCTGCGTTGCCTCTCCGCCCCTGCGTGCCATCTGCTGGCCGAGTTGGGTTCTGATGGCGTCATCGAGCTGTTTGATGGACTGCTCCTTGTGCTGGCTGTACTGCTCGAGCAGCTGCTGCAGTTCGGCGCTGACCGGGGCAATCTGGCTCCCGCCCAGTGCGATGATGCCCTTGAGGGCGAGGAGGCTGGTCGTCTTGAGCTGCTCATCACGGGGGAGGGTGATATTGCGGAGGAGGGTTTCGATCATGCCCTGGCGGACTGCCGCCTGCTCGGCCGGTGCCAGTTCCGCGAGCGTCGAGGTAAGGTCGGAGACCTTGCCGTTGAGGAACTCGGCGGCCAGCCGCATCCCCTTTTTCTGCATATCTTCATTGTCGGTCTGGGGACTGGAGGAGGCGGTCATGCGTGCCGCCCGTTCCATGACCATGTCCATGGTGCTCTTGATTTCTGCCATTGAAAACCTGCCTGTCAAATGATTGAGTGATGTAATGCAGCGTCGTCAAAATGTACAACAGCACAGCAGCGATGGCAAAGGAAAAGGATGACGGCTAGCGGCGGATGAGGCGGGCGGCGAAAAAGCCGTCGATGGTGGCATCGGGCCGGGGACAGAAGAAGCGATCCCCGACGAACCGGCCTGCGGCGGGCGGCAGCAGCGGTTCGGGAGCGGTGAGCCGGAAATCGACGTGCCGGTCGAGAAAGAGGTGGATGACTTCCTCGTTCTCCTCCGGTTCGAGGGAGCAGGTGGCATACACCAGCACCCCGCCCGCGGCCACCAGGGCGGCAGCCTGAGTGAGGATCTCCAGCTGAACGGCCTGGTAGCGGCCAAGATCGGCCTCCGCCCGGTTCCAGCGGATATCCGGATGCCGGCCGGTGACGCCGGTGCCGGAACAGGGGGCGTCGACCAGCACTCCGTCGAAGGATTCAGCACCGGCGGCGGCGAAATCCTGCAGGCTGCACTGCCGTGTCGTGCAGCCGTTGCCGGGGTACAGGCGCGCCAGATTTTCCCCCAACCTGCGGTAGCGATGCGCCTCCGGTTCGAGGGCGGTGGTGCGGAGCCCGAGTTCCGGCTCCATCTCGACGAGCGTGCAGGTCTTGCCGCCGATGCCGGCGCAGGCGTCGAGGTAGCGTCCCCTGGGGCGGAACGGGCCGAGCAGCAGGGGGGCCAGCTGGGTCGCCTCGTCCTGGACCAGGAAGTGGCCCTCGCCATATCCCGGGAGGAGGGGAATGGCGCCCTGGTAGCCAGGCAGGGCCAGGGCCTGCGGGGCAAAAAGGCCGTCGCGGCAGGCGATGCCCGCCTCGGCGAGACGCATCCGGTACTGCTCCCGCGTTGTTGCTGCCGTGTTGATCTTCAGCACGAGCAGGGGCTCGGCGCTGTTGCCGGCACAGATGCGCCGCATCTCCGCCTCCCCGAACCGTTTGCGCCAGCGTTCGGTGAGCCAGGGCGGATGGTTGAGCCAGGGCCGACCGGAATCGGGATCGGTGTCGGGGCCGGGCAGGGTCGCCCGCTGCCGGATGCTTTCCCGCAGGATGCCGTTGACAAAGCCCTGCAGCCGTTCGGGCAGGCCGGCCGCCTTCAACGCGTTGATCGTTTCGTTGACCGCCGCCGATTCCGGGATGCGGTCGAGGAACAAGAGCTGGAACAGTCCGACCTCCAGGCCGTGCAGGACAAAGGGGTCGAGTTTGTGCAGGGGGTGGCGGCAGAGATGTCCGATGAGGCATTCCAGATACTGGCGTCGGCGCAGGACCCCGTACACCATGTTCATCGCCAGGCTACGGTCAGCCGCCGTCAGTCGGCATTCGGCGCCGATCCCTTCGAGCAGCGGCTTGACCGGGGCACGGCTCCGCTGTATCCGGCAGAGGGTTTCGATGGCACCATAACGGGCGGTTTTCGGGGGTCTCCGGGTTGTTTTCGGTATTCTGGGCACGGCTACGGGTGGTCGGGTGAGGGTTGAGGCGTGGGCAATTGATCAATTGCGCACCGCAAGCCGGTCGGACGGCCGCGGCGGTGCGAATCTACAGTTACCTGGGAAGAGGATGAAAAGCAAACGGAAAGTAGCCCCGACAAACCGTAAGGTGGCGAGAGGATGGCGGGACGATCGTCTGCCGCGATGCCCGTCCTGTCCCCCCCCCTTGTCAATCGCCGGGGGGTGAGTATGCTGATGATATTACCCTCTGGTTCTTGTAACTTCTGCAGGATGGGAGATCGACCGTCTTCTGCCCGAGGTTCTTCAGCCATGAATGTTGCCATCAAGCGAATCTACCAGAAACCGGATACTGAGGATGGGTTGCGGATCCTGGTCGATCGGCTGTGGCCGAGAGGCCTGTCAAAGAGTGATGCTCAGGTTGATGTCTGGCTGAAAGCGGCAGCGCCGTCCCATGGGCTTCGCAAGTGGTATCATCATGAGCTGGAGAAGTGGCCGGAATTCAAACAACGGTACTTCGCCGAACTCGATGGTCACAAAGAAGCAGTCGATGAGTTGTTGGAGCATGTAAAATACGGCAAGGTCACCCTGCCCTATGCGGCGAAGGCGTTGGAATACAACCACGCTGTCGCTTTATTGGAATATATCGGGATGGTTTCGCGGTAATTGGCGACACCGAAATCAATTCGTCTACGCCGGCGTTCAATCCGCGGCAGCGCAACCTCCAACCCTCAACCTGTCGGTCTGCCAGGGAGCCATCATGGAAGCCACTATCGAGAAGCGCATAAAAGACAGTTTTGCCCGTCAAACCGCGATGGCCACGATTGGCGCATCCGTCACCAGGGTCGAAAAAGGCGCCGTGACCATCGAGTTGCCGTTTCGATCCGATCTGACCCAGCAGCATGGCTTCGTCCATGCCGGGGTGGTGACCATGATCGTCGATACCGCCTGCGGTTACGCCGCGCTGACCCGGATGCCCGCCTCGGCCGCGGTGCTGACCGCCGAATATAAAGTCAATTTCCTCTCGCCGGCCGAGGGCGAAAAACTGGTTGCCCGAGGCCGCGTGCTCAAACCGGGCCGCACCTTGACGGTCTGCTTCGGAGAAGTGCATGCGGTCAAGGGGGGCAAGGAGAAACTGGTGGCGACGATGCTGGCCACGATGATCGCGCGCGAAGAAACCGGTCTGACGGATTAGCCAATCATCCTGCGGCGGCGATTGCCGCCGTCTTCAACGCGGTGACCCGGCATGCGGTCCTGGCCGCCTGGGTCCATCGATGATGAGATACCTGTGATATCGGATATTTATGCACCCATATGCTTCACGATCCGCTTGCGCATGTGGGTGGCGATCTCCGGGTCGCGATAGCTGATCACCGTGACCGGACAGCGATGAAATACCCGTTCGGCCACCGAACCGGTGAACAGGGTGCTGATGTCCCGGTTCTTCACCCCCATCACCACCGCATCGATGTTTTCCTTCACCACCAGCTGCAGTAATTTCTCGGCCGGATTGCCGACCTCGAAATGGAAGGGCACCTCGTCGCCGTTCAGCCCGACCTTTGCCAGGAGACGGGTCATCTCCTCCCGCCGTTCCTGGATGAGGGTCTGGAGGTAGTGCTCGGTGTCGACCTTGTAGCCGAAGGCGGTGATCTTCTGCACCGCCTCGAGGTCGCGCTCGTTGATGACGTTGATGAGCTGCAGCTCGGCGCCGCAGGCGCCGGCGATTTCGGCGGCGAACCGCAGCATCCCTTCGGTGAACCGCGAGAAGGCGATGGGGACCAGAATTTTCTTTATCATGTCGTTACCTGGGTGAGCATATCCATTTATTTCAACTGACCGCCGGCGTGGGGCCGTTGACCTGTGGCCCGGCACTACGCCCGGCCCGTCGCTTCTGTGACACCCAGACCAGGGCGAGCAGGGCCAGTGCCGGGATGAACATCCACTGCTTGCGCGGCCGATCGGTCAGGGTCTGGATACTGACAATCTCCTGGTCCCAGTCGATCCCCGCCTTCTGCGCCGGGCTGTTGAAGACGACATTGTCGATGAAGACCCGGCCGTCCTCGTTGCGGGTGCCGAAGCCCATCGTCAGCAGTCGCTCCTCGGCCGGCGCCTTTTTCCCGGCCGCAAGCGACACCACCATGGTGAATTCGTCACCGTTCGTCTTCTCGCCCTTCAAGGTCAGGCGCAGCTGCTTGCCTGAGGGCAGGTCGCTGACGAACTGCTCCAATTCGGCAGCGGGCCGAGTCTCCAGTTCCGGATAGATCATGTCCCAGAAAAAACCAGGGCGAAACAGGGTGAAGGCCACCAGCAGCAGCAGCCCGGATTCCCACAGCTTGTTGCGGGTCAGCATGTAGTTCTGGGTCGCCGAGGCGAAGGCCAGCATCGCGATCATGGCGCCGAAGACGACAACGGTGAAGTGGAATGGCGAGCCGATGCCGATCATCAGCAGTTCGGTGTTGTAGATGAAGACGAAGGGCAGGATGGCGGTGCGGATGTCGTACATGAAGCCCTGGATGCCGGTGCGGATCGGGTCGCCGCCGGAGATGCCGGCGGCGGCGAAGGCGGCCAGCCCGACCGGAGGGGTGTCGTCGGCCAGTACCCCGAAGTAGAAGACGAACAGATGGACGGCGACCAGCGGGATGAGCAGCCCGTTCTGGGCGCCGAGGCTGACGATGACCGGCGCCATCAGCGTCGAGACGACGATGTAGTTGGCGGTGGTCGGCAGGCCCATCCCGAGGATGATGCTGAACAGGGCGGTGAAGATCAGGGTCAGGGCCATGTTGCCGAGCGAGATGAATTCGACGAACTCGGTCATGACCAGGGCGATCCCGGTCAAGGTGACGGTGCCGACGACGATGCCGGCGGCGGCGGTGGCCACTCCGATGCCGATCATGTTGCGGCCGCCGGCGACCATGCCAGTGATCAGATCGTCAAGGCCGTGGCGGAAAGTGAACTCCTCATCCTGGATCCGACGGAACATCCCCTTGATCGGCCTTTGAGTGACGACGATCACCAGCAACAGCACGGTGGCCCAGAACACCGACAGCGAGGGTGAGAGCTGCTCGACCGTCAGGCACCACATCAGCACCACCACCGGCAGGAGGAAGTACAGGCCGGCCTGAACGGTCGGTCCGAGGTCGGGCAATTCGGTCATATCGGTGCTGATCTCGAGTTCCGGCACCCGGCAGGCGACATAGAGGAGAGCCAGATAGGCGAGGACGGCGAGGACGGCGACCACGTACACTGCCGCTTCCCCGGTGGCGGTCTTGATCCAGCCCAGACCGTAATATGTGCCGATACCTATCAAAATGGTCACCACCAGGGTGGAAACCACGCCCAGCAGCGACTGGGCCAAGGTCTTTTTATGCCGTTTTTTCAGGCCCTGCAGGCCCATCTTGCAGGCCTCGAGGTGGACGATGTAGAGCAGGGCGGCGTAGGCGATGAAGGCCGGCAGGGCGGCGTGCTTGATCACATCGAGATAGGGGATGCCGACGTATTCGACCATCAGGAAGGCGGCGGCGCCCATGACCGGCGGGGTGATCTGGCCGTTGACCGACGAGGCGCACTCGATGCCGCCGGCCTTCTCCGGGGTGAACCCGACCTTCTTCATCAGCGGAATGGTGAAGGTGCCGGTGGTGACGACATTGGCAATCGACGAGCCGGAGATCATCCCGGTCATCGCCGAGGACAGGACGGCGGCCTTGGCCGGCCCGCCGCGCATATGGCCGAGGCCGGCGAAGGCGACCTTGATGAAGTAATTGCCGGCGCCGGCCTTCTCCAGCAGCGAGCCGAAGAGGACGAACATGAAGACCATGCCGGTCGAGACCCCGAGGGCGACGCCGAAGACCCCCTCGGTGGACAGCCAGTAATGGGACATGCCCTTGATCAGGCTCGCCCCCTTGTGGGCGATGACATCGGGCATGTGGGGGCCGGCGAAGGCGTAGATGATGAACAGGGTGCCGATGACCATCAACGGCGGGCCGAGGGCGCGGCGGGTCGCCTCCAGGAGCAGGATGATACCGACCGCGGACACCATCAGGTCGAAGGTGGTCGGAGCTCCCGGCCGGGTCGAGAGCCCGGCGTAGTTGAGGTAGATGTAGGCGGCGGTGAAGGCGGCGACGAGGGCCAGGACCCAGTCCTGGACGGGAATGTACCGCCGGGGCGACGATTTGAAGGTCGGGAAGGCGGTATAGGCCAGAAACATCGCAAAGGCGAGATGGATGGAACGGGCCTGGGTATCGTTGATGACAAAGAAATCGAGGAGAAACGGCAGCGGCGATGAATACCACAGCTGGAACAGGCTCCACAGCAGGGGGACGAAAAACAGCACTCCTTTGGAAATGCTGCCGTGCGGGGCGCGGCCGCCGCTGTCGATCTCGGCCACCATCTGTTCCAGTTTTTCTGCCGTCAGGAGATCTTGAGTCACGGTCGCCATAGTCATTTCCTGTTGGATTGTATCGGCGTCACACCTCACCGCGTCGATTCAGGCGAGGCGCACCGGCGGCGATGCGGGCGGCCGGGAGAAAAGAGAAACGATCGATGAAAAAGCCCCGGGCTGCAGAGGCGGGGCGAGTGTCGGTACCAGCCGATTCGTCCCCGCCAAGTTTTGGTCGGGCCTACATCAGACCCGCTTCCTTGAAGTACTTCGCCGCTCCATCATGCAGCGGCGCCGACAGGGCATCCTTGACCATGTGTTTCTTGTCGAGGTTGGCGAAGGCCGGGTGGAGCTGCTTGAACTCGTCGAAGTTTTCGAAAACGGCCTTGACCACCTGATAGACCGTCTCGGCCGGGACCTGGGCGGAGGAGACGATCGTGGCGCTGACGCCGAAGGTCTTGGTGTCGGCGGCGTTGCCGCGGTACATGCCGGCGGGGATCGTGGCTTCGCTGTAGTAGGGGTTGGCGGCCACAAATTCGGCGATGGCCGGGCCGGTGACGTTGACCAGGACAGCGTCGCAGGCGGTGTGGGCTTCCTGGATCGAGCCGTTGGGATGGCCGACAGTGTAGGCGAAGGCGTCGATCTTGTTGTCGCACAGGGCGCCGGCCATCTCGGCGGCCTTCAGCTCGGAGGCCAGCTTGAAGTCTCCCATCTTCCAGCCGAGCTTGGCCATGACCGCCTCCATGGTGCTGCGCTGGCCGGAACCGGGATCGCCGATATTGACCCGTTTGCCCTTCAGATCCTCGAAATTCTTGATCCCGGCGTCGGCACGGGCGACGATGGTGAACGGTTCCGGATGGAGGGTGAAGACGGCGCGGAGATCTTTGTTCGGGCCGCTTTCGGCGAACTTGTTAATACCCTTGAGGGCATCATACTGGACATCGGACTGGACGACGCCGAAGTCGAGCTCGCCGGCAGCGACGGCGTTGACGTTGTACACCGATCCCCCGGTGCTCTCGACGGTGGCCCGCAGCCCGTGTTCCTTCCTCCCCTTGTTGACGAGGCGGGCGATGGCGCCGCCGGCGGGGTAATAGACGCCGGTCACGCCGCCGGTGCCGATGGTGATGAACTTCTGATCAGCGGCGGCGGCCGGGGTGACGTCCGCCCCGAAATGCATGACGAAACCGAAGGCGACTGCAGTTAACAACGTTGAAACCTTTTTCATCGTTCTCCTCCTTGGAATTGAGTGGTCTCCCCACATACCGGAGCACCATTGTGGGGAAGGTTCACCGTACCCCGCCGTGCATCAGGCCGGGAGTAAGCCCGGATGATAAATGCAATCAGCATCGTACGTTATTGGCCTGACTTCAACAAACACCAATACTTCCCCGTTCGTCAAGATTTTTCCGCCGCGCCTGCCGATGGGAAAATTCATAAAATATATTGATATCGATTATTTAAAAAACATCGGACCGACTGCTACAAGTCCATTGCCGGCGGCGTGACGGCAGTAACCGCCACAAAAATGGTATGTCAAATGGACCTGAGGCGCTGTTCCCAGATTCTCAGGATGCTGCCGGCGGCCAGTCGGACCCGGGCCGGCAGGCTTTCCCTGATCATATACTCCCGGTCGCTGTGGTCGCCCTCGCCGATCGGTCCCATCCCGTCGACCACCGGGATGTCGAGCTGGGCGATGGTGTTGGCATCGGATACCCCGCTGCGCAGTTCTTCGGTGCAAGGCTGGCCGAGCCGCTCCGCCTCGGCGCGGATGCCCTGAAAAAGTTCGGAATTGCGGCGGTTCTGCTCCATCGGCGGCCGGCCGCCGACGTACTGCAGTTCCGCCGTAATGCCGGCGACCGTGGGGAGGGAGGCGATTTCGGCTAAGCGCTCCGCCGTCGCCGCCGCATCGGCCCGGCTCAGGAAGCGGGTGTCGATCTCGGCGGTCGCATGGTCGCTGACGGTGTTGGGGCCGATGCCGCCCTGGATCAGGCCGACGTTGACGACGATGCCGCGCCGGCTGTCGTTGAGCTGTTCCAGGGCGATGATCTTGTGGGCCAGCTCGAGGATGGCGCTGGCCTTGTCGGCCCCGGCGAAGGCGGCATGGCCGGCCCGGCCGGTCACGATCAGGCGGTAGCCCGCCCGGCCCTTGCGGCCGGTGACGACCTCGCCGTTCAGGCCGCCGCATTCGAAGCCCAGCGCCGCGACGCTCCGCTGTGCTTCGGCCTGGAAGATGGCGGTGGAGGAGGGGGAACCGATCTCCTCGTCGGAGTTGCACAGGAAGGTGAGGGGAATCTCCTCCAGAACAGCACACGAAGCCAGGGCCTTGATCGCGTAGACGGCGGCCACCAGCCCGCCCTTCATGTCGATCACCCCGGGGCCGGACACCGTGCCGTCCTCGTCTTTGTACCAGTTGAAGGGGCTGTCGAGCGGGAACACGGTGTCCATATGGCCGAAGAGAAGCAGCGCCGGCCGGCCGTCGCCGCAGGCGGGGGTGCGGAACAGCAGATGATCGCCGAACTCGGCCTGCCGCGCCGTCTCCAGGACCATCCCGGAGGTCTGCAGGCTGGCGGCGAGCCGGGTGCCGACCGCGTCCACCCCCCCCTTGCACCGGGACGGACTGGGCTGGAGGACCAGTTCCTGCAGCAACCGGAACATCCCGCCCTCCTCGCGGCGGCAGAAGGTGTCGATGACCTCCCGCATCGCCGCCCTAGCGCTTGAAGGCGAACAGTTCACTGGCATAGACCTCGGGGTCGGCGTCGGGATAGTTGACCTCCTCGTCGCTCCACGGTTTTCTGAGGATCACGTCGTTGCCCGCCCGGCTCACCACGTTGGAGCGGTGCAGCGGGATCTTGCCGCCGGCGGTGGCGATGTAACGGGGGATGGCGTCGCCGGAGATGTTGCCGTACATCGACTCGACGATGTCCCGGCCGACCTCGAGGGGGACGCGGAAGTGGGCGAACTGCGGGTTGCGGTAGCTGCAGTTGAACAGGTAGTAGGGCCGGACATAGGCCTCGTGCACCGTCTCGCACAGTTTCCACATCTTGACCCGGGTGTCGTTGATGCCCTTGAGCAGCACGGCCTGGTTGAGCACGGCGAAGGTCCGTTTCGACAGCCGGCGGAAGACCTCGCGCGATACCGGGGTGATCTCCTGGGCGGTGTTGATCTGGGTGACCACCCGAAGCGGCTTGCGGTCATTGCTCTGTTCCAGGATGTCGAGCAGTTCGTCGTCGACCCGCATCGGCGCGGTGACCGGGATCCGGGTGCCGAGCCGTTTCAGCCGGACATGGTCGATCCCGTCCAGTTCGGCCAGCAGCCATTTGATCATCGAATTGGGCAGGACGAAGGCGTCGCCGCCGGTGATCAGCACGTCGCGGATCCGGTTGTTGGCCCGGATATAGTCGAGCGCCTCGGTGTAGGCCTCCCTGGCGTACACCTGGTCCCTGCGGCCGATGTGGGCCAGACGGAGGCAGTGGGTGCAGAACATGGCGCACATGTTGGTGGCCTTGATCGTCAGCACCCGGGGGTAGAACTGGTCGATCAGCCGGGCCGGGGAGTGGTCGGCGGCTACCGGCGGGATCTCGATCCCGGCGTTCTCGACCATCTCGCCGGTCGGCACCGACTGCAGCATGACCGGGTCGTTGATCGCTCCCGGCAGGATCAGGCTGGTGTAATAGGGGGTCAGGCGCATCCGGTAGGATTGGGTCACCTTGGCGATCGATTGCAGCTGGGCCGGCGGCAGGTCGATCAGCCGGGCCAGGACCGCGACGGAATCGATGGCATGGCGGATCTGGCCGGGAAAGGAGTTCCAAGCCGCCTCATCCATGCCCAGTGCGGCCATGATCCGGGCCTTATTGTCGAGGATCCGGTCCCAGACCTCGATGCCGCTCGGGGCGTCGATGCCCTTGGCGGCCAGGTAGGCATCGACCCGGCGATTGGCGCTGGCGGCAATGGGCCGGGCCCGGGTCAGGCGGCCGCCGACCGAGACCATGTGCTCGTCGATCTGCTGGTGCTTGACGGCGAGATCCTCCAGGTCGCCGCCGCTGATGGCGAAAGCGGCCGGCGCGGCTGTGCCCTCCCGGTGGAGGGAGAGGAGGCGGTCGAACAGGTCGAGGATCGGGGCCGTCAGGTTCGTCTCCCGGGCCCGCGCGTACATTGCCTTGACCGCGCTTTTCTGCGCTGCCCCCGGCTCCCGGGGGGTGGCGAGGGGCTGGGCCAGGGTGGCGAGGAGTTCCGTGGTGTAGTCGTCGAGGGGTGGGTTGTTCGTCAGTCGATCGTTGGTGTCTGTATCCATTGTTGTCACACTTCCTGAAATGTTTGTTTGACCAGGTTCATGCCCTGGCGCAGGCCGAGGGCGACGTCGTCTCGCGACCTGGCCACCGAGATCACCCGCGCCAGGAAGGTTCCGGGCATGACGGTGAGCGGGGTGCCGAGATGTTCGACGATGACGTAGTCCATCGCCAGTTCCCTGCCCGCCACCCGCCGGAACGATTCGCGCTCCCGGGTGTTCTGCGGGATGTAGCCGCTGGTGCGAACCGCCGCCACCACCTTGTGGTTATAGGTTTCCCAGTGCAGCTGACGGCGATTGTCATCCATCGCCACGGTCCCGGGCGGGAAACGCCCATGGAGGACGGCGTGGCATTCCAGTTCCAGCAGGGATGGGGCGCCGGCGGGCAGGTTCTGCTCCAGGGTGCAGCAGAACTCGAAGGTGGTGCCCTGTTTGCGGGCGTTGACCTCGAGAAACCAGATGCCGCCCTGGTGGTCGATCAGGTAATCGCAACCGAAGATGCCGCGGTACCCGGCCGACCCCAGTGCCCGGCCGGCGGCGATCGTGTAGGTCCTGAGGAGGGCGGCCTGGTCCGCCGTCACCTGTGAGGGAAAGGACGAGCCGACGAAGCGGTTGCCGTCGACGATGTGCTGGTCGGCGATGCCGGCGATGTAGACGTCGTCGGCGTTGGCCACCACCGCCAGCACCGTCGGGTCGAGATCGTGGGGGATGTAGCGGGTGATCAGGTAGTCGCTGTCTGCGGCGGTGAAGCGGCGCCGCACCTCGTCCTGGCTGTGGGTGACGGC
Source organism: Desulfoprunum sp. (assembly GCF_053613775.1). Taxonomy (NCBI): domain Bacteria; kingdom Pseudomonadati; phylum Thermodesulfobacteriota; class Desulfobulbia; order Desulfobulbales; family Desulfobulbaceae; genus Desulfoprunum; species Desulfoprunum sp. The sequence goes on from NZ_JBSHXH010000008.1 coordinate 436,994, forward strand.
GGAGTTGATGCCGGCGGCGGAATAGGCGGCGCTGACGAAGATCCCGTCCGGCCAGCTGTCCCGCAGCACCGCGGTCCTGGTAAGCAGGGCGGGAAGGCCCCGACAGATCTCGCCCTCGACCATGGGCACGACCTTCGTCAGTTCGCTGAACTGCACCAGCTTGCTGTTCCAGTGCCGGGCGATGGCCTTGTCCGGGCCGAGGATCGATACCCCCTTGATCGCATCGAGCGTCATCTCGACCACGCTCTCGAACAGGCTGAGGTAGAGTTCGGGCTGGTTCTCGAGAATGGCGGCGATCAGACTGCGGACCGTGGCGCTGGCCGAGACCGCGGTCATGAATGGGCCGATGGCCATCCGGCAGCTGGTCGACGGTCCCGGCTCGGGGCCGGTCACGTTCGCCGCCGCGCCGCCGCACAGCGGGTTGATGACGATCACGTCGTCATAGTAGTACTGGACGCAGACATCGGGGATGATCGCCGCGAACCGGACTTCCCGGCCGGGAACCCGCTTCTGCAGTGCTTCCCGGACGAACTGGTTGAGGCCGTAGGCCTTCAGCTCGCCGATATAGAGAAAATAGTAACAGGCGGGATCGTAGCTGAAATTGGTGTAATACAGGTCCTCGCCCTGGAGGTGCATTGCCCTGTGCTGCACATCAAGCCTCATTCCACTGACCATTCGGGGGGGAGATTGCCGCAATCCTGTCGCCGCTCTCGCTGTAGTGGCGGCGGACCGTCTGCTCGATTGCGGCCGGGTCGCCGGATAGCAGGCTGGTGACGATCCGCTGGTGGCGGTTGCCGATCTCCGCCGGCGAATAGAGATCGCTCCAGTACCGGCAGAACAGGACATGGAGTTTCAGGCGGAGACGTTCCATGTACTCCGCCAGTTGCAAATTCCGGTTCCTGCTGATCAGCAGGGAGTGGAAGTCATCGCCCACCTGCACCACCATCTTCCGGTTGCCCAGTTCGGCCTCGTGGCGCATCCGGGCGACCAGCGCTTGCAGTTTCTCGATGTCGCCGGTGGTGAATTGCTCACGGGTGGACATGATGGCGTAGCCCTCGAGCACCCCGCGGGTGGTGTAGACGTCGCGGATCTGATGAGGGGGGAGGAGGGCGATGAAGCTGCCGACCTGGGGCCGGTAGTCGATGATCCCGTTGACGGTGAGCTCCTTCAGCGCCTCGCGCACCGGCGCCCGGCTGATTCCGAGCTCTTTGGCCAGCAGGGCCTCCTTGATCTGACCGCCGGGCAGGTGCCGGCCGTCAAGGATGCATTCATAGACGTAGCCGATGACCTGGTCCTTGTAGGTCGTCTTTTGTATGGTCGTCATGGTCGGTGGTCCCCAGTTGCAGTCGATAGTCGATTGTCGACAATAGACAGCAGTATCATACCGTCGATCACGATGGACTGTAAAGTCGAATTTTCTGTTCTGATGCCATGGGCGGCGATTGTTTTGGATGTTCCAGTTCGGATTGACCGGATGGCCATATCGGCCATGTTGCCACCCTTTGCGGAAATCATCTGGATATCCCGCAGGTTGAGGGCTATGATGGAGGAAAAACCTCGCTGGCTCGTGGAACGGGACCTTGAAATGCCAGGAGCGAATAACGTATGCTGAATCATGGTGCCTGCTTTGTCGGGACCGGATTAGACATCTGTCACGGGAAAAGGTGGGGTAAGGTGCGGCCGTATCGCCGGCGTCGCCATGAAATCACTGCAAATGGCAGTAAGCCGTCGTCAAACAATAACCGTTACACAGAAATACCTTTCCGGCATAAGGGGCCGTAACGAAATGGTGAAAAATGTAACGGTTATTTCGTAACGGCCCCTAAGCTCGTGGATAACAGGAGAAGATCATGAAATCGATTATGCGGGTGGCTGTGGCCCTGACGATTATGTTTGCCGCCGGCTTCGTCAACGCCGGTACCAGGGACGAGGTCTTGCAGCGCGGCTACCTGCAGTGCGGCGTCTCGACGGGCGTCCCCGGATTTTCCCATCCCGACGACAAAGGCAACTGGATCGGACTCGACGTCGATTTCTGCCGTGCCGTCGCCGCCGCGACCCTGGGCGATGCCAGCAAGGTCAAATACATCCCGCTCAATTCCAGGGAATGTTTTTCCGCCCTGCAGTCAGGTGAGATCGACCTGCTGTCGCGGGGCACGACCTATACCCTGACCCGTGACTCCTCGTTGGGACTCAACTTCGCCGGCGTCACCTACTATGACGGCCAGGGATTTCTGGTGGCGAAAAAGCGCGGCGCCAAGGATGTCGCCGGTCTCAAAGGGGCGGCGATCTGCGTCCTGGCCGGCACGACCAGCGAAGCCAACCTCGCCGCCTATTTCCGGCAGCACAAAATGGAGTTCAGGCCCGTGATCTTCGATACCTCGCCCGATACGCTGAAGGGGCTCGAGACCGGCCGCTGCGACGCCCTCACCAGCGACCAGTCGCAACTGCACGGTTTACGGCTCGAGCTGGCCCGTCCGGATGCCTATGCCATCCTGCCGGCCGTCATCTCGAAGGAACCCCTGGGGCCGGCCGTGCGCCAGGGCGATGACAACTGGTTCGATATCGTCAAATGGACCCTGTTTGCGATGGTCAACGCCGAAGAACTCGGCCTCACCTCCGCCACAATCGACGAGATGATGAACAATCCCGATGCCGCGATCCAGAAATTCGTCGGCAGGGAAGGGATCAAGGGCGAAGGGCTCGGGCTGAAGGATGACTGGGCGGTCCAGATCGTCAGGCAGGTCGGCAACTACGGCGAGATCTTCGACCGCAATGTCGGCAGGAATTCGCCGCTGCAGATCGAGCGCGGGCGCAACAATCTCTGGACCAGGGGCGGCCTCCAGTACGCGCCGCCGATGCAGTAGCGGGACGAAGGGATCGATGATGACGGCACTGAACCGACAGCGTACCACTGAAGTGATGGTGGAACTCAGGGGAGTCCACAAGTGGTATGGCGATTTCCATGCCCTCAGAGACATCAACCTCAAGGTCTACAAGGGGGAACGGATCATCATCTGCGGTCCGTCGGGCTGCGGCAAATCGACCCTGATCCGCTGCATGAACCGCCTCGAGGAGCACCAGCGCGGCGACATCATCGTCAACGGCATCACCCTCGACGATGACCTCAGACGCGTCGATCAGGTCCGGCGCAATATCGGCATGGTCTTCCAGCAGTTCAACCTCTTCCCCCATCTGACGGTCTTGGAGAACTGCTGCCTGGCGCCGATCTGGGTCCAGAAGAAAAGCCCGCGCGAGGCCGAGGCCATCGCCATGCAGTATCTCGACCGGGTCCATATCGCCGATCAGGCGGCCAAATACCCCGGCCAGCTCTCGGGCGGCCAGCAGCAGCGGGTGGCGATCGCCCGCAGCCTGTGCATGAACCCGTCGATCATGCTCTTCGACGAGCCGACCTCGGCCCTCGATCCGGAGATGATCAAGGAGGTCCTCGATGTCATGGTCGATCTGGCCAACGAGGGCATGACCATGCTCTGCGTCACCCACGAGATGGGTTTCGCCCGGACGATCGCCGACCGGGTCCTGTTCATGGATGCCGGCGAGATCATCGAGGAAAACGAGCCCAACGCCTTCTTCGACAGCCCCCGGTCGGAGCGGACCAGGCTGTTCCTGAGCCGGATCCTGTAGCGCCGCGGCTCCGTCCGTCCCGGTTGCGCAAGCAAAAAAGGCGGTTCCCTGCACAGGGAACCGCCTTGGTTTTTCCGGTGCCGATGCCGTCAGGGGCTCAGGAGGCCTGCTCCAGGGCCACCGCCACCGACACCGAGGCGCCGACCATCGGGTTGTTGCCCATGCCGATCAGGCCCATCATCTCGACGTGGGCCGGGACCGACGACGAGCCGGCGAACTGGGCGTCGGAGTGCATCCGCCCCATGGTGTCGGTCATGCCGTAGGAGGCGGGGCCGGCCCCCATGTTGTCGGGGTGGAGGGTGCGGCCGGTGCCGCCGCCGGAGGCCACCGAGAAGTAGTTTTTGCCCTGCTGGATGCATTCCTTCTTGTAGGTGCCGGCGACCGGATGCTGGAAACGGGTCGGGTTGGTGGAATTGCCGGTGATCGAGACATCCACCCCTTCGAGATGGTTAATGGCCACGCCCTCCCGGACATCGTCGGCCCCGAAGCAGCGGACCTTCGCGCGTTCACCGCTGGAGTAGGGGGTCTCGGCGACCACATGCAGTTCGCCGGTGGCGTAGTCGAACCGGGTCTGGACATAGGTGAAGCCGTTGATCCGCGAAATGATCTTGGCGGCATCCTTGCCCAGGCCGTTGAGGATGACCCTGAGCGGCGACTGCCGCACCCGGTTGGCCGAGCGGGCGATGCCGATCGCCCCTTCGGCGGCGGCGAACGATTCGTGGCCGGCCAGGAAGGCGAAGCACTTGGTCTCTTCCTTCAGCAGCCGGGAGGCCAGGTTGCCGTGGCCGAGGCCGACCTTGCGGTCGTCGGCGACCGAACCGGGGATGCAGAAGGCCTGCAGGCCCTCGCCTAAGGTGGCGGCGATGGCGGCGGCCTTTGTCTCGCCCTTCCTGATGGCGATGGCCGCCCCAAGGGTATAGGCCCAGCAGGCGTTCTCGAAGCAGATCGGCTGGATGCCGCGGACAATGGCGGCGACATCGACGCCCTTGGCCAGGCACAGGTCCCGTGCCTCTTCCAGGGTGCGCATGTCGTATTTGTTCAGGACCGGGGTGATCTGGCCGATCCGCCTGTCGTAACTTTCGAACAGTGCCATGATGATTCTCCTTATGCGTGTCGCGGATCGATGGTTTTTGCCGCTTCCTGGAAACGGCCGTAGGTCCCGGAGGCGTTTTCGATGGCCTTGGCCGGGTCGACGCCTTTCTTGATCGCGTCCATCATCCGGCCGAGGTTGACGAAGGAGTAGCCGATGATCTCGTCGTTCTCGTCCAGCCCGACCTCCTTGACATAGCCTTCCGCCATCTCCAGGTAGCGCGGTCCCTTGACCTTGGTGCCGTACATCGTGCCGCAGACCGAGCGCAGACCCTTGCCGAGATCCTCGAGGCCGGCGCCGACCGGCAGCCCGCCCTCGGAGAAGGCCGACTGGCTGCGGCCGTAGACGATCTGCAGGAACAGCTCGCGCATCGCGACGTTGATCGCGTCGCAGACCAGGTCGGTGTTGAGGGCCTCGAGGATCGTCTTGCCGGGGAGGATCTCGGAGGCCATCGCCGCCGAATGGGTCATGCCGGTGCAGCCGATGGTCTCGACCAGGGCCTCCTCGATGATGCCGTTCTTGACATTGAGGGTGAGCTTGCAGGCGCCCTGCTGCGGGGCGCACCAGCCGATGCCGTGGGTCAGGCCGTTGACATCGCCGACTTCCCTGACCTTGGTCCATGCCCCTTCCTGCGGGATAGGCGCCGGGCCGTGGTTGGCGCCCTGCGCCACCCGGCACATTTCCTGTATCTCAGAAGAGTACTGCATACCGTTCTCCTTCAAAAAATGGGTTAAGTGGATAGTGCCGGCGACAGCACGGCTCCGGGAAAGGGAGGACTGCCGCTGGAAAATTCATGTTCGGTCCTTCACCGCGGTGAGCAGGAAGACCGGATACGGCTGTTTTTCACCCTGACCGTCGGTTTTCATGATGGTATGGACCGTGTCGACCGTGATGGACTTTAGTCCGAGGCGGCGGAGGGCAGCGGTCAGCTGGGCCCGGTCGAAGCCGTGGTGCATGACCCCGGTCGGGTTGTCCCGATGGAAGGAACCATCCTCGCTATCGAGATCGGCGAGGGCCAGGATGCCCCCCGGTTTCAGGCCCTCAACGATTTTGCCGAGAATGAGCTCGACCTCGTCGATGTGATGGAGAGTCATCGCCGAGAAGATCAGGTCGAATTGCTGCGGGCAATCCTTAGAATGCAGATCGAGCAGCAGCGGCCGGACATTGGTGATCCCCTGGGCGGCAATCTTGTCGCTCAGGGTGGCGAGCATGCCTGGCGAGGAATCGGCGGCGATCAGCGAGCCCAGGCGGGGGGCGAGGGCGAGACCGACGAGGCCGGTGCCGCAGCCGTACTCCAGCGCCTCCATCTCCTGGTGGAGCGGCAGGGCGGCGATGCCGGCGGCGATGGCCGCGGCCAGGTCCACCCGCCGCTGTTTCTGGTCCCATTCGGCGGCGGCAGTGTCAAAGCGGTTGACGTGCATATCACAGTTCCATCATGGAGGTGAAGAGGTCCTTGTCGGTCTCGATTTTAGCCCGGTTGCCGATGACGGCGCGATGGCTGGCGGACTGCATGGCGGCAAAGGCCGGGGCAAAGGCCCGTAGATCGGCCGGACTGGTGGTGATGATCTCCTGCAGCCGCTGCTTCTTGTATTCCGGGTCGATGCCGCTCAGGTATTCGTTTCTGGCGGTTGCCCCCAGCGAGGCCGGACTCTGGAGCGGGTTGTAGCTGCCGTAGGTGCCGATCACCAGCTGTTCCATGGTCGATGGCGGCACATCGAGGCGGGAGACGACCGCGGGAATGGCGCCGTAGGCCTCATAGGTCTTGCGCACCTGGGGATCGCGGTAACTGATCAGGGCGATATTGCCGGTGATCTGGCTGAACTGGATGAAGCAGCCGTAGGCGCCCCCCATCTGGCGGACGGTGTTCCACAGATAATCGCGGGAGAGGAAGGTCTTCAGCACCTCGAAGTGGCCATTGTAGCCGCCGTTGTCGGTGAGGAGGCTGCCGCCCTGCACGGCGAATACCACCTCGGCCGAGGTGATGAAGGCCTCGTGGTCGGGCAGCGTCAAGGCAGGGAGGTCAAAGCGGGTGACCGGCGCCGCGGCCAGGGCATCGGGGATGACCCTGCCGAGGTCGGCGATCCGCTCGAGTTCCTTGCCGTCGGCGGTGACGGCGAAGATCAGATTGCCGCGGTTGAACAGCAGGCGTGCCATCTGTTGCAGGGCGGCGAGGAAGGCCTCCTCCATCTCGGCATAGCCGAGGGTGAGCTTCTTCACCGCCAGGTAGGCGGTGGCGCCGTTGAACATTTCGAAATAACGGCCGGCGAGGCCGAGGTGGGCGGACGCCCGGGCGGCGGCCAGACTGTAGCCTTCGCTCTGTACCGCGTGCTCGGCCCAGGCGAATTCGCGGCCGACGATCTCCCTGATCCGGGTGCGGTCGGCGAAGGAGACGTCGGTCAGGACCTCAGCGACGAGCTGCAGGGCCTTCTCCAGGTACTCGGGCAGACATTTGAGGTTCAGCCACAGCACCGGCCGAACCCGATCCGGTTCTCCCCGCCGGCTGTAGGTGGTCAGGGAATGGGTGAAACTGCCGGTGCAGGTGGCGATCTCCTTGGCGAACTGCATGTAGTCGAGCCGGCTGGTGCCGATCTCGGTGATGATTGTGCCGAACAGATCGAGCCAGGGCAGGTATTCGGGCGGGATACAGGCGAAATCGAAGCCGAGATCGATGTAGGAGATATGATTGGTGTCGAGCTCGCTGACCAGGACATCGTGGCCGAACATCGATACCGGCCGGACCACATGGAAATCGACATCGGCGGTGAGGTCGGCCAAAGAGAGCCGGGGCAGCAGGGCGAGGGTGTCGACGTCGTTGGGGGTCAGCTGCATCTCCATCAGCTCGCGGGTGCGGCGGATGAGCTCCGCCTCCTGGTCCGGACCCAGGGTGGCGGCATGGTCCTGGAGCCGCCGCTCTTCCTCCGCTCGCGTCCGGGCAGGCTTCTCCGGGTCGGGGGTGAGGGTGAGGACGACGGTGGCGGGATTGTCAAGCAGGTAGCGGTCGATCAGCTCCTCGAAATAGCGCTCGCCCAAGGCCTTGCGCCGGATGGTGGCGATGAGGTCCTCCGCCTGCAGGCTGTCGAAGGGATCGAGTCCGTACTTGAAGGCGTTCATCGCCTTGCCGATGAGGTCGAGGCCCCGCTGGGCCTTGCTCGATTCCTCGCGGAAATTGAACTCGAACTTGTTCAGTTCCGACAGCACCAGGTCCCGGTCGAGTCCCTCGTCGACCATGCCCTTGAGGGTGGTGGCGTAGAGGTCGAGAAAGCGGTCGCGATGCTCGGCCTCGCTGCCGACCAGGTAGGTGATCATGAAGGTCCTGGTGCAGGACGAGGAGAGGAAGAAGCCGCCGAAATCCTTGCACAGGCCGCTGGAGACGATGGCCTTTTTCAGCGGTGAGCCATCGGAGTTGAAGAGGATGTTGGCGATGACCTGGAAGGCGGCGTTCTGCTCCCGGTCGGCGACCGAACCGACCGAGGTGCCGACGGCAAGGAAGGTCTTGTCGGCGATGTCCGGCGAATCGACGGCATAGGTGTCGGCGATGGTGACCGGAGAGGTGACCTCAGCTCCCTCGACGATATCGCAGATGGTGCTTTTATCGGGATAGGCGGCAAGGAAGTTGCCTTGGAGGTAGGCGAGCTCGTCGGCCAGCGGGGCGTCCCCATAGACGAAAAACATGGCATTCGAAGGGTGGTAATGACGCCGGTGAAAGTCGCAGAATTCCTCGTAGCTCAGGTCGGGAATATTCCTGGGATCGCCGCCGGACTCGTGGGCATAGGTCGACCCCGGCATCAATCCGGCAAAGATGTGGAAGAAGATCAGTCGGATCGGGTCGGAGAAGGCGCCCTTCATCTCATTGTAGACCACTCCCTGGAACTGCAGCGGGCTGTCGGGGGCCTCGCGGTGGTAATGCCAGCCCTCCTGTTCGAAGGTGCTGCGGTGAAGCAGGGGGTTGAACACGACGTCGCAGTAGACGTCCATGATATTGAAGTATTCTTTCAGGTTACGGGTGGCGAAGGGGTAGTAGGTGATGTCCGCCCCGGTCATCGCGTTGAGGAAGGTCATCAGGCCGCCCTTGTGGATCTCGCCAAAGACATCCTTGACCGGATACTTCTTCGATCCCATCAGCACCGAGTGTTCGAGGATGTGGGCGACGCCGGTCGAGTCGGTGGGCACGGTATTGAAGGCGACGGAGAAGGTCTTGTTGCTGTCGTCGTTCTTGATCGCCAGCAGGGGGCAGCCGAGTATCTCGTGGTCGAAGAGGTAGACGTCGGCATGGAGTTCGTCGATGAAGAGGTGTTGCTTCAGGGTGAAGCCCGAATAGGTGCTGCCTGGTGTGAAGGTCATGTTGATCCTCGGCGCTCAGCCCGGCTGCGCGGGATTGAGGCTAAAATTGTTTCTCCGAGTCGATGAGCAGGGTCACCGGGCCGTCGTTGACCAGTTCCACGGCCATAAAGGCCTGGAACCGACCGGTGGCGACTCGGATCCCCCGCTGGCGGATTTCTGCGATAAAGCGCTGATACAGCGGCTCGGCGAGAGTCGGCGCCGCCGCTTCGGCAAAACCCGGTCGTCGGCCCTTGCGGCAGTCGCCATACAGCGTAAACTGAGAAATGATAAGCATCTCCTGGCCAATATCCAGCAGGGAGCGATTCATTTTCCCACCCTCGTCTTCGAAAATCCGCAGGGCGATTATCTTATCGGCCATCCATTTTATCTCATTTGGCCCGTCGGTGCCATGGATACCGAGGAAAACGACCAGGCCGGGGCCGATCGAGCCCAGCATCTCTTCCCCAGACGTCACCACGGCCCTGCTGACCCGCTGAACTACCGCCCGCATCTCACTCCATCCTCTGCCGGTGCTGCCGGCGGCTTGCCGGTACAGATTGCTTGCGGCTGCCGGCGGTGGCGGGCAGAACCGTTTCCACCGGTATCCTGTTCGAGATCAAGGGAAATTCCCGGAGCTGAATGGTCTGGGCAGGCGGGGAAGGTCAAAAGGGACATCGGAATGACGAACCTGAACGAAAATGAGGAGGTGGCTGGGAGAGATCTGATGATTTGAGAAAACACAGGACTACAGGATATACTGCCAGGATCCGGCACTGTCAACCGGGAATCGGAGCAGCGGGAAGAACGGCAGCGACGGATTGGTCCGGCAGGTTTGGTCTGGTTGGAGAGGGGAATGTCGGGGAGGGCAACGGGTATCCACCGGGGTTAGGAAAGTGAAGGATGGCTATTCACATTGCCAACTCGAGATGGTATGTTAAAAAATCTGGATGTATCAAACTTTTAGACAATATGGTCAGTTTCCCAAAGGATGATCCATGATACAAAAACTACAAAGTCTTATCGAGAGGTTGTCAAAGGAGCTGCCTGGCATTCTGGCTGCCGCGGTCGTCACGGTCGACGACGGCATGTCGATTGCCGCAGTGCGGCGTCGCGAGGATATTGAAACCGATGCCGCCTCGGCGTATCTGGCCTCGATTGTCCGATCGAACGCCAAGGCCATCCGTCTGCTTGCCGATGACGAAGAGGTTGATGACATCCTGGTGACCACCAGCCACTATCATTTCATCATCAGGCATACGCCGGGACAGCCATTCTTTATCTTTGTCATGACCACCAAGGACGAATGGCTGGCCAAATCGAGGATGCTGATCAGGAAATACGAAGTGCAGTTTGCGCAGTTCGCCGAATACTATCGCAGAAACTATGGCGAGGAGTGAAGCGGCGCCACTGCTGTCGGCTGCGGTGTTCCGGGAACAGGCGGGAGCCGGCAGATTGAGGTGCCCGGGGTCATGAGCCGCGGGCAGCATGCAGGAGGGGCCAGGCTGTTCGCCTGCCGGGCCCCATGGCCATTTACAGGGAAGCGGCTTCCTGGATTCTTTTCGAGTTCTTTTTGATCGCAATCCTGATCCAGCCGAGATTGGTGTCCTTATCGGCGACAATCACAAGGAATGCCTCTTCGCCGACCGGCGCGAACAGAACCGGCCCTTCCGCATACTCGAGCATTGTCATGTTCAGATTCCCCTGGCCGAGCTGCATCCCCATCGACTCTGCTGATCCGAATCCCGACGAGGCGATGGCGCCGATCATTTCGGCATCGATGCCTGACCTGGCCATGCTGTCGAGCAGAAAACCGTCTCGACCGACGAGACAGGCAGTGTGAACGCCTTCAATACCGGTGAATTCAGCCAGGATCTTCTGGATGTTGGTCATGTCGTTATCCTCTGTAGATGTTTGATCGTTGGGTTGGCTGCCCGGTTTGTCTGCGGGGGCAGTCGATTGTGTATCATTCCGGGGGATGTCCGGATCTGCCGATGCCGTCGGGACCGGCACTTGTTTCTCTTCGGCAAACGGGGCTACCGATCCGGATGTTGACTCAAGAATGGCGCTGTCCAGGTCTTCGAGGGCCGATTCGGCTGGTGCTGCGACCACCTCCCCACCGCTTTCATCGGACTTCAGCGCCACTTCAAAGAGGAGGGACTCGAGGCTCTTTTCGATCGTGACGACGGGAGGTTCCACCCCTTTGATGTTCTGCAGTGAACCCCCCTGGAACCTGAGGATCGAAAAAAAGGCCTTCTCGCCGCTTTCATTGTCGCACATCGCATGTACGACTTCGCCGTTCTTGAAGAAGATGATGCCTTCGTGGTCGGTGGTCGTCACCTTCAGGGCTGCTGTCGACCGCGAAAGCCCGTTGAATTGGACAATGTCCATCAGCTCGATTCCATCGACCCTCCCCTGAAAGCCCTCCGCTTCCCTGAGAACCTGCTCGACGGTATTTCTCATATCGTTGATGTCGAAAGGTTTTTCAATAAAACGGAGACTGCCGCTCATCATCGCCTCGTTTTTATAGGCATTCGATGGGTAGGCGGTCATGATGATGACCCCGGTCTGGGGGTAGCGGTTGTTGATCTCGATCAGCAGATCAAGCCCGTTCATTCCCGGCATGTTGATGTCGGTGATGACCAGGTTGACACTCTTGTCGCTGAGGATTGCAAGGGCTTCTTCGCCCGATTTGGCGGCGAGAATCTCGACATCTTTCATCCCCTTGTTGAGATTTCTCTGCAGCATCCAGAGCATATCCTCTTCGTCGTCTACTACCAATACGGTCTTCATTTTCTCTCCTCGTGTATCCGCCTGTGATCCGCGGGAAATAACCTGAACGGGGCAGCCATCGATGCTCCGGTACAGCTCCAATTACTGATCGATAGCGTTGAAGCAAGAGACATGCCAGAGCAAGCAAGTGGTAAAATTTGCTATATAACTATTTGTAGATAAACGATGTATTTGAATAACTGCAGCTGGTGGGGGACAGGCCCTGCTGGACCGAAATGGACAGAATCCGACCATGTGGTCAGATTCTGTCCATTTCCAGTTTCTCGCGTAGGGTTGTACGGGAGATCCCGAGGAGACGTGCCGCCTTGGATTTGTTATTACCGGTGAGGTTCAACACCTTTTCAATATATTGCCGTTCCATCGCGCGCAGGGTGAGGATTTCCGGAGTGCGGGCCGGGCCGGGTTGACTGATCTGGGAGGCCAGCCCGTGAAGGGTGATCCACCCGGTGCGGCAGAAGATCGCTTCGCGCTCGATGGTGTTGCGGAGTTCCCGGATGTTGCCGGGCCAATCATAGTGCAGCAGCTCCCGGCAGGCCGAGGGGGAGAAGCCGTTGATCTCCTTTTTCAATTCCTTTTTCAGGGCCTGAAGGAAATAGTTGGCCAGGAGCAGAACATCTTCTCCCCTTTCCCGTAAGGGCGGCAGCGGTATGGGGATGACATTGAGCCGATAGTAGAGATCCTCCCGGAAGCGTCCCCGGTCAATCTCCTCCTCGATATCGGCATTGGTCGCGGCGATGATCCGCACCTGGACCTGGATGTCCTTGATCCCCCCGACCCTTCTGAAGGTCGATTCCTCGATCAGGCGGAGGAGTTTGGGCTGCAGGGAGATCGGCAGGTTGCCGATCTCGTCGAGGAACAGGGTGCCGCCGTTGGCGACCTCCACCAGGCCTTTTTTGTCCTGGCGGGCATCGGTGAAGGCGCCCTTGTCATGACCGAAGAGCTCGGACTCGATCAGATTGGCTGACAGCGTGCCGCAGTCGACCTTGACGAATACCCCGCTCTGCCGCTTGCGGCGGTCATGGATGGCCCGGGCCACCAGTTCCTTGCCGGTGCCGGTTTCACCGGTAACCAGGATCGGGGCGCCGACCTCGGAGGCCATCAGGATCGCTTCCTTGACCCGGCGCATGGCCTCGCAGGAACCGAGGATCCGATCGATACCGACCTCGGCGGTTTCGAGCCGCGCCTTTCTGCCGATCAGGCGGGATTGCATGATCCGGTTGAGGATCGACCTGAACTCGAGGAGGTCGAAGGGTTTGGCGATATAATCGACGGCCCCGGCCCGGAGGCAATCGACTGCGGTCTTGGCATCGTTGATGCCGGTGAGCATGACGATATCGACATCGGGATTGATCTCCTTCAACCTGCCGATCAGGGAGATGCCGTCGGTGTCCGGGAGGCCGATATCGAGAAAGATGAGATCGATGACCGAGGTGGCGGCGGTATCGAGGGCACTGGCGCCGTCCGGGGCGGTAAAGGCGGTATATCCGTCCTTCCTGACCAGAGCGGAAAGGGAATAGCGCAGGTCCTCGATGTCGTCGACGATCAGTACCGCGCCCATTACTCCTCCACCTGGAAGAACATGGTGAAGGTCGTCATCCTTCCTTCGATGCTGTCGACGGTGATGATGGCGTCGTTTTCCTTCAGGGTCCGGTAGACGATGGAGAGGCCGAGTCCGGTGCCGGTCGTCTTGGTGGTGAAAAACGGCTCGAAGATCTTTTCGAGGGTGGCGGCAGGCATGCCCATACCGTTATCGGAGAAGGTTACCATGACATAGCGGCGATCGGTCTGAAGGCTGGGATGAAATTTCCGGTGAACGTAGACCTTGTTTTTCGGCACAACCTTGGCCGCGATCTCGATCTTGCCCTGCTCCCGGATGGCGTCGATGGCGTTGAGTATGAGATTGAGAAAAACCTGCTGCAACTGGTTGGGATCGACAATGATGTTCGGCAGATCCTTGGAAAGGAGCTGGATCAGCTTGATCTGCCGCTTCATCAGTTTGTTGTTGATGAGCGGGATGGTTTCGGACAGGATGGCGGCAAGGGAGGTCGGGCACTTGTTGGGAATGACCGGTCTGGCATAGGAGAAGAACTCCGAGAGCAGCTCATTGAGGCGGTTGACCTGGTGGATGATGCGGCGAGAGCATTCGAGCTGGTCTTCGTTGCCCTCGGCATTTTCCTCGATCGACTGGGCCATGATCTTGATGCCGGCCAGGGGGTTGCGGACTTCGTGCGCCACCGCGGAGGCGATCTCGGCGACGGTCGAGAGGCGATTCATCTTCTCCATCTCTTTGCGGACATATTTCAGCTCCGAGATATCACTGAGTGAGATGATATAGCCGACTTTGCTGCCTTTGGCATCCTCACGCGGGACCGTGGAGAAACTGATGATCTTCTGTTCACCGGTCGGGGTGATCAGGGTAATCTCGTTCTCCGTTTTCGATGCCTGCTGTGTCTTGTCATTCAGGATCTCCGCGGCCTTTTTCCTGCCGAGAATGTCAGCCAGCAGCCGGCAGTCCAGCGTTGCCGCGAATGGGTTGAGGATCGACTGAGCGACGGCGTTGCTCTTGATGATATGGCCCTGCAGGTCGGTGACCAGGAGACCATGATGGAGCCCCTGGATGATCGAATCGGAGAATTTTTTCTCTTCCCGCAGGTTGATGATCGAGATGCGCAGGTCATTGACGAGGTTGATCAACTGCTGGTCCATGCGCTGGTTTTCGATGACCGTGGCGAGAATATTGGCGATGGACTCCAGCAGCTGTGCGGTTGCGGGGGTATGACTATGGTGGTGATTGCCGTAGATAACCATCACGCCCGATGGTGTCCCGTCCTTGATGATCGGGACACAGTAGTGACCTCCGGCGGACTGGAAAGTGCTCCCCGCCATGGACAGTGGTGGCGGGGAGGCAAAAAACCCGGCTTTGCCGTCCCTTGCCGTTTGGCCGCAGTGGCAGAGCCCGAAACGAACCTTCCTGCAGGCCAGGCCCTGCTCCTCGCTGAAACCCCTGGCGGCTGTCAGCAGAAGGAGCTCGGAATCCGGTTCGACGAGAAATATGGCTGCCTTGCGGTTGAACTCGAATTCTCCGAGGGAGATGAGATAATCGAGGATGTGCCCGAGTTGGTCCTTCAGTTGGGAAGGCTCGAGCGATATTTTCAGGATATCATTAATGATTTCCTGGTGTTTTAAGGGATCTTGGGGTTGCGGAAATGAAGATATGTCGTATTGCCTGCTTTCCATACGCCTCAAGTGAACGCCTCTGCGACATCCGTTGCGGATCTGTGTATTCCTCGTCGAGGGTTTATCGCTGACGGGGCAGGTCACCGTCCAGCCCGGGGCCGAGAGGCGGATCTGCACCAGAAAACCAGTACGGAAGAATACAGTTTTCAAGCTGATTTTGTCAATTGACAAACAGGGTGTCCCGGGAACCGTCAAACCCCTTTGTCTGTCTTTGCGGACAGAGAAATCAGATTTTCCCGGTTGCGAGCAGAACCGCCACCGCCAGTCCGAGGCAGACCCGGTAGTAGCCGAAGATAGCCATACCGTGCCGGTTGAGGTAGGAGACCATCCATTTGATTGCGGCAACGGCGGACAGGAAGGCGAAGACCAGGCCGACGGTCAGGGACAGGGGGTCGAAGATCTGGAGCATTTCCTCGCCGTGTTTGACCGCGTCATAGGCGGTCGCCCCACCCAGGGTCAGGACGCCCAGTAGAAAACTGTATTCGACCGCCGCCGGCAGCGACATCCCGACCAGCACCCCGCCGACGATGGTGATCAGGCTGCGGCTGACCCCCGGCCACATGGCGATGCACTGGGCGAGGCCGATGACCAGGGCCATTTTCCAGGTCAGATCATCCAGGGCTACCCCGTTCCGGGCGGTCTGCGGCTGCGATTGCCGGTGCCAGTGGACGGCAAGGATCGCCAGACCTCCCGTCAGCCAGGCGGTCACCACCGGCCAGGGGCCGAACAGCCAGGTCTTGATGGTGCCGTTGAACAGCAGGCCGATGACCGCCGCCGGCAGGAAGCCGACGATGATGTTGACGAGGAGGCGGAGGCCGACGGGGTCCCTGCCGGCCAACCCGGCGAAAATCTGGCGGACCCGGCGAAAATAGAGGCCGAGGACGGCGATGATGGCACCGGCCTGGATGCAGATGGTATAGGCCTCGACGGCATCCTGGGAACGTTGATCGCCGTTGCCCACGCTATCGCCGTCGATGCCCATGATCCGTTGGGCGAGGAGAAGATGACCGGTGGAACTGACCGGCAGGTACTCGGTCAGTCCCTCGACGACGCCGAGGATGGCGGCCTGACCGACGCTCATCGCCGGTGGCCCGACTGCTGCCTGGCCGACAGGCTCGCCGGTAGCGGTCGCCGGGGGCTGACTGCCCAGCCAGAGGCCGGCGCAGATGAACAGGAGAAGGAGAGAGCGGATCGGCGTCATGCTCGGGGAAGGACCTTGTCGGCTTGCGGAATCAGGCGATGGTGCCCGGTGAGAGTGGTTCGGGAATACGGCATGAACCTACCATGGCCTCCAGCCGATGGCAAGTTTGATGTTGCCTGGCCACAATACAGCGCAATGAGGGTGGCACCACTATTTTCGACCGAGGGCCTTCTCCAATCGGGCCATGGCGATCCGGTAGCCGTACAGGGCCCGGTAGTAGTTGCTCTCCGCCTGGCTGTGCAAGGTCCGCGAGTCGAGGACCTCGGTCGAGGTGATCACCTGATTGAGGTACTGAAGGTTGGTGATCCGCCAGTTCTCCTGTGCCTGTTTCCTCCCCTGTTGGGCGGCGGCGATGCTGTTTTCGGCGACCTGCAGGTCGAGCCAGGCCTGCTTCACGGCCAACCGGATCTGCTCCTCCGCCTCCCGCTGCCTTTCGGTCAAGGCCTGTTTCGAATACCGCTGTTTGGCGACGGTGGCCCCGGTCTTGCCCCATTCGAAAAAATCCCATCTGGCCGTCAGGGTGACGCTGGCGTTGTGATCGTTGGCGAAATCGTTGGTTTCGGCCCCGAAGTCGCTGCCGTTCCGCTCGTACTTGCCGTTGACGGCGATGGTCGGATAGTAGCCGCTTTGGGCGATGGTGATGGCGTGGTCGAGGCTGTCGAGCCCCAGCCGGTAGCTCTTCAGTACCGGGCTGTTGCGCCGGGCCTCGTCGTAGAGGGGCTGCAGCTCGAGAAGCCGGGTGGTGACGGCGGTGAAATCCTCCAGGGTCCGGCCCGGTTCGATCTCGCGCCCCATGATCCAGCCCAGGCGGCTGCGGGCCACCTCGCTCGCTGCCCTGGCCCGTTCCC
This sequence comes from Desulfoprunum sp., assembly GCF_053613775.1. Taxonomy (NCBI): domain Bacteria; kingdom Pseudomonadati; phylum Thermodesulfobacteriota; class Desulfobulbia; order Desulfobulbales; family Desulfobulbaceae; genus Desulfoprunum; species Desulfoprunum sp. The sequence continues at coordinate 454,122 of NZ_JBSHXH010000008.1, forward strand.
GTTCCTGGATGGCGTTGGCCAGGGAGGCCTCGGCCTTGAGCAGATCGTTGCGGGCGTTGAGGCCCTGGGCCAAAAACCCGGCGGCGTCATCGCGGTGGGCGGTCAGCGCGGTGACGTTGGCGTCGGCGACCAGGCTGAGCCGGGCCGCCAGCAGGGCCTCGAACCAGGCGACCCGCAGGTCCTGACTCACCGCGACGATCTGCTGCTGCCGCTCCAACTCCCGGATCTCAACCCCGATCTTCGCCATCTCGTGGCGGCTGGTGACGGCGAAGCCGGTGAACAGGGGCTGGCTCAGGGACAGGTCCCAGCGGTGGACATCGTCATCGCCGACCACCATCGGGACCCCGCCGATGCGCTGGTACGGTTCGTCCTCCAGCAGCGAATAGCCGTACTGGGCCGAGGCCTTGGGCAGGAGATCGGCCCGGGCCGCCCTGACCTCTTGGCGGGCGCCGTCCCGGATCGCCGCGGCCTCCCTGATCAGGGGGCTGTGTTGGAGAGCGATGGCGAGGGCCTCGTCGAGGGTGAGAAGTGGTCCCTGGGCCGCCACGGCAAGGCCGGCGGCAGGCAGCAGGGTGAGGGATAAAACAAGGGCAAGGAATCGGTTCATGGGCTGTACCTTGAAGAGGGTCCGGTCATGAGATGGTCTTCTTGAATCCGGCGGCGGCGATGGCGACAAAGGCGCCGGCCAGCACGGTCTGGGCGGTGATGCTCGGCCAGAGGGTGGCGACGCCGACATCCCTCATCACGATGCCGCGCAGGATCTCGAGATACCAGCGCATCGGGTTGAGCATGGTGGCATAGCGGACAAGGGCGGGCATGTTGTGGATCGGGAACAGGAAACCGCTGAGCATGACCGACGGCATAAGGACCAGGAAACTGGTGAGCAGGGCCTGCTGCTGGGTGGCGGCACTGCCGCTGATGATCAGCGCCAGGCCCATGTTGCCGACGAGGTAGATGCCGGACAGCAGGTACAGCAGGGGCAGGCTACCCTGGATCCGGACGCCGAAGACGACGTAGGCGACGGCGAGCATGATCGACATCGAGATATAGCCGGTGATCATGTAGGGAATGGTCTTGCCGAGAATGAACTCGAGGCCGCGGATCGGCGTGACCATCACCTGTTCGATCGTGCCGATCTCCTTTTCCCGGACGATCCCGATGCTGGTGAGGATGATGCTGAAGATGAAGAGCATGACCGCGATCAGCGACGGGACGTAGTAGAACCGGCTTTCCTGGTTGGGGTTGAACCAGGCCCGGCTGACCGTGTCGAGTTGGACCAGAGGGGTGGTGAGGCCTTTGCGGTCCTGGCGCTCGGTCTGTTTCCGGTCGTTAAAGGCGCTGACGATCATGCCGGCGTAGCCGAGGGCGATGGCGGTGCTGTTGCTGTCGGTGCCGTCGGTGATCAACTGGAATTTGGCGGTGCGGTCGGAAGCGAGGTCGTCGGCAAATCCCGCCGGCACCCGCAGCACCGCCCGCACCTCGCTCCGGTCGAGCAGCTCGGCCAGTTCCCGTTCCGCCAGAGCATAGTGGACGATGCGGAAATAGTTGCCGCCGGTGAACTCGCTGATCAATTCGCGCGAAGCCGGGGTCTTGTCCATGTCGAGGACGGCGGTGCGGATATTCATCACGTCGGTGGTCAGGGCGAAGGCCATGACGGTCATCTGGATCACCGGCACCCCGAAGATGACCACCCGCATCCGCGGGTCGCGCAGCATCTGCAGGAATTCCTTGATCAGCATTCTCCGGATCCGGTTGAACATCGCTTACTCCAGCTTGAAGGCGAAGGCGCGGTTGGCGGCAACGATCATGATCAGGGCGTAAACGCCGAGAAACACCGCGTCGAGCCAGAGGATGTCGAGACCGATCCCCTTGAGGTAGATCCCCCGCAGGATGGCGATGAAATAGCGGGCCGGGAAGATATAGGTCAGGATCTGCAGCGGCACCGGCATGTTCTCGATGGCGAAGACGAAGCCGCTGAGCAGCAGCGTCGGCATGAAGCCGGTGATGATCGCCATCTGGTTGGCCAGCACCTGGGACTTGAGGAGGATACTGAGCAGCAGGCCGAAGAACAGGATGCCGGTGAGAAACAGGGCAGCCAGGGCGAAGAGCAGGCCGGCGTTGCCGACGATCGGGACATCGAAGACCCACCGGCCGATGAAGACGGCGAGGGCGACGTCGATCATGCCGATGGCGAAGTAGGGGACGACCTTGCCGAAGATCAGCTCCGGGGCCGTGAGCGGGGTGCTGATCAGCTGCTCCATCGTCCCGCTCTCCCACTCGCGGGCGATGGTGGTGCTGGTCAGCATGGCGGCGACGACGACCATGACCAGGGCGATGATCCCCGGGATGAGGACGGTCTGGCTGCGCAGGTCGGGGTTGTACCATGACCGCTGCTCCATCACGACCGCCGGTCGCAACCGGCCGCGGCCCTGCAGTTCCTTCTGTTCCGCCGCGACATTGCCGGCGTAGATGGCGCCGAGGGTGGTGGCGTAGGTCATCGCCAGGCGGGAGGTGTTGGCGTCGCTGCCGTCGCCGATGACCTGGATCGCCACCGGCCGCCCGGCGTCGACCCGGGCGGCGAAATCGGCGGGGATGACGAGGGCGATCATCGCTGCGCCGCTGTCGAGGTCATGCTGCAGGCCGGTATAGCCGTCACGATGGCTGCGGATCGAGAAGTAGGGCGAACCGGCGAAGAGCTCGAGCAACTCACGGCTGGCCGGGGTCTTCGACTGATCCCAGACCACGGTCGGCACCAGCCGCAGATCGAGGGTCAGGGCGTAGCCGTAGAGCAGGATCAGCACCAGGGGGATGGCCAGCGCCAGGGACAGGCTGCGCCAGTCGCGCAGGACGTGGAGCGTCTCCTTTCTGGCTACGGCGGCCAGACGGCGCGGATTCATGGCCGTTCCCCCTGTCCGCCGGGGCCCTGGCGGCGGTTGACCTCCTCGATCATCGAGATGAAGACATCCTCCATGCTCGGCAGGATCGTTGTCAGGGAGGTATCCTTCATGTTCAGGTCGTCGAGAAGGCGGGTGATGGCCCGGGATGCCGCGGCCGCATCGGCGGCAACGATATGGAGGCCGGAGCCGAACAGCGAGGCGTCGCGGACCTCGGGCAGGGCGCGCAGAGCGGCGACCAGGCCCAGCGGGTCGGGACAGCGGAGATCGATGATCTCGTCGTGCATGAACCGGGTCTTCAGCTCCAGCGGCGATCCGATCGCGATCATTTTCCCGCCGTAGATCAGGGCGATCCGGTCGCAGTATTCGGCCTCCTCCATGTAGTGGGTGGTGACGAAGATCGTGATCCCCTGGCCGGCCATGGTGGAGATCAGATTCCAGAAGCGGCGGCGGCTCAGCGGGTCGACGCCGCTGGTCGGCTCGTCGAGGAAAATGATCGGCGGCTCGTGGAGGATGGCGCAGGCCAGGGCCAGACGCTGCTTCCAGCCACCGCTGAGGATGGCGGTCAGGCTCCGGCGGTGGTCGGTGAGGCCGGCCATCTCCAGGGCCCAGGACTTGCGGCGGTCGAGCCGGTCGCCGGCGAGGCCGTAGATGCCGCCGTAGAAATCGATGTTCTCCTCGACCCTGAGATCCTCGTACAGCGAAAACTTCTGGCTCATGTAGCCGATGTGCAACTTGATTTCCTCGGCCTGGCGGCGGATATCGAACCCGGCGACCGTGCCGGTGCCGGCGGTGGGGCGCAGCAGCCCGCAGAGCATGCGGATGGTCGTGCTCTTGCCGGCCCCGTTGGGTCCGAGAAAGCCGAAGATTTCCCCTCTTTTGACCTGGAAGCCGATATCGTCGACGGCGACGAAGTCGCCGAAGCGGCGGGTCAGGCGCTCGACCGTGACGACGCTGCCGTCGCCGGCGGCAGCGGCAGGCGGCGGCGCAAAGAGGGCGGTCGGCTCCGGTCCGGCGGCGCTGCCGTCCGTGCGGTCGAGGACGCTGACGAAGACATCCTCCAGCGAGGGGGACGATTCTTTCATGTGATCCCAGTCGACGCCGGCCAGCTCCAGGAGGCGGCGGGCCTCCTCGGTGGCCCGGTCGATATCGGGACAGACCAGGTGCACCGAATCGCCGAAGGTGTTGACGGCGGTGGCGGAGGTGCGGCCCTCCAGGATCGTGGTGACCTCGCGGGCCCGGCTGCTGCGGATGGTGAGGATCCTGCCCGGCATCAGTCGCCTGATCTCGTCGGGACTGCCCGTGGCGAGGATCCTGCCCCGATCGAGCAGGGCGACCCGGTCGCAGCGTTCGGCCTCGTCGAGGTAGGCGGTGGTGACCAGTATCGCCACCCCGGCCTGCAGCAGCTTATGGAGGATGCGCCAGAAGTCGCGGCGACTGACCGGGTCGACGCCGTTGGTCGGTTCATCGAGCAGCAGCACCTTCGGCGTGTGGATCAGGGCGCAGACGAGCTGCAGCTTCTGCTTCATCCCGCCCGACAGGTCGCCGGCCCGGCGGTGGAGAAAGGGCCGCATGTGGCTGAAATCGAGGAGTTCGCCGATGCGCTCCTGCCGGCCCCTTCTGGCTACGCCGTACATGTCGGCGTAAAAGTCGATATTCTCGAGGACGGTGAGATCCTGGTACAGCCCGAAGCGCTGGCTCATATAGGCGAGCTGGTCCTTGACCTGCGCGGCCTCGGTGGCGACGTCGAACCCGGCGATCCTGGCCGAGCCGGCGGAGGGGGCCATGATCGAGGCGAGCAGCCGCAGACTCGTCGACTTGCCGGCCCCGTCCGGGCCGACCAGGCCGAAGATCTCCCCCGGAAAGACCTGCAGGCTGAGGCCGTCGACGGCGGTCAGCGGCCCGAAGACCTTGCTCAAGCCGTCGGCCTGGATCGCCGGGAGGGATTGGGGTGTCACCGGTTCTGGTCCCATTGACGGTTCATGCTCGTGGCGGCTGATTCATCGTTGGCTGAACTCTATCAGGGCATCGGCCGGCATCCCCGGTTTGAGCTGGCCTTCCGGGTTGTCGAGGTCGATCTTGATCCGATACATCAGCTTGACCCGTTCCTCGAAGGTCTGGACCGATTTGGGGGTGAATTCGGCCTCGCTGTTAATGAAGCTGATCCTGCCGGTGTAGACCCTGTCGGGGTAGGAGTCGGTGGTCACCTTGACTTCCTGATTGAGTTTGACCCGGCCGAGGTCGGTCTCGTTGATATAGGCCCGCAGCCAAGGCCGGGCGGTCTCGCCGATGGTCAGCACCGGCGCGGCGGGGTTGAGGTATTCGCCGGCCTCGGCCGAGGTGCTGAGGACAACGCCGTCGACCGGTGCGAGCAGGTCGGTATAGCTGAGCTGCTGCCTGGCCTGCTTCAGTGTCTCCGCCGCCGTGGCGACCTTGGCGCGGGCCTGGTCGATCGTTTCCGGCCGCGGCCCCGCCCGCCGCAGATCGAGCTGCTCGGCGGCGGCGGCCACCCGCGACCGGGCCTCGTCCCGGGCGTTTTTCGCGGTCTCGTGGAGGGTGCGGTAGTTCTCGAAGGCCTTGCGGCTGACTCCGCCTTCTTTGTACAGGGCAGCGTAGCGGTCGTGGTCGAGGCGGGCCTGGTCGAGCTGGACGACGGCCGATTTTTCCATCGCCACCGCCCGGTCGTATTCGGCTTTGGCTGTTTGGATCTCCTGGCTCCGGCTGCCGGCCAGGAGTTCGGCCAGGACCGCCCGGGCATAGGCCAGGTCGGCCTCGGCCCGGGCCACGGCGATCCGCTGGTCGGTCGCCTCGAGCATGGCAACCTGCTGTCCGGCGGTGACGGCATCTCCTTCCTGCACCAGACGTTGTTCCAGCCTGCCGGGGATCCTGAAGCTCATCTGGACCTCGGTCACCTCGATATTGCCGGAAATCCTGAGGGAAGCGGAATCGTCACGGTGATCGAGGCGGTTGTAGATGAAGGTCGCGAGCACCACCAGGACGACAACGACGGCAACGATGCGGATCCGTTTGTTCATGGCTCATTCGATGGGGAAAAGGGGGTGGAGTGGGGCTGCGGGTCGGGGACGCTCCCTGCACCCCCGCCGCTGACGATCCCGGCGATACCTCCGAGCGAAAAACGCCAGACGAAATCGGACAGTCGGTCGAGCTGGGTCTCGATCGGGATCTCGCTGCCGGTGATCCTCTTGACAACCGGTGCGGCCAGGGCATAGTAGAGGCATTGGCCGATGATGCTGACGGCGCAGGGGAGCAGGACCTCCGGCCCTCGATGCTTCCCGATGATACCGACGAGGATGGTGAGCAACAGTTCCTTGTGCGGCTTGATGTATTGGTCGAGCACGGCCTCGAAGGCCGGGGAGGGATCGAGCAGTTCGCGGGCGATCAGCCTTCCCTTGCCGTGGCGGCCGCCCCATCCCTCGCTGCTCAGCAGCCGGTAGAACATGGACCGGATGAAGACAAACAACTGCCGCTCGGCCGGCATGTCGCTGTCGATCCCGCCATGGGAGGGAAATCGGGTGAAGCCGGTATGGAAGACATGCTCGAGAACGGCGGCGTACAGCCCTTCCTTGTCGCCGAAGTGGTAGTTGATGGCGGCGACATTGACCCGGGCGGCCTCGGCGATCCGGCGGATCGTCGTCGCCTTGAACCCTTCGCGGCCAAAGATGTCGCCGGCCGCTTCGAGGATTTTCTCTTTTGTCGTGGATGGTCCAGTCAAGGCGCTCCTCTTGTTAAACAAGTGATTCAAACAGAAGAGTAAAACAACTGTTTAACCGTTGCAAGCAAAAATTGTCATGGCAGTCCGGCTGGTCAGCTCGTTTGCAGTTGTATTCATGACCATCGAGGAGCGATAATGACGGCAAGGGTAAATAAGGCTTGAGGGATGATTTATTTTATGTTAGTGAATACAAACAGTTGAATCGACTTATGGGGGGGTGCCGGGCCCTTTGGCGGTTTCGGCTGCGGCGACAGCGATAACGAGATCGGGTCATAGCAGTCATTTCCGAGGGTGCAGGTGCCGAACAGGGGCGTCGTTCCTGAAACAACGAGGCGAGAGGAATACCGATGAAAAAACTGCTGCTGGTGCTCATGGCTGTCATCCTGTCCGGCTGTGCCGGTACGGGGCCGAACAAGACCAACCTCAACCCGGAACTGGCCGAACAACCGGCCGGGGTGTATCCTCCCGGAATTCTCATCACCGTCGAGGGCAAGGATAACCGGCCCCAGCAACAGGTCGTCATCTATACGGTCTCTAACGATCCGCCCATACTGGTCAATCAGGTGGCGCCCCATGTCCTGCTGGCCGAACGTCTGGCCGACGGTTTCAGCCAGCAGGGGCTCCTGCGCGGCGGCCAGACGCCGGTGGTGGTAACGATTGCGGTGGAGGAGCTGCTGGTGACGGTCGGCCGGACCAAGAGCGGGCTGCTGTACAAGTCGGTTGCCAGGAGCCGGATCAAACTGACGATCAACAATCGGGGGTCGGTCCTCACCAAGGACTATAATCGCCAGGAGAGCAAGGAAACGGCGACCAAGCCGAGCATCGCCGATCTTGAAAAGATGCTGAACGTCCAGCTTTCGGATGTGCTCCAGCGAATCCTTGGCGACGGCCAGATCCGCGAGTCTATCCGGGGCGGAAACTGAGCCTCCAATCAGCAAGAAGCCACTTGCCTTTGCGATTGCCGCCTTCGATCAATGGTGGAGCTCATACGGAGAATTCCCCGTCCTGGTCTCCACCATTTTTTTTGCAGTGGCTCAGAGCAGTTTCCGGACTGCCGATGACACCGCGACCCCGCCTTTGCCACTGTAGGATTCGTGGTTTTTCTCGATATCCGGCAGTTTGTAGAGATAATTGACCATCATCCCGGCCGATTGGTGGAGGCCCTTGTCGGAAAGATCGGCGGCCCAGTTGATCTGTTCGATCCGGGCGCCGTTGGCGAGGTGAAAATGGGCGACGCGGTCGAGTGCCTGCCGGCCTTTTTTCGCCGAGGTCAGGTAGCGGGCGCAGAGCCTCAGCAGCGGGACCTGAAGGGCATTCCTGCTGTTGGTCGCGGCGGAATCGCCGCCGCGGATGATATCGAGCAGGCCGGGTTCGTTTTCGGCCGGCTGCAGCAGATCGAGCACCCGTATCTCGCGCTCGCTGAGCCCCGATTCGCGGGCCTCGGTCCGCAGCCAGTGAATGAATCCGGGGATCGGCGACAGGGTCGAGAAGTTCTTCAGATTCGGCATCCTGGCGCTCAGGTCCCTGACCACCCGCTTGATCAGAAAATTGCCGAAGCTCACTCCGGCAAGACCCTTCTGACAGTTGGAAATCGAGTAGAAGATCGCCGTGTCGGCCTTTCTCGGATTGATCACCGGAGCCTGCTCGTCGAGCAGGTCATGGATATTGGTCGAAATGCCGTTGACCAGGGCGACCTCGACGAAGATCAACGGCTCCTCCGGCATCCGTGGATGGAAGAAGGCGTAGCAGCACCGGTCGTCGCCGAGCCGGTTCTTCAGGTCGTCCCAGGAGCGGATGGCGTGGACCGCTTCGTACTCGATCAGTTTTTCGAGCAGGGCCGCCGGCGTCTTCCAGGTAATTTGTTGCAGGTTGAGAAAGCCGATGTCGAACCACGATGCCAGGAGACCGAAGACGTCCTGGTCGAGGGCCGCGAGCGCCGGGTCCTCGCGGGCCCACGGCATCAGCTCGGCCCGCAGGTCGACGAGGAATTTGACCCCTTCCCGGAGTTCGTTGAATTGGCGCAGCAGTCTGGTCCGCGGCGGTTCCAGCTGGCGGCGCAGGTCGCTGGTCGCCTGCTGCAGCTGTTCCGGGCCTTCGCTGGCCCGGCGCCGCTCGATCGCGGCCTCGACGGCATCGTTGTCGACATCGTAGTCGGTGGCCAGCAGCTCGAGAAAGCGCCGGCGCCCCTGGGGATTGAGGACCAGGTAGGCCTCGCCGAGTTCAGCGGCCCTGGCCCTGGCGGACATCTCGCCGCCGCGCCCGTCGAGGCAGGCCTTGATTTTTTTCCGCAGTTTATCGAGATCGCCGGTCGGCAGATCCGGTTCGACCACGTCTTTCAATTTGCCAGAGTCACCAAGGGGCCAGATTCTCCGAATTCGTCGCAGGGTCCAGTCCCAGATGGGTTCATCCGCAGTGCGCATGGATCCTCCTGTAAGCTATGGAAACAGGGTGATAGGGGAGATCGACAGAACCGTTTTCGTCATCTTAACGTGGGAATGAAGGAAATGACAGGGGCAATCGGCAAAAAGCATGTATCGTGGGTGCCTGTCAGCTCGCCTGCAGTTGAAAAATCGTTTTGAGATAGAATAGATAGAGTATCAACAGCAATACCCCCCCGTCTGCGTTCAATGTAACCTGTACGCGTTGGATAGGTACATGCCAGTGATACGAAACCAAAAACCAGCGCCATGAGCAGCTCGCGCCATGGCACGACGATGGGGTGGATGATCGCCGCGATTGGAATGATGGCCAGGCCGGCAATGGATGACAGCACTATCAGCAGGATGCGGTGTTCGCCAAGGACCGCCTCCACGACGCTCAGCTGCCTGCGGGCCTCGACACACGTGGCGACAAGCCAGGCGATGAACATCAGCATCATCAGGAGACCGTCGATCCGGGAAAGTTCGCCATCCACCAACAGAAGGCCGGTGATGCCCGGGGTCAGCAGGGCGACGGGGAAATCGCGTTGTACGGTGTTACGGGGTGTTTGAATCCCGGAAATCACCAACGCGAGGCCGAGAATGAAGGCGACGTTCATGATATTGCTGCCCAGGGCGTCTCCCAGCGCGATCTGGGGCGTTCCGGACAGGGCGGCACGGATCGAGACCGACAATTCCGGGCTCGACGTGGCGAATGCGGCAACGGTTGCGCCGATAATGCCGGGAGAAATCCGCGCCCAATGGGACAGCCCTACTGCTCCGCGGACGAAGATCTCCCCGCCGATTCCGGCGCATACCACACCAATGATCAGGATAGTGTAATCGGTCATTGCATTCATGGAGCGAGCTGCGGAGGGAGTTCCGCCCCCGACAGCAATCCGGGGGCGTGGGTCGATTTCACGGGGAACGGTAATACACATTGTGCAGTTTGTGTACCTGCTTTCGTTTCTGTATAACGGAACTCTCGATGCTCATTCGCTTCACTCTACCATTGCCTTCAGGAGGGCATCCCTGGCATCAGAATAAAACTGAATGTCGATCCTTGTTGCCATATCATCCGACAGATCAAAGAGCTGCCGACGGCAGGCCACCGGCATCAACAGCGCCGAAGCACCTTTCTCAACCGCAATCTCGGCAATGGTGACTGGGTTGTGAATCGACTCGATAGAGCCGCCTAGATTGATCTCTCCCACGATAATCAGACCGCCGCGTACGCTTTTCTTCAATAAGCTGTGCAGACGCAATCAGTGATGCCATGCCGAGCTTTGCGCCCGGGGAACGGATACACACAGATAAAGGTCGCCCGGGCAAACGGGATACAGACACAGCTCTTCCCCGCATATCATGAGACAGTATCATACTTGAGCCCAGGACTCCATTGGTGTGGTCCCTTGTCGTTCCGGCAGGCAGGGTTGTCGAGGCATAGTTGACCATATGGGTCCTCGGTCCCATCATCAGTTTCGACCTGTCTTCAGAGGTCTGGCCGAAGGCAGATGCGATGGAGTGGGCATGAACCTCTCAGGCCGATAAGCCGATCTACCAGGAAAAATGAGGGATTTTGCGTTATGGAGGCGCTCCTGGCGGCAGACGCCGGGCAGTGGCATCAGAACAACCAATGTCAGCGGGAATTTGCCATCCTTCGTCAGCGCCTGCCGAATGGCCTTGAGCATGTCATCGCTGGAAATGTCCTGAACGTAAGGGTAGAGATTGTTCAGGGTCTCGACGCAGGATACGGACGATGAAAAGAGCTTGGGCTTGGCTTGAACCAGAGCGTCATGAAGGCCCTCTGCCACATAAAAGTTGTCCAACTCCTCGTCCCAGTTGAAACCATTCTGCTCAACATGGGCGCGAACCTGGCCATAGATGTCTTCGTGCTTGAGCCACATGACGAAGCGGGCAATCGGGTATTGCTCAGGTAACTCAGCGGATCGGAAAATTAATCCCAGCAGCGCCATTCGAACCGACTTGTCACGAGAGCTCGAGCCCAATGTCCCAGATACCGCATGCAAGCCTCCATGGCGTTTGGCCTGGGTACTCAACTCCTTGATGTGGTCACGGATGCTTTGCGGCAGGCTGGCTATGCCTCGAGCAGTAGCTCTATCCTCAAAAACCGTGTCAACCCAAAGCGCCCGGAGCATTTTGACGAGATGCGATTTACCTGAACCGTAAAAACCACTGACCCAAACAGCCGGTTGCTGCGCCTGGTCGATGTTCTGCAAGTAGGTCTCGAGGATGTGGGCCATCCCTTTTTCATACTGGCCGTCGCAAACGAAGGTCTCCAGTTCGTAACGGAGTACCGCCAGCGCCTGGCTGGTCTTCTCGTCGTTGACGCTTGCCACACCCTCGTTGACCAGTTTTCGGGTGGCCGGATCTTTTTGGTAAATGTCACGATTATTCATCATCAATTCCTCGTTCAATATTCCTTGTCCGCAGTGATCGGTACAGCGAGATAATTCCACCCGTCATAGCCATCCAGCAGCCTGTAGTTGTTGTTTTCATAGCTGCCCGGGAAGAAGACCAGCAGCCGCCCCTTGACCATGGGGGCCAACTTGTCGACGACTTCTTTCACTTTCAGAAAGCCGAAAAGTGTCCCGACGCCCTGGAGCGCAACGACGGAATCAGCTCCGATATCGTTCTTCTGGAGGAATGACTCGAACTCCTCGGTGATGAAAGCGAGGTATTTCGGCAGCAGCGTGGAGAGCAGGTGCGGCTTCTGGAAGTAACTTCTGGCATACCGTTGCGAGGCGAGCCAAATGGCAAAGGTATCCGTCAGGTCGAACATGGCCCATGCGTGGCCTGCCTGTCGGGTGACGATTTCAAATTCATCGACTTTGGCCCGCAACCAGCGTTCTTCATTTTCGTTGTAGACACAGAAGATCACGCGCTGTGCAGCGGAGGCATCATCGCGCCACGGGACGGAAATGTATTTGCTGTAGGACTGTATAAGCCGTTTAACTCTGCTCACGAAGCCACTCCATTTCTTCTTGATTGATCAAGTTCGGGAACAGAACCTCGATGACGTCGCCTACACGTTTGAACACAATCCACCCTTTGCGAGAGGCCTCTTCGGCAAGCTGGGTGGCCTTGTCGAAGGGGCAATCAAGCAACTTGGTGTATTCCGTTTGAAAAAGTGCCTGTCCCCGGACACCTGTAAGATAGCCAAGGAGCAAAGCGTAGGAAACATTTCCGGCTGTCGGATTGGCACGGGAGCGTACTTTTCTGACCCTCCCATCGAGGTGACCGGATTGGGTCCATGTCGCGTTTAAATTCTTGGCGTTTGAGGCAAGCTTCGCCGGGCTATATCGCCCCGGATCAAGGCCGTCTAAAAAAACCTCCATTGAGTGTCGAGAAACCGATGCTCCCTGAGAAAGGTTTAATATGTATTTAGCGGTGGACCTGAGGAGACCGTCGCGTGCATACACACAGAGAAGTGCCAGAAGAGGACGACCTGCAGGATCTCGTTGCCAGAAAAAGAGCAAAGAACGAAAAAGCAGTCTGCCTGGGTCAAGTGAATAGAGCTCGACCAAAAATCGTTTTGATATCTGCCGATTTTTTTCTGTCCGTTTCGCCAGGCAGTTGTCTTCGACAATTGCGCGAGTATAATCTGTTTTAGCGGCATCTGTGGTTGACATATATTCCAGAAGGCTGGTCAATTCGGTCAACATCATGGTTCGCGAAACATGGGGAGAGCCTTGCGGAAAGGCGAACCCGAACCGAAGTAGATGAATTTGCCTTTCAGTCATGCTTATCACTGGTCACGGTCCCGCCCTTACGCACCCACTCGTCGATTTCGTCTTTCTTGAACTTCCAGAGACGACCGATTTTGTGGGCAGGCATGGCTTTTTCACTGATCCACTTGTAGACCGTATCCCGCTTTACACCGAGATAAACCCCGATCTCATCTACAGATAGCCATCTGTCTTCCATTGTCTTCACTCCGTGTGCTCGTTACCAACTCGAAAGCTGATAAAGCACAAGTTGAAATTTGAGAGGGCTATACCCACTCTCATTCGGCTTGGTCGGACTAAATCATCAATAGGACTACGAGGCCGAGGGGGAAATGTCAAGGCAATGTTTGCCTTTTTAACCGAGTTTGTCCGACTGAGATCCATGTCGAGATTCTTTCGTGTCCGGCGTCGGTGAAGGTCTCCAGCTTCTCGTGAATTGATCATTCCAATATTTCCCGGTTCAGAGGGTACCGTAGGTGAAGGGCTGTCACAATTACAGAATGGTAACCTTGAATAAAGCGTTGAATTGCGTTAGTCACCCGGCTGCAGCACTTGCAGTCAAATGGAGGAGGCCCGCCCGTGCCGCTGTCGAGTCGAACAGAGCATCATAGGCCTTGAAGTTTCTGGATAAAAACGGGACAATCGGATGCTGGAGCAACGTTTGTCAAACTGTTGGGGGAAAAGTGGAGCAATGAAACAGGATTTGTCGAATGCCGTCTTCCGTAACCGGTTCATCGTTCCGGAGAGTGTCCTGGACCGGAACGGTCATGTCAACAATGTTGTCTATGTCCAATGGATGCAGGATGTCGCCATCCGCCACGCCGATTCGGCCGATGGGACCCGGATCGTCCAGGCGCTTGGTGCGACCTGGGTGGTGCGATCCCACAATATCGAATATCTGGTTCCGGCCTTTGCCGGCGACGAGGTGGTGGCGCTGACCTGGGTGGTCGATTTTCGACGGGCGCGATCCCGCCGGCGCTACCGGTTCATCCGCGAACACGATAACGCCCTGCTGGCCCGGGGCGAGACGGAATGGGTGTTCGTCGATGCCGCCAGCGGTCGTCCCCGAACCATTCCCCCCGAAGTGGCGAGGGTTTTCCCGCTGCCGGCCGACGGTTTTGAACCCTGAGCAACCGGGAACATCCCGGTTGCGGCTATTGTCCGGTGGCGGGCAGATTTCTGATTTCCCGGGAGATTTCCCGGCACAACTGCGACAGTGTTTCGCTGAGGGCCCGGACCAGTCCTTCGTAGTCCGGGCTGGCGGACGGCACCTGAAACCTGTCCCGCCGGTCGGGGACAAGCGATTTCCCCTGCCGGTCCCGTACCGACCAGACAGCCTCGAGTTGCGCCTCACGCACCCCTTGCCCCTCGAAACGGAGGATCTCGATCGAGATCTGGTAATCAAAGGCGGCAGTTCGGTTCCAGGGATAGGCCACGATCCGCTCGGTCGCCAGCAGCACGGCGAGGTTTTCTCTGAGGACCCGGGAGATGTTGTCGGCCGGCGGTTCGATCCAGCGCCGGCCGTCGATGACCTCCATCCGGTTGGCCCCGCTGCGGATGACGATCTGCGGCCGATCCAGTATCTCCGGCAACCGCACCGGACCGAGACCGATGCCGAGGTCGGCGGTGGTTGCCGATTCGACGACGGTCTGTTCGGCGTCGATGGCGGTGAGCTGGTAATAGGCAACCGGTCGGGAACGGGTGCATCCCGGGAGCAGCAGGGCGATGGCGACCAGGATGGCCGGTAAGCGGTGCCGGCAGCGGCAGACAATCTCCATCATGGTGATTCCTCCTCGGATTTTTTGCCGCGGAGAACGGCCTCCGGCTGCTGCTCCAGGTTTTCGGCCAGCAGGCGCAGCGCCCGGGCGGCCCGGGAAATCTCCTGGAGCGAGGCGTTGATGCGCTGGACAGTGGGGGACTCGTCGTCGGCAAGCTGCTGTATCGCCTGCGCCGCATTGGCCAGTTCCGTGCCGGCCCGGGCAATATCCCGGGCGATGCCGGAGTCGCCGGCGGTCAAGGCGCCGACCTGATCGGCGGCCCGGCCGACCTTGGCCATCGCCGACTGGACGGCATCGATCGCGCGGCGCAGGTCGGTCACGGCGGTTTCCGCTTCGGCCAGCAGCGGTCCGCCCCTGGTATCGAGTCGGGCCGCCACGGATTCCAGATGTGCCAGGGTGGCCTCCAGCCTGGTCGGGATATTGGCCATCGCCGACGATGACAGGAGTCTGCTGATCGAGGCCCCGATCGACGCCAGATCGGCAAGGAACTCGCTCATCGGGAAATCCTCCAGCATCGACGCCAGTTCCTCGACGGTGGTCGGGATGGTCGGGATCTCGTTGCCGTCCCGGGCCTTGTTGACAAAGTGGGCCGGCTTGCCGGGATAGAACGCCAGATCGATATAGAGCTGGCCGGTCAGCAGGCTCTGCATCTTCAGCCGGGCCCGCATGCCCTTCTCCACCAGTTGGCCGATGGTCAGGCGGTCTTCGGGGGCGATGACCTCGCCGCCGCCGGTCCTGATCATCTGCAGGTCGAGCTCGATCGTCACCTGCACCTTGAAGCGCTGGTGTTCCTCCTCGAGCCCGATCCGGATGTGCTTGACGGTGCCGACCCTGACGCCGAGGAAGACCACCGGCGCCCCCGCCTGCAGCCCCTGGCCGGTCTCGTCGAAATACATGATGTACTGCTGGCGATCCCGGAACCACTCGTCACCGGCCAGCAGCAGAATGGCGATGATCGCCAGGATCAGGGCACCGAGCACGAAGGTGCCGATCAGGGTGGGATTGGCCTTTCTGCTCATGCTTCCCCCCTGGTGAGGAAATGACGGACCCGGGGATCGCCGCTCTGCAGGGCCTCTCTCGGGTTGCCGGTGGCGATCATCGTCCGGGTCTGGGTATCGAGAAAGACCGAGCTGTCGCCGATTCCGAGGATGCTGGCCAGTTCGTGGGTGATGATGACGATGGTGGTGCCGAAGTTCTCGCGCAGTTCGAGGATCAGGAGATCGAGATGGCGGGCGGTCAAGGGGTCGAGACCGGAGGAGGGTTCGTCGATGATCAGGATCTCCGGGTCGAGCGCCAGCGCCCGGGCCAGGCCGGCTCGCTTGCGCATGCCGCCGCTCAGTTCGGCGGGGTAGAAATCCTCGAAGCCGGCCAGCCCGACCAGGGCGAGCTTGAAGGAGACGATCTCGTCGATCAGATGCGAAGACAGATCGGTATATTCGCCGAGCGGCAGGGCGACGTTCTCGGCCAGGGTGAGCGAACTCCACATCGCCCCGCCCTGGAACATGACCCCGAGCCGGCGTTTGAGGCGCTCGTGCTCGGCGGCCTCGACATGCCAGAAATCCTCGCCGTCGTACAGCACCGTCCCCTTGGCCGGTCGCTGCAGACCGATCAACGACCGCATCAGCGTCGATTTGCCGCAGCCGTTGCCGCCCATGATGATGAAGATTTCGCCGCGATTGACGGTGAAGTTGATGTCATGCTGGACCACGTACTCGCCGTAGGCCATGGTCAGGTTGCGGACTTCGATGGGAACCGCCGTCGCCATAATGTCAGATCCCCAGCTGGTAGAAAAGGATGGTCAGAATCGAGGCCGAGATGGTGATCAGCAGGATGCTGGTCACGACCGCCGACGTCGCCGCCTCGCCGACCGCCTCGGCGCTGCGGCCGCACTGCATGCCCCGCAGGCAGCCGGAATAGGCGACCATCGCGCCGTAGACGCTGCCCTTGACCAGGCCGACCGCGAAATGCTTGAGCTCCAGGGCGCTGATGGTTTCGTTGTAATACTCGAACAGGCCGATGTCAAAGATGGTGGTGGAGATCAGCAGCCCGGCCAGTATGCCGACGAAGCCGGAATAGAGGGTCAGCAGCGGCACCATCAGCATCAGGGCGATGATCCGGGGCAGCACCAGAAAGTCGATCGGTGAGATGCCCAGGGTCCTGAAGGCGTCGATCTCCTCGTTGACCTGCATCGTCCCGAGCTTGGCGGCGAAGGCCGAGCCGGTCCGGCCGGCGATGATGATGCCGGTCATCAGCGCCCCGATCTCCCGCACCATGCCGATCGCCACCAGATCGGCGATGAAGATCTGGGCCCCGACCATCCGCAGTTGGTCGGCCCCGAGGTAGGCGAGGATCAGGCCGACGAGAAAGCTGATGACCGAGACGATCAGCAGGGCCCGCGGCCCGACCTCCTCGATCTCCCACCACAGGTCGCGCCACCGCAGGCGGATCCGGCCGGACAGCAGATGGCCGAAGGAAAAGATGACCTCGCCGAGGAAGCGCAGCATCTCCGGGGCGCCATGGAAAAATTCCACCGCCGCCGCCCCGATCCGATGGAGGAAGTTGTGCCGGCCCTCGCCCCGGCCGGCGATCTTCTGCTCCGGCCCGGCGGCGGCCATCGCCAGCAGGTGCCGGACCCCTTCCGGCAGGCCGTCCTGGTCGGCCTGGATGCCCCTGGCGGCGCACAGCCTGATCAGGACGGAGAGATAGGCGAGGAAGGCCGAATCCCAGGACGACAGGTTGGTCCTGAAGGTCAGACGGGAGGTGCCGGCTGTCAGCGTCGATGCCAGGTCGTCGGGTGCGGGGAGCCGCTGGTCGAGGCACCAGCGGCCGGAAAAGGTGATCTCCAGTGTCGATGCATCCAGGGGTTGCGTGGCCAGACGCCACTGCCGGGCGTCCCTCTTGTTTGCCATGGAGGTCACCGGCCGCTCGGGTCACACGTACCCGGCCAGGGGCGATCGGCCGCATGGGGGCTGAAGGCACGGGGAACCCGAACGGCGGGGGCGAGCCGGATCGAGACGATCATCTTCTTACCGCTCGATAGAGAATCAGGATGAGGATGGCGCCGCCGGTGGCGATCAGAAAACTGCCGAGATTGAAGCCGGTGAACGAGCCGATCCCGAGGAAGGAGGCGACATAGCCGCCGACGAAGGCGCCTCCGATGCCCAGCAGGATGGTGATGATGATTCCGCCCGAGTCCCCGCCCGGCATGATGAACTTGGCGACGATCCCGACCAACAGCCCCATGACGATCCAGGAGAGAATTCCCATGACTGTCCTCCGAGTAGGTGTAATCGCGTGTGCCGCTGCCGACGGCAATTCGTGCGGCAGCCGGTCGTCCCGGATATTTTGTCTCTTTCTCTTAAGAGGTTATGTGATCAGGGAGGGAAAGTCAAATCAGGATGTGGAGAAGATTCCCCTCCTCTTTTCCCGGCTGATGGAGGCAAGGTCCTGATACCCGGGGCGCAGTCAGGGATGCTGCCGTGGTTGACTTTCAGCCGCCTTTTGACGATAATGCCGAACCCGATATGGTGGGGCGGGAGCCGCCCAAACCTTTTCATTACCGACAAACCTGGAAGAGAGAACGAACATGTCCCTGCTGATCCCCGTGTCCTGGGGAGAACTCCTCGACAAGATCACGATCCTGCAGATCAAGAGCGAACGGATGACGGATGCCGCCAAGCTTGCCAACGTGAGAAGCGAGCTCAAGCTGCTGGAAGAGGTCCGTGACCGCCTGGGGGGAGATCCCGATGGGCTTGCCGAACTGGTTGCGGACCTGCGCGAGGTCAACGGGAGGCTGTGGGAGATCGAGGATGCGATCAGGGATTGCGAGAGGGAGCAGGTTTTCGAGGAGCGGTTCATCGAACTGGCGCGGTCGGTCTATTTCACCAACGACCGGCGGGCCGACCTGAAATACCGGATCAACAGCCTGATGGGCTCGCAGGTGGTCGAGGAGAAATCCTACACCGCCTATGCCGATGGCAAGTGAGCAGCCGCGGCGGGTCCTGGTCGTCAAGCTGAGCGCCCTGGGCGATATCGTCCAGGCCGAAGGGGCGATGCACGATATCCGTCTCCATCATCCGGATGCGGA
Source organism: Desulfoprunum sp. (assembly GCF_053613775.1). Lineage (NCBI taxonomy): Bacteria > Pseudomonadati > Thermodesulfobacteriota > Desulfobulbia > Desulfobulbales > Desulfobulbaceae > Desulfoprunum > Desulfoprunum sp. Next base: position 472,780 of record NZ_JBSHXH010000008.1, read on the forward strand.
GATCACGGTGATGACCACCCCGCCGTACCGGCGGCTGATGGAGCGCTGCCCCTGGGTGGATTGCATCTTTATTGATCCACGGGCCGGTCGCTGGCGCCTCGACTGCATGCTGACCCTGCGCCGCCGCCTCAGGCGGGAAGCCTTCGAACTGGTCTACGACCTGCAGCAGGTGGGCCGCACCGATTGCTACTACCGCTGGTTTCTCCGCGGCACCCCCTGGGTGGGCGGAGCCAGGGGCTGCTCGGTATGCTGCCGCCGGCCGGCCGACCGTTGCGCCGCCGACCATTTCGCCCTCTGCCTGGCCATGGCCGGGGTTCCGGTTCAGCATACCCTCCGTTGTGACGTCTCCTGGATGGCCGAGGATGTCGGAGACATCCTCGGGCGGGCGGGCCTGACCGGCCCCTTCGCCGTCCTGGTTCCAGGCGGATCGGCCGAACACCCGGAGAAACGCTGGCCGTATTACCGGCAGCTGGCGGAGAGAATGCGGCAGGCGGGCTGGCAGATCGCGACCGTTCCCGGTCCGGGTGAGGTCGAGCTCTGCCGGGGCATCGGCGGCCACGTGCTGCTCGAGGACGACGGTCGTGTCCTCGATATCTTTCGGCTGGCAGGGATCCTTCGTCGGGCGGCGCTGGTGGTCGGCAACGACACCGGGCCGACCCATATTGCCGTCCACCTGCAGCGGCCGGGGTTGGCCCTGTTCAGCAACCATATCCCCCCCACCTTTTCCGGCATTCAGCACGGTCGTTTCGACTGGATTGAACAGGCCGACCTGCGCGACCTGGCCGTTGTCACCGTCTGGCAACGGCTGGCACCGCTGCTTGCCCTCTCCTCATCGCGGCAAACCAAAATCTGATCGGATCCTTACCTTCTCCTGTCGCCGCCCTGCTTTATTGCGACAAACAACGGAGGAGGGAAAAATGGTCATGGAGAGAAAGGCCTCGATGCTGGAGGTGTTCGACCGGGCGGTCGACGCCATCATCAACGTTCTGATCATCTACATCATCTTTCTGCTGATTGCCGGACTGCTGAAGGTCCTGTATCCGCTCAACCTGCTGTTCGAGGACTATTTCCGGACGATCGACATGTCCCGCACGGTCAGCGACATCCTCACCTTTCTGGTGATGATCGAGCTTTTCCGCAGTTTCATCGAGTACCTGAAGGTCAAGCGGATCCGGCTCCACAGCATGATCGATCCGGCGATCATCTTCATCATCCGGGAGCTGATCGTCATGCTCTACTCCCATGCGTCGATGGCGGCGGAGACCCTGATCGGCTTCGCCATCCTCCTCTTCGCGCTCGGGCTGGTCCGGACGATGGCGGTGATCTTCAGCCCGAAGGAGGAACGGAGGCCCTGGGGCTGATTCCCGCGCCTGTTCAGCGATGCTTGAGGAAGGTGCCGTCGTGATACTCGCGGAAGGCGGTCTGTAGTTCCTCTTCGGTATTCATCACGATAGGGCCGCGCCAGGCGATGAGTTCACGCAGCGGGCGGCCGGAGATCAGCAGGAATCGTACCGGCTGGGCGGCGGTGCGGACAGCGATCCGGTCGCCGTCGGAGAAGACGAGAATGCTGCGGTTCCCCTGCCGGTTCGGCTCTTCCGGTGCAAAGGAGGCCTCCCCCCCGATGACATAGGCGACCACCGTGTCGCCCGGTCGGGTCGGGTGCTCGAGGCCGGATTCAGCCGGGACCGTGATGTCGAGGTACTGCGGGTCGATGGTGATGTCCTCGACCGGGCCCCTGGTGCCGTCGACCATGCCGCAGATGACCTTGATGGTCGCACCGGCGGCGGTCGTTACGGTCGGGATCGTTGCCGCCGTCACATCGCGGTAGCGGGGCGCGCACATCTTTTCGGCCGCCGGCAGGTTGCACCACAGCTGGAAGCCGTGCATACTGCCGGCGGCATCGCCTTTCGGCATCTCCTGATGGATGATGCCGCTGCCCGCCGTCATCCACTGCACATCGCCGGAGGAGATCATGCCCCGGTTGCCGAGGCTGTCGCCATGCTCGACATCGCCCGCCAGGACATAGGTGATGGTCTCGATGCCCCGATGCGGGTGCCAGGGGAAGCCCTTGAGATACTGGTCGGGATGGTCCGAGCGGAAGTCGTCGAACAGCAGGAAGGGATCGAACAGCGCGGTGCCGCCGAAGCCGAAGGCGCGGCGGAGATGGACGCCGGCCCCTTCCAGGGTGGGGATGCTCTGAGAAATCTGCTGCAGGGTGCGAATGGTCATGGCTTTCTCCTCGGGTTTCATTCCGGTCCAATGAGTCGTTCGATATCCTCGTAGTTTTCAGGCTGAAAAGGCGGGGTGCAGATGGCGAGAAAGAGCAGGTCGCCCGTGCCGCTGTTGGTGATCCGCTGGCGGCGGGCGGGTGGGATCAGGATCACATCGCCGGGGCGGACCTGTCGGGGCGGCAGGCCGCCGATTTCGACCAGGGCTTCGCCCGCAAGGATGACATAGCGTTCGACCGTACCCCGCAGCCGGTGCCAGCGGGTGGTCCGGCCCGGTTCGACCCGGGCGCGGGCGATCGACAGCTGCGGGTCGTCGTCAGCCTGCAGCAGTTCGATGATATGGCAGCCTTCGGCGATAAAGCATTCCGATTGCGGCCGGATATGCCTGATCACGGCGTTCATTGCGACAATCCCCGACCTATGCCGGGGATGCCGATGCCCTGGATGCGGATGGCGTTGCCGCCTTCTTCATAGGCGAGGAGCCGGCCCTCCCGCTGCTGGATGCGGAAGGCGAGGGAGTAGGACAGGACCCGGATCGGATAGTCACGCGGGAGCCGCTGCAGGTAAGGCTGGATGGTGACGAAGTCGGTCGCCCCGTACTGTTCCATGATGAAGCGCAGGCCGCCGTTGGCCGGGCCGATGTTATAGGCGAGCAGGCCGAGGAACAGGTCATCCTTCATCTCGGTGAGATAATGTCTGAGGGTGGCCGCGCCGAGGTGGGCGTTGTAGCGCGGATTGTCCAGGACCCGCAGCTCCGGGGCGAACAGCCGGTCGACCTTTTCTCTGGCCGCGGCCGGAATCTGGGTGATCTGGAACAGTCCCTGGCCGCCGTCATGGCTCTGCCGCGGTAGATACGAGGATTCGGTGGCGGCGAGGCCCTGCAGCAGATCGACATCGATGGCGTAGGTCCTGGCCGCCTCCTCGATGGCCGGGTGGTAGGGCTGGGCGCGGTCGATCAGTTTCTCCAGGGCCGGCGTCTCCAGGCGGCGGTAAGCGGCAAAGACCTGATGGGCGAGGGTGACACGACCAGCCTCTTCCTTGCCGCCGACCAGGGTCCGGTAGTAACCGAAGGCCTGGTGAAAATGGTCCTGCATTGTCAGCAGACCGGCCGCGAATGCCAGGCCGAAGGCGATGGCGGCGGGGAGATGGGGCGACCAGCCCTGCAGCCGGGGGCGCAGCCGTCGCCAGCCAATGAGCAGGATGGCGGTGAGGACGATGAAGCCGAAGATGCCGCCGGCAAAGGGGAGAAGGCTGGAAAAGATCCGGGTACCGGCAAAACGGTTGGCCGAATAGCCGAGCAGAGCGATGATGGCCGCAATCCCGGCGATCGCCAGGCCGCTGATCTCGATGCTCAACAGCAGGGCATTACGGCGCAGGGAGATGGCCGGTTTCTTTTTGCCCCGCGTCCCTTTCCTGCCTTTTTTCCTTGGGGCGGCGGCACTCCGCGGTGTTTTTTTTCGCGCAGTCTGCGGTAGGTTCGCTGCAGGTTGTTGTGATGCGGGCCTGGGCATATTCTCGGGTTTCAGGGAACCGGCTGGTTGATGGAAAGGCGAGGTTTCATCGGCCTGGTATCGGCGGAGTCATCGAAAGAAGCGATCAAGCCACCTGGCGATCTTCGGCATCCTCCGTCCGCAGCATTTTTTCATAGACTTCCGGGTACAGCTTCTTCATGCACTCAGGGCAGATGCCATGGGTGAAGGTCGCCTGCGAGTGGTTTTTGATATAGATTTCGATCTGGTTCCAGTATCCCTGGTCGTCACGGATCTTCTTGCACGAGGCGCAGATGGGGAGAAGACCGCTCAGGGTCTTGACCTCCGACAGCGCCCGCTGCAAATCACCGATGATTCGTTCGCGTTCTTCCTCCAGCTGCTTGCGTCTGGTGATGTCGGTCATCAGATCGAGTGAGGCCGGCCTGCTCTGCCACTGGATCCATTTCGCCGAGACCGCCAGCCACAGCGGTGTGTCATCCGGACCGATTATTCTCATGTCGTATCTGTCGGCAATCTTACCCCCTCGCATGCGTTTTTCATAGTTTTCCATGACCGTTTTCAGATCGTCGGGCCAGATGAAATCAACAAATGGTCTGCCGATCAGATCGGTGAGGGGCATCCCGACCAGATCGGCCGATTTCTGATTGGCGAAGACGATCAGCTGATCCTGGATGATGGCGATGGCCTCATGCGCCCCTTCGACCAGGGTACGGTATTTTTCCTCACTCTCCTGCAGGAGCAGATCGTTCTGTTCTTTCAGCAGCAGGATGAAGCCGATGCCGCCGACCAGCATCAGGAGGTAGAGCGGCAGAAACGTCATTTCCTGGATCGGCATATTGCTCATCAGAATCATATCAGGAAAGATGAAGGCAAATCCGGCTCGGAAAAACAGGATGAAGTTGAACAGGAGATAGCTGGCGCCGATGGTCTTGTGCAAGACCGACCCCGTTGTGTCGCGGAGGATGAACAGGTTCATCGCGCCATAGATCAGCATCGTCGCCGAAGAGGCCACGACGATGCGCACGGATCCGGGATGTCCGGCGAACAACAGGAATGCGGCAATGCTGCACGCCCCGAGGATGGGAAAGAGGATGGTGCAGTCACGGTTCGGTTTCTTGACGGTGGCCAGGGCCAGCGCCTCGAGGGAGAAGGCGGTAAGGAGCAGGCTGTTGCCGAGATGCACCGACAGCAGGTCGCTGACCTCGCCGCGAAGTCCGAGCAGCAGCCAGGCCAGGGTCTGCAGGATTTTCCCGGCCAGGAACTGGAGGTACGGTGTCTGCAGCCTTCGAGAGCTTTGATAGGCGATGAGGACCGCGGCGGAGATGAAATTGCCGATGAACAGGAGATCGATGATGGTGTGAATATCCAGATGCAATATTCAATCTCCTGATCCTAGGGAGGGCGGTGATGGAAAATTTTCCGCCGCGATCGGCCGCCGGAGGCGAACCGGCCGCGATGGATTTTTGTATTGTGCCTGTTTCGGGTGGTTTTATCAACTGGTATTGGACGCAATCTCCCGGTGATATCGTTGCCGTTCGTCGTCCGTCAGCCGTGCAGGGGGCGGTCCACCGCCTTGAAGGCGGTCTCCAGCATGATCTCGGCCAGGGTCGGGTGGGCGTGGATGGTTTCGGCCAGCTGCCGGACCGTGGTGCCGCTGCGCATCGCCAGCACGGCCTCGGCGATCAGGTCGGTGGCGTGGGGACCGGTGATCTGGACGCCGAGGATCCGGCCGCTGGGCTGGTCGGTGACGATCTTGGCGAACCCGGCGATCTCACCGATGACATGGGCCTTGCCGAGGGTGCGGAAGTGGACGGTGTCGGCCCGGAACCGGCAGCCGCGGGCGGCGGCCTCGGTCTCGGTCAGGCCGACGGTGGCGATCTCGGGCATGGTGAAGATGGCGCCGGGAACGATATCGTATGCCATTTCCCGGTCGGCGCCGAGACAGTTGGCGGCGGCGATCTCGCCTTCCGTCGAGGCGACATGGGCAAGCATGATCCGGGCCGGGCCGAGGATATCGCCGATAGCGTAGACCTCGGGGTTGCTGGTCCGCAGCTGCGCATCGGCGACCACCCAGCCCCGGGCATCGCAGTCGACCCCGATCCTCTCCAAACCGATACCGGCGCTGTTGGGTATCCGGCCGATGCTGACCAGCACCTTGTCGCAGGATTCCGGCTGCAGCCTGGCGGAAGAGTCGGCGCCGGCCGGGCCGACGCGCAGTTCGATCCGCTCGCCGACCGGAGTTGCCGACAGGACGGTGGCGCCGGGCAGCACCCGGATCTTCTGTTTTTTCATCTCCCGCAGCAGCAGTTTGCCGCAGTCCTCGTCCACTGACGGCAGGGGCAGGATCCGGTCCATCGCCTCGATCAGGGTCACCCGGCTGCCGAGGCCGGCGAAGATGCAGGCCAGCTCGCAGCCGATGACGCCGCCGCCGACGATGGCCAGCGACTCGGGGATGGACTGGAGGGAAAAGATGTCATCGCTCGACAGGATCCGGCGCGAGTCGAAGGGGAAGGCGGCAATCGGGGCTGGACGGCTGCCGGTCGCGACGATCAGCCGGTCCCAGGCGATCTCGAGCTCTTCTCCGGTGGCGGCGGCAACCGCCAGCTCGTGCATGGCGCTGATCCGGCCGGTACCGGTAACGACCCGGACCCCATGCTTTTGCAGCAGGTTGCGGATGCCGCCGGCCTGGATGTCGATGATCCGCTCCTTTCTGGCGACCAGGGCCGGCATGTCGCAGCGGGCGGCGGTACCGGCGGCGATGGCGAATTCTCCGGCGGTGCGGATTGCCCCGAGGGTGTCGGCAGTCTGCTTGAAGATCTTCGAGGGAATGCAGCCCCAGTTCAGACAGGTGCCGCCGATGGGGCCTTTTTCAACCAGGGTGACGCTGGCGCCCGACTGGGCGGCGCGGATGGCGGCGACATAACCGCCCGTTCCGGCGCCGAGGATGGCGATCTGCATGGGCGGTCTCCTCCCGATCGTTGCGGAATCCGTAATAAAATATCACCCAAAATGATGATATTGTCTATTTTTAGTTGTGACATTGACAACATATCCAGTATAGCGTAGCTTTTTTATTAAATGCAAGAGCCGTTTCAACCTGGACGAAGCCTCAATCACCATCAAGGATGGCCGGATGCCGTTCAAGAAGGTCGCCGAGGCGGTCCCGGACCAGCAGGCGGCGGCGATCGACGGCGTTGCCGCGGTCGGGACCTTTGTCGTCAACGGGAGTGTCAATCTCAAGGTGCCGCTGACCCGCTGAGCGGTCCGCGGTCGCCGCCGAAGACAACAGGCGAGGTGAGACGATGGATCAACTGCGAATGACGCCGCTGCATCAATGGCATCTCGGGCAAGGGGCGAACATGGCCCGTTTCGGTTCGTACGACATGCCGCTGTGGTATCCCGCCGGAGCCAGGGCCGAGCACCTGGCGGTCATCGAGGCGGCCGGGATCTTCGATACCAGCCACATGGCGGTGATCGGTCTGGACGGGGACGGGGCGAGGGACCTGCTCCAGCGCTGCTTCACCAAGGATCTGGACCGCTGCCAGGGCCGGGATAAAGGGCCGCTGGCGATCGGCCGCTGCGTCTACGGGGTCTTCCTCGCCGCCGCCGGCGCGGTCATCGATGACGCCATCGTCTACCGGCTGGCCGAGACGGCCTGGATGGTGGTGGTCAACGCCGGGATGGGACCGGTGGTGGCCGGTCATCTCGAGAGTCAGGGCGGTTCCGGGGTCAGGATCAGCGACTGCGGCGACCAACTCGGCAAGATGGACATCCAGGGGCCGCTGGCCGCCAGGATCCTCGCCAAAGTGCTTCACGACCCCGGTCCGGTCCTGGCCGACATGGTCTATTTTTCCTGCAAGGGCGGCTTTGGCGAGCTGCAGACCCCGGTGCCGGTACGACTGAACGACGGCACGCCGCTGCTGCTGTCGCGGACCGGCTACACCGGCGAGTTCGGCTTCGAGCTGTTCGTCGCCGCCGACCGGATCGTGCCGCTGTGGCAGACGGTGCTGGCCGCCGGCGAGGAGTTCGGCCTGCTGCCCTGCGGTCTGGCCGCCCGCGACTCGCTGCGCACCGGCGCGGTGTTGCCCCTGTCCCATCAGGACATCGGCCCGTGGCCCTTCGTCAACAATCCCTGGCTGTTCACCCTGCCGTGGGACGGCGGCGGGACCGCCTTCACCAAGGAGTTCATCGGTGCTTCGGCCCTGCGCGACGACCCGGGCGATGCCTACACCCTGCCCTTTGCCGGCTTCGATCCGCGAAAGATCACGGTCGGAAAAGACACCTTTGTAACCGATCGGCAAGGTGATACAATAGGCCAGGTGCTGACCTGCGCCACCGACATGGCGATCGACCGGGTCGGCGAGGTGATCGTCAGCGTGGCGACTCCACCCGCCGAGGGCCGGCCGGCCGACTTCCGGCCGCGCGGTCTCAGTTGCGGTTTCATCAAGGTCAACCGGCCATTGGCTGCCGGAGCCACGGTCAGTATCACCGACGGCCGGCGCCAGATCAGGGTCGAGATCCGCACGGATATCCGGCCTCACCGGTCGGCGCGGCACCCCATAACGTCAATGCTGTAAAACCGATGGGAGGACGGAGACGATGAAGGACCTGAGCGAACTCGATTTTCCGGAGACTGTGCGTTACACCGAAGACCACGAATGGGCAGCCGTCGATGGCGAGACGGTGCGGATCGGGGTCAGCGACTACGCCCAGGATCAGCTGGGGGATATTGTCTATGTCGAGATGCCGGAGATCGGCGACATCTTCGAGAAGGGCGACGAGTTCGGCACCCTGGAGTCGGTCAAGGCCGTGTCGGAAATCTACATGCCGGTGGGGGGGGAAGTGGTGGCGGTCAACGAGGCCCTGGTCGATACGCCGGAACTGATCAACCAGGACCCGTACGGCGCCTGGATCGTCGAGATCCGGGTGACCGATGTCGGCGAGTACGACGAGCTGATGTCGGCCGAGGACTATCTCGAGATGCTGAGGGGCTGAGCCATGCGCTATCTGCCCCATACCCCGGAAGAGATCCGGGAAATGCTGGCGGTGATCGGTCGTCCCGACCTGGACGAGCTGTTCACCTCGATTCCGGCCGGCTGCCGCTGCGACGGAGCGATTGGAGTCCCGGCGGCGATGACCGAGTGGCAGCTGGGCGACCTGATGGGCGACATCGCCGCGACGATGACGGTCGGTCCGGACCACTGCATGCTGGTCGGGGCCGGCAGGTACCATCACTATATTCCGGAAATCGTGCGATCCCTGGCCGGCCGCTCGGAATTCCTCACCTCCTACACCCCCTATCAACCGGAAATGGCCCAGGGCACCCTGCAGGGCATCTTCGAGTACCAGACCCTGACCGCCAGATTGCTCGGCCTCGACGTCGCCAACGCCTCCCTCTATGACGGCGCCTCGGCCCTGGCCGAAGGACTGCTGATGGGACTCAGGATCGTCAAGCGCAGCCGCCGGGTGGCGGTGTCGACCGCCGTTCACCCCCACTATCGCGAGGTGGTCAAATCCTACCTGCGGCCGACCGGCTACGAGATCATCGACCTGCCATGCGGCGCCGACGGCCGCACCGACCTCTCCCTCCTGCAGGGCGTCGACGGACTGGCGGCGGTGGCGCTCCAGTCCCCCAACTTCTTCGGTGTGGTCGAGGATCTGAAGCGGGTCGCCGAGCCCGTCCATGATGCCGGGGCGCTCTTGGTCGCCGCCTTCACCGAACCGCTGGCCTACGGGCTGTACCGCAACCCCGGCCAGGGCGGGGCCGATATCGCCTGCGGCGAGGGCCAGAGCCTCGGCCTGCCGGTGTCCTTCGGCGGGGCGGCGCTCGGCATGTTCGCCTGCCGCGGCGAGTTTGTCCGCAGCCTGCCGGGGCGGCTGGTCGGCGAGACCGTCGATCTCGAGGGCCGGCGCGGTTTCGTCCTCACCCTGTCGACCCGCGAGCAGCATATCCGCCGGGAGAAGGCGACCTCGAACATCTGCTCGAACCAGGGGCTATGCGCCCTGACCACCGCGATCTACATGGCCTCGCTCGGCGGCAGCGGCCTGCGGCAGCTGGCCCGGCTCAACTACGACCTGAGCGAATATCTCAAGGCCGGACTGGTCGGGGCCGGGGCCGAACTGGTGTTCAGCGGTCCGACCTTCAATGAGTTCGTCCTCCGTTTCGGCGGCGATTTCGCCGCGGTGCGGCGACGGCTGCAGGAGCGGGGGATCGTCGCCGGAATCGATCTCGGCGGCTCCTATCCGCAGCTTGCCGGCTGCTGGCTGTTCTGTGTCACCGAGAAGGCGACGAAAAAGGATCTGGACACGGTCATCAGCGAGGTGCGGCCATGAACGGGATCGTCGGGGCCAGCGGCCTGATACTCAATGAACCCCTGCTGTGGGAAAAGGGCAGCAAGGGGCGGCGGGGGATGAGCATGGTGGCGGCCGAGGTGCCGAGCGCGCCGGTCGATGCCGATCTCTGCGGTGAGGGGCCCGATTTCCCCGACCTCAGCGAGATCGACGTGGTGCGCCATTACACCCGGCTGTCGCAGTGGAACTTCGGCGTCGATTCCGGCATGTATCCTCTCGGTTCCTGCACGATGAAGTACAACCCCAAGCTCAACGACCGACTGGCGGCTACCCCGGAGATCGCCTGCGTCCACCCGATGCTCGAGGATGCCTGTTGCCAGGGGGTGCTGCGGATCATGTTCGAGCTCCAGGAATTCCTGGCGGCGATCACCGGCCTCGACGCCGTCTCGCTCCAGCCGTCGGCCGGGGCCCAGGGGGAGCTGGCGGGGATGCTGATCTTCGCCGCCTGGTTTCAAAGCCGCGGTGAGCGCCGGACCAGGATCCTGATCCCGGATACCGCCCATGGCACCAATCCGGCCAGTGCCGCCCTCTGCGGCTTCACCCCGGTGCCGCTCAAGTCCGGCGCCGACGGCCGCCTGGCGGTCGAGACGGTGGCGGCGGCGATGGACGGCGAGACCGCCGGCATCATGCTCACCAACCCCAACACCCTCGGCATCTTCGAGAGCAACATCGGTGCCATCGCCGCTGTCGTCCACGCCGGCGGCGGTCTGGTCTACGGCGACGGCGCCAACATGAACGCCATCATGGGCATCGCCGATGCGCGGAAATGCGGCATCGACGTGATGCACCTCAACCTCCACAAGACCTTCTCGACCCCCCATGGCGGCGGCGGGCCGGGGGCCGGTCCGGTCTGCGTGGTCAAGGCCCTGGAATCGTTTCTGCCGGCGCCGCGGGTGGTCAAAGACGAGGGCGGCTACCGTCTGGCCGCCGGCGGACCGGAGTCGATCGGCCGGCTCCATGCCTTCCACGGCAATTTCAGCGTCCTGGTGCGGGCCTGGAGCTATATCCGCAGCATGGGGCCGGAGGATCTGCGCCAGGCCAGCCGGCTGGCGGTGCTGAACGCCAATTATCTCAAGGCGCGGCTCAAGGGGACGCTGCATCTGCCCTACGACCAGCCGAGCCTGCACGAGTGCGTCTTCTCCGATCTGCTGCAGCACGGCGACGGGGTCACGACCCTCGATATCGCCAAACGCCTGATCGATTACGGCTATCATCCGCCGACGATCTATTTCCCGCTGGTGGTGCCCGGGGCGATCATGATCGAGCCCACCGAGACCGAATGCCGGGATGATCTCGACCAGTTCGTCGCGGCGCTGAAGGCCGTGGTCCAGGAGGCTCGGGACAACCCCGAGCTGCTGCGCCAGGCCCCGGTTCGCACCAAGCTCCGGCGGCTCGACGAGACCCGGGCCGCCCGCCATCCCTGCCTCCGCGGCTAGCAATGGCGATCCGGCTCTGCCGCCTGGGTCTGATCGACTATCGGACTGTCCGCGACCTGCAGCTGCGCCTGGTCGGCGACCTGCTGGCGGGACAGCGGGGCGATACCGTACTGGTGACCGAGCACCCGGCGGTGTTCACCCTCGGCCGGCGCGGCCGCCGTGACCACCTGCTGGTCTCCGAGGTCTTTCTCGCTGAGCGCGGGATCGAAGTGATCCATATCGAGCGGGGCGGCGACATCACCTACCATGGTCCGGGCCAGCTGGTCATCTATCCGGTGCTCGATCTCCGGCGGCTGCGCCGGTCGGTGACCGAACATGTTTCCATGCTTGAGGAGTTGATGCTGCGCCTGGCCGCCGATTGCGGCGTCACCGCCCGGCGCGACGGCCGTGGGCGCGGGATCTGGTGCGGCGGCGCCAAGCTCGGCAGCGTCGGCATCGCCGTCCGCCACGGTGTCGCCTACCACGGTCTGGCGCTCAACGTCGATCCTTCCCTCGTGCCTTTTACCTGGATCAATCCCTGCGGCCTGAGCGGGGTGCGGATGACCTCGCTGGCCAGGGAGTGCGGCAGGGATATTGCCATCGCCGCCGTGACGAGGACTCTGCCGCAACATCTGCAGGACCTGTTCGGCCAGCCGGTCGAATCGATCGATTGCGACCGACTGCCCTGGCGGGAGGCGGATTGATGAGTCCCTGCAGCCAGGACAGGTCCGGGGGCGGGAAACCGTTGTGGCTGAGGCGGAGGCTGCCCTCCGGGCCGGAATACGAACAGGTCCGGCAGCTGCTGCGCACCCGGGATCTCCATACCGTCTGCCAGGAGGCCCACTGTCCGAACCAGTTCGAGTGCTACGCCAGGGGCACCGCCACCTTCATGATCCTGGGCGATCGCTGCAGCCGCAGCTGTCGGTTCTGCGCCGTCCGCCACGAACCGCCGGGACCGCTCGATCCGGATGAACCGGAGCGGGTGGCCGAGGCGGTGGCGCTGCTCGACCTCCGCTATGCGGTGATCACCTCGGTGACCAGGGACGATCTTCCCGATGGCGGGGCCTCAGTCTTTGCCGCCACCATCGGGGCGATCAGGCGGAGGCGGCCGACAACCCTGGTCGAGGTGCTGATCCCGGATCTGCAGGGAGACCGGCGGGCCCTCGAGACCATCCTCGCGGCCGGCCCCCAGGTGCTGAACCACAACGTCGAGACGGTGCCCCGCCTCTATCCCCTGGTCCGGCCCCAGGCCCGCTACGCCCGTTCGCTCGAGGTGCTGGCGGCGGTGCAGCGTTCGAGGCCGCGGATGATCTGCAAATCCGGGCTGATGCTCGGCCTGGGAGAAACGGGGGTGGAACTGCGCCAGGTCTGGCGCGATCTGATCCGGGCCGGCTGCGACATCCTCACCATGGGCCAGTATCTCCAGCCGTCGCCCGCCAATCTGCCGGTCACCCGCTTCCTGCCGCCGGAAGAATTCGCCATGCTGCAGGACGAGGCCCTGGCCTGCGGCTTCGTCGGCGTCGCCGCCGGCCCCTTCGTTCGCAGTTCGTATCAGGCTGAAGCGCTCTACCGGCGAGTCCTGGCGCTTTTTTGAGGGGAAAGGCGAATCAGAAAGCCACAACTCAACCACTGGTGAACGATATGGAATCAACCACCCGGGATAACTGTGCATATCGACAATTGCCTGAACATCCATGGCTGCTTGTGACCCTGATGATTGCCCTGTGCTGCTTCTTTTCTCTGGTGCTGACCGGATGTTCCGGGAATGGTGAACAGGCGGCGGAAGGAGGGAGGATCAGGGCCTGTGGGCTGGTTACCCAGGCCGAGATGGAGACGATCTTCGGTCGGTCGTTGCAGATTCCCGAGGAAAAAATAAATGGAGAATCGGCAATATGTACCTACGTCAGTGCCGAGGGAACTGACGGGGCCGTAAAAGAGGCGATGGTTTCCGTCTCCCTGTTGGTGAGATCCCATGGTGATGCTGGTGCGGCAGATGCATATGAAAGGTATGTCACAGGCCTGAAAGAGAGTGCCGGCCTGGAGATGACCGAAGTTCAGGGTATCGGCGGGAAGGCTTGCTGGAACGAGGATGTCAGGCAGTTGACCGTGTTTACCGATCGTTACATGTTGCTGCTGTCGGCCGGTCCGGGCAAGCAGGGGACACTTGAGATCAGCCGCAGAATAATCGATACGGCATTGCCCCGTCTGCCGAAATAGAGAAAAGCCGAACATTGTTCCGGAAGCGGTACCGCTTTCAGCCGGGCTCAGCTGACTGATCCGCTTCACCCTTTATTTTTTTCCCGTCACCTTCAGCCCGAGGAGGGCGAGGAGGTAGGCCGCCGCAGCCAGGAGGATGATCACCGGCCCGCTCGGCAGGTCGAGGCTGTAGCTGGCCCCCAGTCCAACAACGATGAAGATGCTGCAGAGCAGGGTTGCCAGCACCATCATCTGCAGGATATTGCGGGCGAAATTGCCGGCGATGGCCGCCGGCAGGGTCAGCAGGGCGATGACCATGACGATGCCGACGACCCGGACCAGCAGGACGATGGTCATCGCCACCAGGCAGAGCAGCAGCAGGTACAGCCAATGGGTCCGGATGCCGCGCAGCTGGGCGTATTCCTCGTCGAAGCAGATGGCGAGAAAGGTGTTGTAGAAGAAGCCGATGATGCCGAGAACCAGGACGTCGAGGGCGAGAACGAAGAAAAAATCGGTCCGGGTGATGAGCAGGATATTGCCGAAAAGGTAGCTCATCGGGTCGCTGTAGCCCGGGGTCTTGGCGATGAACAGCAGGCCGGCGGCCATGCCGACCGACCACAGGGCGCCGATGACGCTGTCCTCACGCTGCTTGGCGTGCATGCTGACCATCGCCAGGATCAGGGAGGCCATGAGGGCGACGACGACGGCCCCGTGCAGCGGGCCGAACCAACTGACGCCGAGGGCGTTCTGGAGGTAGAGCCCGGCCCCGACCCCGCCGAGGATGCAGTGGGAGATGGCGCCGGCGATGTAGCTGATCCGGCGGACCACGACGTAGGTGCCGATCACGCCGAAGGGGATCGAGGCGAAGATCCCGGTGAGCACGGCGTAGCGGAAGAAGGGAAGGCTGGGGTCGGCCAGAGCCGCCAGAAACTCAGTCATGGCGGTGGCCCTCCTCGCTGCAGCGGTGGTCGTGCCTGATCATCTGGAGATCGCCGCCGTACATCTCCTGGATCAGTTTGCCGGTCAATTGGCTGGTGGGGTGGACCACCACCTGGCGGTTGACGCAGGCGATGCGCTTGAAGAAACTCGAGGCGAAACCGACCTCGTGGGTCACCATCAGGATGGTCATCCGCTCGTTGAGCCCCCTGAGCAGGTCGAGGAACTGGAGTTCCGATTCATGGTCGATGTTGGCGGTCGGTTCGTCGAGGATCAGGATATCGCCGCCGGAGGCCAGGGCCCGGGCGATGAGGGTCCGCTGCCGTTGGCCGCCGGAGATCGAGGCGAAGGGCCGCACCGCCAGATCGGTGAGCCCGGTCTGACCGAGGGCGGCCATGGCCCGGTCACGGTCCTGCGGCGAGTAGCTGTTGCGCAGGGTTCCCCCCAGCCTTCCCATCAGCACCACGTCCAGCACCGAGATCGGAAACTGCGGGTCATACTTGGCGTACTGCGGCACATAGCCGATGCGCTGGCGCGCTGCCTCCGGACGCTGGCCGAAGACGCGGATGGTGCCGCGATCCGGGGAGAGGAGACCGAGGATCAGCTTGATCAGCGTGGTCTTGCCGCCGCCGTTGGGGCCGACGATGCAGATCGAGTCTCCCCGCCAGATATCGAGGCGGACGTTGCAGAGGATCTGGATATCGTCGTAGCCGAAGGACAGGTCCCGGATCTCGATGGCGGCGGTCTCGTCGTTCATGGCCGGGCCTGGCTGTCATGGCTGAGTGCGGTTGCGATCCGGGCCGCCATGGTCCGGAGGTTGGCGGCGACATCCTCGGCGAGGGGGTCGAGCGGTTCGACCACCCCGTCGATGGCTCGAGCCACGGCGGCGGCGCTCCTGCTGTCGAACTGCGGCTGGACGAAGATGATCCGCACCCGGTCCTGCCTGGCCCTGGCGATCAGGGCCGACAGCTGCTTCGGGGTCGGTGATTTGCCGGATACTTCCACTGCTGCCTGGCGCAGCCCGTATTCCTTGGCGAAATAGCCGAAGGAGGGGTGAAAGACATAGAACGAGGTGCCTCTGAACGGCGCCAGTTCCAGAGAAAGCTCGTGATGGAGCTGCTGCAGCGTGGCGACGGTCTGCTTCAGGTTCTCCCGGTAGATGGCGGCATGGTCGGGATCGGCGTCGCTCATCGCCTTGGCCATGATCTCCGCCATCCGGCTCAGGTTTGGGGGCGACAGCCAGACATGGGGGTCGACCCCATCGTAATGGCGGTCGCCATGGTCGGCCTCGCTATCCGGCCCATGTTCACCGATCGTGATCCTGCCGATCGAGGTCGTCGTATCGATCAGCGTCAGGCCGGCGACGGCGGCATCGAGTCTCCGGGTGATCTGCTGCTCGAACTCCATGCCGATGGTGAAATAGATCTTCGAGCGGGAGATGGCTGCAATCTGCCTCGGCGTCGGTTCGAAGGTGTGGGGATCCTGGCCCCTGGCGACCAGGACAGTCGTGATCACATGGTCGCCGCCGATCTGGTCGCTCAACCATTTCTGGGGCGGGATCGAGACGGAGACCTGAAGCGGGGCCGTCATCGCCGTCGAGGTCAGGGCGAGCAGGAAGGCCAGGACCAGAAATCCGGTTCGCAGCTGCGGTGTTGTCATGCCGTCTCCTGTCTACTGCAGATCGTTTCGATGACCGTCATTGCAGACGAAATGCACGGCATGACACTCGTGGCATCGCTCCAGGGTATGCATAGTGAGAAAATGTTCCCAGTGCCGGCGCTGTTGATCGTTGAGGATCCCGGTACCCTGGCACAGCGGGCAGTCCCGATCGAGGGCGGCGAGGAGCGCCCGCCGGATGAACTCGGACTTGTTGGTGATACTGTCAAGTCGATTGGCCAGGTCGGCGTCGGCCTTGAAGGTAAAGGTGCGTTCTTTGGTGTTGCCCATACCGGTTCTCCTCGGAGTGGATGATCTCGGTATTACCAAGTAATACAGGAGGGGAGAAAAAGCAAGCGGGGAGGCGTGTCGGACCGGGTATTTGCCCGGCTTCACCTCCAGTCTGAAACCACTGCCTTGGTTGCAGTGGCTCGACAAAAAGATGCCCTGATGCACTCTGGAGCATCAGGGCATGGCCAATTCCGACACGGTGCAGCAAGACGGATCTCTGCCTGCCGGCACGGCGGTGAAAAGCTATTCCTCGATGACGAAATCATCCCGGCGGTTCTCGGCCCACGATGCCTCACCCCTGGTGGGGAAGAGCGGCCGTTCCTCGCCGTAGCTCTCGGTCCTCAGGCGAGATGCATCGACGCCCAGCTGCACGAGATACTCCCTGGCGCTCTGTGCCCGTCTTTCGCCCAGGGCGAGGTTGTACTCGCTCGTCCCCCGTTCGTCGCAGTTGCCTTCGACAACCACTTTCACCTCGGGATGGTCGAGCATGTACCTGGCGTTCTTCTGGAGGCGTTCCCCCTGTTCGGCACTGATGGTGAACTGGTCAAAATCGAAATAGATCGGCAGCAGCGGCTTGGTTGACCGGCCGTACATCTTCTTGTATTCGTCGTCCTGGTTCCCCATCAGGCTGAAATCGTCCTTGCCGGCATTGTCGAGCAGGTCGTTCTCGGACAGCCCCTCCATTTCCGTGCTCGCCTGGCCGCCGGTGCCGATGCCCTGGGCCTCCGGTTTGGTGGCCGGAGGATGTGTGCCTTTCTTGCACGAAGTGATCACGCTGACGGAGAGGATGAGACAGAAGGCCAGGCAGATGGTGCGTAGAATGGTGTTCATGGCGGCTCACTGATTGGATTTGATGAGTCTCGGTGTCCAGAAGATCACACCCTGTTCGTCGTACTCGTCGAGAAACTGCTCGCCGCTCCATTCCTTGACCTGGTCGAGGTAGCCGTTGCGCATGACCTTGAAACTGACCCGGTCCCCGGAATCCATTTCATCCCCTGCAATCAGGCTGACCCCGGCGAAGGGCGTCTGGCCGAGATAGATCCAGGGGGACGGCTGGTCGGTCTTCAGCTTGTCGATCTTGTATACCAGGAAGGACCCTTCCGGTTCGCTGTGGATCTTGAGGTTGATGTACCCCCGGGAACTGCACCCCCCGAGCAGCAGCAGGGAGAGCAGCAGGCAGGCGAGAAGGACGGGAACGGGGAATGAGGTGGTCGTTCGCATGCGGTCGGTATCCTTTGCGGTGATCATTGCTGTTCAAGTTCAACCGTGATGTCGACGGCATTGGCCTTGGCCTCCGCCTCCGATCGATGCCGGTGGTTGATCCAGATCGTCGATATCTTGTCGATAAAGCCGTTTTTTCGGAGCTGCAGGGTGACCTGTTCGGCGGTGCCTTCCTCGCCTTTCCAGACGACTCGGGCCGGAGTCGTGCCGATCTGGGAATTGTCGCGGAGGTTGACGATCGCCGCCCCCTCGGGTTCGCTGGTGATATTGGCGGCGCCGTACATCGTTCGGGAACAGCCGGTCAGGGCGAGGAGGGCGACACAGATCCCGGTCGGGATGATGGCTCGCCGAATCTGATGAAAGAGGATTCGCATGGGGTACTCCTGTAGAAGTGTTTATCTGATAAAAGGGTATACGCTGGATTTTGAAAGATCAACCGAGAAACGCAACCGACGGAATTTGACCGCCGTCACCATCTCTCCGGCGGCCGTCGTTCCGGTTCGTTGATCCGTCCATCATCGGTCACGCTGGAAGAAGAGGGAAAGGAAGTACAGATAGAACGATATGGTGATCAATGCGGCGATCAGGCTGGTTTTCCCCAGCGGCGCCATGATCCCGAGCGTGATCCAATGCATGCCGATGATCGACAGCGAATTGACCCGCAGCGGGAAATCGTTCCAGCGGATCAAAACGAGCATACCGCTCAGACTCCAGCCATAGAGGGCGAGGTAGCTGTGGCTGTTCAGCAGCAAGCGGCCCCAGGTGGCAAAGGGATCGGGAAAGTGGGCCAGGACGATGTAGAGGACACCGGTAATGCCGGTGAAGAGCAGAAAAACCATGCCGGAAAGGAGGAAGTGTTTCTGCTGCACCGGCCGGCCGTAACGGAGAAAGAAGACCAGCATCAGGGCGACGACGGCAAAGAGCGCGGTAGCGATGGCGAATTTGGCGATCGCCATCGACTTGAGGATGAAGACGAAAAACAATACCACGCCCAGGGTGATGAACCAGAAGAAAAAGTTCAACAGCATCCTCGGTAACGGCTCCGCGGCCTCTTCGACAAAGGAGAACATCACCGACATCGACAACAGCGACAGGGGGAAGGAGTAGCCGAGAAAGAAGAGGTTGAGGGTCAGGTTCTTGTTGGCGATCCAATGCAGGGCGTCATTGTTGACCCCGACGAAGGCGGCGATGACCAGGGCGATGGAGAGGCAGAGGATCGAGGCGTGGTGGAATTTGTCGACGATCGGGGTCCGGGTGGAGAGGAGGTCGACCGGGACGAAGGGGAACTTCTGGACCCGGATCGATTCGACCACGAACGCCAGGATAACCGAGATGATAGCCGCCGGCAGGTAGATCTCGAAGAAGGCGAAAACGGCGTAGAGGAGACTGAGGACGAAGAACCCGTAAGCCCTCGGGGAGGGCTGGGCCGTGTTTTCGGTGTGGTACATGACGACAAAGCCGCCACCGCAGAGGTTGAAGAGGAAGATGTGCAGTCGTTCGAAATTGCGGTTGGAGATCAGGTCGGCAAACCCGAAGACGAAGGCGGCAACCAAGACCGCCAGCAGGGTGAGTCGAAGCCGACGTTCCTTGAAGAACTGGGGATGTACTGGTTCGTGAAGAATCATGACGATATCATACCCGGCCTTTCGCCCAAGTCCACCCCTTTTCCGTCGAGGATCCGGCCGGGGGCCTGCGGGGCGTGCGGGGATAGACCCGGCGTTTCTTGACTATCCTCCGAAAACGATTTAGGGTCCGTCAAAAATTAACCTGAACATTTTATGCCGATTGTATAGTTCCATTCGCCGTGGAACGAAGCTTTTGTCAGGTTGACCGTTTCCAGTTCCTCATCACTAATGCGAATGCCTTTTGGATAAAGGTTGGTGTCCAACTCGGCATTAATGGTCAACCCGCTTTGGGTCGTTGTGCTACCAATCAGATTGACGATGACTTCGTGGCTGATCAATGGTCTGCCCCGCCAGTTCATGCTGATGTGGCTGAACATGCGATGTTCGATCTTATTCCATTTGCTCGTGCCCGGAGGGAAGTGGCAGACCGAAATGCGTAACCCGGTCTCGTTTGCGAATCTTTGCAGTGCCACCTTCCACAGGCGAACCCGATAGCCGTTACTCCCTCCACCATCAGCGGTAATCAAGAGTTCGGCAGCGTCCGGATAGCGCAGCCGCCCCATCTTGTTCCACCAGCGACGGATGCTTTCCACTGCAAATTCGGAAGTGTCGTGATCCGTGCCGACACTGACCCAGCCGACATCGGCATGTTGATCGTACACCCCGTAAGGGTTCGCCTTGCCCAGTTTCGGATCAGGAAAATCATGCCCTTGTACCTGCTCCGGTTCACCCTTCGGTTGCCATTCCTGGCCCCCGTTCGTGAACTCGCCCACCAATTCCTTCTTCTTCGTATCCACCGAAATGACGGGTTGTTTTCGCTGTTGAAAGACAACCGCCTGCTCATTGATGTAGGCGAACTGCTGGTCTCGATCAGGGTGATTTGCCGAGCCTTCTTTGGTCTTTCGTTTCGCGCAACTCGACAAGGTCTTTTAGCCCTTGATGAATTGTCGTGCGTGACAGCCCTGTCGCCCGTGCAACGAGTGAGATTCCGCTACGACCCAGTACTTGGGCTTCGGCTGCAGCCCAAAGCCGACGAGTTTGTTCGTCAAAGAGAGGCGCAAGTAAATCCAGCTTTTCGCGTACCGATGTTTCTGTGTGAATATCCATCTCCACAGCATAACCGTCAATCCGTGTTTGTTCAAGTTATATGTGGACAGACACTTAGGCTGCCGCGCTACGCCGAAGTGGACAGCGAACTGATTTTCCGTCTGGCCGACCGCTTCGCGCCCGAAGGCCCCATCGACCAGGAGGGCCTGAAGAAGGCGCTCGCTCTCTGTCGCGGCCAGATGAGCGCCGTGCTGGCCTCACGCCTCGACCCCGGCACCATCACCGTACTCAAGGGCAACAAGCCACTTTGCCTGCGCATCCACCGCCAGCACCGGGTGGTGCTTTACGCCTCGGACGACGCCTTTATCGACTTTGCCGTGGACAACGAGAAGGGCTGGCGCGAGCTGGAGGTGCCGCCCATGACCATGCTCACCATCCGCCACGAGGATGTGCGGGCCATCGAAAACAGCGAATTCCGCTTCATACCCCAGGAGCGCAAAGGGACATTGCCCGAAGGAGTGAATGCATGAACATTGGAGACACCGTAAAGCTGAACACAAACCCGGAAGACAGTCCCGAGACCAACCTCCGGCTCTTCGTCTATGGCACCCTGAAACGTGGCTACTGGAACCATCAACGTTTCTGCGCCCAGGCTCGCAGCATCGAACCGGCCGTGGTCTGGGGCAGGCTCTACCATCTCCACGCCGGGTTCCCGGCCCTCGAGGTGCCGGAAGGGCTGATCCTGGCCAGAGGCACCGCCGATCCACTAGCCGACGCCCGCAGGCAGCAGGAGATCGGCACACCACGCTTCGGCCGACCGACCGGCGACCGGGATCTGATCCATGGGGAACTGGTGACCTTCACCGACCCGCAGCGGGATCTGCCACCCATCGACCGGCTGGAAGGCTTTCGGCCCGGCGGGCACAGCATGTACCAGCGGGTGATGGTGGCGGTGCTGTGCGGGCGCACTTCGATTCCTGCCTGGATCTACTGGATGCCCCGTGTTGAAAACGGCACCCGGCATGACACCGGCGTCTGGCATCGAACGTGATAGAAAATAATCGGCTCGAATCGGTAAAGATCGTTTGACATAGCACATAGAGTCTTTGTTTATCGATGAAGTTTTTTAACCTGGGAGAGGTGCGTCCAGTCTCTCCCGTTTCGCCTCTGGCGGACGTGGCAAACAACCAAAACGCCCGTGGAGCAAGAGAATGAACGAGATGGAAGACCGCTGGTTATCAATAACCGAGATTTGCAAGTACCTCGGGGTCAGCAACGACACCGTTTACAAGTGGATCGACAAACATGGTATGCCCGCCCACCGCATGGGTCGTCTTTGGAAGTTCAAGAAAGATGAAGTGGACGCGTGGGTCAAGGCTGGCGGCGCGGCCGAGCCTGCGGACAAAATCGCCGGGAGCGATTTTGGACGTCCGAAGGACGCCCGAAGGGTGAGCGCCACGGATGGCGCGAATCAAACCGACAAGAAGCGCAAGGAGTAATAACGGGCTATGAACCATGTGATCCATAACAGCATCGTGAATTTTATCTGGGGTATCGCCGACGATGTGTTGCGCGATGTCTATGTGCGCGGCAAGTACCGTGATGTGATCCTGCCGATGACGGTCATCCGCCGTCTCGACGCGCTCTTGGAGCCGAGCAAGTAAAAGGTGCTCGGCATGAAAAAGCAGCTCGACTGGGCCGGGATCGCCAACCACAACATGCCGCGCTCTGCCAGGCCGCAGGCGAGGCCTTTTATAACGTCTCGCCATTTACCCTGCGCGACCTGAAGAACCGCGCCAAGCAGCAACAGCTCAAGGCCGATTTCGAAGCTTATCTGGACGGCTTTTCACCCAACGTCCAGGAGATCCTCGACAAGTTCAAGTTCCGCAACCAGATCCCTACGTTGATCGAGGCCGACATCCTCGGCCATCTGATTGAGAAGTTTCTCGACGGCCGCGTCAATCTCAGCCCCAAGCCTGTTCAGGACGTGGACGGCAACGAGCTTCTCCCGGCGCTCGACAACCACTCCATGGGCACCATTTTCGAGGAGCTGATCCGTCGCTTCAACGAGGAGAACAACGAAGAAGCCGGAGAGCACTTCACGCCCCGCGATGTGGTCAAGCTCATGGCCGACCTGATCTTCCTGCCGGTGGCCGACGATATCGAATCCGGCACCTATCTTGTTTACGACGGGGCTTGCGGCACCGGTGGCATGCTGACCGTGGCGGAGGAACGTCTGTCCGAGCTGGCCCAGAGTCACTGCAAGGATGTCTCCATCCATCTTTTCGGTCAGGAAGTGCAGCCGGAAACCTACGCCATCTCCAAGGCCGACCTGCTGCTCAAAGGCGAAGGGGCCGAGGCCGAGAACATGAAGTACGGTTCCACGCTCTCCAGCGATGCCTTCCCGTCGCAGGAGTTCGACTTCATGCTCTCCAATCCGCCTTACGGCAAGAGCTGGAAAACCGACCTGGAGCGACTGGGCGGTAAAGGTGATATCAAGGACCCGCGCTTTGTCACCCAGCACGGTGGCGACCCGGAATACAAGATGATCACCCGCTCCTCGGACGGGCAGCTCATGTTCCTGGTCAACAAGCTCTCCAAGATGAAGCACACCACCCGCCTCGGCAGCCGCATCGCCGAAGTCCACAACGGCTCGTCGCTTTTCACCGGCGACGCCGGTCAGGGCGAGAGCAACATCCGCCGCTGGATCATCGAAAACGACTGGCTGGAGGCCATCATCGCCCTGCCGGAGAACACGTTCTACAACACCGGCATCGCCACCTACATCTGGGTGCTGACCAACCGCAAGTCTGATACGCGCCGGGGCAAGGTCCAGCTCATCGACGCCACCGAATGGTACGTGCCGCTGCGCCGCAACCTCGGCAAGAAGAACTGCCAGTTCTCCGAGGAACATATCCGCGCCATCTGCGACCTGGTGGTGAATCCGGTCGAAACCGAGAAATCCAAGATCTTCCCCAACGAGGCATTTGGCTATTGGAAGGTGACGGTGGATCGTCCGCTGCGCCTCGCCGTCGACCTGAGCCCGGCCCGGCTGGAACGGTTCGAGCGGGCCTGCGCCAAGGCCAAGGAAGAGCCGCTGGCCAACCTGGCCCGCCGCGTGGCCGAGACGCTTGGAACCGGGCCGCACCTGGATTTCAACGCCTTCATGGACGCCGTCGAGGCCGATGCCGACAAGCACGGTGTCAAGCTCACCGCCAAGCGCAAGAAAGTGCTGCAAGGCGAACTCTGCGACACCAGCGAGGACGCCGCGCCGGTGCTGAAGAAGGTCCACAAGCCCGGCAAGGCCACGCCCGATCCCATCCACGGCCTGTTCGAGGCCGAGGTGGGCGGCAAGACCTGCGTGGTCGAATACGAGCCGGATACCGCCCTGCGCGACAGCGAGCAGGTGCCGCTGCTGGAAGAAGGCGGCATCGAGGCGTTCTTCCGGCGCGAGGTGCTGCCCTACACCCCGGACGCATGGATCGATCCGGGCAAAACGCTGGTGGGCTACGAGATCTCCTTCACCCGCCATTTCTACCGGCCCGCGTCCATGCGCACCCTCGATGACATCAAGGCCGACATCTATGCCCTGGAGCAGGAAACCGAAGGGCTTTTGGAACAGATTGTCGGGGAGGCTGAGTGATGAAGCTGGCTCCTTATCCAGAATACAAGGACGCGGGAGTGAGCTGGGTCGGGAGCATTCCCGCACATTGGCCTGAGAAACGGGCAAAGTATTACTTCAAAGAGATTGATGAGCGCTCCCAGACAGGCGACGAAGAAATGCTCTCGGTGTCGCACATCACGGGAGTGACTCCCCGCAGCCAGAAGAACGTGACCATGTTCAAGGCCGAGTCGAATGTCGGCCATAAGCGCTGCCAAACAGGCGATCTGGTCATCAATACGATGTGGGCCTGGATGTCTGCTTTGTGCTTCTCGAACCACGACGGAATTGTGAGTCCCGCTTATGGCGTTTACCGGCCAAGAAGCAATCAGGACTACGATAACTACTATCTCGATCACCTGCTGCGGATTGAAGGGTATCGGTCGGAATACATTTTCCGGTCAACGGGCATTCGCTCTTCCCGGCTCAGGCTCTATTCCGATAAATTTCTGAGCATGCCGGTGGTCTGCCCTCCGCAGGAAGAGCAGCAGACCATCGCACGATTCCTGAAGGCGCAAGACCGCTTGTTCCGCAAGTTCATCCGCAACAAACGGCGGCTCATCGAACTGCTCAAGGAGCAGAAGCGGAACGTCATCAACCAGGCCGTGACCCGAGGGCTTGATCCCAAGGTCAAGTTCAAGCCCAGCGGCGTGGAATGGATCGGAGATATTCCGGAGCATTGGGAGGTTCGCCGACTCAAGTTCTTGTGCCACAACTTGAATGAGCAAACTTCCGAAAAACAGGCAGGCGAGACGTATATAGCTCTTGAACACGTAGAAAGCTGAACCGGCAGGATTTCACTACCTGATGACGAGATCACCTTTGATAGTCAGGTGAAGCGTTTTCAGCCCAGTGATGTTTTATTCGGAAAGCTACGCCCGTATCTGGCGAAGGTAACACGGCCAAAGACAGCTGGAGTTTGTGTAGGCGAGTTTCTGGTTTTGCGAGCGACCGGAGATGTATCGCCTGATTTCCTTGAACAAAATCTTCGTTCAAAACGCGTAATTGATCTGATTAATAGCTCAACATTTGGGGCAAAAATGCCCCGAGCTGATTGGACATTTATAGGCAATCTTAAGTTTGCGTATCCACCTGTGAACGAGCAGCAAGAAATTCTTGAACACATCCAGGAAAAATCGGCAGAGATCGACCAGGCCATCACCCGCGCTCAGCACGAGATCGAACTGATGCGAGAATATCGCACCCGGCTGATTCCCGATGTGGTCACCGGCCAAGTGGATGTACGTGGCATCGAGGTGCCGGAGGTCGCCGAGGACGAACTGCTGGCGCTGGAAGATGACACCGCCGATGCCGATGCCGATGACGTGATCGATGACGAGGGGGACATGGATGAAACCGACTGACAACAGCAAGCCGGAGAAAAAAATCATCATCATCGCCGGTCCCAACGGCGCTGGGGAAACCACCTTTGCCGAAGAGTTTCTGCCGAAGGAGGCCGGGTGTTCAACCTTTGTTAACGCCGATCTCATCGCCGCCGGAATTGCCCCGTTCGAGCCGGAACGGGCGGCCTTTCGCGCCGGGCGGCTGATGCTGGAAGAAATTTACAGCAACGCCAGGCGGGGCCAGAGTTTCGCCTTCGAGACCACCTTGAGCGGCCGGGGCTATGCCGGACTGATCCCCGGCTGGCGAGCGGAGGGCTACATCGTCAAGCTGTTCTTCCTTCGCCTGGCGTCGCCGGAACTGGCCATTGCCCGGGTCCGGCAACGCGTGCGCGAAGGCGGCCACAACATTCCCGAGCCGGTCATTCGGCGGCGTTTCGCGTCCGGGCTGCGCAATCTCGAAAACCTCTACAAACCGCTGGTCGATGAATGGGCGCTTTATGACAATTCCGGCAGCGAGCCCATTCTCATAGAAGAAGGAGTGAACACATGAGCGATAAAACCATGGCTTCCGGCAACGAACCGAAAAAACGCGATCCAGATTTGGCGGCGGCGGAAATCGCCATGAAACGGGCGGCGGCGAAAGCCCGGCAGCGGGCAAAACAGGTAGGCGCTGGCGTTGTCGTGTGGAAGGATGGCCACGTCGTCGAGGAGCGGCAGAATACCTTGGCTGGCGAGTGATTCCGTAACCGGGATGACGGACAGGGTGAACAGGAAAAACTCGCGCCACCGGTGCGAGAATTCTCCAACCACTGTCTGGAGAAATCGGTAAGGACAAAAAATGAGTATCGGGGCGCTGATATGAAAACGGATACCACGGAGCCGCCTGCAGTGCGGCCGGGCAAGGTCGCATATTCTAGCGGGTGCGAAGCCCGTTCCGGAAGGTCTAGCCAACCACCGGGTAGTGAGTCCTTGGACCGTAGCGGGTAACTGATGCGGTTAAGCGTAGGATAGCCAGACGACAGGCCGTAAGCCGTAAGGTTGAAGTGATTGAGCCCCGAAATGCTCGAGTCGGGAAGGATGACGTGGTTGCAAGCACGGAAATCAAGATGGAGCCGGCGATAGTGGCGAGCCGGATTTCGCTTCCTCGGGGTCTGAGAGCATGGCATGTCGGACAGAGTGAATATGCGGTAACCCGGGAGACCCTGGCGCCTCTTGCCTGGAGGCGAGTATGCCGAGCAACCGATAAGAAAGGGAGTAAGGCAAACGGGAGTCGGGGAGTCGGATGGCGCCGTAGTACCGTTGAAGGCGGGTAACGCTGCTGGAGGGAAGGGCGTCACATCGGAGCGACCGTTGTCAAGGAGACACGAACTGTGCCCAGTCGCAGAGCTGAAGTGGAAACGAGATTGCAACGGATAGCGGAGAAGGCCCGCCGAGAGCCATGTTTCAAGTTCACCAGCTTGTTTCATCTGATGAACGAAGAGCTTCTGCGGGGATGTTTCGAGGGTTTGCGCAAGGATGCAGCCTCGGGCATAGACAGAGTCACCAAGGAGGAATACGGCAGGAATCTTGAAGGCAATCTGAGGGAGTTGGTTAATCGGCTGCACAGGATGTCGTATATACCGCAACCGGTATGCCGGGTGTATATCCCTAAACCGGGGAGCAACAAACAGAGGCCGTTGGGGATACCGGTCCTGGAAGACAAGGTGGTGCAGGCGGGTCCGGTTCGGATTCCGGAAGCGATCCATGAAGCAGACTTCATAACCGACTCGTACGGGTTTCGGCCGGGTCGCGGCTGCCACGATGCATTGCGTGCGCTGAGCGTCGAAGTGGAGGGCGGGAGAGTTCATTATATCGTGGAGGCCGATATCAAGGGGTTCTTTGATAACGTCCAGCACGAATGGCTGATGAAGTTTCTCGGTCACCGGATAGGCGACAAGCGAGTGTTGCGTTATGTGAAGCGTTTTCTGAAAGCCGGGGTCTTTGAGCATGGAGAGATTGCCGCGACGGAGCAGGGCACCCCGCAAGGAGGAGTCGTCTCGCCGTTGCTGGCCAATGTCTATCTGCACTACAGCCTTGATCTGTGGTATGCGCGGGTGTTTTCCCGGTCGTGCGCCGGCAGGTCGCGACTTATCCGGTATGCTGATGATTTTGTGGTGTGCTTTCAGAGAGAAAGCGATGCACGACGATTTCGGGCAGACCTGGAGGAGCGGCTGGGGCGTTTCGGTTTGGAAGTAGCGGCGGAGAAGACCAAGGTTTTGGAGTTTGGCCCTTTGGCCGAGTCCAAGGCTCGGGCGAGGGGTGAGAAAGCTCAGACCTTCGATTTTTTGGGATTGACGCACTACTGTAGCCGAACGCGAAATGGCCGGCGATTCCGGATGAAACGCCTGACCTCTCGGAAGAAATTCAAGGCCAAGTTGTTGGCGTTGAAAGAATGGTTGAAGGCGAACCGAACGAGTCCGGTTCCCGAGCTGATGAAAACTGTTGTGGCCAAGGTCCGCGGACACATTGCGTATTATGGGGTCACAGACAATTCGCACGGGATTGGTCGATATGTTCACGCTGTTCGCCTATTGCTCTTCAAGTGGCTTGACCGTCGCGGGAAGCGGGGCAGCATGACGATGGGAAAGTTCAGGCAATTTCTGAACAAGTTTCCATTGCCGAGACCGCTGATCCTGGTGAATCTGTTCGAATCGAGGTGAAAGCGATGATGAGGAGCCGTGTGCGTGAATAGCGCAAGCACGGTTCTGTGAGGGGCTTGCTTCAACACAGAGAATGTTGTTTGTCATCGATGCACGTAGTAGCCGCGTGCGGCGAGGCGTTCTGAAAAGCCAATTGGTGAAAGCGTTGTTCCTTGTGGAGAAGTCGGTCTACTCGACAAAGTAAGGTTGTCGTTTATCGCCGTCAGTACCCCGTCAATCTGATAAGCTGATCGGCAAACAGCGCGACAACACCAAACATCAAATGCATCATCACCTTGGCGGGACCGCGAACCATGACAGTGCGCCCGCCGAATTCCTCTTCGAGCCTCCCATTGAACCGCTCTACGGAACTACGCTCGTTGTATCGTTTCGCCGTGTGAGTACTCATCGGCAGGACTTCTCCTCCATGCCTCGGATTTCGGTCGATTATCGCTACATGACCCGGTTCACGACTCTGTTCCCATATCTGCCTCGTGCGTCATACGCAGCATCCATCAAATCATGGCAGTAGGTTACCTTGGAACTGGTCTGCTTCATCAGGGGTATCGCCACCTGGCTGTCGTGTACCGAGGCTGATGTCAAAAAAACACTCAGGGGTAACATGGTGTCGTTGACATCGGCATGAAGTTTGTAACCATTCCAGCTTTCCTGGCAGCCCTTGGCATTTCTCTTGGTGCCGCGATTGCAGACCGTTGGCAATTCGGCAAGCGCTACGGCCGGCTCCTGCCGCACCTGGCGGTCCAACCGTTTCTCTTCTGCCGGTGGACGTTGCTCTCCTTTGGCCGGCCGCCCCCGTTTGCGCGGGACTTTCACCATCTTTTCCTTCCTCGCCGCTTTTTCCCGACCAATGATCGCTGTGGAATCTCGGCTGACATGGCCGATCAATTCTCCTTGTAAATAATCCTGCACCAGCGTGTCGTGAACCACCGCGCCCAGTTCACAGCTGGCAAAATCGGCAAAAGCTCGTGAGAACGTCGATTCCGACGGGATGTCCCGTTGTTTGGTAAAACCGCAGATGAGGCGGAGATTGGGGCGGGCACGCAGCTCATTGATGAGACTCCTGGTATGTGGATAGCCTAACACCGCTTTAGCCACAAAACTGCGGCCAATCGCTCGGCGTTCTGCCGCTGGTCGACCTGTCCACTGCTGATTCTTCGGAATATGGCGCTCTATTTCAATGACCTCAAGGACCTTTACCAGGTGTTTCTCTTGCTCGGAGAGTGGAGAAACACAACATTTTTCAAGTTGGGGAAACAAACTTCGTTGTAATCTCCCCATCAACCATGATACTTTCTCTTCGAGCTTCATGCTGATTCTCCGGTTTTCTTTGTTGGTAAACAAAATGTACCGGAAAATCACATGAAGCTCAATTATTTCAATATATTATCATCATTTTTTCGTTCTGTCGCCCACTCTTCCTCGCTCCCTTTCAAGGAGTTTTGCAAAAGCCTCGATCGTCATGGAATCCGGCGATTGCCGGCAAGCCATCTCGGGGGATGATAAATGGATGGAATATCGGGAATTCTCGGAGTCGACTGTGGTGCGGTAGCGGTCGGTATGGCGGTCGTGTCGCCGGATCTTGCCATCGTCGGGACGGCGTACCGATTTCATCGGGGAGATATCAAGAGAACGGTCCTTGAGATGCTGAACGGGATCGACCTCTCCACGATTTCCCACGTGGCGGTGACGGCATCGGTGCCTGGATACGTGATGGCCCAGCGGCGCTATGACAATCAGGTCGCCTTCATGACCGCCTGTCGTCATTTCCACCCCGGCATGCGCGGCCTGCTGCTGGTCGGCGGTGAGAAATTCAGCTTTTCAACCTTCGATCGCGCTGGACACTACCTCGGCAGTACCGCCAATACCTCCTGCGCTGCCGGTACCGGCAGCTTCCTCGACCAGCAGGCGGGAAGGCTCAACCTGGCCGGAATCGAGGAGTTGAGCCGAAAAGCGGAGGGCAGTTGCGGGGAGTGCCCGCGGATTGCCACGCGTTGCGCCGTCTTCGCCAAGACCGATCTGATTCATGCCCAGCAGGAAGGGTATCAGCTAGGCGAGATCAGCGATGGCCTGTGCCGCGGCCTGGCAAAAAACATCGTCGATACCCTGGGGTTGAACCGGGCCGTCGAGGGCGAGGTGGTGTTCTGCGGCGGCGTATCCCGTAATTCGACAGTGGCGCGGCATATCGGCGAACTCTCCGGACTGGCCCTGACGATTCCCGAACAGGGCCATGTCTATGGCGCCATCGGTTGCGCCTGTGCCCTGGGTGAGGATATTCGCGCCGGAGAGCAGGAGGTCCCGGCCCCTGTGGCCTTGAAGGACGCCGGTGATCTTCTTCTTGCGGTCCCGCCGAAGGTTCGGGAGTACGCGTATCCGCCGCTGCAGCTGCGGTATTCGTCGTACCCGGATTTTACCAGTGGCGAGCAGTATGAATTCGTCGAGAGCGGGTGTCAGCCGGTCGAAATCGATATCTACACCGATCTTACGGGGAATGGGAGGATCTTCCTCGGGATCGATATCGGGTCGACGAGCACCAAGGCCGTCCTGATGGATCAGGACCTGGAGGTGCTGGCAGGACTTTACACCCGCACCGCCGGCCTGCCGCTAGTTGCCGTGCAGAACATCTTCCGGGCCATCGACGATATCGGCCGGCGCCGGGGCGTGGCGTTCGAGGTGCTCCAATGCGGCACCACCGGTTCCGGTCGCAAATTCATCGGCAGGATCGTGGGCGCCGACAAGGTGATCGATGAAATCACCGCCCATGCCCGGGCCGCCCGGCAGCTCAATCCCGAGGTCGATACGATCATCGAGATCGGCGGACAGGACGCCAAGTTCACGACCATGAAAGAAGGACGGGTGACCTTTTCGACGATGAACAACGTCTGCGCCGCCGGTACCGGGTCCTTCATCGAGGAGCAGGCACTCAAGCTCGGCTGCCCGGCGGGCGACTATTCCCGACGCGCCGAAAACGTGGCGGCACCGATGGCCAGCGCCCGCTGTACCGTCTTCATGGAGCGTGACATCAACCATTATCTGAGCGAGGGATATTCGGTCGATGAGGTTTTGGCCTCGGCCCTGCATTCGGTGCGCGAAAATTATCTGTTGAAGGTGGCAACCGAGAAGAACATCGGTACCACTGTCCTGTTCCAGGGGGCGACCGCCAAGAACAGGGCCCTGGTCGCCGCCTTCGAGCAGCGGCTCGGCAGGCCGATCGTGGTGTCGAAGTTCTGTCACCTCACCGGTGCCCTGGGGACGGCGCTGATCCTCCGCGATGAGTGGCGGGAGGGATGCAGCCGGTTCGTCGGATTCGGTCTCTGGCGAAAAGAGATCACGGTCCATGGGGAGGTCTGCGAGCTTTGTACCAATCATTGCAAGATCAGCGTTGCCGAGATCGGTGACAGCAAGGTGGCCTACGGCTTCCTCTGCGGCCGCGATTATGATGACAAGAGGTATGTCCGGCGGGACCCGAAGGCCTTCGACCTGATCAGGGAACGCTGCAGGGTCACCGCCTTCCGGGCCGAGGCCCGGGACGGGGAAAATATCGTCATCGGCCTGCCGGCGGCGGTGCACATGGTCGAAGACCTGCCGTTTTGGCGGAAATTCTTTGATCTCCTCGGCATCCGCACTGTCTCGAGTGAGTCGTATGACGAGGGACTGAAGTCCGGCAAATCGATCAGCCGCGCCGAATTCTGCGCGCCGATCGCCTCGATGCACGGCCATGTCGCCTGGTTGCTGCAACGGTCCGATCACGTCTTTCTGCCGATCTATCTTGAGGAGAAGAACCGGGAGGCCCGCCGCCAGTATTGCTACTACACCCAGTTTCTGTCCCCGCTGATATCGCTCGCCCTGGATGCGAGCGAGGGCCGGATTCTCACACCGCTGGTGAAATATCTCTATACTTCCTTCCATACCAAGATCCAGCTCTACCGGACGATCAAGAAGGTGAGCCGGCAGCCTGTAGGTTTTATCGAAATATCGATGGCCTATGACCGGGCAGGTGAATTTGTCCGCCAGTGCCGGGAGAGATACCGGGAGCTCTGCCGAGAGAGGATCGCCGCAACCCAGGGGATCAGAGTGGTTTTTGTCGGCCGTCCGTATACGATCCTCTCGCCGTCGCTCAACTGCGGCATTCCCCAGATCTTCGCCAATCTCGGCGTCGATGCCTTCTATCAGGACATGTTGCCGGGTGATCCTGCGCAGACGGCTGCCCTGAAACCGCTGCTCGAGGAACTGCACTGGGATCACGCGGCCAGGATCCTTGAGGCGGCGGCGGCGATTGCGGCCCGGGATGGGATGTATCCGGTGTACGTCACGTCCTTCAAGTGTTCGCCGGATTCCTTCGCCGTCGAGTATTTCAAGGCCATCATGGAGGCCCACGGCAAGCCCTACCTCATCCTGCAGTTGGACGAGCACGACTCCAGCGTCGGTTATGAGACGAGGATCGAGGCGGCGATCCGGGCCTTCCGCAACCATCACCAATGCCAGACAGGGCGGGCGACGCTGCCGGTCGATTATGCCGTGGTCAATCCCAGTCTGGAGACCAGCCTGACGAGGAAGAACGTGGTCTTCCCCAACTGGGACCGGCTGACCTGCAGTCTGCTGGTGGCCACCCTGCGGCGCGAGGGCTACAATGCCATCCTGATGGAGGAGAGCGAGCGATCGATCCGTCAGAGCCTCATGCACAATACCGGGCAGTGTATTCCGCTCAACGCCATCGCCCAGGGCTATATGGACTGCATTGGGGTCAATGGGCTCGACCCGGCAGATACCGTCCTCTGGCTCAACCGATCGACCCTGGCCTGCAATATCCGGCTGTATCCCCATCACATCCGCCAGATCCTGCGGGATCAGGGGCAGGGGATGGAGAGGGCGGCGGTCTTCTGCGGGCAGCTGTCGTTTTCCGATATCTCCTTGAAGGCGACGATGAATGCCTACTTCGCCTACATGTTCGGCGGCATGCTGCGCCGCGTGGCCTGCCGGATCCGTCCCTACGAGATCGAACGGGGACAGACCGACCGGATCCTCAACAAGAGTATCGCGATCCTCGTCGACGCCTTCGAGGGCAAACGGGATAAGGAGGATGCCCTGGCAGAGATCATCTCACATTTCGAGTGGATCGAGACCAGACCGAAGAAGCGCCCCAAGGTCGCTATTTTCGGGGATCTCTATGTTCGTGACAACCGCGTGATGAACCAGGACCTGGTGCGTTTCATCGAGAATAACGGCGGCGAGGTGATCACGACACCTTACAGCAATTATGCCAAGATGATCGCCGGTTCCTACTTCCGCAAGTGGTTCAATGAGGGAAAGTACCTCGATGTCCTGTCCTATCGGACCCTGCTGGCGACGATGACCCAGATGGAGAAGGCCTACTTCCGGATATTCAATCGGATCCTGGGCGAGGGGGAATTCGAGTATACCGACAATCCGGAGAAGATTCTGGCGGCTTACCGGATCTCCGTCGAAAATACCGGGGAATCGATGGATAATATCTTGAAAATCCACTACCTCAAGAAGCACTATCCCGATATTGTTCTCTTCGTCCAGGCCAGTCCGGCCCTGTGCTGCGCCTCGCTGATCACCCAGGCAATGCGCGAGGATATCGAGCGGTTGACCGGTGTGCCGGTGGTGTCGGTGACCTACGACGGTACCGGCGGCTCCAAAAACGAGGTGATCATCCCCTATCTCAAGTTTCCCCGGAGAGAGGGAGGGTTGCACCTTGCCGCCCCCCTGTCGAAATGCCGATGGCATGATTGATTGGGGAGACCTGCGGGCCTTCCCGACTATCCCGACTAACAGACAATTGCCTCATCTCTCTGGTCCCGCCGGGATTTCCCCTTTTTTCGTCCTCGGAATACGGCCTTTTTTGTTATGCCGTGCTGCTTTACGTAAAGAACAATATTCTTCCTGCCATGATATTGCTGGAATCACTGGGTTGATCTTGTCTGGTGGCGATGGGTGACATGATCGGTACATTATCGGCGATCATAGCGGCTGATCATGAAAAAAATAAATAATACGATATGATACAGGTATCAAAGATTCTTTTGTCGACGGGTGGATGGTGCATCGTTGAAGAATGCAACCATGATATAACCGTCTTCGAAATTTGTTTAATAGAATGCAAATGGTAACAATGTTACGCGGCGATCGACAGGGGTTGAATGGTATTTTAATATTCCACATGAAAACAGATTGTTGCATTTATCAGGCCGACATATTGTTCTTTTTTTGCGTGAACATCTTGATTCATTGGCATTAAGGTCTATTTAGTGTAACACATTGAATGTTAAGAAAATAGTCACATTATCTTTTTTGCTGATGGGAAAGCTTGGTAACAATGTTTGATTAAACCCTTGAAGATTGAATTTCTTTACTGTATACATGGGAAAGGCAGCAGGACAGACAGCTAACATTCAGACCAGATGAGGAGTGCTTATGAGTAATTTTGATTCTGTGTTCCAGAGTAGTGTGCAAAACCGTGAGGCGTTTTGGGCCGAAGCTGCAAAAGGTATAACCTGGTATAAACAGTACGACAAGGTGATCGATTCCTCCAACCCGCCGTTCTATCGCTGGTTTGTCGGGGGGAAGATGAATACCTGCTACAATGCTGTCGATCGTCACGTGGAAAATGGCCGGGCCAATCAGACCGCCATTATCTACGACAGCCCCGTGACCAATACCATCGCCAAAATAACCTATAAGGAACTGCAGGAGCGGGTCGCTCTCTTTGCCGGAGCCTTGCAGAGTCAAGGGGTCACTAAAGGTGATACTGTTGTTATCTATATGCCGATGATCCCGGAGGCGGCTGTGGCGATGCTTGCCTGCGCCAGGCTGGGAGCCATTCATTCCGTCGTCTTCGGCGGTTTTGCCGCCCACGAGCTTGCCATTCGTATCGATCATGCTCAACCCAAACTCATCATTACCGCCTCGGGGGCGATCGAGGGCAAAAAGGTCCTTGCCTATAAGCCTCTGGTCGACAGCGCCATCGAACAGTCCGTGCATGAGGTAAAGAAGGTCATCCTCTATCAGCGCGATATCATCAAATCGGAGATGAAAGAGGGTCGGGATTTCGATTGGAACGAGCTGGTGGCGGCCAGCAAGCCGGTCGGCTGCGTCGAGCTGGATGCCACCGACCCGCTTTACATTCTCTATACCTCCGGTACGACCGGGATGCCGAAGGGCGTGCTGCGGGACAATGGCGGTCATGCCGTGGCCCTGCTGTGGACGATGAAAAACCTCTACAACATCAACCCCGGTGAAGTCTGGTGGTCTGCCTCGGATGTCGGTTGGGTCGTCGGCCACTCGTATATCGTCTATGCCCCGCTGATCCAGGGCTCCACTACCATCCTCTATGAGGGTAAACCGATCGGCACTCCCGATGCCGGGGCCTTCTGGCGGGTCATCTCCCAGCATAAGGTGAAGAGCCTGTTCACCGCCCCGACCGCCTTCCGGGCGATCAAGAAGGAAGATCCGAACGGCGAGTATTTCAAAAAATACGATACCTCCTGTTTCGAGTGCCTCTACCTCGCCGGCGAACGTCTCGATCCCGACACCCTGCATTGGGCCGAAAAACTGATCGGGGTCCCCGTCATCGATCACTGGTGGCAGACCGAGACCGGCTGGGCGATCGTCGGTAACTGCCGCGGTATCGAGGAGTTGCCGGTCAAGGAAGGGTCGCCGACCAAGGCCCTGCCCGGTTACGATGTCCACATCGTCAATGAAGAAGGGATCGAACTCCCGGCCGGCCAGGAGGGCAATATCGTCATCAAGCTGCCGCTGCCCCCCGGCAACCTCGTCACCCTCTGGCGTAATGACGACCGGTTCGTCAAGTCCTACATGACCAAGTTTCCCGGCTATTATGATACCAGCGACGGCGGCTATATCGACCAGGACGGCTATGTCTATGTCATGGGCCGCATGGACGACGTCATCAACGTCGCCGGCCACCGGCTCTCCACCGGGGCGATGGAGGAGATCATCTCCAACCATCCCGATGTCGCCGAGTGTGCCGTCTTCGGCACCCATGACGATCTGAAGGGACAATTGCCGCTCGGGCTTTTTGTCGTCAAGGCCGGTGTCTCCCGGCCCAGCGAGGAGATCAAGCAGGAACTGGTCAAAATGGTCCGCGATGCCATCGGGCCGATCGCCTGTTTCCGCGACGCCACCCAGGTCGCGAGACTGCCGAAGACCCGATCCGGCAAGATCCTGCGCGGGACCATGCGGGCCATCGCCGGGGGCAAGGATTACAACATGCCATCGACCATTGATGACCCGGTGATCCTGGATGAAATTACGGCAACCCTCGCAAAGATGGGATACCCCAAACGCTGAGAAAGGGATCGACCGGGCCGTGCCTCGACGGGGTGCCGGCCCGGTCGTTCTTCTCAGGAAAACAATCCGGGCGGAGGTCTTCCGCCCGTTTGAGGAATTCTTATGAAGATTCACGAATACCAGGCGAAAGAGTTATTCCGGAAGTACAGTGTGCCTGTCCCTGAGGGAAGTGTCTGTGAGACTGTCGCAGAGGTGGTGCAGCTTGCCGGGACCATGGGATTCCCGGTCGCGATCAAGGCCCAGATCCATGCCGGCGGCCGCGGTAAAGGCGGCGGCGTCAAGGTTGCCAAATCGGCGGAGGAGGCCGAGACAGCCGCCGGAGCCATTATCGGCATGCAGCTGGTCACCAAACAGACCGGGCCGGAAGGGCGATTGGTCAGGAAGGTATTGGTGGAGAAGGGCGTCCGGATCAAAAAAGAACTCTACCTCTCGATCATCCCGAACCGTGAGACCGCGAGCATCACCATCATCGCCAGTCAGGATGGCGGGATGGATATCGAGGAGGTGGCCGAAAAGACACCGGAGAGGATCATCAAGGTGTCCGTCAACCCTCTCGTCGGCATCCAGGGCTTTCATCTCCGCCAGGTCTGCTTCGGTCTCGAGCTCGAACCGGCGCTGATGAAGACCGCCTCGGCCGTGCTGAAAAATCTGTACCGGCTGTTTGTCGATTACGATTGTTCGCTGGTCGAGATCAATCCGTTGATCATCACCGAGGACAATGCGATCCTGGCCCTCGATGCGAAGATGGATATCGACTCGAACTCCCTGTTTCGCCACCCCGATGTCGTCGCCATGCACGACCCCTTCGAGGACGACCCGGCCGAGGCCGAGGCGGCGAAGTTCAATCTGAACTACATCAAGCTCGACGGCAACGTCGGCAATATGGTCAACGGTGCAGGCCTGGCGATGGCGACGATGGACATCATCAAGCAGGCCGGCGCCTCTCCCGCCAACTTCCTCGATGTCGGCGGTGGAGCCAACGCCGAGATGGTGGAGAACGGGTTCCGCATCATCCTCGGCGATCCCAATGTGAAGGGCATCCTGATCAACATCTTCGGTGGCATCCTCCGTTGTGACGTGCTCGCCCAGGGCGTGGTCCAGGCGGCGCAGCATGTCAACCTCAGCGTCCCGGTGGTCGTCCGCATGGAAGGGACCAATGTCGGTGAAGGACGTCGCATCCTGGCCGAATCGGGAATGAAGCTGATCAATGCGACCGATCTGGCCGATGCCGCCAGGAAGGTGGCGGAGATAGTTGCCTGACGGGATCTCCACCCAACAAATTACCATGTTCGAGGCCGTGAAAACAGCGTTCAGCGTCCCGGTCCCGGTACAGTTTCCGGAATTGTCTGCATTCAAGGGAGCGGGAGCTCCATTACCACTAGAGGCATGAGATGAGTATCCTCGTTAATTCAGAGACCCGTGTTCTTGTGCAGGGTATCACCGGCAAGGAAGGGCAGTTTCACGCCCGGCAGTGCATCGAATACGGGACCAGGGTTGTCGCCGGCGTGACTCCCGGCAAGGGCGGCCAGTTCATGGATTCAGTCCCGGTCTTCGATACGGTCAGAGCGGCACGGCAGCAGACCGGCGCCAACGCTTCGATGATCCTGGTGCCTCCGCCGTTTGCCGCCGAAGCCATCCTCGAGGCGGCTGATGCCGGCATCGAACTGATTGTCTGCATCACCGAAGGAATCCCCGTTCTGGACATGCTGCGGGTCAAAAATTATCTCGGCCAGACCACATCGCGGTTGATCGGACCGAACTGTCCCGGTATCATCACACCGGGCGAGTGCAAGATCGGCATCATGCCTGGGGCGATCCACAAACCTGGAGGGCCGGTGGGGGTCGTTTCCCGGTCGGGAACCCTTACCTATGAAGTCGTTCACCAGCTTACTCAGGTCGGCCTCGGTCAGACCACCTGCATCGGCATCGGTGGTGACCCGGTGAACGGCACGGGATTCATCGATTGTCTCGAGCGCTTCAACGCCGATCCGGCAACGGAGGCGGTGGTCATGGTCGGCGAGATTGGCGGTAATGCCGAGGAGAAGGCTTCGGCCTGGATCAAGCAGAACATGAAGAAACCGGTGGTCGGCTTCATCGCCGGACTCACAGCCCCGCCGGGCAGGCGGATGGGCCATGCCGGGGCCATCGTCAGCGGCGGCCAGGGTACCGCCGCGGCCAAAATCACTGCGATGGAAGAGAGTGGCCTCTATGTTTGCAAGGATCTCGGCAGCCTCGGCCGTCTCTGCAAAGAGGCGTTTTCCTGATCACGGATCGACCATCTATGAGGCAATGATGCAGGCCCTGGCGTGCCTTCCGGTTGCTTTGCCGGCCTGCATCCGATGACAGACAGCATTCCGATCGTTTAGGCCAAGGAGAGGATATGAATACGCAGAATCGGCTGGATCACCTTGTCCGACTCAGGGAGCAGGCTCGCCTGGGCGGAGGTCAGGACAAGATCGACAAATTGCACAGCCAGGGGAAGATGACCGCCAGGGAGCGGATCGAACTGCTGCTCGATCCTGGTACGTTTGAAGAATTCGATATGTTCAAGACGCACCGCTGCCGTGATTTCGGCATGGACGAGACGGTTTTTCCCGGTGACGGTGTGGTCACCGGCCACGGTACTATCGATGGGCGGATCGTCTATGTCTTTGCCCAGGATTTCACCGTTCTCGGTGGCTCCCTGTCCGAAACCTTCGCTGAAAAGATCTGCAAGATCATGGACCTTGCGATGAAAAACGGCGCACCGGTCATCGGCCTCAACGACTCCGGCGGCGCCCGGATCCAGGAGGGCATCGAGAGTCTGGCCGGGTATACCGAGATTTTCCTGCGCAATGTCATGGCCTCGGGGGTGGTGCCGCAGATCTCGGCAATCTTCGGTCCTTGTGCCGGTGGAGCAGTCTATTCGCCGGCCTTGACCGATTTCGTAGTCATGGTGCAGAATAATTCCTACATGTTCCTGACCGGCCCCAAGGTTGTCAAATCGGTGACCCATGAGGATGTCACCGTTGAAGAACTCGGCGGGGCGGCGATGCACTCTTCGCGCAGCGGTGTCTCCGATTACGCCGCCACCTCGGGTGTCGATGCCATCAACTATATCAAAAAGATGGTTTCCTATCTGCCCCAGAACAACCTCGAGACGACACCTGTCCAGCCCTGCGACGATCCGCCGGGACGTGTCGCCGAGCACCTCAATACGATCATCCCGGAGAATCCCAACGCCGCCTACAATATGAAGGAGATCATTCTTCATACCGTCGACGGCGGAGAATTTTTCGAGGTCAAGGAACTGTTCGCCCCGAATCTGCTTGTCGGATTTGCCCGCTATAACGGCATCAGCGTCGGTATTGTGGCCAACCAGCCGGCCCATCTCTCCGGGGTCCTGGATATCGACTCTTCGGTAAAAGGCGCCAGATTTGTCCGCTTCTGCGACTGCTTCAACATTCCGATCGTCACCTTTGTCGATGTCCCTGGTTTTCTGCCGGGAACGGCTCAGGAATATGGCGGGGTCATCCGCAACGGCGCCAAGATCCTCTACGCCTATGCCGAAGCGACGGTTCCGAAGATCACCGTCATTACCCGCAAGGCCTATGGCGGGGCCTACTGCGTGATGTCTTCGAAGCATCTCCGCGGCGATATCAACTATGCCTGGCCCTCGGCCGAGATTGCGGTCATGGGGGCACGCGGGGCGGTCGAGGTGCTCTACGGCAGACAGGCGAGAAAAGCCGAAAATGCCGCCGAATTCCTGGCAGACAAGGAAAAGGAATATCGGGATACGGTTGCCAATCCCTATGTGGCGGCCCAGCGCGGCTATATCGATGACATTATCGAGCCCTCGGTGACGCGTTCGCGCATCATCAGGGCCCTTGGTCTCCTGCAGAACAAGCGGGACAGCAACCCGATGAAGAAACACGGTAATATTCCATTATAGCCCGGGAAGAAGGCAATCCGGGAGTCGACCAATACTATTTTCATGGGAGAAGATTCATGGCGGTCAAGATCTTCATCAAGCGCAAGGTAACTGGTAAAGAGAATATCGAACTGTCGTTGCTGCTCCAGAAACTTCGGGGGCTGACTCTGAACCAGCCGGGTTATATCTCCGGTGAGACCCTCAGAAGAATCGATCGAAACGACGAATGGATGGTGATCAGTACCTGGCGATCTATAGAGGATTGGAATAACTGGGTTAACAACGATCGACGGCGGGTTGTCCAGGCCGAGATCGATGCCCTGCTGGGTACCGAGACTGAATATGCCATCTACGAATAAGTGAAGGTGAGGACGGAAACTGTAGGTCCGCCGTCCGTGATGCCGAAAAGAAACGATGGTGCGGGAGTCCGGACTGGCTGGTGATACCGGACCGAGGATAGAGGACTCGACATGGAAAAAAGGCAGAAGAAGATGGCAGCGGCCCTGGCGGCCGTAAATGCGTACCTGCAGCAGGAGGAGGCCCTGGCGGCCACGCAGTCTTCTGTTCCGGTGCTCCGGCCGGCACAGTCGGTTGAGAGTGGCTGGGCGATGAGCGGCAGGATGGATATGATGACCATGCGCAGACTGATCCAGATGCGGGCCTTTGGGCGGATCGGCTAGTCTGCATGACGAATGCACTATGATGCGAAAGGGAGATGCGCGATGAGCGATAATGTACAGATGACTGCGTTGAGATATGAGAGCGATCGTCCCAGGGCCAAGAACCCTGTCAGGATCATGGATCTCTCCCTGCGGGATGGCCATCAGTCCCTGTTTGCCACCCGCGGCCGGACGGAGGATATGATCCCGGTCGCCGAGCTGATGGACGAGGTCGGCTTCTGGGCGATCGAGACGTGGGGCGGCGCCACCTTCGATACCATGCACCGCTTCCTCAACGAGGATCCGTGGGAGAGATTGCGGACGCTGAAGCGGTATATAAAGAAGACCCCCTTCTCGATGCTGCTGCGAGCTCAGAATCTCGTAGGCTACCGTAATTATGCCGATGACCTGGCCCTGGCCTTCGTCGAGCGGGCGGCGGAAAACGGCATGGACATCTTCAGGACCTTCGATGCCCTCAACGATTACCGTAACTTCGAGACGGTGGTCAAACAGATCAAGAAGAGCGGCAAGCATTTTCAGGGCTGCATCTGCTATACCCTGACCGAACCGCGTCTCGGCGGTGATGTCTACAATCTCGATTACTATGTCAACAAGGCCAAGGCCCTGGAGGAGATGGGGGCCGATTCGATCTGCGTCAAGGACATGGCCGGGCTGATGGCCCCCTATGACGCCTATCCGTTGATCAAGGCCCTGAAGGAGGCGGTCAAGGCGCCGATCCATCTCCACAGCCATTTCACCTCCGGCATGTCGCCGATGACCCATCTCAAGGCCATCGAGGCCGGCGTCGACATCATCGACACCTGCATGACGCCCTATGCCTATCGGACCTCCCATGCCGCGGTCGAACCGCTGGTCATGGCCCTGCTCGGCACCAGTCGCGACACCGGCTTCGACATCAAGAAACTCGCGGCGATCAACGAGATCCTCGAGAAGCAGGTGATGCCGAAATACAAGCACCTGCTCGATGACTCGAAGGTCTCCATCATCGACATCAACGTCCTGCTGCACCAGACCCCGGGCGGCATGCTGTCGAACCTGGTCAACCAGCTGCGGGAAATGGATGCCCTGGACAAGATCGACGAGGTCTATCGGGAACTGCCGCGCGTGCGTAAAGACCTGGGCCAGATCCCACTGGTCACCCCGACCAGCCAGATCGTCGGCGTACAGACGGTCAACAATGTCCTGCACGACACCCCGGATGAGCGGTATAAGATGATCACCGGCCAGGTCAAGGATCTGTGCTACGGCCTGTACGGCAAGACAGCGGTCCCGATCGACCCCGAACTGCAGAAGAAGGCCCTGAAGGGGTACCCGCGGGGTGAAGAGCCGATTACCTGCCGTCCGGCCGAGGTCCTGGAGCCGGAGTTGGAAAAGGCCAGGGCCGAGGTCGGCGAACTGGCGGCCGATATCGATGATGTCATCCTCTATGCTCAATTCCCGGTCACCGGACGCAAATTCCTTGAATGGAAGTACGGCCGCAGCGAGCCGCCGGCCAGCGTCAGGCCGATCACCCTCGAAGATGTGAAAAAGCGGGATGCGTTGGTGAAGAAGGCCCTGGCCGGGGAACTCGTCGAGAAAAAGGCCGACAGCCCGGTCAAGACAGCGAACCTGCGGACCTTTAATGTCTTTATCGACGGTGAATATTTCAACGTCGAGGTCGACCCGGTCGGCGGATCGGTGGTGGCAGTGCCGCCGGCTCAGGCCGCGGCGCCGACTCCGGTACCGGTTGCTGCTCCCGCGCCGGCACCCGCCCCGGCCGCAGCGGTCTCGTCCCCGGGCCAGCCGTCCGGCGCCGCCGCCGGTACCCACCTGCTGGCGCCGATGCCAGGGATGATCGTCAGGTATCTCAAGGGGATCGGAGAAAAAGTGAGTAAGGGGGAAACCATAGTCGTGCTTGAGGCGATGAAGATGGAAAACGCCCTGAACGCCCAATGTGATGGCGTCGTCAAATCGATTCCATTCAAGAGCGGTGATACCGTTGCCAAGGGGGCTTCGCTCTGCGTCATCGGTTAGGTGATAACCGTGGAGCCGTCTATCCTCCATGGAAGTCGGCTCCACGTAACCACTGAAGAGGGGATGATATGATAATCCGGGAATTGAACGGAAAGACTCCGCAATATGGCACCGGCTGCTATTTCGCCGAGACCGCGGTCATTGTCGGTGACGTGGTGATGGGGGATGAATGCAGTATCTGGTATAACGCCGTCATCCGTGGTGATGTGCATTACATCCGGATGGGTAACCGGGTCAATGTCCAGGACGGTGCCGTCATTCACTGTACCTATCAGAAATTCCCCACCACTATCGGCAACAGGGTGTCGATCGGCCATAATGCCATCGTCCATGGCTGCACCGTCCATGACAATGTCCTGATCGGCATGGGAGCGATCGTCATGGATGACTGCGTGGTGGAGAGCCACACCATCATCGCCGCCGGGGCGGTCGTCACCCAGGGGACGAGAGTGGCTGCGGGGAGTATCTATGCCGGGGTGCCGGCACGGAAGGTCAAGGACATCAGCGAGAAACTGATTTCGGGCGAGATCGAGAGAATTGCCGACAATTACGTCAAGTATTCAGGGTGGTACCAACCGAAATAACCTGCACACCGGGT
Source organism: Desulfoprunum sp. (assembly GCF_053613775.1). NCBI lineage: Bacteria > Pseudomonadati > Thermodesulfobacteriota > Desulfobulbia > Desulfobulbales > Desulfobulbaceae > Desulfoprunum > Desulfoprunum sp. The sequence goes on from NZ_JBSHXH010000008.1 coordinate 516,471, forward strand.
GCGGGACGGTTCATGCCTTCGTCCCGGTGCCATTGATTTTCCGCAGATAGTCGAGCAATCGGTCGGCGGCGGCTGTCGGCGACAGTTTTCCGGCCGCCACATCTGTGCGAATGCCGGGCAACTGTGAACGTATCGCCGGATTGCCATAGAACCACTGCCGCAGACCTTCATCGAGGAGAAAGTCCATCCAGTCGAGCGACTGCTCTCTTCTCTTGGCTTCCAGCAGGTCGGCGGCGGTATGGGCGGCCCGGTGGTCGGCAATGGTTTGCCAGATTCCTTCCAAACCTGTCATTTCCAGAGAACTGCAGGTCAGCACCGGCGGTGACCAGACCGGGTCGAAGCGCATCAGCAGGTGCAGGGCGGTCTGATAGTCCTTCTGGGCCATCTGCGCTCGGAGGATGTTGTCCCCGTCTGCCTTGTTGATGACGATGGCGTCGGCAACCTCGAGCACTCCCTTCTTTATACCCTGCAGTTCATCACCGGCCCCGGCGATCATCAGAATCAGGAAAAAATCCACCATCGAGGCGACCGTCGTCTCCGACTGCCCCACCCCGACGGTCTCGACGATGATCACATCGTAACCCGCAGCCTCGCAGACCAGCATGGACTCGCGGGTCTTGCGGGCGACCCCGCCGAGGGTGCCCTGTGAAGGGGTCGGCCGAATGAAGGCCCTGTCGTTCACCGCCAGTTTTTCCATCCTGGTCTTGTCGCCCAGGATGCTGCCGCCGCTCCGGCTGCTGCTGGGATCGATGGCCAGCACCGCCACCCGGTGGCCGCGTTCGGTCAACATGGTGCCGAAGCCCTCGATGAAGGTGCTCTTGCCGGCCCCGGGCACCCCGGTGATGCCGATCCGGTTGGATTTGCCGGTATAGGGCAGGAGCCGGTCGATGACGACCCTGGCCATTTCCTGGTGTGCCGGCAGGCTGCTCTCGATCAGGGTAATCGTACGCGCCAGAACCAGTCGATTCTGGTTGAGGACTCCATCGATATAGTACTGGGCTTCCTTCACTGCGATATCTCTGAGGGGTTGGCGAATGGCAGTCGTTATCCGGCCGCGAAAGGACCAGCGTATATCGCCCTGCGGCCCGGCCTTGTGAAGGTCAATCGTCGGGCCGCAGGATGCGATGCGAGGTGACTGCGGTGAATCTCAGCGCAGGTATTTTTCTTCAAGGAGGCTGAGGGTCTTGTCGGCGGAAACGGTGATCGGAGTGCCGGGGCCGAAGACCGCCTTGACGCCGGCGTCGAACAAAAAGGCATAATCACCAGGAGGGATGACGCCTCCGGCAACGACGAGAATATCGTCGCCGCCCTGTTTTTTCAACTCTGCGATCAGGGCAGGGACGAGGGTCTTGTGGCCGGCGGCGAGGCTCGAAGCGCCGACAACATGGACGTCGTTTTCGATGGCCATCTTGGCCGCCTCTTCCGGGGTCTGGAACATCGGGCTGATGTCGACGTCGAAACCGAGATCGGCATAGGCGCTGGCAATGACCTTGAAGCCGCGGTCATGGCCGTCCTGCCCCATCTTGGTGACCAGCAGCCGTGGACGACGTCCCTGTGTTTCCTGAAATTTCGCCGTCCTGGCGCGCAGCGAGGCGATGATGGCAGCATCGCTGGCGTATTCCGAGGCATAGGCGCCGGAGATGCAGCGGGTGGTAGCGACGAAGCGACCGAAGACCTTTTCCATGGCGTCGGAGATTTCACCGACGGTGGCCCGGGCCCGCACTGCCGATAATGCGGCCTCCAGGAGGTTGCGGTCACCCTCGGCCGCGCTGGTAAGATCGGCCAGGGCCTTTTCAACTGCGGCCGTGTCGCGGCTGGCCCTGATCTGTTTGAGCCTCTCGACCTGTTCGTCGCGGACCGTCGCCGGAACCTCCCGGACCTCGAAATCGATCTTTTCATCCGGCAGCTTGTACTTGTTGACCCCGACGATGACATCGAGACCCTGGTCGATCCTGGCCTGCTTGCGGGCGGCCGACTCCTCGATCCGCATCTTCGGCATCCCCGATTCGATGGCCTTGGCCATGCCGCCAAGTTCCTCGATCTCGTCGATGATCTTCTGGGCCTCGTTGATGATGCTGTGGGTCAGCGACTCGAGGTAGTAGGAGCCGCCGAGCGGATCGATGACGTGGCAGATCTGGCTCTCCTCCTGGATGACGATCTGGGTGTTGCGGGCGATGCGGGCCGAGAAGTCGGTCGGCAGACCGATGGCCTCGTCGAAGGAGTTGGTATGCAGCGACTGGGTGCCGCCGAGCACGGCCGACAGCGCTTCGAGCGTCGTTCTGATGACATTGTTGTACGGATCCTGCTCGGTCAGGCTCCAGCCCGAGGTCTGGCAGTGGGTGCGGAGCATCGACGACTGCGGGTTTTTCGGCTTGAACTGGCCCATCAGGCGATGCCAAAGGAACCTGGCCGCCCGCAGCATGGCGATGTCCATGAAGAAGTTCATACCGATGCCGAAGAAGAACGACAACCGCGGGGCGAAGGTGTCGACGTCGAGTCCGCTTCTCAGGGCGGCCTTGACGTACTCCACCCCATCGGCCAGGGTAAATGCGGTCTGCAGCACACTGTTGGCGCCGGCCTCCATCATGTGGTAGCCGCTGATGCTGATCGTGTTGTATTTCGGCATCTCCTTCGAGCAGAAGGCCATGATGTCGGAGATGATCCGCATCGACGGGCCCGGCGGATAGATGTAGGTATTGCGGGTCAGGTATTCCTTGAGGATGTCGTTCTGGATGGTGCCCGTCAACTTTTCATGGGGTACGCCCTGTTCCTCGGCGGCGACGATGTAGCCGGCCAGGATCGGAATGACCGCCCCGTTCATCGTCATCGATACCGACATCTGGTCGAGCGGGATGCCGTCGAACAGGATCTTCATGTCCTCGACCGAATCGATGGCCACCCCGGCCTTGCCGATGTCACCGGCGACCCGGGGGTGATCGGAGTCGTAGCCGCGGTGGGTGGCGAGATCGAAGGCCACCGACAGACCCTTCTGGCCGGCGGCGAGGGCCTTCCGATAGAAGGCGTTGGATTCCTTGGCGGTGGAAAAGCCGGCGTACTGACGGATGGTCCAGGGGCGGCCGGCGTACATGGTCGCCATCGGCCCGCGGACATAAGGGGGCAACCCGGGCAGGGTGTTGACCGATTCGATGCCGTCGAGGTCCTCCGCCGTATAGAGGGCCTTGACCTTGATCCCTTCCGGGGTCAGCCAATCCAGTGAATCCGGGCTCTTGCCCTTCATCTGCTTGCTGGCGAGCTCTTCCCATCTCGTTTTTTCCGGATGCGATGCCATTCTCTGTCCTCCTGCTATGATGCGGTTGTTCTCTTAGGTTGATTCAATAGATCAGGATCGTTCACACAGTTCGACCAGAACCCCCCCGGTCGCCTTGGGATGAAGGAAGGCTATCTTGGCGCCGCCGGCGCCTTTCCTCGGTGCCTGGTCGATCAACTGGACTCCCTTGGCCTTCAGTTCGGCCAGCGCCTCCTCGATGTTTTCGACCCGGAAGGCAACATGCTGGAACCCGGTGCCCTTCTTCTCGATGAATTTTGCCACCGGCCCGTCAGGGGAAGTGGATTCGAGGAGTTCGACCTCGCTTTCCCCTACCGGGAAAAATGCGGTGGTCACCTTCTGCTCGGCAACGGTTTCTGCGCCTTCGAAAGTGAGACCGAGGATGTCGGACCAGAACGATTTGCCCTCATTCATGTTGTTGACTGCGATACCGAGATGATCGATTTTCAGAATCTTCATTTGCGTCTCCATTGGGAAGGATAAGGGGCTGAGCCTTGCGGCCATGCAGGTTCGAAGCTCAGTTACTCGGGATTTCTGGTTTGATTGGCAGAGGGACGGGGATTGGCCATGCCGCGCCACACCATCTCGAACATGGCGTTGGCCTGTTCGGACAGGCTTCCCTGCTGTCCGCGCAGAATCCACATGAAGAAACTGCGCTGAACGAATCCCATCAAGAAATCGAGAAGGGTGCCGGCCCGCACGTCAGGGTTCAGCACACCCTCCTTCTGGCCCTGGCGCAGGACGCCTATCATCAGGTTCATCATCCGCTGCTGGTTGAAGGTCTCGTCGGCCATCCATGTTTTCATCGGCAGGGTCATGAAGACAATCTTGCCCAGCCCCTGGTGCCGTTCGTAGTAGTCGAGCTGCAGCCAGAAGACTTTGCGCAGTTTCTCCTTCAGATCCTCGATGCCCTGGAGGTGATCGACGATGCGATCGGTCAGCTTTCCCATCCAGACATCGACGAAAGCGAAGACCAGGCGTTCCTTGCTGCCGTAGTGTTTGTAGATCGTAGTGAAGCTGACACCGGCGCGGCTGGCTATATCCCTTATGCTCGCCTTGTGGAAGTCGGAGTTGGAGAAAACCTCGAGAACCGCCATTTCAAGGCGTTTCTGGATATCGGGATTCAGTTCGTTTAACATTGTTACTGCACTGCCGCTCTCTGCTGAGGAATGAGGTCGCAACGGATTACTGTCGGCGATTGTTCAGTTCTTGCAATATTTGTTTCCACATGAAAAATCATGTTGATATAATTTAAAAAAATTAAAATTTACTTTCTGTGCTGCGGTGCCCCGGCATCGTTTCAGTCAGGGGCTTGCCGAAAACGGACTGAAAAGAACAATGTTACTATTGCTCTTGTATGCTACTCTTGAAGAATTGTCAAGAGCAAACAGGGCCGGCTGTCAGGCATGCAGGTGGCGACTGGCGCTGTCGGCCGGCTCGGGAGGCATGCATCCAGGGTTCTTTATCTGAACAGGGATAACATGATTCCGGCGGCGACGGCGGAACCGATGACGCCGGCGACATTGGGCCCCATCGCGTGCATGAGCAGGAAGTTGGAAGGATCTTCCTTCTGTCCCATCACCTGGGATACCCGGGCGGCCATCGGCACCGCCGAGACTCCGGCCGAGCCGATGAGCGGGTTGATGCCCCCGCCCATGACCTTGTTCATCAACTTGGCAAGCAGCACGCCACCGGCCGTACCGATGGCGAAGGCGGTCACGCCGAGAAAGAGGATGGCCAGCGTCTCGACCCGGAGAAAATTTTCGGCGGTGGCCGTCGCGCCGACCGACATCCCGAGGAAGATCGTGATGGTGTTGATCAGGGCATTTTTGGCGGTATCCTCGAGGCGACCGGCGACGCCGCACTCGCGGAAGAGGTTGCCGACCATCAGCATGCCGATGAGCGAGGTGGCCGGCGGGACGATCAGGGCGACGACGATGGTGACGACGATCGGAAAGAGGATCCTCTCCTTCTTGCTGACCTCGCGCAGCTGCGTCATCTTGATCGCCCGTTCCGCCTTCGTGGTCAGCAGCCGCATGATCGGCGGCTGGATGATCGGGACCATCGCCATATAGGAATAGGCGGCGATGGCGATCGAGCCGAGGAGATGCGGCGCCAGCCGGGAGGAGAGGAAGATCGCGGTCGGCCCGTCGGCTCCGCCGATGATGCCGATGGAGGCGGCCTCCTGGGCGGTGAACAGGCCTGAGCCGATTGCGGCGATGAAGGTGATGAAGATGCCGAGCTGGGCGGCGGCGCCGAGCAGCAGGGACTTGGGGTTGGCGATCAACGGCCCGAAATCGGTCATCGCCCCGACCCCGAGAAAGATCAGGGGCGGAAAGATGCCCAGATGATCGCCCTGGAACAGGTAGTACATCAGACCGCCGGGCTGGACGGTATGGATGACCTTGTCCTTGATCTCGATGATCGGCTCGGCCATCATGTCCGCCAGGGGCAGGTTGGTGAGCAGGACACCGAAGGCGATGGGAATGAGCAGCAGGGGTTCGAAACCCTTGACGATCGCCAGATAGATCAGCAGACAGGCGATGCCGATCATCAGGACATGACCGAAAGTGAGGTTGAATATCCCCATGCTGTGGATGAATTCCGCCAATGCCGCGAGCATGTTGTTCTCCTTTGGTTAGGCGAGGACGACCAGGGGATCGCCGGCGTTCACCGAAGCGCCCTTGACGGCACGGACCTCGGCGATGGTGCAGTCGTGCGGGGCCAGGATCTCGTTTTCCATCTTCATCGCCTCGAGGATCATCAGGATCTGTCCCTTGGCGACCCGGTCTCCGGCCTGGACCTTGACCTCGAGGATGGTTCCCGGCATGGGGGCGGAGATCGTCCCCGCCCCGACTGCTGACGGGGCGGCGGGGGTCGCCGGTCGGGGAGGAGTCTTCGCCGCCGTCGGTGCCGGTTGAGCCGGAGGAGTGGGGCGTGGCGGTGTCGCTACGGCCGGTTCGTTGGAGGGGGATGCTGCTAGCTCCTCAATCTCGACTTCATACTCCTTGCCATTGACGCGTACTCTGAATTTCTTCATTCGTGTTTTCCCATGGTTAGAATCTGCTGTTCATCTGGTCTACAATCCCAGCCTTGCCCCATGCCGGGGCTGAGCCGATCTTTCGGATGTTGCGGATGACGATGTCGCCAGTCGCGCGGGCCGGGTACATGGCGAGCGCCGCCGAGATGACGGCTACGAGTTCGTCATCGTCGTCGGCGGAAATACTGGTGCTCACGGCCGGCATTGCCGCCGGCAGAGCGGCCGGGGCCGGTTCCGGTGCCGGTTGTCGTTTGGGTTGGGCGGTGAATCTGGCCAGCAGGCCGATGACGACCTGAAGGATGATCAGGGCAAGGAAGGTTATGCCCATCCCGAGGAACGTGACGACCAGGCTGGCCAGCATCTTGTCGGCGAAGGACAGGGTCTTGACGGTTTCAGGATTGGCAAGTTGGGCTAACAGATCGGATATTCCCATGGTCGCGTTCTCCTCGCCCTATAACGGTATGTTGCCGTGCTTTTTGGCCGGTCTTTTTTCCCTCTTGCCGGCAAGCATCATGAAGGCGTCAATGATCCGCTGCCTGGTGGCGTGCGGTTCGATGACATCGTCGACGAAGCCGCGTTCGGCCGCCTTGTAGGGCGTCGCGAATTCGGCGGAGTACTCCTCGAGGATCTTCTGACGCATCGCCGCCTTGTCTTCGGCCTTGTCGATATCGTTCTTGAAGATGATGTTGACGGCGCCGTCCGAGCCCATGACCGCCACCTCGGCGGTCGGCCAGGCGAAGACCATGTCGGCGCCGAGCGATTTCGAGCACATCGCCACGTAGGCGCCGCCGTAGGCCTTTCTGGTGATCAGGGTGACCTTGGCGACGGTCGCCTCGCTGTAGGCATAGAGGATCTTGGCCCCGTGACGGATGATGCCGCCGTACTCCTGAGTCGTCCCCGGCAGAAAGCCGGGGACATCGACGATGGTGAGCAGCGGGATGTTGAAGGCATCGCAGGTCCGGATGAACCGCGAGGCCTTGTCGCCGGAGTTCATGTCGAGACAGCCGGCCATGATCCGGGGCTGGTTGGCGATGATGCCGACCGACTGGCCGTTGATTCTGGCCAGACAGGTAATCAGGTTTTTGGCGAAATAAGGTTGGTATTCGAAGATTGATCCGGCATCGACGATATGGCCGATGACCTCGTACATATCGTAGGCCTTGTTGGGGCTGTCGGGGATGATGGCGTCGAGTTCGTCGACCTGGCGGTTGGCGTCTGTCGCTGTTTCCACCGGGGGGGCGGTCTCCATGTTGTTGGAGGGCAGATAGCCGACCAGACGGCGGATGCCGTTGAGGCAGTCGCTATCGCTGTCGGCGATGAAATGGACATTGCCGCTGATGCTGTTATGGGTCATGGCCCCGCCGAGCTCCTCGGCGGTGACGTTTTCGCCGGTGACCGTCTTGATGACCTGCGGGCCGGTGATGAACATCTGGGAGGTCTTGTTGACCATGAAGATGAAGTCGGTCAGGGCCGGCGAGTAGACCGCGCCCCCGGCGCACGGCCCCATGATGGCCGAGATCTGGGGGATGACCCCGGAATAGATGGCGTTGCGGTAGAAGATGTCGCCGTAGCCGGAGAGGGCGTCGACCGCCTCCTGGATGCGGGCGCCGCCCGAGTCGTTGAGGCCGACAATCGGGGCCCCGACCTTGACCGCGGCGTCCATCGCCTTGACGACCTTGCGGGCGTGCATCTCGCCGAGCGCACCGCCGGTGATAGTGAAGTCCTGGGAGAAGGCATAGACCAGCCGGCCGTCGATCCGGCCGTAACCGGTAACGACCGATTCGCCTTCAAAGTCGAGTTTATCCATCCCGAATCTGGTGCAGCGGTTCTTGACGAAGGCGTCGAGTTCGACGAAGGTGCCCGGGTCGAAAAGGGCCAGCAGTCGTGCCCGGGCCGTCATCTTGCCCTGGGCCTGCTGCTTGTCGATTCTGGCCTGGCCGCCGCCAAGGGCGATCTTATCTTTTTTATTCTGCAGGAATTTGCGTTTGTCGATGCTCATGTCTCTGGCTTCCTCTTTTCAACAGGACGAAAAAATAGGGTTGCTGACAGGGGTGGAACCGGGTCTTTGCTGCTTTAACATTGTTACTGTCTTGACGAAAATACGTATCTGGATAATCATGACCTGACCATTCTGTGTATGGATAGATCGAGGATGGTTCCGCTTATTGAGCCGTAGTGAGATGAAACAGCAATCCAATATGCCGATATTTATAGCAAATACAATGATATATTTCATTTATGGGAAGCTTCATTATTCTTTCTTCACTTGACGGTAGATAAAGAACGATGTTACTCGACCTTATTCATGTGGGGTTTGTCAAGAGTAAAAATCGAAGTATTGTTCCCTTTTGAGTATTTTCCAGTAGAATACTGTACAGAAGAGGAAAGGCCGGCGGGATGCCGCAGAAGGGTCTGAGCGTCAGCACGGTTTTGCTTTAATACTCAAGGAAGGCCGGATGGAGAACATGGATCCTCTCAGGGTTGGTGATATCGAGATATACTGGCTGACCGGCGGCGATTTCAAACTGGATGGCGGCACCATGTTCGGGGCGGTACCGAAGGTCCTCTGGCAGAAGCGCTATCCGGTGGATTCCGGCAACTGCATCCAGATGCGCAACGACCCCTTGCTGGTCAGGACCCCGGATGCCCTGATCGTCATCGATACCGGCCTCGGCAACAAATTGACGGAAAAACAGCAGCGGATCTATCAGGTGTCCTCTTCCCGGGATATTCCGGCCCAGCTCGGACAGCTCGGGATCAGCCGCGAGGACGTCGATTACGTCATCCTGACTCACGGCGATTTCGATCATGCCGGCGGCATCGAGATGATCAACCCCGCCGGCGCTCGCGAACTCACGTTTCCGAGGGCGACGCATGTCTTCCAATCGACCGAGTGGCAAGACCTGAGCCACCCCGGTGATCGCGCCAAGGCCACCTACCTGGAAGAGAATTTCGACCTCCTCCGCCACCGGGGACGGCTGCATCTCGTCGAAGGGGACGAGGAAATCCGTCCCGGCATCGTCGTGCGACATACCGGCGGCCATACCCGAGGGCACCAGGTGGTCGAGATGACCTCGCGGGGCGAAACGGCCCTCCATCTCGGGGATCTCTGTCCCACCCATGCCCATATCAATCCCCTGTGGGTCATGGCCTACGATAATTTTCCGCTGGAGGTGATCGAGCGGAAAAAGGAGTACCTGACTGCATACCTGGCGAGGGGCAGTTGGTTTACCCTGTACCATGATCCGTTCCACCGGGCAGTCAAGATCGATACGGCCTACCAGATCACTGCCTCATGGCCGGAACCGGATGTGGGACAGGACAGGGGGCTGGTTGCCGGACAGGGCCGGGGATAAAGCAACGGTACCTGGGACAGGGCGAGAAGATCGCAGTCTGAAGGAGAGTCGATACGATGGCAACGACGTTTCTGGCGATGGTGGTGGAGGAGCAGGCGGACGGGAGCTATTCCCGGACCATCCGGGAGAGGACGGTGGACGACCTGCCGCCCGGCGAGGTCCTGATCCGGGTGCTGTGGTCGTCACTCAATTACAAGGATGCCCTCTCCGCCAGCGGCAACAAAGGGGTGACGCGAAATTACCCCCACACCCCGGGGATCGACGCCGCCGGCCTCATCGAGGAGAGCCGGAGCGAGCGGTTCCGTCCCGGCGACGAGGTGCTGGTCACCAGCTACGACCTCGGGATGAATACCTCCGGCGGTTTCGGCCAGTACATCCGGGTGCCGGCGGAGTGGATCGTGCCGCTGCCGGCCGGCCTGGACCTGAAGGAGAGTATGATCCTCGGCACCGCCGGCCTGACGGCGGCAATGTCGGTCTCCGCCTTGAGCGCCGGCATCAGTCCGGACCAGGGCGAGATTCTGGTGACCGGGGCCAGCGGCGGTGTCGGCAGTATGGCGGTCTCCATCCTCGCTCGGCTCGGCTACGAGGTCTGCGCCGCCAGCGGCAAGGACACGGCCTATCTGCTCGACTTGGGGGCGAAAACCGTCGTCAGCAGGGCCGATGTCAATGACGAGAGCGGCCGGCCCCTGCTGAAGACCCGCTGGGCGGGCGTGATCGATACCGTCGGTGGCAACATCCTCGCTACGGCGATCAAATCCACCGCCCATCGGGGGATCGTCACCTGTTGCGGCAACGTCGCCTCGCCCGACCTCCAGCTCACGGTTTTTCCGTTTATCCTGCGGGGGGTGACGCTGGTCGGCATCGACTCCCAGGATTTTCCGATGGCCGAGAGGAAAGAGATCTGGCAGAACCTCGCGCATGCTTGGAAACCGGCGAAACTCGGCGGCATGGGGCGTGTCGTTTCCCTGTCGGACCTGGAAGTTGAGATCGGCCTGATTCTGCAGGGCAGGCAGCAGGGGCGGGTCGTCGTCAATCTGGGAGAATGCTGACAGCACGATACCGGTAAGGAAGAACAAAATCACGCTAGTGATGAGTGCCTATGGCGGGTGATATGAAAAAGACAGGTTTCGTATACGACGAAAGGTTCCTTCAGCATGTGACCTTCTCTACCCACCCTGAATCTCCCGGACGGCTCCGGGTCATCGTCGAGGGTCTTGCCGCTTCGGGACTGCTGCAGAAGCTCATCCCGATCGAGGTCAGGCGCGCAGACCAGCGCTGGATCGAAATGGTACACAACATCCGGTACATGATGCGTCTCGAAGAAGCCTGCATCATGGGGATGCCGGACATCGACCACCAGGACAATTCGATCTGCCGCGATACCTATGACATCGCCTTCCTGGCCGTGGGCGGGGTCCTCAATGCGATCGACGCGGTGATGACGGGCGATATCGATAACGCCTTCTGCGCCGTCCGTCCCCCCGGGCATCACGCCGAAGTCGATCGGGCCATGGGATTCTGTTATTTCAACAATGTTGCCATCGGCGCGAAATATCTCAAGAAGAGATGGGGCGTGCAGCGGATCGGGATCATCGATTTCGACGTCCACCACGGCAACGGTACGCAACATATCTTTGAGCAGGACCCGACGGTTTTCTACTACTCGATCCACGAGCATCCCTCCTTCGCCTACCCGGGAACCGGGCGTGAGTTCGAGACCGGTATTGGTGAAGGTCTCGGCTACACCCTCAACTCGCCGATCCTGCCCGGCAGGGGGGATGACGAGTACAAGAAGATGATCATGCAGGACCTGGTGCCGGCCTTCAAGAAATTCCAGCCGGAAGTGATCCTGCTGTCAGCCGGATTCGATGCCCATGTCACCGATCTGATGTCCGGGACCAACCTGTCGACCGAGGGATACGATTTTATTACCGAGGTCATTCTCAACCTGGCGAACAAATTTGCCGGCGGTCGGGTAATCTCTGTTCTCGAGGGTGGATACAACTATCCGGTTCTGGCATTGCTCGTCGAAAACCATATCCGGATGATGACCGGGGTTCGATGAGTGCATCCACCGGAACCAACGGTGTATAAAAAAATGTTGCAGGAGGGTCTATGTTCGTATGTGAAAGAATGGCGAAAAAGCTGATAACGGTGCAACCCGACACGAAGCTCTCGGATGTCAGTCAATTGATGACACAGCACAATATCAGGCATCTGCCGGTGGTCAACGGGGAGGGCCTGCTCGTCGGGATCGTTTCCGACCGCGACATGCGTTCGGCGTTGCCGTCATCGCTGCTCGGCAAGGAGGCGTATGAACGGGCCTTGGAGCGGGTGATGACACACCGGGCCGAGGAGATCATGACCATAAATCCGTTGACCATCTCGGTCTATTACACCATCCAGGATACCCTCCTGATGATGCGGCAGAAGCGGGTCGGGGCCTTCCCGGTGATCGACGAGAACGGCTATCTGAAAGGCATCCTGTCGACGAGGGATCTCCTGTCCTCTCTGGCCAACGTGATGGGCATCGGCGAGCCGGGAACGCTGCTCTGCATCCTGGCCAGGGAAGAGCGCGGCCAGTTGAAGAAAATCGTCGATATCGTTACCGAGGAGAAGATCCTGCTGGGCAGCGTGCTGGTCTCCCGCACCTGGGACGTCAACAAGAAGGCGGTCTTTCCCTATCTCCTCACCAATAACGTGGCCCGAGTAAAGCAACGGCTCCTCGATGCCGATTTCCAACTCTTCGATCCGATGCAGTGGTACCTTGACAACGTGTCGAAGAATCCACATCTGCTGCTGTAAACGGTTTGACCGGGAAGGATGTGGAAGTAGACCTTGAAAATGTTATGAACGTGAGATTACGAGATGAGTTTGCCGTCGTCGTTGTTTGATCAGGATATCGCAGAGATAATCAATAAAGCCCGTTTCGCCGGGGCCACCGAGGTCAGGAGGCTGGCCCCCGGAGATATCGTGGTCGAGAAGCAGATGGCAGCGTACTGTCGGGAGCCGGGGTGCCCGAACTTCGGCCAATCGCCGAGCTGTCCGCCCCATGTCGCCGGCCCGGCGGCGTTCGTGGAACTGCAGGGCAGGAGCAGGGCGGCCCTGATGGTGCGGATCGAGGTCCCTTCGGCGGTCCTGTTCTCTGATGAGCGACGGGAGGTGATGCGATTGCTGCATGAAATCGTGGCGGGCATCGAGCAGGCGGCCATCGCCCGCGGCTATGCCGGATCGAGGTCCTTCGCCGGCGGTTCCTGCAAAGACCTGTTCTGTATTGATCATCCCGAATGTCGGGTCCTTTCCGAGAACGGTCCCTGCCGCAATCCGGACGCTGCCAGGCCATCGATGTCCGGATTCGGCGTCAATGTGGCCAAGACGCTGGAGATGGCCGGTTTTACCGAACCAGACAAGACCCGGCCGGCCGTCAAGGGCGAGGAGGCGACGAGCTGGGTCGCCGGGATGGTCCTCATCATCTGAGCGCCCAGGGTTCTCCGCGGTCTCCAGAATCGATGGGCCCCGCCGTGGTCGGTGACCTGCGGTGGGAGCGAGCCCCGGAGACCGTCTTAGAAGATGAGTTCGTTGAAATAGGCAATCGACGCGAAGTCGTTGGAATAACTGACCGGTTTGCGCGAACTGGGCCTCGCGATGTGGACCAGATAGCCGATGCCGTACTCCCTGGCCGCGGCCAGGACCGGGGCGGTATCGTCGGCCAGCAGTGTCCGCCGTTTATCAAACCCGATTATCCCCTCCAGTATTTTCCAGAACATCGGCTGCTCCTTCGCCTCACCCACCACCTCGGAACAGATGATACCGGTAAAATAGGCGCCGATCCTGGTCTTGCGCAGCTTGATGGCCAGCGTTTTCGAATGGGCGTTGGTGACGAGGTGGATCTGCTTTCCATTTTTGTCAAGAAACGACAGAAAATCGATGACATGAGGATGGATCTGGATCAAGTGGTCAATCCGGCATTTGAGCTCGGGGATATCGAGTCCCAACTGCTCCGACCAGTAGTCGAGATCGGTCCACTGCAGGGTAGCCTCGACCGTTCGGTAGCGGGAGAGCAGTCTTTGCCGGGCCTCGTCCGGGCTGAGGTGGTTGATTGCGGCGTAGATCTCCGGGACATAGTGTTCCCAGAAATAATCGTCGAAGTACTTGTCCAGCAGGGTCCCGTCCATGTCCAGCAGGACGCAGTCGATCTCGTCCCAGGTGAAGGCGGGTCTGATCTGCGGCGGTTCAGACGGCGGCATCGCTCATCCTCCTCAGGTCGCCGATGGTCGTGCTGATCGATTCGAAGAGATCATCGCCGGTGAGGGGCTGGCCGGTGACGACGAGACGGCCGTCCGGGGTCAATTTGGCCTGAATCCGGCGCTTTTTCGGTTGACTCTGGAGGTAGGTGAGCAGCAGTTCCGGACGCAGAGGTGTATCCTCCATAAACGAATAGACGAGGCTGTCCTTTCCCCTTTCGAGTTTAGTTATTCGCAAGGCCGCGAGATCCGCCTTCAGACTCACTATCTTGAAGAGATTGAGGAGTTCCTGCGGCAGGGAACCGTAGCGATCGATCAGTTCTTCCCTCAGTTCATCATGCATCGCGGGAGGTGAGGAGCTGAGGGTGGCGATCCGGCGGTAGGTCATATAGCGCTGGCTGATGTCCGGCATGTAGTTCTGCGGGATATAGGCCGATATATGCAGGTTGATCTCGGGATCGACGTCGTCTGCGGCGCGGGCAGGTAGATCATGGCTGGCGCCGGCTTTAAGATCGGCGACGGTCTTCTGCAGCAGGTCGAGATAGAGGTCGTAGCCGATGGCGGCAATGTGACCGCTCTGCGACACCCCGAGCAGGTTGCCGCCGCCCCTGATCTGGAGGTCGCTCATCGCCAGGCGGAAGCCACCCCCGAGTTCGTCACAGTCCATCAGGGCCTGGAGCCGGTCCCGCGAGTCCTTGGTCAGGCTGTCGAGGGACGGCACCAGCAGGAAGGCGTAGGATTGCAGGCTGGAGCGGCCGACCCGGCCCCGCAGCTGGTAGATCTCGGCCAGTCCGAGCTGATCGGCGCGGTTGATGATGATCGTGTTGGCGGACGGGATGTCGAGCCCCGATTCGATGATCGTCGTGCAGATCAGCACATCGATGTCATGGTTGACGAAGGCGACCATGATGTCTTCCAGGTCCTTGCCCGCCATCTGGCCATGGGCCACGGCAATCCGGGCGCCGGGGACCAGTTTTTTGATGTTGGCCGCCACCTGGTGGATCGATCTGACCCGGTTGTGGACGAAAAAGACCTGGCCGTTCCTCCGGATTTCCCGGGTCACCGCCTCCTTGATCACCAGGTCGTCATACTGGGCGACGAAGGTCTTGACCGGACGCCGGTGCTCGGGCGGGCTGGAGATGACCGACAGATCGCGGATGCCGAGCAGGGACATCTGCAGAGTGCGGGGAATCGGGGTGGCGGTGAGGGTGAGGACATCGACCTCGGCCCGCAGCTTCTTGACCTTTTCCTTGTGGGCGACGCCGAAACGGTGCTCCTCGTCGACGATCAGCAGCCCGAGTTTCTTGAAGACGATGTCCTTCGACAACAGCCGGTGGGTCCCGATCAGAATGTCGATGCCGCCCTCGGCCAGCGCCTTGACGAGTTTCCGCTGTTCGCTCGTCGTCCGGAAGCGATTGATGCATTCCACCCGCACCGGAAACCCCTGCAGCCTTTCCCGGAAGGTCTTGGCATGTTGTTCGGCGAGGACGGTCGTCGGCACCAGGATAGCCACCTGCATCCCGTCCTCGACGACCTTGAAGGCGGCCCGCACCGCCACCTCGGTCTTGCCATAGCCGACGTCGCCGCAGACGAGCCGGTCCATCGGCTTGTCGGAGGTCAGATCGTCGATGACCTCGGTGATCGCCTTGTCCTGACCCGGGGTCTCATCGAAGGGGAAGGACTCCTCCAGTTCGTGGAACAGTTCGGCCGGGGGTGAGAACTGCCGGCCTTCGCGGAGCTCTCTGGTCGCGTAAATCTCCAGCAGTTCCTGGGCCACTTTCCAGACCTCCTCCTTGACCTTGGTGGTGGTCGTCTTCCAGGTCTGGGTGCCGAGTTTGTCGATTTTCGGGATCTGATCGGACAGCCCCTCGTAGCGGGAGATCAGGTTGAGCCGGTCCACCGGGACGTAGAGCCGGTCACCGTCGCGGTATTCGATCTGGACGAAGTCGTTGGTGACGGCATTGAACTGCATCGTCACCAGCCCCTGGTAGACCCCGAGCCCATGGTCGCGATGGACGATGATGTCGCCGTCCTTCAGCTCGGCGAACCGCAACGGCACCCCTTCCTGGTAGCCCTTGCGCTTTTTGCCGAGCCGCATCTCGCCGAACAGCTCGCTCTCGGAGAGGAGGTGAAGCTTGCGGTCGGTCAGGGAGAACCCCTGGGCCAGGGGATGGTTGCAGAGGAAGACGGTCCTCTCGCCCTCGGTGGTGGTGAACCGATCGAGATCGAGCGGCGGCGTCACCTCGGCGGTGAGGTGATGGTGGCGCTCCAGCAGTTCGCGCAGGTTTTTCAGATGCCGGCTGGAGCGGCAGCAGAGGATGACCTGGTCGCCCTGCCGCTGCCAGTCGACGATTTTCTCCGAGAGCGGAGCCAGGATGCCGCGGTCGCGCCGCTGGAGGGCGATATCCTGCTTGAGCGGGAGATGGCTCTTGGTCGCCAGGGAAATCGTCTCGGTCGGGCCGCTGAGCTCGAAATCGCTGGACAGGAGCTGATTGAAACCGGCCATCTGCTTCCTGGTGGCCGCGGCGTCGAGGAACAGGCTCTCGGGCGGCAGGGCCGGCCGGCCGGCGGCCCGGGCGGCGGCGAAATTGCTGGCGATGCGCTCCTCGACCAGATCCATGGTCTGGTTGATCGCCTCGGGCGCGACCAGCAGCAGTGTCGTCCCCGGCGGGAAGAAATCGAGGACCGTCGAACTGCCTGAAGGTTCGGCCGGATAGAAGAGCGGGAGATAGAACTGCATCCCGGCGAAGCGGCGGCCGCTGACCGCCTGCTCGATCAGGGCCGCGGCGGAGTCCCTGTCCCAGCCGGCGGCGCCGGCCTGGAAGCTCCTTTTCAGCCGGGCCGCCGCCGTTGGGTCGGAAGAGTCGAGCAGGATGTCGGATACCGGCAGCAGGATGGCCTCGGCGATCTCCATCGTCGACCGCTGTGACAGCGGATCGAAGGCCCGCAGTGATTCGACGGTGTCGCCGAAGAAATCGAGGCGGAGCGGACCGTCGTGGAGGCGGAGATCGTCGAGCGGGAAGGGCGGCGGATAGATGTCGAGGATGCCGCCACGGAGCGAAAAATCGCCGACGCTCTGGACCAGGGCGACCTGCTCGTACCCCATCATGACCAGGTTGGCGATGAGCCGGTCGATGTCGACGTCCTCGCCGGCGGCGATCAATTCCGCCACCCGGGTGAGCAGCCCCCTGGGCATGACGCGCCGCATCAGGGCCTCGATCGAGGTGACGACCAGCAGCGGGGCGCGGCTGTCCGTCAACTGGTACAGGGTCGAGAGGCGGAGCGCGGTAGTCTGCTGGTCGGGCGCCAGCGGGGTGTACGGCGGTATCTCATGGGCCGGATAGCTGAGGACCTTGTTGGCGGAAAAAAGCCGCAGGTCCTGTTCGAACGGTGCGACCAGCTGCTCGTCCGGGACGATGCAGCAGCAATGGCCCCGTTCGCCGAGCAGGGCCCCGAGCAGGGCGGGGCTGGAACCGCGCAGGCCGGTGCATTGTATGGACCGTGTGGATTGAATGAGGTGGTGGAGTTGGTTGCGCATTGGTAAAAAAAAGTGCCGGTTGCACCCATGGGGGCAACCGGCAGGAGAGGAAGACGTGCTGAATAATGTGTCTAGAAGGTGCCGCCGACGCTGAAATCCCAGACGGAATTATCCTCGTCGTCGAGCGGGTCGAGGTTGTAACCCCAGACTATCTTCAACGGTCCCATCGGTGACAGCCAGTTGAGACCGACGCCGACCGACTCCCGGTAGGAATCGAGCGCCCAGTCCTCGTCGTCATCGAGGACCTGGCCGGCATCAAAAAATACCAGCCCCTGAACGCCCTGGCTTTCGGCAAGGGGAAAGAGAATTTCCCAGTTGGTGTACCACATCTTGTCGCCGCCGATTCGCTCGCCGGTAACGGGATCGATCGGACTGATATCGCCGTAATCAAAACCTCGCACGGTATTGATACCGCCGAGATAAAATCGTTCGTAAACCGGCAGCTTGTCGTTCTCATTTTCAAACACCTGACCTGCGGAGCCTTTGAAATGGAACACCGTCTTCCAGAACAGCGGAAAATACCAGCTGGTGGAGCCCTCCAGTTTGGTGAACTCGGCGTCGCCGGCGAATGGTCCTCCGGCATACTCAGCGCTGAGGAGGTGGTAACTACCCTTCGAGGCGTTGAGGATCCTGTCGCGGGAATCGCGTACGAGCGATACCTTGACGGCGCTGGTAACATGCAAGTCGACCGAATTTCTGATGACATAGGAGGCATTGTCGGAGACATCGGTCAGATCGGTATCGGTAAAACTGTACATGCCGATCATGCGCCATTTTTCCCAGACAGGATAGCCGACGCGGATATCTCCTCCCTGAGAATCCTTGGTGTAATCGTCGTATTCGCGTTCGGTATCGAAGAGGTCGGCACCCCAGGACAGTTCGGAGTCGTTGAGCCGCGGGTTGGTATACCCGAGATTGTAACGGGAGCTTGAGCCGCCGATGTTGGTGGCAAGCGAGAGCCGGTCGCCCCGACCGAGGAAGTTGTTCTCGGAGATCTCGCCCATGAAGATCAGGTTGTCGACGGAACTGTATCCCGCACCGATACTGAAAGTGCCGGTACTTTTTTCCTTGACGTCGATGACGATGTTCATCCGGGTTGGATCGAGAGAGGGCTCCGGAGTAATATTGACCTCTTCGAAATATTCAAGCCGCTGCAGGGCCTGGGTGCTTTCCCGCAAGGCCTTGGAATCGAAGATACCGCCCTCGGAAACCTTCAGTTCGCGGCGTATGACATTGTCGCGGGTCCGGGTGTTGCCCTTGATCGAGATCCGGTCGATATAGACCAGTTCGCCTTTTTCAATCTTGAACACGACATCCAGCCGGCCGCCCGATGCAGATTTTTTGATATCCGGCCTGACTGTGGCGAAGGCGTATCCTCTCTCGGCATAATAGTCGGTGATCTTGAGGATATCGTCGCGCATGACCTGGCGGCTCAGGAATTCTTCCTTACGGATGGAGAGCAGGTTGAGCAGATCGTCCTTGCCGGTGATCAGATCGCCGGCGATATCGATGGTCCCGACCTTGAACCGCGGCCCCTCCTCGACCATGAAGGTGAGGTAGAGCCATTCATCCTCCTGACGGATCGTGGGCTCGGAAATCCTCGCCTCGAGAAAACCGTGATTGTTGTAGAAGGCGACAATGCGACCGACATCCTGCTTGACTTCATCCATTTTCAGGGTGCCCGATGCGGTCAGCCAGCTGAACCAGCCTTTCTCGCTGGTTTCGATCTCGTCGGCCAGTTCATCGTCGTCAAAGGTCGTGTTGCCTTCGAAATCGATCTTCTTGATATAGATCTTGCTGCCCTCGTCGATGATGATCCGGACGACGGCGCCTTCATCACTGGGGAAGGTCGTTTCGGTCTTGACCTTGGTGTTGTAGTAGCCTTTGGATTTGTACAACTCCCGGATGGCCTCGACGGCTGTATTGATTTTCGCAGGATTGAGGATGAAGTGTTCCTTGATATTGGCCGCACTCTTGACGTCCTCTTCCTTGAGTTCGTCGATGCCCTCATACACCAGTGAGGCGATAACCGGTTTCTCCACGAGTTTGAAGACGATATTTTTTCCTTTCTCGGTTTCGCTGACATCGATCTGGACATCGTTGAAATAGCCCATCGAATAGATCGACTTCAGGTCCTCCCGCAACGTCGACGGGCTGTAAATATCCCCGACCTTGCTCTTGATCTTGCGCAGGATCGCTCCTGAATCTATACGTTTGTTGCCCTGCGGGGTGATGGTGGCGATCCGGAGGTCCTTGCCGGAGTAGAGAAGGATGTCGCCTATGACGGCGGCGATGCCGTCCCGCAGGGTTTCAACGGTGAGTCCATCCTTGAAATAATAGCGCGGCGCATTCGGGGTCAACAGATCGAAGACCTTGATATCGATGCTTATCTGTTTGCCGACATAGGTAAGACTGCCGGCAGCGACGTTGTCGAAGCCGGTGGTTTCCGCAATTTTCTGCATCTGCGGCACCGCTGGCGGCCAGGCCTTGGAGTAGTCAGCCATCGACTCCACCCTGGCGCGGGACAGCATCGTCTGCCCGTTGCTGACAAGAGCCTCCTCCAGGAAGGTGTCGGCCTGTATCGCTAGTTTGTCCACATCCTGCTGACTGTTGATTTTCAGCGGCAGAAAGGCGGTATTCTGTTCGGCCGAGATGGCGGGACCGGCAAAAATGACCGTTGCAAGGGCAAAAAGTAAAAGCTGCAGAAGCCGGAACATGTGGAGATGACGGACGGGAGACAGCGTTTTTCCGGTGTGATCCATGGCAGAGTTCCTTTCTGTTTGTGATGCCCCAGAGGATATGGCGGAGTGTATATGCATCGTCGGATGTGAATGTATCAATGTTCTGTGGGTAAATAGTCTGACAAAACAGGTATTGCACTGTTCATGATAACCAAGGGTAAAAAACCGTGATCATTATGCCATGTTTGGCAGGAAATGCAAAGACAGCAAATGGATATGAGCGAAATTGATCTCCGCCGATGGTGGTGGGTAGCTGAAGATTTCCTACAGGGCAAGCAATTGATCGACACCGTGGAATAATAAAATGAAAGCACAACTTTTGAGGGAATTTTCACAGCTCCGTTCCCTGCGGCAGCGGGGGTATTGAACTCCATGCAGCTGCCGAAATCCTGGATGGTGATCTTTCTCGATCTGGTGTTTCCCCCTCGTTGTCTGCTCTGCGGCGCTTACCCCGGCTGGGAAAGTCGTGAACACCTGTGTCGGGACTGCAGGCAGGGGATCGACTTTATCCGGCCGCCGCTCTGCGCCTGCTGCGGAAAAATGATGGCGGCGGGGGAGCCGGGCCGCAGTCATCGCTGCCAGGACTGTCTCATCCATCCGCCGCCATTCAGCGTCGCCCGTTCCTGTATCCGCTATGACCAGCCGGCAAGCCTCCTGCTGCATCGTTTGAAATACCACGGCGACACGTCGGTACTGCCCGGTCTCAGGCATATCATCGAGCAGGCCTCTCTTGCCGGGGTTCGCGACCCTGACATTATCGTACCCGTTCCCCTCTATCCAAAACGGCTGAAAGCACGGGGGCTGAATCAGGCCGTGCTCCTCTCCCGCCTGTTTTTTCCCGGGCGCGAGCCCGATATCCGGTGCAACCTCCTCCATCGCATACGGGATACCCCTGCTCAGACTGCACTGAGCGGGGCAGCCAGGAGGAGGAATCTCCGATCCGCCTTCGTGGTAGCGGATATGGCATTCGTGAAGGGAAAGACGGTCTGTGTTGTGGATGATGTCTTTACCACCGGTACGACGGTTTCGGAATGCAGTCGAGCGCTTCGTCTGGCGGGGGCGAAAGAGGTCTATGCCCTGACCCTGGCCATGGTTGTCGCTACAGCGTAGTATATTCTGGTTTTGTTCAAAAAAATATGAGGTTAAAAATAAATTATTTTCTTGAAGAGTCGGAAATACGCACATCTCGCAATGGCTGTAATGAAATATCGAGAAAAATTCAATATGGTCCACTAATTTTGAGAAATATTGAGTTGAATCTTTTTGTAAAACTGTTGATAAGTTGTGGGAAATCATACTAAGCGGTCTATTTGACGATGGAAAAGCGCTATCGGCGCCAGGCCCCTGAGAATAAGGATTTAGAGAGGGAGTGGTCGGAGATTCAGGCTGGTTCGGGTCTTGCCGCTGTTAACAATAAGATGTTGCACTAATAAGAAATATCTCAATATCGTCTTTGACGGGAAATGGAAAATGGAGTTAATCATCCGCCATCCAATGCGAGGCGGGAATCACGGTGAGGTCCCCCTTTTGTTTTTGGCTGAGCGGTGGTTCCCCGGCATTGGGTGATGAAGCGTACAGTATCGTTCATTTCTGCAGGATTGCCTTAAATGACTCTGAATCGCTTGGAAAACCTGTTACAGGAAGGATAGTGTATGATTTGGGAGAAGACGAAAGAGAGATTGAAGGGCGCGTTGACGGAGAATGTCTATGCGCTGTGGATAGAACCGCTGGAGTGTGTCCAGGTTCAGGCTGAAACCCTGTTCCTCGCCAGCCCGGACAGGTACTTCAATGCGTACATTTCGCAACATTACCTGGGCTTGATCGAAGAAAAGATCAAGGAATGCGGGGGATCGTCGCGGAAGGTGGTGCTCTGTGAAAAGGAGGCGAAGCCGTTGCCGGTAACAACCGTCAAGGGTCAGATGCGTCTTCCCAGCGTACCGGTAAACACCACCCGGATCCGCGCCCTGCATCCCCGTTACACATTCGACGAGTTCATGGTCGGCGACTGCAATATCCTCGCCCACTCCGCCTGCCAGTCGATATCAATCAGCGAAGACCTGGTCGGTCCCTGCCTCTATATCAACAGTGGTACAGGGTTGGGCAAGAGCCATCTGACCCATGCCGTGGCCCACAAGATCATCGCCGATTCGCCGATGACCCGGCTGCAGTATGTCACGGCCCA
The DNA here is from genome assembly GCF_053613775.1 of Desulfoprunum sp. Lineage (NCBI taxonomy): Bacteria > Pseudomonadati > Thermodesulfobacteriota > Desulfobulbia > Desulfobulbales > Desulfobulbaceae > Desulfoprunum > Desulfoprunum sp. The sequence continues at coordinate 538,858 of NZ_JBSHXH010000008.1, forward strand.
GCAGTTCGCCTCGGAGATGGTCCGCGGCATCCAGTCCAATACGATGGACCAGTTCAAACGCAAATATCACGACCACTGCGACATCCTGCTGGTCGAGGATGTCCACTCGCTGACCGGCAAGAAGAAGACCCAGGAGGAACTGAACGAGTTGCTCGACACCCTGGTCAAGTCCGGCAAGCGGGTGATACTGACCGCCAACAGCGCCCCGCGGGATCTGGTGGGGATCGACGATGAGTTCCGCTCACGGATGTCGGCCGGGCTGGTGACGAGCATCAAGCCGCCGGACATCGATACCCGTCTGCGCATCGTCGGCCGCAAGGCTGTCCAGCATCAGCTGGTGCTGGAGGAGAGTTATGTCGATTACCTGGCCCAGCATATCAGGGGCGATATCCGCAAGGTCGAGTCGGCGCTGATTGCGCTGCGGGCCAAGGCCTCTCTGCGGAAGGGGGATATCGATCTGGACCTGGTACGGGAAGTCGTGACCAGTGTCGTCGGGCATCAACAGGTGCTGACCTCGGCGATGATCGGCGATCTGGTCGGCAGCCAGTTCAAGGTCAGCGTCAAGGATATGCAATCCCGGTCACGGAAGAAGGTCATTACCTTTCCCCGTCAGGTGGCAATGTATCTGAGCCGGAAATATACCGACGAGTCCCTGGCCGATATCGGCAGGATATACAACCGGGACCATTCCACTGTCCTCCATTCGATCAAGGTGGTTACCAATCTGACCAACCGTGACACCTCCGTCAACGCCCAGCTCAACCTTCTGTCCGACAAGGTCAAGCAACTCTGATACGATAGGGTGAAAGAAACGATGACAGGGGAAGACCGTGCCTTCGGTCTTCCCCTTTTTTATCGGGAGGATTCTTCCGGTGCCGGATTCAAAAGTAAACGCCCTTGATCTCCGGACCCTCGGTGTGGGCGCTGGAAGGTCTGAGGATCTGTTCGGCAGCACCGGTCGCGCTCCTGATCATATCGTTGATCCCGATACCCTCCCAGCCGAAACCACAGACCGAAAGCCCCGGATGGTCCTGCACCACCTTGTCGCGCCAGGTCAGAAGCTGGCCATAGCCCCGTTCCAACTGGGGGATGCCGCTTTGCGGTCGGAGTACCGTATTGTAGACTGGATCACCGGGCAGATTGAGAACCTCGCGGACATCGTCAAGGGCGAGCCTGGTCATGGTCGCGTCGTCGAGGTGCAGGCGTTCCGGATGGCGACGGCCGCCGACGAGGGTTTCGCAGACGATATGGCCGGCCGGGGCCCGGCCGGGGAACATATTGGATGAAAAGAGCGTTCCGAGGGTGAACCGTCCTTCCTGTTCCGGGGTCAGGTAGCCGAATCCGGGCGGTAGAACGGCGCTGGGGCCGAACCCGAAGACCACCGTGGCAATCCATGCCTCCGGGACGGCGGCGATGGGCATGGTGGCATCGATGCCGGCCAGCAGGGTGAGAGAGGCATTGACCGGCAGGGCCAAAACCAGATTGGCAGCGCTATGGACTCCTTTCTCCGACTGTACCTGCCAGCCGGTTTCGGTGCGGGATATGGCCATGACCCCGCACTCGAGCAGCAGGTCGGTGCCTGGCTGCAGGGATTCGGTCAGCCGTTCCGCCAATCGGGACATGCCGTCGGGAAAACTGGTCATTGCCGGCATGGTTATCTTTTTCGCGGTGCCCGACCGCCTGGCCTGCAGCATCTTGCCTATCAGGCCGCGGATGACCGAGCCGTATTCCTTCTCGAGCCGGCGGATGCCGGGCATGACGTTGTCGATGGCCAGTTCGTTGAAGTCACCGGCATAGGTGCCGGTGAAAACGGCATCGGCGAAGGGCAGGAGGGCTGGACCGAAACGGTGGTCCACCCACTTGGCGACTGTCGGTTCCCCGGCGAGCGGTCGGATCCAGAGATCGGCAAGCACGCGCAGTTTGGCCGTCCAGGGAACCAGCGGGGCCATCAGTATTTTGCCCGGGCTCTGCGGGATGCAGCGGAGCTGGCCGTGGAGATGGACATAGCGCACAAAGTGCTTGAGCGGGGCCTTGACGCACTCCCGGTCAAGTCCGGTCTCGGTGAGCAACGTCCGGCTCTCGGGACAGTTGTCGAGAAATCCATGCGGGCCGATCTCGGTGATATATCCCTGATCCCGATGCGTCCGGATCGCCCCGCCGGTTCGTCCCGATTTTTCGAGGACCAGGAAACGATGGTCGGGGGCATGGGTCTTCAGTTTGTGAGCGAATGTCAGGCCGGAGAGCCCGCCGCCAACGATGATGGTATCGAATTGTGCTGTCATTGCAGGGTCGAGGCAGAGGTGAATTTTCCAGTGAAGGTGCTGTTGTTCTTTACCAGGAATCCTTGATATCGGCAATGCAGGAATATCGGATCGAGGGGCCGTGTCCCGTGGGTGAAAGCGGAGATCCCGGCATTTTTGGAAGAGATCGCGCCGGCCGCCGCTATCAGGCCGCCACCGATCGCGCCGGCCGCTGCTGTTCCTCGTCGAGGATTTCCTTCATATCCATGGCCTTGTCGAATTCATGGATTTCCTCTTCGGTGAGGAGGAGATTCTTCAGGGCGAATACCTGGAGCCGGCAGGACTGGTTGAACAGACGGTTGGCCATGAGCAGCGAGGCTATTTCCAATTCGTCGATCTCGCCACTGGCGGCCCTTTTCATGACTTCCTCGATGGCCTGTTTGTCCTTCTGTTCGAGGTGGAATACGATTCGCAGGAGATCGCGATACTGGTCACGGGGGTTGTCGCTCTCCAGCAGGTGATTGGTGTCGTAGTACAGTTCCACCAGACGGCGGCGAAACAGCTTGTACTGGCGATTGAGGTGCTCATTGTCGGCACTTTCGAAGTCATCCAGATCGTTTTTGATCCCCTTGATGTTTTTGATGGAGTTCATGATATTGCGGGAGGCGTATGCCATCCGTTCCAGTTCCTTGACCTCCGATTCTTCCAGCTGCGACCGCAGCATTTTGGCATAAAACTCTATGATTTCACCGTGCAGGAACTTTATGTTGTCATAGAGACCGGGAAGCGTGACGGGCCGTGGACTTCGTTCCAGGGGCAGGGCGTGGTCGAAGATCAGCTTGTCGTCGATTTTAAAGGTCCTGAGGCTGTACAACTGGGACTCTTCAAACAGATGGAGGATCTCCTTGCGCAGGGAAGCCGTGGCCGCGTCCGTGACTTCGGTCGGGGTATTGTTGATGTAGACGGCCACCATCTCCTTGCGGTCCGGAAAAGCGCGGAGGAGAAAACGGGCGAGGATCCCGATGAAGGGGAAAAAGACCACGACGCCGGTGACGTTGAAGAGGGTATGAAAGAAGGCCAGGGCCATGACGGCGTCGCTCGAGATATCGAAGAGGGTGGGAAACAGTCGCGACAGGGGGCGCACAAGGGGAAAGGCCAGGATCCCGGTACCCAGATTGAAAATCAGATGACTGGTGCTCACCCGCTTCTTGGATGGAATTCCACCGATGGAACCGAGGAGAACGGTGACGGTGGTGCCGATATTGGCGCCGATGACCATGGCCATCGAATGCTCCAGGGTGAGCAGGCCGCCGTTGAGCCCGGTCAGGATGATGGCGATGCTCGCCGAACTCGACTGCATCAGGGCCGTGATCAGGATGCCGATGAGCAGGAAGACCCAGAGCCCGTAATGGCCGATGGCGTTGAGGTCGATATGGCGGGCGAAGTTTTCCATCCCGGTCTTCATGAAATCCAGTCCAAGGAAGAGAAACCCGAAACCTATCAGCAGCCGGCTGGCCTGGAAGAGTTTCGACGACGGGCCGAAGGCGATGAAGACCAGTCCCCCGAGGGCGATCAGGGGGAGGGCGAAGACCTCGATATCCAACTTGAAGCCGAAAATAGCGACGATCCAGGAGGTCAGGGTGGTGCCGATATTGGCGCCCATCATCACCCCGATGCCGTTCTGCATCGTCATCACCCCGGCCCCGACGAAGGCCAGGATCATCAGCGACACCGCCGAACTGGACTGGAGGATGGCGGTGATGAAGGCGCCGCTGCCGATGGCGCGGAGGCGGCCGGAGGTATAATATCTGATCATCTGCCGGAAGGCCTTGCCGGACATGGCCCTGACGGCGTCCTCCAGCATGTACATCCCATACAGGAAAATGGAAAGACCGGCCAGGAGCTTCCAGATGTCCAGGGATTCAATCATGGGCATGGCCAAGGATCAAGGATGATTGAACAACGTCGGTTGCCGGTAGTCCGGGGGAGCGTCGACCACCGCAGGGGAGTATGCACGAAATGAATCGATACTGCAGAGCCACGCATCGCGATCGGCTTGAGCAGCAGGCGGCAGTCGAGAGCTGAGGAGGCAGAGGCCGCGGTCATCTGTCGACCGGACGAAACTTGCGGCCGATGAAGTTGACCAGGAGCACCAGCAGGGTCGAAACCCCGATCATCATGATCCCCAGGGCCGACAGTTTGCCCCACAGGCCGTCCTCGGAGAAACGCAGGATCTGCACCGCCAGGACCTCCGTTCCCGGTCGGGACAGGACCACGGACAGGGACAGTTCCCGGACGAACATGGTCGCCATCAGGACCCAGCCGGAGACGATGCCCGGTACCAGCAGCGGGATGACGATCCGCCTGAGCGTCGTCAGGTACGATGCGCCGGCAACCAGCGACGATTCCTCGAGATGATCGTGGATCTGGACAAAGGCGCTGGACAACGGGCGGATACCATAGGGAAGATAGGTGGCGATATAACCGATGAGCAGGGCCCAGATGGTGGCGTAGAGCGGGGTTCGGACGAAGAACCACATGAATCCGACGCCGATGACGATGCCGGGAAAGGAGAAAGAGAGAAAACTGAGGGATTCCAGGACACCGGCGCTCCGGCTCCGTACCTTGACGATGACGTAGGCTACGAAGATCGACAGCACGATGCCGATCGTGGCGCCGAAGACCCCGAGAAACAGGCTGTTTTTGAGGGACAGCAGCGAGATCGGATCGTTGAGCACCTCGATCCAGTGCTTCAGTCCCATCATCGAGAAGGCCCGCATGCTGGGCACCATCGAATAGGGCACCAAGGAGGTGTAAAAGAGGACCACGACCGGCAGGATGATCAGGATGAACGACAGAAATCCGAGGATGAGAAAGAGCGGAATCCTGGAGCGTTGCAGCTTGATGATCGTCGGTTTGTAGCCGCGGCCGGCAATCGTCACGAACCTGTCGCTGGCCGAGGTGAGGTAGCGGTAGAGGTAGATGAGGATGATCGCGGCGAGCAGGACGCTCATTCCCAGTGCGGCGGCCTTGCCGTAATCGGCGGCGAATCCGGTGGAGACCATCTGGTAGAGATGGGTGGCCAGCACATAGATGCGCCCCGGCATGCCGATGACCGAAGGCACGGCGAAGGAGGCCAGGCCGCGAATGATGCAGAGGATGAAGGCCGCGAGAATGGCCGGCCGCAGGACCGGCAGCGTGATGCGGAAGATCGTCTTGCCGGTGGAGGCGCCGCAGACCCGGGAGGATTCCTCCAGCGAGGCGTCGAAGGAGGCCATGGCCGGGGCGATGATCAGGTACGCGATCGGCAGATCGAGCAGGCCCTCGACGAGGACCATGCCGGGCAGGGAATAGATATTGAACGGGGCATGATGAAGAGAGAAGACCTGTCTCAGGATGAGGTTCAGTATGCCGTTGGATGGGTTGAGCAGCAGGACCCAGCTGACCGAGAACAGAAGGTGGGGAATCATCATCGGGATAATCGAGATGATGCCGAAGATGAATTTGAAGGGGATGTCGGTGCGGATGTTGAGGTAGGCCAGGAAGAGGGCCAGGGCGGTGGCGGTCGACGCCGCCCCGCCGACGAAAATCACCGTATTCCAGATGACTTCCAGCAGCGCCGGATCGGTATAGGCGGCGATGTATTTGGCCAGGGTGAACGTGCCGGTGGCTGTCAATCCCTCCGACAGACTGCCGAAGACCAGCATGATCACCGGGCAGATGGTGAGAAAACCGACGATGGCGATGAGCAGAAGGGTCAATCCCGAGTGTCTGCCGGTCATGGTTTCTGTCACCCGGCAACGAGAAGGCAATGATCAGGGCTCACCTGGAAGCCGACCTCGTCGCCCACGGCCAGATCCGTCTCCGGTTCGATGCGGGCCAGCAGATGCTGGTCGCCGACGCGGATCTCACCCTCGAAGGCATCGCCGACGAACACCATGGAGGCGATGGTCCCCTGGACGACATTCGTCCCGGGGTGGTCACCCCGGGTCAGGGAGATGAATTCCGGGCGCAGGCAGAGGGTCACGTGCGAGTCGGGCGAAAAATTTCCTTTCCGGCAGGCGAGCCGGCCGATGGCGGAATCGACGATGGTCGTCCCGGAGAGCTGTTCCCGGACCACCGCCTTGACCAGGTTGGCCCGGCCGATGAAGTCGGCGACGAACTCACTTTCGGCGTCGAAGTAGATCTTTTTCGGCGAACCGATCTCGATGATCCGGCCGGCCCGCATCACGGCGATGGTGTCGGACAGGGCGAGGGCCTCGACCCGGTCGTGCGTGACATAGACGGCTGTTATCTGGAGATCGTAGAGGAATGTCTTCAATTCCTTGCGGGTTTCCTCCCGCAGCTTGGCGTCGAGGTTGCTCAGGGGTTCGTCGAAGAGAATGACTCGGGGTTGCGCCACGAGGGCGCGGGCCAGGGCCACCCGCTGCTGCTGGCCGCCGGAGAGTTTGGTGGCAGGCCGGTTTTCAAAACCTTCGAGCTGGACGAAGGCCAGGGTCTCGGCCACCCGCCGGCGGATTTCCTCCTTCGGCACCTTCCGGTTCTGCAGCGGGTAGGCGACGTTGTCGTACACGTTCATGTGCGGCCAGATCGCGTAGGTCTGGAAGACCATGCCGAGTCCCCGTTTTTCAGTGGGAACGCTGATGTGCCGCGCCGACGAGTAGACAATCTCGTCGCCGATCCGGATCTCTCCGGCATCCGGGGATTCCAGGCCGACGATGCTGCGCAGGAGGGTGGTCTTGCCGCAGCCGGATGGGCCGAGCAACGTGAAGATCTGGTTGGACGGGATGGTCAGATCGACATCGTCCAACGCCTTGATGATCCGGCCTTCGGAGGCGTAATGCTTGCGAAGGCCGGCGATGCGGATTTCCATGGCCGGGGATGGATTATCTGATCGCGAAGATCTTTTTGAATTCCTCGCCCCACCTGGCTATCTCGTCATCGGCGAGTTCCCTGATGGGTATGACCTTGGCCTTGTCCATGCCGTCGATGGGGGGGAAGACGCCGGGGGCGAGTACGTATTCACCGACGTCGTTCGCCAGCAGGGTCATGGCGTCCTTGGACAGCCAGTAGTCCATGAATTTTTTCGCCGCTTCCGGATGCGGGGCCTTCGAGGAGATGCCCATCGCCCGCGGGGTCCCCATCAGTGGTTGATTCTGCACCCGGGCCCAGTCGAGGGGGGCCGGGGCCTTGGTGACGATATACTTGGGCATCGAGATGCCGATCTGTTTCTCGCCGCTCTCGATCGGGGCCGGGGTCGGACCGAAGGACGCCACGAACATCGGCCGGTTCGCTGCCAGACCCTTGAGAAATTCCCGCCACTCCTGATCGGAGGCGAAGACGTTTTCCCGCAGGCCGATCAGCCAGCAGATGGTCGTGGCATGGCTGGCCGGGTTCGCCATGACGATCCTGTCCTTCCACTTCGGGTCGGCCAGGTCCTGGTAGCGCTTCGGCACGTCCTCCGGCTTGACCAATTCCTTATTGTAGATGATCCCCACATATTCGATGCCGAAGAGTTGAATGCCGTTCTTGTTCGCCCATGCCGGGTACTTCGCCGATTCGGGAGAAACGTAAGTGGCGATGATGCCCTTTTCCTTCAGCATTTCCAGGACCGGCAACGGGGCCTGGATGACATCCGCCATCAGCTTGTTGGCCTCGAATTCAGTGAACACGGTGGAAAGGAACTTGGCTGTGGAGATTCGGGTGTATTCACCTTTGATGCCCGTCGCTTTGGAAAAAGCCTCCATGATCGGCTCGATGGCCGTGATGTTGGCGTAAAAGGACACTTTGTCCTCCGCTGCCTCTCCCTTGCCGACCACCAGCGACCCGGCGGCCAGAAGGAGCGCCGCGAAAACTACAAACATTGTTTTTGCCGTTTTCATGCCGTTTTCCCCCTTGATTTCCAAAGTTGACCCGGAGATCCCCGACCTTTTTGTCGAGGCCGAAACACCTTTCCCGTTCAGATTCATCCTATCAAATCCGCTGAATCAATTTCAATGGCCAGCCGCAAGATAAGGCAAATAACGAACCGGGGTGTGTCTTTCTCCGGGGCCGCAGTGCATCAGGTGTGATCGGGGGTGAAATCTGGGTGAGCCGTCCGTCCGCCGGCGGCGCGCCGTCAGCGGCGAGATTGCCGCGGAAGGGGCCGGGGACCGTTCGGCTGGCAGGCGTCGTGGGCGAGGAGCGTTGGAGTCAACAATGGGAATCCGATATCCGCAAGGATCGCGGACACGATGACCAGATGGCCGCCACGGCTTGACAACCACTCGGACATGCTTACCATTTCCGCCAAAATTGGCAGATAAATCAATGGCAAGGGATCTGCGTGTTCCCGTCCAGTACAGACAAAAGTGTAAGAGGTAATCGTAATGACAGTGAAAACTACAACCCACGAATTTCAGGCAGAGATCAAGAAGCTCCTCGATATCGTCATCCACTCGTTGTACACCGAGCGGGACGTTTTTATTCGCGAATTGATCTCCAATGCGGCAGATGCCCTGGAGAAACTCAGGCATGAGAGCATTACCGCCACCGATGTCTTCGATGCCCACGTGCCGCTCGAGATCAACATCACCCTCGATGACAAGAACCACACCTTCACGATCACCGATACCGGGATCGGCATGAGCCGCCACGAGCTCGAGGCCAACCTCGGCACCATCGCCCACTCGGGTTCCAATACCTTCCTGTCCCAGCTGGCGGAAGCGGCGAAGAAGGACGTCAACCTCATCGGCCAGTTCGGCGTCGGCTTCTACGCCGCCTTCATGGCCGGCAGCCGGGTCCTCGTGCAGAGTCGGTCCTGGGACGGCAGCGAGGGCCATGAATGGGCCTCCGACGGCACCGGCTCCTTTACCATCAGCGAGATGCCGGGGCTGCGCCGCGGCACCAGGATTGTTGTCGAATTGAAGGAAGACGCCCATGACTACGCCCAGAAATGGAAGGTCGAAGCGATCATCAAGCAGTATTCGGCCTTTGTCTCCTTCCCGATCAAGCTTGAGGATGAGATCGTCAATACCGTCCAGGCCCTGTGGACGAGAAACAAGGCGGAGATCACCGATCAGGAGTATGTCGATTTCTACAAATTCGTCGGCAACACCATCGACGAACCGATGTACCGCCTGCATTTTTCGGCCGATGCGCCGCTGGCGATCAATGCCCTGCTGTTTGTCCCGAAGGAGAATTTTGAGGTCCTTGGTTTCGGCCGGATGGAGTCCGGAGTCAACCTCTATTGCCAGAGGATCCTCATCGATCAGCATTCTGAAAACATCCTGCCGGAATGGCTGCGATTCCTCAAGGGCGTGGTGGACAGCGAAGACCTGCCGTTGAATATTTCCCGCCAGGCGCTGCAGGACAACGCCCTGGTCGGCAAGCTGCGCCGGGTCATCACCAAGCGGTTCCTGAAGTTCCTGGAGGAGGAGGCGAAGCGGGATGCCGACGGGTATCTGACCTTCTGGAAGACCTTCGGGATCTTCCTCAAGGAGGGCGCCACTTCCAGCTTCGAACACCGCGACGATCTCGGCAGGCTGCTGCGCTTCGAGTCGTCGAAGTCCGAGCCCGGCAAACCGGTTGGCCTGGCCGACTACCTGCTGCGGATGAACCCGGATCAGCAGGAAATCTACTATATCAACGGGACGAGCCGGGCGGCGATCGAGGCCGGTCCCTATGTCGAGATGTTCAGGAAGAGGGACATCGAGATCATCTACACGATGGAACCGGTCGACGACTTCGTCCTCAGCCATCTCGGCGAGTTCGAGGGCAAGAAGCTGGTCTCCGCCGACCGGGCCGATCTCGCCATTCCCGAGACCGAGGAGGAGAAAAAGGCCGACGGGGATCAGGAGGATGGGCTCGACAGCACGCGCAGTGAAGCCCTTCTGGCCTGGTTGAAGAAGACCCTGGCCGACGGGGTGCAGGATGTCATCGTTTCGAAACGGCTGGTCGATGCCCCGGCGATGATCGTCAACCCCGACAGCCATATGACCTCGTCGATGCAGCGGGTCCTGGCGGCATCGCGGTTCGAGAAGGGTCTCGGGCTCGAGACCTCGAAAAAGAACCTGGAGATCAATCTCAGGAATCCCCTCATCAAACGGCTGGCCGACCTGCAGGAGACGGATGAGGAGTTTGCCGTCGATGTGGCCAGGCAGATCTATGATAACGCGATGATTCAGGCGGGACTGGTTGTCGATCCATTGATCATGGTGGAGAGGAACTATAAGATCCTTAACCGTGCGGTCCAGGGGTAATCATTGCTCTGTGTTTTAAATTCCTGCGATTTCAATTGTCTATCAGATCAAGCCGGCGTACTGGATAGAAGGATTAAAATTCCAGCCGCCGGACGGTTCACGACATAACCATTGAAATGTGACTATCTTCAGGCTATAGAGCGACATGTTACCCCACTCTTCCGATTTCAATCAACAGGGAGGACCTATGCCCTCTTTCTGCCGTTACTGCCTGATTTTCCTGGCAGCAGTCCTGCTCTTGGGCGGATGCTACAACAATCCCGTTCGCAACCTTGCCTCTGACGTGTTGCTGATCAAGGCGGGGCAGTCAACCGGCGATGATGTGCTGACCTACCTTGGTGAGCCCGATGAACAAAAGGTCATCGACAAGGGGGTCGAGCAGTGGCTGTTCAGGGAAAAGAGCTCCACCGTCATGGAAAGAACCCCGGTGGTGGGCAAGTATCTGGGCAGTCCCAGTATCGGCCAGGTGATCGTCACGCTGAAGGACAATGTGGTTGTCGATTACAGGTATGAGGCCCACGACGCCGACGAAAACGATTGGGCGGATGATTTTTCCTGGCAAAAGGACAAAAAGTGACCGATCGTTTTGCCACAGCCCGTGAGCGAATGGTACTGGAACAGCTCGCGGCCCGGGGGATAACTGATCGGAGAGTCCTCGCCGTCATGGGGGAGGTGCCGCGCCATCTCTTTGTCGACGACGCGATGCAGGGCCGGTCCTACGGCGATCATCCCCTGCCCATCGCCGCCGGGCAGACTATCTCGCAACCTTACATCGTTGCCTACATGACCCAGGTCCTGCAACTGCAGGGGCATGAAAAAGTCCTGGAGATCGGGACCGGTTCAGGCTACCAGGCGGCGATTCTCTCCCGGCTCTGCCACAAGGTCTATACCATCGAACGGGTCAATACCCTGTTGGCCGGGGCGAGGAAGATTTTCGACTCCCTTCGCTATTTCAATATCGTCGCCAAGATGGATGACGGCACCCTCGGCTGGCCGGAGTTCGCTCCCTATGATGCGATCATCGTCACCGCCGGCGGCCCCGAGGTGCCCCCCCCTCTGATCGACCAACTGGCCGATCCCGGGAGACTGGTGATACCGGTCGGTGATCAGGATATCCAGAGTCTGCATCTTGTCACCAAAGAGAAGGGGGAGATCCGGGTCGATCAACTGGCCAGTGTCCGTTTTGTCGAACTCATAGGCGAGCATGGCTGGGGGCGCTGAAAGCGACCTCAATCCTGCGGCTTGCCCCCATCTCCGATGTTGTGCTTATCAATTTTCTCCCGCAACACACATGAGCAGATTCTTCGGCGACTCATCACGGTCACGGTGTTCATGCCGATGTGCCTTCAGGTATGCTGATTTTTCAGGGCCGCAGAGATTTGAGAGCAACTCTCAATAAAGTATGAATCACCGTGATAGTGCTTGTGTTCGACATTCATTCTCAATATATTGCATTCTTCTTTGTGCAACTTGGCATAATACAAACTCAAGGACCGTTGGAGCATGGGGGCAAGCCGGAAGGCTTCATGCGGGTGACCGACAGCTGGTTCTGAACGCTCAGATGGAGGAACGCGGACGTGGAGGAAATTCTCAAGAAGCGACGCACACTGCAGGAAACCATGAATTTCATGGCCGCGCTGTCGGCTGGTATCGAACCGATACTGGGCCGTGGTGCAAACAGCATGACTATGTCGGCCGGTCGGAATCTCGGTCGCAAATTTTCGGAAAATGCCAGACATACCGATGATCTCCTCGAGGCCATCGGCGAGGTCAAGAATATTCTCGTGGCCAATCACTGCCTCTGGGGCTTTGAACCCTTCAAGCCTGAAGAACAGGCGGAGATGATCACGACGGATGACAAGGGGAACCGCCAGATGCTCATCGTTTTCCGTGACTGCATGATCAGACAGGCCCTCTTTCGCTTCGGGCATCCCCAGAAGGGGTCTCTGTGCAATATGATGTACGGTTTTTTTGCCGGAGCCCTCGAAAGCATCATGGGGAAGAAGGCGACGCTGGAGATCAGGCATGCCGGTGAAAACGCCTGCCTGAAGATATTGACGGTGGAGGGATGACGCTGCATTACGCGCGTTGACTAGGAGATACGATGAGCAGCGAGAAAGTTCGATTGAATACGGAGTGGTTGTGCGATTGTGGCGGATGCCATGTCGCGCTGGTTGATCTGCACGAAAAAATATTGAATGTCCTCGAATCGGTGGAAATTCAGAAATGTCCGGTCCTGACCGATGTCAAGGATTACCCCGAGGCCGACATCGGCATCCTCACCGGCTCGATCCGGACCGAGCATGACCGGCATGCGGCGATGGAGATGCGCCGGCAGTGCAAGACCATCATCGCCTTCGGCACCTGCGCCGTATACGGTGGTCTGCACGGGGCGGGTCTGGCGCACAGCCGCGAAGAGATCATGAACCAGGTCTTCCGCAAGAGTCCGACGACCAGGACCGATTTCCTCCCGGACAGTGAGATAACCGGATTGGAAAAGATTGTCACCCCGATCGACGAGGTAATCGATGTCGATCTCTACCTGCCGGGTTGTCCGCCTCACCCGCATTTTATCTTCGAAAGCCTGAAATCCCTCATCGACCATCATACCCCACGGGTGGACAAGTCCACGGTCTGTGCCGCATGCCGCCGGACGATGGTTAAGACGGAGGTTGCCGAGATCAAAAACAGCCTTGAAGGAATGCCGGACGACGAGCTCTGTTTCCTGAGCCAGGGCTATATCTGTCTTGGTTCGGCCACCCTTGACCGTTGTCTCGCCCCCTGTCCCAATCACGGCATCATGTGTTCCGGTTGTGCCGGACCGACGATGCAGATCCTCACCGAACCGAACCGGGATATCCGTTCCGAGGTGGCCGACAGGATGTCACGGTTGACCAGGATCGGCAAGGACACGATCATCAAGCACATCGAACAATCGGCCAAGACCCATTACGCCTATGCGATGGCCACCAAGATGATCGGCAACAAACCGACGTTTTTGATTCGCAAATGGATCGCAGAAGTGGAGGCAGCATAATGGCGAAGACGATCAAGATAGACCCGGTCACCCGGATCGAGGGGCATGCCCGCATCCTGCTCGAGTATGACGATGCCGGCATGGTTGACCAGGCCTATTTCTGTGTCAATGAGTTGAGGGGGTTCGAGCGGATCCTGGTCGGTATGGAGGCACACACCATGCCGATGATCACCGCCCGAATCTGCGGGGTCTGTCCGACTGCCCACCACCTGGCGGCGGCCAAGGCGCTGGACTGCGCCGCCGGGGTCGAACCGCCTCCTGCGGCCAGGCTCCTGAGGGAATTCATGTACATGGGCCATGTCATCCACAGCCATGCCCTGTCGCTCTTCGTCCTTGCCGGCCCCGACCTGGTTTTCGGTCTCAATGGTCCCCCGGCCTCCCAGAATATCGTCGGCATGGTTGAGGCGGCACCGGAACTCACCAAAAAAGCCCTGCGTCTGCGGAGCCTCGGCCAGAAGATCAACGAGACTATCGGCGGCCGCGGCATCCATCCGGTTACCGCCATCGCCGGCGGCATCTCCTTCAAGCTCAGCGACCTTCAGTTCAACCGGTTGAAGGAGCTGACCGCCGAGGCCGTCATCCTGTCGGGCGAACTGGCCGGCAGGACCAAGAAACTGCTCTTCGATCTCTTTGATGCCAATCCGGTGCTGCTGGACAAGCTGAACGTGCCGAGCTGGTACATGGGCACGGTCAAAAGCGGCCTGCTCAATTTCTATGATGGCGATCTCCGGGTCATGGATGAGGGCGGCAGGATCGTCCGGGAGTTTGCCAGCCGGGAGTATCGCGATGTGCTCGCCGAGCGGGCCGTCCACACCTCCTATGCCAAGGAGGTCTATATCGACCACGGCGGCGCCGAGCACATGTACCGGGTTTCAACCCTGGCCCGGTTGAATGTCGTCGACGGCATGGAGACCCCGTTGGCCCAGGCCGAGTTCGAGGAATTCCGCCGGAATTTCGGCCGTCCCTGCCATAACGCCGTCATCCAGATGTATGCCAAGCTGATCGAGTTGATCTATGCCTGCGAGAAGGCCAACGAGTTGATCAACAACCCGGCCCTGCGCGGCGACACCCGGGTTCCCGCCTCGTTCAAGGGCGGCCGCGGCGTCGCCCATATCGAGGCGCCGCGCGGGACCCTGATCCATGATTACGAGATCGATGCCAAGGGCATCGTCCGGGCCGCCAACCTGATCGTCGCCACGCAGCAGAATACCGCGGCCATCAACCGGTCCCTGAAAGAAGGCGCCAACAATCTGCTCGCCGGCGGCAGTGACGAGTCGATGCTCAACAGTCTCGAGTTTGTGGTCCGGTGTTACGATCCCTGTCTGGCCTGTTCCACCCATGCGATCGGTCGTATGGATCTGGAGGTGGAACTGCGGCACAAGGGTCGGATCATTCGTCGCCTGAGGAGGAAATAACCGATGTTTGAAATGATCATTGATGAAAATGCCTGCCGGGGCTGCAAGCTGTGCATGGATGTCTGCCCGACCAACTGTTTTTCGTTCAACGAGGAGACCAGGAAATCGGCGGTGGCGCATCTCGGCAACTGTATCGCCTGCATGAGCTGTGATTACCTCTGCCCGTCCGGAGCGATCTCCCACCGCAATCATCATGTGGTGAAGAATTTCTATCGCAATATCCATTTCAGCCAACGCCTGGAGAAATTCCTATGATGTCGAACGAACTTACCCTGGAGGCCAGAGACTATGACATGGCCTTCACCGAGATATCCTTTCTCCTCGATATGTTCGTCAATACCATCGTCACCTTTGTCGGCAAATCGACGCCTGCTCTGGCGGTGGCCGCCGGCCGGCGGATGGCCGACAACATGCCGGTGCACATGACCGAGAAGACCCCGGAGGTCGCCCTGCAGGAACTGGTGCGGATCTTCCGCATCCAGCAGATGGAGATCGACGGCCGCTTCGATGGACCGGAGGCGGCGATCATCATCAACCATTGTCCGATCCGGAGTGTCTGTCTGCAGCGCAACATGGAGATCGACGGCCAGGCCTGCCAGATGTTCCACTACTACATGGCCGGTATTCTCGCCGAACTGGCCGGCTGTCCGGCCCGACCGAAAACAGTTGCCACCGGTGAATCCTGTACCTTCAATGTGGCCTTCAGCCGGCCCCGCCGGTAAGCTGTGACGACCGCTCTCATCGTCTGCATCGGCAATGATCTTGTCGCCGATGACGGAGCGGGCCAGGCGGTCCACGCCAGTCTCGAAGCTATCTCCTTGGCTGCCGGTACCCGCCTGGTGTTTCTGGGGCTGGGCGGGATCGATCTCCTCGAGGTAATGAACGGCGAGGACCTGCTGGTGGTGATCGATGCGGTGCAACTGGGAGCGGCGCCGGGATTCGTTCATGTCCTCGACTGGCAGGCCATTCCCGCGCTGGGGCCGCGGCCGGTGAGCGGCCACGGGATCGGCATTCGGGAGGCGATCGAGGTCGGACGCCGCCTCTACCCTGAAAGAATCCCCACTAACATATATCTCATCGGCATTGAGGGGAAATGCTTCAATCAGCTGGGACAACGCCTGAGTCCTGAAGTGGCGGCCGCAGTACCACGAGCCGTTGATCAACTCCTGCGGCTGTTGCCCTGACGCAACAGGCTGAACGACCGCGGCTGCGATTCTGGACGCTGCCGGTCCCCGGGCCGCTTTTCATTTGAGCCGCCGCCGCAACACCTCCTCCCGCCGCCGCTCGATCCTCTTTCCATCCTCGTCGTTTCCGTGCCGCAGGCAATTTCCTGGTTGTGACTGCCGAAATCAGGCGTCGGATCGAAAAATGAGATGCATTTGGTTGACGAAGAGGTATTCTGGCAGAAATAATTATGCGTATATGCAAATAACAGGAGGTCGATAACGATGGAAACCGCAACAGCAGAACAGGAGATCGAGACATTTATCAACAGCTGGGGGGATGGGAATTCATCGGTCAAGTCCGGATTTCTCGAGCTGTACCGCCATGCCCGGGCGATGGCCGGGGTGAAGTTTCATTTTGTCGGCCGGTCGGGCGTCAGTTACTCGCTCCGGCCACGGGGCAGTCGCCAGCGGGAGGGCGAATTTTTCGCCATTATCGATGTCATCGATGATGATCCCCAGGCCCGGTGGCTGTCCGTATGCTTTTACGGCGATATGATCACCGATCCGGAGGGCAGGGGCGAGGTGATCCCCGGCGGTCTGGCCGGTGCCGACGGCTATTGTTTCGACGTCACCGGAGATGAGGCGGGCGCGATCGACTATCTCAAGGAGCGCTGCCGTGAGGCCTGGGTCCGGATCTCGTGACCGGTTGCCGGCCAGTCGATGGTTTTCGGCGACAATCGGAGGTAGTGCTTGCCGCTGATATGCCGGATAAGGTACATTCTCTGCTCTGATTTGCCGTGAATCTTCGTCTCAAAGGGTAGAGTCCATGGAATCCATTCTGCTGATGTATCTGGCCGCCGGGGCCGTTGCCGGCCTGCTCGCCGGTCTCCTGGGGATCGGCGGCGGGCTGGTGATCGTGCCGATGCTGGTCTTCTGTTTCTCGCTGCAGCACCTCGATCCGGCGGTGACGATGCATCTGGCCCTGGGGACCTCGATGGCCAGCATCATCTTCACCTCCGTTTCCAGCTTCAGGGCGCACCACCGGCGGGGTGCCGTCGAGTGGCCGCTGGTGCGGCGCATCGTCCTCGGCATCTTTGTCGGCACGTTCCTCGGCTCGTGCCTGGCGGCGCGGCTGTCCACCGGCTTTCTCAAGAGCTTCTTCGTCCTCTTCCTCTATTACGTCGCCACCCAGATGCTGCTCAACACGAAGCCGAAGCCCTCCCGTCAGTTGCCCGGCAATCTCGGGACCTTTGCAGTCGGCAATGTCATCGGCGCCTTTTCCAGCCTGGTCGGCATCGGCGGCGGCACCCTGTCGGTCCCGTTCATGACCTGGTGCAATGTGCCGGTGCACCGGGCGATCGGGACCTCGGCGGCGATCGGCTTTCCGATTGCCATCGCCGGGACCGTCGGCTATGTCGTCAACGGCTGGCATGCCGCCGCTCTTCCCGCCTATTCGGTCGGCTACGTCTATCTGCCGGCCCTGGTCGGCCTGGTTGCCACCAGTGTCCTTACCGCCCCGTTCGGCGTCCGCCTGGCCCACAGCCTGCCGGTCGATCGGCTGAAGCGGGTCTTCGCCGTCCTGCTCTTCGTGGTCGGCACCCGGATGCTGATCAGCCTGGTCTGCTGAGTCCGGCCCCCCAAAATCTCAAGGGCCTTCGTCCTGCGAAGGCCCTTGTCGACAAGAAGTTGAACCCTCAACCCCTCAGTCGATCCAGTCGTCGGTCGCCTCGATCGGGGCGAACCCGCGCCGCATCGTATTCTCGCTGACCAGTTTGGGGTCGACGAACTGGAGGAGATAATCGGGTCCGCCGGCCTTCGAGCCGACGCCTGACATGTTGAAGCCGCCGAACGGATGGCGCTCGACCAGGGCGCCGGTACTGCCGCGGTTGAGGTAGAGATTGCCGACGTTGAACTCGGCCCGGGCCCGGTCGAGATGCTCCGGACTGCGGGAGAAGATGGCCCCGGTCAAACTGAAGCGGGTCGAGTTGGCCCACTCGATGGCCTGGTCGAAGTTCTTGACCTTCATCAGGGCCAGCACCGGTCCGAAGATCTCCTCCTGGGCGATGCGGTGCTCGGGCCGGATGCCCTCGACGATGGTCAATGGGACATAGCAGCCCGTCGCCGGGACCTCGCGGCTGAGCAGCACCTTCCCCTCCTTTCCGGCCAGGTCGATATAGTCGAGAACCGACTTCCGGGCCCTCTCGTCGACCACCGGTCCCAGCGAATTGGCCGGATCTTCGGCCGGGCCGATGGTCAGCGACGAGGCGGCCTGCACCAGCCGCTCGCGGAATTTGTCGTAGATCGGCTCGACGACAATGGCCCGGGAGCAGGCCGAACACTTCTGGCCCTGGAAGGCGAAGGCCGAATTGATCACCTGTCGGATCGCCTCGTCGAGATCGGCGTCATCGTCGATGATGATCGCGTTCTTGCCGCCCATTTCCGCCACCACCTTCTTGACCTGCCGCTGTCCCGGCGTAACCGTCGAGGCCTTGTTGATGATCCGGTGACCGACTTCCATCGAACCGGTGAAGGCGATGAGGGAGATATCGGGATGCTCGACGAGGTAGTCACCCATCACCGAGCCGCGACCGGGGACATAATTGAAAACCCCGGCGGGTAGATCAGCCTCGCGGAAGATGTCGACCAGGTTGAAGCCGACCACCGAGGACGGGCCGGCCGGCTTGTAGAGTACCGGATTGCCGGTGACGATGGCGGCCGCGGACATGCCGCAACTGATCGCCAGCGGGAAGTTCCAGGGGGCGATGACGGCGGCGATGCCCTTGGCCTGGTAGCTCAGCAGGTTGACCTCGCCGGGGCTGTGGCCCATGCGTCGGGGGGTGCCGATCCGGATGGCCTCCCTGGCGTAGTATTCGAGGAAGTCGATGGCCTCGGCGACATCGGCCTGGGCCTGGTGCCACTGCTTGCCGACCTCGAGGATCTGCCAGGCGCTCAGTTCGTAGCTCTTCCGGCGGGCGATGGCCGCCGCCTTGACGAGGTACCGGGCCCGCTCGGCAAACGACAGGGTCTTCCATGCCGGAGCGGCATTTTTGGCGGCGGCGATGGCCACGTCAATTTCCCCGGTCGAGGCCTGGCAGACGCTGCCGATGATCTCCTGCGGCCGGGCCGGATTGACCGAGGACAGTCGGTCGTCGGTGACGACTTCGCGGCCGCCGATGACCAGCGGGTAGGTGGCTCCGAGTTTGCCGCGGACGCTTGCGATGGCGGCGACGAAGCCGTCGCGAACCTCCTGGCGGGTGAAGTCGGCGATTGGTTCGTTGACGAAGCGATCCGCCCTGGCGACCGCCGGCCTGGCTTTGTCCGGTTTCTGCCCGGCGACGCGGACCAGGGTCTCGAGCGGATTTTCGACCAGCCGGTCGATTTCCGCCGCCTCGGCAAAGGACTGGCGGAGGAAGGACTCGTTGGCGGTATTTTCCAGCAGACGCCGCACCAGGTAGGCCATTCCCGGCAGCAGATCGCCGTAGGGGGCGTAGAGCCGCACCCGTCTGGCGACGTTGAGCAGCCCTTTGCGGACCGGTTCGGCCATGCCGTACAGGACCTGGAATTCGTATTGATGCTCGGGAACTCCCAGGTCCCGGGCCATCTCCATCGCCGCCGAGATCGAGCGGATGTTGTGGGAGGCGCAGGCGTAGCTGCAGATATCGTGGTTTTCGAGGATCATCCGGGTGTGGCGCTCGAAGGCGGCATCGGATTCGGCCTTGATCGTATAGACCGGAATCTCCCAGCCGTTCTGTTTGGCGATGACCGTTTCATAGTCCCAGTAGGCGCCCTTGACGAGACGCACCGAAATCGGCAGATTCTCGCTCCGGGCCCAGGCGAGCAGGGCCTTCAGATCCGCATCGGTCTCCTTCAGGTAGGATTGGAGGGCGATGCCGAGGTGGGGATAGTCGCGGAACTCCTGACTGGCCCGCAGGCGGCGGTAGACCTCGAGGGTGATGTCCTTGAAGCGGTGATGCTCCATGTCGATGCGCATGAAGCCGCCCAGTTCCCTGACTTTGCGGAGGATCGGGACGAGCCGGTTGCAGATGCCGGTCACCGAGCCCTCGAAGTCCATCGGATCGGTCAGCGAGAACAGGGCCGATGGTTTGACCGAGATGTTGATGCGCGGCGCATAACCCCAGTCGAGGGTGTCGCCGCCGATCGGAACCCAGTCCCGGTAGGATTTTTCCAGCGCCGCCAGCAATTCGAGGTACATCTCCATGAAGGAGACGGCCTCCTTCTCGCTGACGGTCGCTTCGCCCAGGATATCGACGGTGAGGGTGAAGCCGTCCTTGCGGATCTTCTTGATGTTCTTCAACGCATCCTTGACGTTCTCGCCGATGATGAACTGCTTGGCCATTGCTTCGAGGTTGGTGCGGATGGTCCGGTTGACAAGGACGCCGGTGAGTTTGCCGCCGAAACCGGTGCCGATCGCCCCCCATTTCATCACCGCCGGCACATCCTGGTCGTCGCCGGCAAAGTATTCCCGGATATGGCGGGCCAGCGATTCGGAGGTGGTGAGGTAGGGCAGGACATCGACGAAGCGGAACAGTTGGACCTTGAAGTTTTCGTTCTTCATCGACCAGTCCATGACCTTGCCGGTCCACCAACCCTTGTTGAAGATGGAGGGGGCCTCACCGCTGATGCTGGCGAAGAACTCCCTGCTGCGGGCAGTGATCTTTTTATCGAGGGAATTGGAATCCATGGAATGTACCTCATGCAGATGATGGGAGAGGGAGGATCAGGCGTCCTTCTTCGTTTTTTTCTGGTTCTGCTTGGTCTCGGCGAAGGCCGTGATCAGGGTCTGTTCTTCCTTGAGGGTGCCGAGGACGAGGGTGGTCCGGCTGTCCTGCACCCCGGGTATGACGCCGATGCTTTTCATCAGTCCGGTCAGGCCGTCCGTGCTGTTGACCCGGGCCTTGATCAGATAATTGTATTCGCCGGCGATCCAGTGCACCTCCTGGATGCCGCGTATCTTCGCCACTTCCAGTCCGACCGCGGTGCAGCCGACGGCATCGGCCGTCTTCAGGTGCATGAAGACGGTCAGGGCCAGGCCGACGGCCTTGGGATCGAGACGCACCTCGTAACCGACAATGACGCCGTCCTTCTCCAACTTTTTCACCCGCTCGAGAACTCCTGAAGGCGCCATGCCGAGACGGCGCGCCAGTTCGGCGTTGGGGATTTTGCCGTTATTCTGGATTATGTTCAATATTTCAATGTCGATATCGTCTATCATATAAATTAATACTCCGTTATGAGAATAATATGCAAAATATAGAGGTGAGTCAAGGATGATCGTCGGTGGGGCAATCATCTTGCGGTTGAGATGCGGAATCGATGGCGTGAAGCAATATCGAGGGGAGTTGGAGGAGTGACCTGCTTATGGTCGATGCTGCCGACTGGCGGGATAGGCCTCTATCTGTGTCATGTTGTGGGCGCTCGCCACTGCCGAGTGGATCCCCGGATTCTCGGCTGTACCGTCGGGAGGGCTCTGGCGTGGTCCGGAGGGGAAAGGGTGTTTGGGGTTCGCTGCCTGTCTCCCAATTCTCATGTTCGGCGATGGGAATGAGATCATGAATCGCAGCTGTTACCGCGTGGCCAGGCCCTTGGCCTGTGAGATTCTGGTCATGCCGGTGAGGTAGTCCCCGTACTGCTCGAGATAGAAGGCGAGCGCTTTGGAGAAGTGCTTGCCGACCAGTCCATCGACGAATATCTGGCTGATCTCCCGGTACCGTTTGAGAATCAGCTGAGAACGATAGAAGATCAACCATTCTTCGGTGGACATGTCTTCGATGATGAGCTGCAGGGCCTTGCGGGCCCTGGGCTGGTACATCCAGAAATACATCAGGTCGAGGGCGGTGACGATGAAGGCCCGCTCGAGGTCCCGCGCCTCGTAATTCATCGTTTCGATGAACATCTTCGGCGACTGCAGCATGTCGAGGACGTCCTCCTCCGGGAACAGCATGTCGAGGTGGGCAAAAAGACCGAAGAGGTGGGTCAGTTTGCTCTTGTAATCGGCAAGACGGATGCGGATATTGGTCTGGCGATCGGCAAGACCTTCGATCACCCCGGCAACACAGTCCGAGGCGAACTTGGAGATGACGGCCGCCCACTTCTGCAGGATTCCGTCGACTCCGGGGATCAATGCTGCATGGAGAATGGAGGCGATCAGGGTGTTGAACAGGATGGCGAGCGGGATGGAGAGGATCGAGCGGAACATATTGCCGAGGGCGGCGCTTCGGGGGAGGCCGCGGAAAAAATTATGGCTCGAGATGTAGATGCCGTTGGCCAGTCCCATCGCCGAATAGAGAAGCACTGGATTGGTCGAAGTGTTCACGCCCAGGTAGTGATCGAGCAGGACGGTCTTGACCAGGTAGTCGAGGAGAGGTACGGAGAAACCGGTGTACAGCAGGGAATCGGCGATCCGCGACCAGCTGATGAAGGCATTCCACTGCAGCAGCGGAGAGCGGACCAGCCCGCCGCCGCCCAGCACCGACTGGATGATATTGCGCAGGCAGGTGATCCCGAGCCAGATAAAGGCCCCGAAATAGGCGAGCAACCACCAGTCCTTGGTCAGGCTGAAGGTGAGGAAGGCCGGAATGAAGCCGATCACCACCTTCAACAGATTCTTCAGTCCGGTGTTGAGGTATTTCAGTGGGTTGCCGATTCGTTCTGCCGCCGCCCCGGTCCCCAGCCTGATCGCGTAATCGGCGGGGTGGCGGAGTCCGCCCAGGGTGACGACGTTGCCCTCCCGTCCCGGGTGAAGCTCGATCGCCTCGAGGCTCCAGTCCCGCCATTCGCTGCGGTTGGCGAATCGGCTGCCCGGGAGGTAGCCGAGGACTCGTTCCAGCAGGTTCATCGGCTGGGTGCTGCGGCGCGTGTGGTGATGATCGAGCATGCGGGCGGTGATCGGCAGGCACTTCCGCCGGTTGTGGCGAACCTCCCGGATCGCCTCGCGACGGGCCCGGAGGGGGAGAGTGTCGAGGACCACCAGCCCCATACCGTACTGGTGCTCCGACTGGCCGGTGGAACTGCTGCCGATTCGGGAACCGAGATTGCGCTTGCGATAATAGGTGTGGAAGGATTCGATGTCGAACAGGATGCCCAGGAGCCTCTCTTTGCGGGAGTCCATCGCCAACAGCTCGGTGGTCATCTTCTTCATCATCGCCTCGGCGGAAGTCGCGGTCTCTTGCAACAGCTCCAGATTCCGCGCGAGGGCGACCCGGGAATTTTCGAAATCCCAGATGATCTCGCGGATCGTCCGCTTGAGGACGATGACGTTGTCCTCGTTGAGGGCCTTCTGCAGCGTGTTGGTCAGGCTGTAGGTGCGCTCCGGGTTGACGATCGTGACCGCCTCGCCTGTCAGTCCGGTGGCTGCATGGATGTCGGGGCCGGCGGGCATGCCGTGCGAGGCGTCTTTGAGATTGTAGCTCTCGATATGGGTGATCTTGCCCTGACAGTCGTACAGCAGTTCCAGGGTGTCCTGGATCGACAGGTTGCTCAGGCTGAGGATGAAGTGCGAGCCGGAATGGAGGGCCGACAGACGATCGAGCAACTCCCGGGGTGAAGTGTGCAGCAAGGCCGGGACATCCGCATCGTCGCGGGGGATATTCGGGTCAACAATCTCCGGGTTCCGGCCCGGTTGCAGAAACCGGTCGATCAACACTTCTCTGGTCAGGGTGCCAAACTGCTCGAGGCGGGAGTGCAGTTCCTGCCGCTCTTCGGTCCTGGCTGTCCCGTACCGCTCCTCCAACCTCTTGATTTCTTGTTTGATCTGGGGCTGCAGGGTGCTGTGGATGAATTTGGCGAGGTGGAGGAGGGACGGCTGGCCGGTGCCGACCGAGTCGATGAACGCCTGTTTGTCGAGGGCCCTGATTTCGAACGCCAGTTCCTCCGACAGGGTTTGCCGATGCCGGCGGTTGAAGGCCTCCAGGACCTGGAACACGTACCGCTGCTGGTAACGTGAAACCTGGCGGCCCTCCTCCATCAGGATCTCGATCTGTTTCTCCCGCAGGAAATGCAGCAGCGAGTGGCTGTCGGTGAATCCGTACGGGCTCCAGGTCATCCGGACGTATTTGCCGAGAAAGCGCGACGACATCTCGATGCCGATGCGGATGTGGACATCGAGGATCTCGCCGGCCTCGAGCAGTTCTTCCGCTACCTCCGGGTCGACGTAGTTGTAATAGATGACGGTCAGGTTGCGGATGCCTTTGATCCAGGCATCCATCACCAGATGGGTGGCCGATTTTCGCCCCTTGGTGTTGGCGTCGTGAACCCGGTCGTCGAAGGTGAACTGGTTCCACTCCTCCGGCATCTCCAGCAGGTGGTAGTGTTTGAGTTCGGCGCGGACCAGTCGGGGCCGGCCGGTGGAGACCAGCCGGAAGTCGTGGGCGAGCTTGAGCTGACGGAGCGTTTTGCCGCGATTGCGGACCAGCTCCTTCATGATCTGCATCAATACCCGGGCGGTGTTTTTCTGGAAATAGGTGGTTGCGGAGAGGAGGACCTCGTCGCGCAGCGAGCGCAGGGCGACCAGCCGGTCATCCGCCATGCCGGTCTCGAGCGATCCGAGGAGCTGGGCGATGGCATGGGCGATGCGGAGTCCCCGGGAGGCAGCCATCTCCTTGATGCCGTGGGGGTGCATGCTCGCGAGCATCAGCGAGCTCATGGACTGCTGTCGGTGAGCGCGGCTCAGGACTTTCTTGACGATGCGGAGAAGCTCGTAGTCATCCTTGTCAAAAAAAGGGCGGGTCGGATTTGTCGGCATGCACTGCTCATCTCGGGAGGGCTGCGGTAACGAAGACCGTCAAAGTATGATATTGTTTTATTTATCGCATGGTTGTCGATCATTGTCAATGGCCAACGAAGCGCAGTGGCCGCATTGGGCTGGTCCCTGAGCGGCGCTGGCAGCTGAAGGCCGGGGTCTTTCGCCGCTCACAGGTCCATCGAACAGGCCGGAACAGAACCGGAAATTGCCACGAGGGCGGACGGGACAGGCCAGCGGCGATAGGGGGGCGATCAGGTCCGGCCGAGTTTCTCCAGGATGCAGAGCAGGAGACCCTCTTGGACCTCGATCATCACTTCCGGCCGGGTGACGACATTGCTGATCCCCAACGTCGAGCCGAAGGGAATGAGGTGATTGTCGAGGGGGTAATCCAAACCGTGCAGTGTCACCCCGAGCGCCGGGCCGCCAAGAGGTATCAGCGACAACCTCTCGCCCGACGTGGCAGCAAGGTCCAGTCGTTGTCGGCCCCGAAGACAGAAAAGGTCCGTCAGTCCGTCCCGCAGGACAATGCGCAGGCCGGCAAAACGCGGGGCGGCGAGGAGCATGACCGCAGCGATACTCATGTCCCAGCGCTGCCCGAGGGCGGCGAGGATCGTCAGGTCGGTCATGCCGCGTTCGATCGCCAGATCGATGGCCAGTTCGAGGTCGATGTGGTCTTTTCGCTCCGGGAAGGTGCGGGTTTCCACTCCCTGCCGGCGCAGTTGGTCGAGGAGCCATCGGGGTATCGAGTCCATATCGCCGACGACCAGATCCGGTGTCATCCCAAGGGAATGGCAGTGAAGGGCGCCGCCGTCGGTGGCGATGACGTAGTCGTGCTGCGGCGTTTTGGGCTCGATGCGTGCATCGGTCGAAAACAGACCGTTGGCGAAGATTGTGCACTTCATGTTCACCTCATGATTTTTCGAATCAGGCAGTTGCGGTGGGATCTGCGATGCGATCTATCCCGACCTGAATGGGTGTCGCCGGGCTTGGGACAGCCGCCGCCGGCATCAATTCTGCGCTCATCGTTTTCGACCACCGCCCGGCTGAGACTGAAACTGTCATAGGTCATTACTCCCGGGTTATTTTCGGCGTGACTTCCAGGGGGGTGGTAGGCAACAAAAGAGGAAGAAAAGACAGGGTGGAACAGCAGCGATTTTCATCGCCTTGACCTCTCGAGGGAGCAAAAGGGGCGAAGATGCTTGCCGGAGCACACCGTTTCTGTCGACGCTGTGTTCAAAAACCCTTTTGTTCAGAACTGAATGCACCAGGATTGGTCATCTTTGCGTGTGACTTTATTAAAAATATAGCCAAAATACTGTTCAAAAACAATATGTTTTGAGGGAATCGCTTGATTGTCACTTTATTTTGTTATAAAAATAGTGTAATGATTTCAATATTGCGTAATGCCGCCTTGGTGAATCTCTCCGGGTCGGTCGTTGAACGACGATGTGAATTATCGGCGGTCGCCGCTGAAATGTATGCGATTTTACGGCATTTTTTTGCTGAATATCGAAGGTTGCGAAAGGTGTCGGGGGGATTCGACTGTCATGTGAGAAGATGGCAGCCGGTGAGAGAAAAAGTTTATAAGGAGAAAAAAGATGAGAAAAAAACTGTTGCTGTTGTTTGGCCTATTCCTGGTGGTGGCCTGTAGTTCGACCGCCTTTGCCGCTGTCACGCTCAAGAGGATCGGTGACCATCCGTTCTTCTGTCCGCCTCTGACCTCGGAGGCTGAATTCCGGGCGATGGTCGACAAAAACGCGGAGGACATCAGGCTCGGTTTCGAACAGGCGGGATACGGCGACCTGTACCCCGAATTTGTTGCCCAGTTCCCGAACGCCAAGGTTGAGACGATTCAGATTGCGCCCGGCGACCATATGGACTGGATGCTCTTCCGCCGCAAGGGAACGGGGCCGGTCAAAACGGTCAAGGATGTCACCTGGGGCGGCGAGGCTTCCTTCGACGCCTTCAGTTTCGCCATCGACAAGGATGGACAGCGCTACAATTTCATCGTCCCCCATGCCTGCGGCAATCTTAGTCTGATGAATGTCGGCGCGATTCCGGCCCCTGTCAACCAGGAACCGGTGTGCAGTATGACCGTCTCCGGCGGTGAGGTGAAATGCGGTGAGACGATCACCGTTGATGCCAGTGGTTCTTCTGACGCAGAAGGAGCTATCGCCCAGGTGATCTTCCGGTTGGTTGACGCCTCCAACCAGGTAGTCGCCGAGAAGGTCGACACGGAAGCCCCGTATGTTCAGGAATTCACGGTACCCTGCGAATCGACCCAGTATACGGTCAAGGTCGTGGTGGTTGACGCCAGCGGGGCAGAATCCAGCCCGACCGATTGCACACAGACGATTACCGTCGCCGAGAAAAAAGGCGGCCCGATTGTCGATCTTGGCTATGCCCGTCAGACTGATCCGGCCGACTACCTCTTTGGTCGTATCGGCTATGAGTATTTCCTCAATGACAGGGTGTCCGCAATCGGTGCCATCGGCGGGTTCGTCCGTATTCACGGTGACGATGGCGGCAGCGCCTTTATCGCCGATGCCTTGATGAACTACTATTTCAATGACAAGATGTTCGTCGGTGGCGGTGTCGGGCTCTGGACCGGGGATGACGATTCCGCTGATGACGAGACCGAGATCGATCTCATCGCCAATATGGGCTATAAGATCCATGAAAACGAGAGAGTGAAGACCTCTCTGTTCGTGGAAGGCCGCTTTGAGGCCGACGAACTGGTATCCAGTCTCGCCACCCGTCTTGGCGTGGGACTCCGCTTCCAGTTCTGATCAGCACTGGCTGACTGACCAAAAACAAAAAACCCCATCCGGTTCCTCCGGATGGGGTTTTTTGTTTGGATGGTGCGAGGCGATGGTTACGCCAGCTTTGCCGCCACCCGTGCCGCCAGTTCGTCGAGAAATTCCATCGAGTCGAGAACTTTGATGGCCTTCGGCTCGCAGATCAGGGCAAGGTCGCCGGTCATGTAGCCCTGTTCGATGCATTCGATAATCGTCTGTTCGAGGGTGCCGGCAAAGGCGATCAGCTCCGGCAGCCCGTCGAGTTCGGCCCGTTTACGCAGGGCGCCGGTCCAGGCATAGATCAGCGCGACCGGATTGGTCGAGGTCTTTTCCCCCTTCAGGTGCTTGTAGTAATGACGTTGGACGGTGCCGTGCGCCGCCTCGTATTCGAAATAACCGTGCGGCGAGACCAGCACCGAGGACATCATCGCCAGCGAGCCGAAGGCCGAGGCCACCATGTCGCTCATCACGTCGCCGTCGTAATTCTTGCAGGCCCAGAGGATGCCGCCCCGGGTCTTCATCATCCGGGCCACCACATCGTCGATCAGGGTGTAGAAGAACTCGATCCCGGCGGCTGTAAACCGTTCCCGGTACTCGGCGGCGAAGATCTCCTGAAAGATATCCTTGAACCGCTGGTCGTAGATCTTCGAGATGGTGTCCTTGGTGGCGAACCAGCAGTCGATCTGCTGATCGAGCGCATACTCGAAACAGGCCCGGGCGAAGCTTTCGATCGAGGCGACGGTGTTATGGACCCCCTGAAGGATTGCCGGTCCCTCGACGTCCATCACCGTCTCCCGGGTTACCTTGCCGTCTCTGGCGGTGACGACGATCTCGAGTTTGCCACCGTGTTCGGCGAAGATCTCGGCATTCTTGTAGACATCGCCATAGGCATGGCGGCCGACGACAATGGGTTTTTCCCAGCTGCGGACTGCCGGGCGGATGTTGTTCACCATGATCGGCTTGCGGAAAACGGTACCGTCGAGCATGGCCCTGATGGTGCCGTTGGGTGATTTCCACTGCTTCTTCAGGCCATATTCCTTGACCCGGTCGGCGTTGGGGGTGATGGTGGCGTTCTTGACCCCGACTCCGTATTGCATGATTGCCCGGGCGGCATCGATCGTGACCTGATCGTCGGTCCGATCCCGTTCCTCTATCCCCAGGTCGTAGTATTCGGTCTTCAGGTCGACGAAGGGGAGGATCAGTTTTTCCTTGACGAGCGGCCAGAGGACCCGCGTCATTTCATCCCCGTCGAGTTCGACCAAGGGGGTGGTCATCGTGATTTTCTGTGGCATGGATGTATTTCCCTGCAGAGATGGGTAATTTGAGTTGCTCAGTTCTTGAAACTGTGGATCGGCGCCGGGATACGTCCCCCCCAGGCCATGAACCGGCTGGATTTGCCGGCATTCCTGATCTCCATGATCGGACTGGCGCCGAAGAGGCCGCCGAAACTGACATACTCTCCGGCCTCCTTGCCCGGCACCGGGATGATGCGGGCGGCGGTCGTCTTGTGGTTGACCATGCCCAGGGCCATCTCGTCGGCGATGATCGCGGAGATGGTGTCGGCATCGACCGAACCGGGGATTGCGATCATGTCCAGGCCGACCGAACAGACGCAGGTCATCGACTCGAGTTTTTCGAGGCAGAGTGAACCTTCGCCCACGGCCTCGGCGAGGACCGCGTCTTCCATCACCGGGATGAAGGCGCCGCTCAGGCCGCCGACGGTCTTGCTGGCGAAGATCCCGCCTTTTTTGACCGCGTCGTTGAGCATCGCGAGAATGGCGGTGGAGCCGGGGGCGCCGACCGCGTCGACACCGAGAATCTTGAAGATCTCGCCGACGCTGTCGCCGATCGTCGGGGTGGGGGCCAGGGACAGGTCGACGACCCCGAACTCGACCCCGAGGGCCTTCGAGACCTGACGGCCGATCAGTTCACCGCAGCGGGTGACGCGGAAGGTGGTCTGCTTGATCTCTTCGGCGATCTCATCGAGGCGCAGGCGTTCCTTGCCCTGATGATGACCGATCATCCGCTCGAGGGCCCGGGCGATGACCCCCGGGCCGCTGACGCCGATGTTGAGGACGGCATCGGCCTCTTCCAGGCCGTGGATGGCCCCGGCCATGAAGGGATTGTCGCCGGGCTGATTGCAGAAGACGACAAACTTGGCGGCGCCGAACCCGCCCTGGTCCCGGGTCTGTTCGGCCAGTTCCTTGATGGTCCGGCCGATCATCGCCAGGGCGTCCATGTTGATCCCCTTCTGGCTGGTGGCGATGTTGATCGAGGCGCAGACCTTCTCGGTCCGGGCCAGGGCCTCGGGCAGGGAGGCGATGTATTCGCGGTCGGTGGCGGTCATCCCCTTCTCGACCTGGGCGGAGAAGCCGCCGAGGATGTCGACGCCGACGGCGGCGGCGGCCCGGTCGAGGCATCTGGCCAGTTCAATGAAGCCGAAGCGGTCGAAACCGGCGCCGACAAAGGCGATGGGGGTGACGGAAATCCGTTTGTTGACCACCGGGATGCCGAGTTTTCTGCTGACATCGTTGCAGGTCGGGACGAAGTTCCCGGCCACGGTCCTGATTCTCTCCTCGATCCGGTCGCAGGTGCCGGCAACGTCGCCGGTGCGGCAGTCGAGGAGGTTGATCCCCATCGTGACGGTACGGACATCGAGGTTTTCCTTCTGGATCATCTCGACGGTGGATAAGATCTGGTCTGATCGTAGCATGGCGTGGAGTCCTCCCGGTCGTCGGCGCTGCCGACTCGACGCTGTGTGAATGGTATCGCCTTCAGTGCAGGGTGATCTCGTTGGTCACCCGGAAGATGTCGTTATGCTGGAGCACCAGTTTGAGGCCGCTGTCGCGGGAAAAGATCTCGAGGTCGGCGGCGACGGTGTCCATCGAGGCGATATTGCGCAGATCGAGTTGCAGGACCATGGTGTACTGGTCCTCGCTCAGCGTGGTGGCCAGATCGAGGATGTTGATGCCGTGGCTGTAGCAGAACTGGCTGATGCTGTGCACGAGGCCGCTTCTGTTCCTGCCCTGGGCGGTGAGGATGTACGTGTCTGTCGGCGGCGGAATGTTGGCGATTTCGATGGGGATGTCCATTTCCTTGATCAGCACATCGAATTTTTCCCCCGACTGGATATGGGAGATCTCGGCCAGGACATCCTCGCGGGTGATGTCCTCCTCGAACGAGGCGATGAGGATCATGGTCAGGTAGCCGCTGAGGATCGATTGGTTGAGATCGGCGAGATCCCCCTTCAGCGCGTAGATCGCCCCGGTGATTTCAGCGATAATTCCCGGTCGGTCCTTGGACATCACCGAGATGATCATCTGTTTGCTCATGCTGTGTAGCTCCTTTCAAGTTGCGCCCAAGTGGATTGATCCGCGTGCCGGGGGCTGCCGCCGGCCGGATTGAACCTGATAATATTGCACTGTTTGCGGCAATCATCAATATATTAATCGAATGCGCCGATAGCGGCGGGGAAATGAAGAAAAAATATGCCGCGCTCTGTAACGAAGGGCAAAAAAAGATTATCCTGTTTGACGGGGATATCAACAACACCAGCAATCGATGAAGACAAAGGAGGATGCCCATGCTGATGTGGTCGTTGAGGACAATGATGGTTCTGCTGCTCCTGGTCACGGCCGGGTGCGCCGCAGGAAAGGGACAATACGGCACGGCGACGAGGTCCACCGCCGTTGATCGAGTATTCAGGTCCGGACCGCTCCCGGCCGAATACCGATATTTTTACAACGGCGTCAAAGGTGAGCCGACGGCGATTCTCGGTCTTTCCCGGGAGTATTCGCTGCGGTCCGATTTCTGGACCGAAATCGACATCAGCGATCAACAGATGCTGGATTGGCGCAGATTTTTCCTACAGAGTATGACCTGGTACGATGATCGCAGTCACGGGCGAATGACCTACGATGGGTACCGTCTGTTCGATCAGCAGGGAAAAATGGTCGGTATCCTGTATTCACGCTATGGCTGGATAGTGGTCGAATTTCTACCGGACAACGGCATTCTGGTCCATCCGCCACAGCCGCAGGTCAGCCACCACAGCCTGCGGGAAGATATTCCCATGCGACAGTGAGGTGTTGGCTGGCGACGGTCTTGATCGCGGGGCCAGGGATCGGCTCGGTGTGTACATGGTCTTTCATCGCTCCAAGAGAAGCGCCCAGTGCCTGTCGTCGTCCAGATCGACGGCCTGCCGCGGGTCACGAGGGGGATCAGTTGAGTGAGAGCGGACCCAGATTGCGCATCTGCTGCAGGATCCAGCGCTGTCTGTGGACCAGGTAACCGGTCGGGCGGGCGGGGCTCCATTGGCGGGGTGCCGGCAGGATCGCGGCAAGCATGGCGGCCTGCCGGGCTGTCAGCCGCCTGGCGGAGGTGTGGTAATAGATGCGGGCGGCGCTTTCGACGCCGTAGACCCCCGGCCCCAGTTCGGCGATGTTGAGGTAGACCTCGATGATCCGCTCCTTGTTCCAGAACAGTTCGAGCAGCAGGGTGAAATAGGCCTCGATCCCCTTGCGGAGATAGGAACCGCCCGGCCAGAGGAAGATATTCTTGGCCGTCTGCTGGGTTATCGTACTGCCCCCCTTCCGCCGCCCGCCATCCCGGTTGTTGACGTAGGCCTTCGAGATCGAATCAACATCGAAACCGAAATGATGCACGAATTTTTGATCCTCGGCGGCGATGACCGCCCGGACCATCGCCGGTGATATCCGGTTCAGTGGCTGCCAATTTTTGCGGATGACGAAGCCCTTGCCGGCGGCCATCCCCTCCAATCCCCGGATGACCATCAGCGGCGTTACCGGCGGCGGGACAAAGCGCAGCAGTATTGTGGTGAGGACGCTCAGCACGGCGAAGCCGAGGACAAGGCGACGGAGCCATCTCCGCCACGAGGATGACGGGCGGCGGTTCGATACAGAGGCGGGACGGGCCATGGTACAGTCAGTGAGTCGGTCCGGCGTTGCGGGCCAGTTCTCTGACCCTGGCCTTTGCCTCTTCGACGTCAAAGGAGAGGATGCGTCGGCCTGCCATCAATATCCTGCCGTCAACCATCACGGTATCGACATCGGCGCCGCTGGCGGCATAGACCAGGAGATCGGTATGGTAGAAGGGGGTGAGGTGGGGCCGGTTGAGATCGACCACGATGAGGTCGGCGCGAAATCCCGCTTCGAGTCTGCCGATATCCGGCAGTCCGAGGAGCGTCGCACCGCCGGTCGTCGCGCAGTGCAGGGCGGTCTGGGCCGGCAGGCTCGTGGCGTCACCGCCGGCAACCTTCTGGATCTTGGCCAGCATGTCCATTTCCCTGAACATGTCGAGGCTGTTGTTGCTGGCGCAGCCGTCGGTCCCGAGGCCGACGGTGATCCGGTGTCGGAGCATGTCAGGCACCCGGGCGACACCGGCGGCCAGCTTCATGTTGCTCTGCGGACAGGTGACGATGTGGGTGCCGCTCCGGCCGACGAGGTCGAGGTCATTGTCGTCGAGCCAGACGCCGTGGACGCCGACGGTGTTTTCCCCGAGCAGGCCCAGGGCGGCAAGATGCCGTACCGGGCTGGTGCCCTGCGGATCGATGACCATGTCGATCTCGTTGCGGCTCTCGGCGACATGGAGAAAGAACCGGACCCCGGTCTCTTCCGCCAGCCGGCAGGATTTTATGAGGGTGGCCGGGGAACAGGTATAGGGGGAGTGGGCGAACACCGCCGGGGTGATCAGGGGGTCCTTGCCCTGCCAGTCGGCGATGAAGGCGGCGACGGTCGCGACGTTTCTGTCCGGGTCCGGGACGCTGGGGACGGGAAAATCGACGATGCCGTGGCCGATGACCGCCCGCAGGCCGCAGTCGCTGAGGGCCTGGCCGCTCATCGCCGAGAAGAAGTAGGCGTCGGCGACGCAGGTCGTGCCGGAGAGGATCATCTCGGCAGCGGCCAGCTTCGTCGACCAGTACACCATCTCCGGGGAGATACACCTGGCCTCGGCCGGAAAGATATGGTCATGCAGCCAGGTCTGGAGGGCGAGGTCGTCGGCCATCCCCCGGAACAGGGTCATCGCGCCGTGGGTGTGGGCGTTGACGAGGCCCGGCATGACGAGCCGGCCACCGACATCGATCACCCTGGCCGTACCGGAGGGGGGGACCTTTTCCATCGGTCCGATCTCGACGATGCGGTTTCCGTTGACGAGGACGAAGCCATTGTCGATGGTCGCGGACCAGGCCCCGGGGAAGAGCGTGCAGTGAGTGAACAGCGTTGTCGACATGTCGGGAAGCCGGCTGGGTGGAGATGATTTTATAACATGGGCATTTTCAGGCAATGCAAGTATAATACACAGTTCTCGAAAAAAATGTCTGCAAAAGCTGCGGCTGACCTGAATGTATTCGCACTGTCCGGTGTTCGGGACGAATTGTCGTCTTTTTGTGGTTTCCTAGTGAAAATGAAGAGGAAGGGGCCTGCCCCCTCCCTCACGAAGGAGTTGTTCTCTATGGGATTTCGCTGTGGCATTGTCGGCCTGCCCAATGTGGGCAAATCGACGATCTTCAATGCCTTGACTGCGGCCGGTATCGCCGCTGAAAATTATCCGTTCTGTACGATCGAGCCGAATGTCGGCATCGTCCCGGTACCGGACGAGCGTCTCGATATCCTGGCCGACATTGTCAAGACCCGGAAGAAGGTGCACACCCAGATGGAGTTCGTCGATATCGCCGGCCTCGTCAAGGGGGCCAGCAAGGGGGAGGGATTGGGAAATCAGTTCCTCGGCCACATCCGCCAGGTCGACGCCATCGTCCATGTCATTCGCTGTTTCGAGGATGACAACGTCGTTCATGTCGACGGATCGATCGATGCCGACCGCGATCGCGAGGTCATCACCATGGAACTGATCATGGCCGACCTCGAAACGGTGGAGAAACGGCTGCGCAAGAGTCAGAGCCAGGCCAAGTCGGGCGACAAGTTCTTCAAGGAACAGGTGGTCTTTCTCGAGAAGCTGATGGCCCATCTCGATTCCGGGCAGCCGGCCCGCCGGCTCCCGCTCCAGTCCGAGGCGGAGGAGGAACTGGTCCGCGAGCTCTGCCTGCTGACGACCAAGCCCGTTCTCTACGTCGCCAATGTCAGCGAGGATGACATCCTTACCGGCAACGACCATGTCCGCCGCCTCGAGGCGACGGCCCGGGCCGATGGTGACAGCGTGGTCATGATCGCCGGGAGCATCGAACAGGAGTTGAGCCAGCTGGACAGAGATGAACAGCGGGAATTCCTGCTTGAGATGCAGATGGAGGAACCCGGGCTCAATCGGCTGATCAAGGCCGGCTATGCCCTGCTCGGCCTGCAGACTTTTTTTACGGTCGGCGAGAAGGAAACGAAGGCCTGGACGATCCCGGTCGGGACCAAGGCGCCGGCCGCCGCCGGCAAGATCCATTCCGATTTCGAGCACGGGTTCATCCGGGCGGAGGTCATTGCCTATGCGGATTATGTCGCCTGCCAGGGAGAGGCCAGGGCCAAGGAAAAGGGCCTGATGCGGGTGGAAGGCAAGGAGTATGTGGTTGCCGACGGTGATTGCATGTATTTCCGTTTCAACGTGTGAACCGGGGGAGCGGCGGCGAGGCGGGGATGACTAAAACAACGTTTGTCGAGCAGTTGAAGGAAGGCGACCGTTTTGATGACCTGTT
The DNA here is from genome assembly GCF_053613775.1 of Desulfoprunum sp. Lineage (NCBI taxonomy): Bacteria > Pseudomonadati > Thermodesulfobacteriota > Desulfobulbia > Desulfobulbales > Desulfobulbaceae > Desulfoprunum > Desulfoprunum sp. Next base: position 574,169 of record NZ_JBSHXH010000008.1, read on the forward strand.
TCTGGTCAAATCGGTCAGGCTGTCTGAGACCAAGGCCGGCAAGGACTATCTGATCCTGACGGTGATGGATCGCAGCGGCGAGTTGAGCGGCCCGGTCTGGGACAACGTCGAGGCCTGTCACAAGGTCTGTCGCGCCGGTGAATTCATCCGCTTGAAGGGGATGGTGCAGGCCTATCGCGACAAGCCGCAGTTGAAGGTGGATTCGGTCCAGGAGGTCGACCGCAATGAGGTCGATCTGGCCGATTTCGTCGTCGCCACCACCAGAGATCCGCAGCAGATGGCCGAAGAGCTCCAGCGACTGGTGCGTTCCGTCAAGGATCCCTTTCTTCGCAAGCTGCTCAATCATTTTTTCAAATCGGGCGCCATATGGGACAGGTTCCAGATGGCCCCGGCGGCCAAAGGCATTCACCACGCCTATGCCGGGGGCCTGCTCGAGCACTGCCTGTCGATGGCCCGACTGGCCGACATGCTGGCCGGCCACTACGAGGGGATCGATCGATCGCTGCTCATCGCCGGCGCCCTGCTCCATGATATCGGCAAGGTCGATGAGCTGGCGATGGAGATCGGCGTGGTCGAGTACACCGACCGCGGCCGTCTCAAGGGGCACCTGGTGATCGGCAGTGAGATGGTGGCGGCGGCGGCGGCGAGGATCAGCGATTTCCCGCCGGATCTGCTGGTCCAGGTGCAGCATCTTATTCTCAGCCATCATGGCCGTCAGGAGTTCGGCTCGCCGATCGTGCCGATGACGGTGGAGGCCCTGCTGCTCAGTTTTATCGACGATGTCGATGCCAAGATGAACCTGATCGAGCAGTTGCGCCGCAAGATGGAGGGGGGAGCGATGCAGTGGACCGAATACCAGCGTTCGCTCGAACGTTTCCTGTATCTCGGCGGTTTTGAGGAGAAGGAAGTGGCGGAAGAGACGAACACCCCGGCTCGGCAGCAGTCCCTATTCTCCTGAGGCGCAGGGGGCGATGGTGACAAACGGGACCGGCACAGTCTTTTCGGAACTGTTAGGCCAGGAAAAGGCCAAAAGATTGATCCGCCGCGCCCTCGCCTCCGACCGGATGCCCCATGCCTTCCTGTTCCGGGGACCCGAGGGAGTAGGGAAACAGCTTTTTGCCCGGGAGATGGCGGCGGCCGTCAACTGCCGCAACCGGGATGGAGAAAGGCCCTGCGGCGCCTGTCCGTCGTGCCGTAAGTTCCGCTCCGGCAGCCACCCCGATTTCATGGTGGTGAGTCCGGACAAAGGGGCGATCAAGATCGAGCAGGTGCGGCAGATGGGTCTGGCGCTGAGCTACCCGCCCTACGAATCGCAGACGCGGGTGGTGCTGATCGAGGACGTGCATGGGATGCGGGCCGAGGCCGCCAACTGCCTGCTGAAGACCCTGGAGGAGCCGCCGCCGGACAACCTGCTGATCCTGACCGCCGATTCGGCGCGGGAAATCCTGCCGACGCTCGCCTCGCGCTGCCAGCTGGTCCCGTTCTACAGCCTCAGTCAGCGCCAGACGGTGGAGGTGCTGCGCGGCTGTGACGCCGGACTGGATCAGGAAACGGCCGAACTGGCGGCCAGGTTGGCCGAGGGAAGTCCCGGCCGCGCCCTGCTGCTGTTGAAAACGGAGATGATCGCTGTGATGAGGAAGGTGACGGCGGTGCTCTCAAATCCCTCGCTTCATCCCGACCGGGACGCCGGCACCCTGCTCCAGGCTGCCGAGATGATGGCGGATGTGAAGGAGAATCTGCCTTCGCTGCTCGGCCTGCTCCGCCTCTGGCTGCGGGACCGGCTGATGCTGGCCTGCGGCCTGCCTGAACGCTCGGGCTGGCAGGAGGAGGGGGGGCGCGGTACGGGGCGGGACAGGGTGAATGACTGGAGTTTACACAGGTTTTTTGATACATTGGAAGCGATCACCATCGCCGAGCGGCAATTGGCCCGAAACTGCAACCGGAATCTGGTCTGCGAGGTCCTGCTGTTCAAGTTGGCCGGCCCCTCCAATGCGAGCCAGGTGGAGTGGATCGAGTAAGAAATGGAATCAACGGAGTTACGTGAAATGACGGAAAAGGATGAGGGGTTGTCTGTACCGGTGCATGTGGCCGATGCCAACGACGTCTTCTATCATATCCGCTTCCGGGAAGATGGCCAGCAGTTTACCGCCTCGTCTTCGACGGCGGGGTTGAAACGTGAGACGGGGGTGATGGTCAAAACCGATCATGGGTTCGAGCCGGCCCATATCGTCGCCGTGGCGCCCCCCTGCATGTGGACCGAAAAGCCCCGGCTGGCCTCGTTCGAGATCACCAGGGAGATGACTGCGGAAGAGCAGGAACGCTATGCGCTGCTTATCGACCAGGAAAAGCAGGCGCAGGCGACCTGTGTCCATCTGATCGCCAAACATGAATTGGAGATGCGCCTGGTCCGGGTCGAGAAATTTTTCAACGGCAGTAAGATGATATTCTACTTTACCGCCGACAATCGGGTTGACTTCCGCAATCTGGTCAAGGACCTGGTCCAGGAATTCCGGACCCGGGTGGAGATGCGGCAGGTCGGTGTCCGGCATGAGACCAAAATGCTGGGCGGACTCGGGACCTGCGGCCGGGAGTTGTGTTGTGCCTCCTTCATCAAGAAATTCGAGTCGGTTTCGATCAAGATGGCCAAGGAACAGGATCTCCCCCTGAATCCTTCCAAGATTTCAGGGCTATGCAACCGGCTTCTGTGTTGCCTGACCTACGAGTACGATATCTATCGGAAACAGCGCAAGGGGATGCCGAAAGTAGGCAAGAAAATCATGATCGGTGACGAATGTTACATGGTTAAGCGACAGAATCCGTTGCAGGAATCGATAGTGGTGAGTAATGAAAAAGGTGAGGACGAGCAGCTGCAGAAAGATCAATGGCAGGCCTGTGAACCGTTGAAGACCGAACGGCCCATCAGGAAGGATAGAAAGGTCAAGGAATGACGGTTGCAACCAGCCGGCATAGCCACAGGCAGATCAATCGATGACGACGTATATCACCACCCCCATTTATTATGTCAATGCCCAGCCGCATCTCGGCCACGCCTACACCACCATTGTCGCCGACGCCTACAGCCGCTATCGCCGCCTGACCGGGGATACGGTGCGCTTTCAGACGGGCACCGATGAACACGGTGACAAGATCGCCGAGGCCGCAGCGAAAGAGGATGTCCCGCCCAAGGTCTATGCCGACCGGATCAGCGCCCTCTTCCGGGAGACCTGGCCCCTCCTTGACATCCAGCCCGATCATTTCATCCGTACCACCGACGCGCAGCATGTCGCGGTGGTCCAGTCGATCCTGCAGCAGGTCCATGCCAGCGGCGACATCTATTTCGACGAATATTCAGGGCTGTACTGTCGCGGCTGCGAGCGCTTCCTGACCGAGAAGGAACTGGTCGACGGGCTCTGTCCCGACCATCAGGTGCCGCCGCAGGAAATCGCCGAACAGAACTATTTTTTCCGGATGTCACGGTATCAGGAACGACTGATCCGCCACATCCATGACAATCCGGAGTTCATCACCCCCGAACGGTATCGCAACGAGGTGCTGTCCTTTCTCTCCGAACCGCTGGAAGACCTGTGCATCTCGCGCCCGAAGTCCCGTCTGACCTGGGGCATCGAACTGCCCTTCGACTCCGGCTTTGTCACCTATGTCTGGTTCGACGCCCTCATCAACTACCTGACCGGCATCGGCTACCCTGACGGCGTCGATTTCGAGCGCTACTGGTCGGTCGCCGAACATGTGATCGCCAAGGACATCCTCAAGCCGCATGCCATCTACTGGCCGACGATGCTGATGTCCATGGGCCTGCCGCTGTACCGCAGGCTGCATGTACACGGTTATTGGAATGTCGATGATACCAAGATGTCGAAGAGTATCGGCAATGTCGTTCGCCCGGCCCAGCTGGTCGAAGAATACGGGGTCGATACGCTGCGCTATTTCACCCTGCGGGAGATGTCGTTCGGCCTGGACGCCTCCTTCAACCGGGATGCCATCATCGCCCGGAAGAATTCCGACCTGGCCAATGATATCGGCAATCTTTTCAGCCGATCGGTCGCCATGCTGCAGAAATATACCGCCGGCCTGGTCCCTAGTCCGGACAGTTCAGGTGATGCCGTGCTGCAGCAGGCGGTCGAGCAGATGCTGCCGATATACCGCGAGGCGATGGACGGTTTCCAGTTCCACCGCGCCCTTCAGGCGGTATGGGAGGTCATCAGCCAGGCCAACAAGTATATCGTCACCAACGAACCGTGGGTCCTGGCCAAGGACCCGACCCGGGCCATTCGGCTGCATACGGTCCTCTACAACCTGGCCGAGTGTCTGCGGCTGCTGACCATGGTCCTGCGGCCGATCATGCCGGGGGCGGCGGCGAAGATGGCCCGCGGACTGGGGCTGGACCCCGATCATGAGCTTGTTTCCAGCCTGGCCGGGTGCGGCCGGTGGGGACTGCTCCCGGTCGGGACCGAACTGCAGCCGACAGCTTCGCTGTTCCCCCGGGTCGAAAAGGAAAAAACCGGAGAGTCCCAGCCTGCGGCCGGGAAGAAAAAAGCGGAGACCAAAGCAGAGACAACGACTGCCGCCAATGTCCTGACCTTTGACCAATTTCAGAATGTCGATCTGCGCGTCGCAGAGATCATCGTCGCGGAGAAGATCAAAAAATCGGAAAAACTGCTGCAGCTGACGGTCCTGGTGCCGGAGCAGCGGACCATCGTCGCCGGTATCGGGGAATACTACACTCCGCAACAACTGGTGGGAAAGCAGGTGCTGGTGGTTGCCAATATGAAACCGGCCACCCTCATGGGCATCGAATCCCAGGGGATGGTTCTCGCGGCGAGGACCATGGTCGATGGCAAGGAGCGTCTGGTCCTGGCGACCGTCAGTGATGAGATTCCGGCGGGCAGCAAGGTGGCTTGAGTTAAGAGGAAGAACATGTTCGTACTCAATAATTTTCTGATGGCCGTAGCACAACTGGTGGAGTTTCTTCTGGTCGCCTATATGTGGATCGTCATTGGCAGGGCGGTGATTTCCTGGGTCAGCGCCGATCCCTCCAATCCGATAGTCCGCTTTCTGTATGAAGTGACCGAGCCTCCGCTTCGGCGTATCCGCCGGTATTTACCCGTGAATATGGGAAGTATCGATTTCTCGCCGATGATCCTGATCCTGGTGATCATGTTCCTCCAGTATTTCCTGGTCCCGACCTTGAAAGGTCTTGCCATGAGTCTGGGGTAGCGGCTGCCGGTTCGTTCTTCAATTTCTTCAACGGAGCATCCTCATGTCTATTACGCCACAGGTTATAAAAGATCAAGAATTTCAAGTAAAATTCAGAGGATATGATGCAATTGAGGTAAAGGCCTACCTGGACCTGCTGGCAGAGGAGTTTTATGAACTGTACGAGCAGAACAGGGTTCTGGCCGAGGACATCGAAGGATTGACCGCAGAGAAACACGCCCTCGAATCAGAGCGGGAGAAACTGCAGAAGGAAATCAAATCGCTGCAGGACGAACTTGAGCAGTCCCGAATCGGGGTGAGGCGCAAGGGCGATGATGTTCTCGCTGTGCAGCAGGAGATGCAGGAGCTGAAGGCTCAACTCGATGGCAGCCGTAAGGAGGCCGACCTGGCGAAAGAAGTGGTGGATGCGGTCGAGAAGCGGATGAAATCGGAACAGGAAAAGGCGGCGATCCGGCTGCGGGATGAAACGGCGGCAGTCGAGTCGCGGGTTGCCGAGGAGAAGGAACAGGGCCGGCAACTGCGACTCGAAAATGAACAGCTGCGCCAGCGGTTGGAACTGCTCGAACAACAGAACCAGGAACTGAAGAAGGGCGAGGTGGACTTCAAGACGACCATTGTGGCCGCCCAGAAATTCTCTGAAGACCTGAGAAAACGAACGGAAGAAGAGACCAGGGAGATGGTGGAGAAGGCACGGCAGGATGTCGAGCTTTTCCGTCGCAAGGCCCATGAAGAACTGGCGCGTCTCCCGATTGAGATTGAAAGGCTGCAGAACAGGCGGATGGAGGTACGGGAGGAGTTGAAATCGCAGTTGAACGCCTACCTCCAGCAACTTGAAATATTTTCCGATAGTCGGGATTCGGAGCAGGAAGGAGACCTGATGGAATTGTTTCAGACAATCCAACTGCCGGATGTTGGGGCGATCGATTCAGATGAACTTGAGGATATCAACCTGAAATTGTCCTGATCATCGCGGAAACAAGGAATTCGGTATCGACGGATCAGGTTGGGGAACGACGATGGAAACCGGCGAATCGGCGATGCCTTGCCTGACAGTACAGAGAGACGGCACAGTCGGCATCTGGGTTTACGTGCAGCCAAGGGCCTCCAAATCCGGCATCACCGGTATCCATGACGGTTGCCTGAAACTGGCGATCACCTCCCCTCCAGTCGACAACAAGGCGAATCGCGCCGTTGCCGCATTTCTTGCTGATTTATTTAAAATATCTCAGAAAAACATAAAGTTGTCCAGCGGTGATAAATCGCGGCGCAAACTTTTCATTCTTGCTGGTGTCACCTTCGCCGAACTGCAGGAGCGGATCGAGCCGATTGTCCTGAGGGGATAGTCATTACGCTGTTGAAAAGGGGGAAAGTATGAAGCGGTTTGTCATCGGCAACTGGAAATGCCACAAGAACCTCGATGATGCCCGTCGTTGGTTCGATACCTTTGCTTCTCTCTATCGGCCGGCGCCGGAGATTGAGGTCGTCATCGCCCCGTCGTTCATCTGTCTGGCCCAACTGGCCGTTCATGTCAAGGAACTCGGTCTCGTCAGAGTCTCCCTGGCGGCCCAGGATGTCTCGCCCTTCCCGAAAGGCGGTTACACCGGGGCGATCGCCGCCGATATGGTGCGCGGCCTCGCCGACTATGTCATTGTCGGGCATTCGGAACGCCGCCGCTATTTTCATGAAACCATTCAGGATGTGGTCAACAAGGTCCATGAGGCGGTGGATTTCGGACTGCGGCCTGTTCTCTGTGTCGAACCGGCCTCGGCGATGTCGCAGCTGGCGCCTTTGACCGATATCGATTGTGAAAAAATGATCATCGCCTACTGCCCGGTCGATCCGCTGACCTTCAGGATACCGGAATCGCCGGAGAAGGTCGGTGAGGGCATCGGGTTTATCGCCGAGATGCATCCGAACCGGGCGATAGTCTATGGCGGCTCGATAACGCCTGACAATGCTGCCGAGTACCTGGCGCTGCCCGGGCTCTCCGGGGTGATGGTCGGGGCCGCGAGTCTTGAGGCCGATTCGTTTGCCGGAATCTGTAATCTTGCCGGGGCTCGTTGAGGCGGCGCTGTCGCCATGGATCGATATCCCCGGTCATATGGTGTCGGGTTGATGCAGCCGGACTCGATGCGAGTGCGGTGCGGAAAACGCTGGGTAATAAAAAATATTTATGAATGACGGACTGATATGATAAACGCTGAAAAACTGTTGGGACAGCTCTTGGGGGGAGTTCTTGGCAAAGGGCATGGCAAAGGGCACGGCAAGGGGAAGAAAAAGCTGATGAACGGGCTGACCTCCGGAGCGGGTCTGATGACGGCTATCGGCCTTGCCGTCGGTGCCTACGAGGTGTTGAAGGATAAGAAGACGGGCGGAGGGATGGCGATGCCCGGCATGGCCGCGCCGCCCCCGCCTCCATCCTCCGTCCCCGGCCAGACCGGCGGCGGCCCGGTCGCAACTCCCCCTCCTGTCCCGCCCCCCCAGTGGACCGCCGCTCCCCCGGTGGCGCCGGTCTCCGCCGGTCCTGCATCGGCATCGGCATCGGGTTCGGAGGACATCGCCCGGAGGATGATCCAGGTCATGGTTGCCGCCGCCCACGCCGATGGGACGGTCGATGAGCAGGAGGAGCGGGCGATCCTCGACAGGTTGCGGACCATCGATCTCACCCAGGAGGAGAGGATGTTCCTGCTGGACGAACTGCACCACCCCAGGGATGTTGCTGCTCTGGTGGCTGGGATCAGTGACCCTTCCGCCGCCAAGGCTATGTATATGCTGGCATTTTCTGCCATTGAGGTCGATTCCGAGGCCGAGAGGAAATGGTTGAACGAACTGGCCACGGGCCTCGGCCTCAGTCCGGCGGTACAGACGTTTATCGAGGAACAGAACCGCTAAACCCGGTTTTCACCCGTTGTCTCCCCGTTTCGCCCGGGTTATTTGCGTTTTTTCGGCAACAGGAAGGAGATGACAAATCCAACGGCGTAGACCCCGGCCAGGCCGAGGCCGAAAAGGCCCATGGTGCCGAGGAATCCCTGCTGATCGGACAGCTGGTCGGCGAGGATGAGGATCGATGAGCCGACGATCAGGGCGGCGATGATCATCGCGATGCCCATCACCCGACTGGCCAGGTCGATCTTGTCGGCCATGTGCTCGATCCGTTTCATCTCCAGATTGAGGGTGAACCGACGATGGCGGACATGGTCGAGGAACCTCTGGATATCTTTCGGGATGTACTCGAACAGCTCGAAATATCCGGTCGCCGCCTTCTGCAGGCGGTCCTTGAGGGCGTTGAAGCCGTAGCGGTTGAGCACGATTTCCTGGATCTGCGGTTCGACATGGGCCAGGACATCGAAGGTCGGGTCGAAATGGGCGGCGACCCCTTCGATGGTGGTGAGGGCCTTGGTCAGGAGCATCAAGTCGCCGGGGCACTGCAGGTGATAGCTCTGCAGCATCTCGAAAAATTCGGTCAGCAGGGTGCTGATGTCGAGATGCTGCAGATCGGCATTCTGAAAGTGGCTGATCAGGTGCTGCAGATCGGCGCGGAAATCGCGTTGATCGGTCTTGGCCGGGTCGGTGTCGGTCAGCTCGACGACGACCCGGCACAACCGCTCGATATCGCCGCGAATGACCCCGGCGACCAGATCGATGAGCTGCTCGGTGGTCTTCCGATCGAGTTGGCCGGTCATGCCGCAGTCGATGAAGCAGATCGAGCCGTCCGCCAGGAGAAAGATGTTGCCGGGGTGCGGGTCGGCATGGAAGAACCCGAACCGCAGGCACTGTTTGAACACGGCGTCGGTCCCTTTGGCGACTATGGCCCGGCGTTCCTGCGGGCTGAGACTGTCCGGTTGGATGGTCGACAGGAGACGGCCGTGGATTTCCTCGAGGGTCAGGACATGGCGGGTCGTAGCCGACCAGTAGACCTTCGGAAAATGGATATTCGAGTCGTTCTCGAAATAGCGGCGGAGGCGATCGGTCGATTGCCCCTCATAGATCAGGTTGACCTCCTTGGCCAGTTCCCGGGAGAATTCCTTGACCACGGCGACCGGGCTGTAGCCGAGGTTGGAAAAGTACTGCTCGACGATCTGGGACAGGGTCTCGAGCAGGGCCATGTCTTCTTCCACCAGCTGCCTGCTGTCCGGTCGCAGCACCTTGATGACCACCTGCTGGCCATCGCGGAGGGTGGCCCGATGCACCTGGGCCATCGAGGCGGCGGCAATCGGTGTTTCCTCGATCGATGAGAAAAGCTCGTCGAGCCGCCCGGGGAAATCCATGCTCAGGACCTCGTAGATCTCGCTGAACGGGACCTCGGAGCAGCTGTCCTGCAGTTTTTTCAACTCCTCGGCCCATTCGGCAGGGATCAGGTCGGGACGGGTCGACAGGATCTGGCCGCATTTGATGAAGGTCGGGCCCAGTTCTTCGAGGACCCGGCGAAACCGGACCGGTCGGGGGATGGTGCTGGGTGCGGCGGCATCCGGGCCTTCGACTTCCCGGTCGAGGAAACGACTGATGCCGGAATCGACCAGGACCTGGCGGAAGCCATAGGCGGACAGGACCTTGATGATCTCCGCCAGCCGTTTGGTATTGCGAATGGTCCGGGTGATGGTGGTAATTTTCATAAGAGGCCGGGATAGTCGGATAGCAAGCCGGACGTTGCCGGATTGGATCGGGTTCGGCGCGGCGAGCGGCGGCGGGGGAGAGCCCCATTTACTCAACGATACAGTGCCTCCGGGAAAAAAAGCAAATCGAATCAATTCCGAGTCCCGGTCGCGCCGGTCCCGGAGATCCGCACGGGCCGGTCGATCACCCCGCCCGGCAGGGGGGGGGCACGGGGGCGCCCGATCTCAGGCGAGCGGCAGGACCTCGTCGCGAAGCCGCCATTGCCTCGGTATCTTATAGGCCTCGTTGACCAACTGCTTTAACTCGGGGCGGATAGCGTCCAATGCGGGGAGGGGTGGGATGGGCGGCAGCAGGTCGCAGGCCGGCAGAGGAGGATGCAGCCGCATCTTCTCGTCGAGGCCGTGCTGGGCGTCGATGGTGGCCGCCGCCATCAACTCGCTGGGATCGGGGTTGTCAATCCGGCGGATAAAGCTCATAATGCTGTCGATATCATTCCTGCGGTAGAACAGGTTGATCTGTTCACGAATGGTTTCCTGTTCCTCGGTCAGTTCCGACAGTGTTTTTCGATAGGATTCCACATGGCCGGCCAGCGATTCGTATACATCGTAGAACATGTTGCGAAATCGCGCCCGCCTCGACCACCCCCTGGATTTCATGCCGCTGAAGACCCGTCTCCGGATCGACGCCGATTGGACGAAATAGGGGTCATAGAAGAATTCCTGCGGCAGGCCGATAAGACGGATGAAACGATGGATGAGCTGTTCGTCGTGGAGGAGGATATAGATGCGGATCAGATCGAACCCGATACTGCTTTCCAACTCGAGCGAGGAGGCCGTGAGGCGCTGTTCATAGAGGCCTTTGTCGTCCTCGATGCGTTTGCGAAAACCGAAATATCGCTCGGCGATCTCTTTTTTGACCTCAAACGACAGTATCTTTGTGATATCATCCATGGCGTAATGCGCTCCAGGCCATTTCGGTAGAAAGTCGGTAATCGGCCGGCTTCCATGGAGACGGCCGGACAAGGTTGCAGTATAGTCCCTTGCCGGCCGAGAATCATCACCCATTTTGGAAAACGAAATGAAACCTCAGGAGTCCCGGGAAGACATCGCTGCACAGATCAAGGATCAGGCGGATATCGTCAAGATTATCGGTGAGTGTGTCGACTTGAAAAAAAGCGGTACCAGGTTCCTCGGCCTCTGTCCTTTTCATGGAGAGAAAACTCCATCGTTTACGGTGCATCCGGGGCAGCAGTTCTTCCACTGTTTCGGTTGCGGCGAATCCGGCGATGTCTTCACCTTCATGATGAAGTACCACAACCTCGACTTTCCTGCCGCCTTGAAAGAACTTGCCGCCAGATACCAGATTGCCCTGCCGGAGAAGCCCCGCTCCGAAGCCGAGGAAAAACTGGCCAGAAAACGTCAGGCCATGTTCGCGGTCAACGACAGGTGTGCTCAGATCTACGGTCGATATCTGCTGGAATCACCAGGAGCTGCTACGGCCCGCGAGTATCTCGAGAGGCGGGGGGTGAGCACCGCTGTCCGGGATCGATACAGGATCGGCTATGCCCCTTCCGTTGACGGTGCCGGCTGGGACTTTCTTGTCCGGCAGCTGCCGGCCGAAGAGAGGCGTATCGCTGAAGAACTGGGCCTGCTGGTCAAAAAGGACAATGGCGGTTGCTATGACCGCTTCCGTGACAGGATCCTCTTTCCGATTCTGGACATCCGGGGCCGGGTGATCGGTTTCGGCGGCCGGATCCTCGGCGATGGACAGCCCAAGTATATGAATTCACCCGAGAGTCCGGTGTTCAATAAGAGTCGGGCCCTGCTCGGGCTGTTTCAGCAGGGTGAGTTCATCCGGCGGCTGCGGCAGGCCATTGTGGTCGAGGGAAATTTCGATCTGATCTCGCTCGTGGAACAGGGGATGGGCAACGTCGTGGCCCCGCTCGGAACCGCCCTGACCCGGGAGCAGCTGCGTCTGCTCCATCGCTTCGCTGAAGAAGTGATTCTGCTCTTTGATGGGGATTCAGCCGGCCAGAAAGCGGCGATGCGGGCGGTGCCGCTTTTGTTTGCAGAGCAGATGGCCGGTCGGATCGCCATTCTGCCTGTCGGTCACGATCCGGATACCTATGTTCGTCAGGAAGGGGCCGATGCGCTCAGGAGTATAGTTGAGAAGGCCGAGCCACTCCCGGAATTCGTCCTTGAGTCACTGATACGTGAACATGGCCTGACTCTTGACGGAAAGCTGAAGATCATGCAGGAGCTGAAACCCATCGCTGAGGCGGCCGTGTCACCATTGCAGCGCTCCGTGGTCCTGGCCCATTTCAGTGAAAAGCTCGGACTGCCGGCAGGACAGATGGAATCGTCCTGGAAAGCCAAGACCGGGGCAGGCGGACAACGCCGTGAACAATCGTTCGAACGAGCAACCGGTAACCCGGAAATCGAAAAGGGCGCATCGCTATCAGGATCACAGCGGCATCTTGTCAGTTTCATGGTGCTTCATCCCCAATATTTCAAAAATCTCGAGTCAACCGGATTACGTGATTTTCTTGCCGGCACGGTGGGAGAGGTTCTTTTTCTCCAGATGCAGGCGATATTTGTCCGGAAGGATCAAATCGAGCCCGAGGAACTGCTCTCCCTGCTTCCGGAAGGTGCGGAGCGGGCCCTTGTTGCGGATCTCTTGATGAAAGCCTCCGGGCAATCCGGGGACCCGGTCTTCCCGACTTCTCCCGAAGAAGAGCTCGAAGACCTGCTCAGCTGGCTGCGGAATCAGGTGCTGCGGAAAAAATCTATGGAATTGCAACAAAAAATTCTTACGTCGCAGCGGCATGGCGATATCAAAATGTTACAGCTCCTGATGGTGGAAAAACAGGAGGTCGACCGTCAATTGCAGGGCGTGGAGCGCTGAAATCTGTTCTATCCTGGCCCCTCGACCCACCTGCGTAAAGGAAGAAAAAGAGGACTTGACATTGGTTTTTATTTATCCTGGTATCACATGGTGTGATTGAATAATACGATCTTATTGATTATGTATATGCCATAGGGGAGCGGATTACCGGCTGGATGTCCCTTGGCTGCAAGTATGCCAAATCGTGGTTAGTGGTGGGAGAAATCGCATGGCTTCGAATGAACGAGACTTTGAGAATCGGAACCGGTTTGATTTAGACGATGATTTTTTTGCCATCGATGATGATGCATCGATCTACGAACTCACCGGGATATATAAGGCCGATGATGAAGTCATCCCTATTGAACTGGCTGAAGATTATTCAGATGGCGGGGCAGCGGCGTCGGGAGACCCTCAAGACACCCCTTTTTCCGGGCGCAGGAAAAGTGATCGCCGCCGTACTTCACGAGGGACCAGCAAGGATGGGGCGCACTCCATCGATCCGATGAACATCTACCTTCGCGAAATGGGCTCACTGACCTTGCTCAGTCATGAAGAGGAGTTGAAACTGGCGAAGATGATGGAAGAGGGGAAGCGGAGAATACAGAGTGCCGCATTCAAGACCCCCCTTGCCATACCTGCATTGATCGAGGTGGCGAAAGATCTCAGAACAAATAAAGAGAAAATATGTAGTATCATCAACAGTGTACCTGAAGATCAGGCTGAACTGGTTGAGAGGGAGAGCAAGGCCTTCCTCGAGAGTGTCGATACCGCGGTTGATCTGGATAGACAAAGAACCCAGATGCTGCAGGAGATGCTGACTGTTACCCCAGGGGTGGCTAAATTTGCTGAGCTTCAGAGGGAGGTTGAGACAATCGGCGAAAAAATCGTCAAACTGTTCCATAACTGGATTGTCTGCTCTGAATGTGTCAACGCTGTAGCCGCTGGTCTTGAAGACTTGTCGAGGCGATTCCGCAAGGTCTTTGTCGAGTTGATGAGCGTGCGGGACATTGAGTCGATCTCCCCGACCGCCGAACTGAACTCCCATGAAATTGAGGAACTGGTGGACATGCAACTCCTCCGTCAGTCCGGTATTGACCACAAGAGTCTGAAACTGGCCCTCTACGAGATCGAGGCGGGAAGGGATATGGCCAAATACGCCAAGGAGGCCCTGGTTCGGGCCAACCTGCGTCTGGTTATATCCGTATCGAAAAAATTCGCCAATCGCGGCCTCCAGTTTTCCGATCTCATCCAGGAAGGAAATATCGGCTTGATGAAGGCCGTGGAAAAGTTCGATTATCATCGGGGATATAAATTCAGTACATACGCCACCTGGTGGATCAGGCAGTCGATCACCCGCGGCATCGCCGACCAGGGACGGACGATCCGTCTACCGGTGCACATGATCGAAACAATCAACCGTCTTCTCAGGGTATCGAAGGATTTTCTGTTGGAGGAACACCGGGAACCTACCCCGGAAGAGATGGCTGAGCAGCTCGGTACCGAGGTCTCCAAGGTCAAGTCGGCACTGAAAATTGCCAAGGATGCCATCTCCCTCGACACCCCGGTCGGGGACGATGGCGAGACCTACCTCGGCGATTTCATAGAAGACAGTGAACGCCCCGGTCCCCATGAGGTATCAATGGTGTCGAGTTTGCGGGAATGCCTGAGCCAGGTGATGTCCTCCCTCACTCCGCGTGAGGCCAAGGTCCTTCGGATGCGGTACGGCATCAACGCCGATTGCGATCACACCCTGGAAGAAGTCGGCAGGTGTTTCGCCGTGACCAGAGAGCGAATCAGGCAGATTGAAGCGCAGGCCATCGCCAAGCTGAAACACCCTTCGAGGATTGAAGAGCTTCGGGTCTTTATGACCGATTAATGCTTCGAGCACCCTTGGCCCGTGATACTGAAGGGCCATCTCAAACCGTACGAAGAACGCCGATTCAGATAAAAGAGGATGGTCTATGGTCCTTGATTGGATCAGTCTTTGCCTGGCACCCGGCCTGGGCCTTACCGGTTTCTGGCGTCTTGTCGAACATTTTGGCAGCCCTGAGCTGGTCCTTGCCGTAGGCCAAACGAAGCTCCTCAAAGTCCCTGGGATCCAGCCACGGCAGGTCGGGGCGCTGGCCTGTCCCGAGGCGTTGCGGCGACGCGGCAGTACTGAGCTCGAGTTGCTCCTGAAAAAGGGCTGTCTCGCCGTTGACTTCGGCGATCCGGCCTATCCCGAGCTCCTTCGCCAGATAGCGGACCCCCCTCCCGTTCTGTTTGTTCGCGGTCGCAAGGAACTGTTGCACCGCAGCTGTCTCGCGATCGTCGGCTCCCGGGCCTCGACGGCCTATGGCCGGAGAACGGCACGTTCGCTTGCCGCCGATCTTGCTCCCTCTCTCACCATCGTATCAGGCATGGCGCTGGGCATCGATGCCGAGGCCCATGCCGGGGCGCTCTCCGCCGGGGGAGAGACGATCGCCGTCCTTGGCTGCGGCCTCGACGTTATCTATCCCATACAGAACCGCCGTCTCTATGAACAGATTGGTCAGTCCGGGCTGCTGGTCACTGAATACCCCCTCGGGACGACTCCGGAGGGGTTCCGCTTTCCAGCAAGAAACAGGATTATTGCCGGCTTGAGCCTAGGTGTCCTTGTCGTTGAGGCGGCAAAGAAATCGGGATCCCTTATTACCGCGCAGATGGCCCTTGAATCCGGCCGGGAGGTCTTCGCCGTCCCCGGACAAGTGGATTCCTTCAAGAGTGAAGGAACGCATTGGTTGTTGAAAGAGGGAGCAAAGTTGGTACAATCTGCTCGTGACGTGCTGGAGGAGTTGGATCTGGCAAATAATTCCGGCAGTGAAAGCGGGAAGGCTGTCGATATCCACTCCTGTACCGTTGATCCGGATGCGCTCCAACTGCTCCAGCATATCGAACCCTACCCACAGGGACGCGAGCGGCTGTGCAGCGATTCAGGGCTGACTGCCGCCAGACTCAATCAGCTCCTCCTCCTGCTCGAACTGGAGGGGCTCATTGAGATGCTGCCGGGCGATGCCGTCAGGAAACTGTCTCCCGGAGATATGTGAACGAGGCCGGAGCCGGGTCAGGTCCGGCGTCAACAGATCAATCAATTGTGATCAAAAAGGAATGCGAGATGGGACGGATACTGATAGCCCCGTCGATCCTTTCGGCCGATTTTACTCGCCTGGGTGATGAGATCCGGGCGGTTGATCAGGCCGGGGCCGACATTATCCATATCGACGTGATGGATGGGCATTTTGTTCCCAACATCACCCTCGGGCCGCTCGTTGTTAAAGCAGCCAAGGCGGTCACCACCAAAGAACTCGATGTCCATCTGATGATTTCAGATCCTGACTCGTATATTGAGGCGTTTGCGGATGCCGGTGCCGACTGGATAACGGTGCATGTTGAAACCGGACATCATTTGCACCGGACGGTCTCCAGGATCAAGGACCTCGGCAAGAGGGCCGGTGTCGTGCTGAATCCTGCGACTTCGCTGTCCACTCTGGATTATATCCTTGAGGAAATCGACCTGGTGATGCTGATGTCGGTCAATCCTGGCTTTGGAGGGCAGTCGTTTATCCTCTCCTGCTTGGAAAAAATCAGAAAACTTCGACAACGCATCGAGGCCTTGGGGATCGAGGTGGATATAGAGATCGATGGCGGGATAAGCAGCAAGACTATTGCCGATGTCGTTGAGGCCGGAGCCAATATTTTCGTGGCCGGTTCGGCGGTGTTCGGCAGCAATGATTACGCGGCTACCATTGCCGAATTGAGAAGACTCGCAGAAATCTGAGTGTGATCAGCCAGGGGGGGAATCTGAGGAGTGGGCGACTATGGGAAAGGGATACTGCGGCATGTATGAAACTACCGCCGGAAAACGGCTGCAGCAACTCGCCGAGCGGCCTTATGACTTGACGGCGCCGGATGCTTTGACCGCGGCGGGGCGACTTGAAAGATATGTTTGCCGGGCGGGATCATTGAGGATGCTCTATTCGATGCAGCGGGTAACCGATGAGGTGTTGGCTGCCCTGCAGGATCTTGCCGATGAATGCCGTCTGGTGGAGCAATTCAAGGAGATGCGAAAGGGAGTGGTGATAAATCGCATCGAAGGATGGCCCAGCGAAAACAGGCAGGTTCTGCATACGGCCTGTCGTGACATATTTTGTCAGAATCCGGCTGAACCCGCTGCCACTGCCCAGGCAAAGAGCGAGTTGGAAAAGTTGAAGAATTTCCTGAACGATGTGGAAACCGGTCAAGTCTGCAATGTCGATGGGGAAAAGTTCCGGACGCTGATCCATGTGGGCATAGGAGGGTCGGACCTCGGCCCGCGAGCCGTGTACGAAGCTCTTCGTGCGTTCGGTAGAAAGGACCGGGATATCCATTTTATTTCCAATGTCGATCCGGATGATGCCGCGGCTGTTCTCGAAAAAGTTGTTTTGAAGACAGCGCTTGTAGTGATTGTGTCGAAGAGTGGCACCACCATGGAAACCTTGGCCAACGAGAAACTTGTCTGCCAGGCGTTACGGAGAAATGGCATCGAACCTCGGCATCACTGCATTGCCGTAACCGGCAAAGGCAGTCCGATGGATGATCCCGATCAGTACCTTCGCGCGTTTTACATGTATGATTACATCGGCGGGCGGTACAGCCTCACCTCGATGGTCGGCCTGGTGACGCTTGGATTTTCGCTGGGGTATGAGAAAATCGTTGAATTTCTGCATGGCGCAGCCGAGATGGATCTTCTGGCCGAAGAGCCCGATATCCGCCGCAATCTTCCCCTCCTTTTGGCCTTACTCGGTATTTGGAATCATAATCATCTTGGTTATCCGACTGTCGCAGTCCTGCCATACAGCCAGGCCCTGCATCGATTTCCCGCTCACCTGCAGCAATGCGACATGGAGAGCAACGGCAAATCAATCGACAGGAATGGACGGAAAATCGCCGGCAAATCAGGACCGGTGCTCTGGGGAGAACCCGGCACGAATGGGCAGCATGCATTCTATCAATTGTTGCATCAGGGTACGGAGATCGTGCCGGTGGAATTTATCGGATTTATCAGGAGCCAGCGGGGAGAAGACCTGGAGGTGGCTGGGACTTCATCGCAACAAAAGCTGTTCGCCAATCTCCTCGCCCAGTCCGTCGCCCTGGCAACGGGAAAGGAGGACAGAAATCCGAATAAGCATTTTCCAGGTAACCGCCCATCAATTGTATTGATTGGAGGCAGTTTGACTCCGGAAGTCATGGGAACCTTGCTTGCTCTGTATGAAGCAAAAATTGTTTTTCAGGGATTTGCATGGGATATCAACTCGTTTGATCAGGAAGGAGTACAGTTGGGCAAGGCGTTGGCAACCCGCTTTCTCGAGTGTATGACCGGCGGCCAAAGTCAACCTGAAAGCCTTGAGTTGAAACTGCTGGAAGCCGCCTGTAAAACAGGCTGACGGACAGCGTATGGTGGTGAATGGTTGTTCATTCAAGGCGTCCCTGAAGACGTGATTTTTGTTGACAAACGAGATATACAACGATATTCTCGACTGCTGAATGAATAGTCAAAGGCTTAGTTTTTTCCTGTCTTCTCGCAGCTTGTGACGGAGCGATGAGCAGGCCGGGCGGATGAGTCACGAGGTTTCCATTCATTCGCCGGGAAATGAGAACTGCTGATAGGATTTAGAGGTTAAGGTTGCAGTATAAACAGAAATTCAAAGGAGGAATTCATGGCAAAGCATGAGACGCCCTTGTTGGATCAACTGGAGAGTGGCCCATGGCCAAGCTTCGTTACCGATCTCAAGCGGCAGGCCGAGAAAAAGCCGGAGTGCTGGGATATTCTTGGTCAGCTTGAGCTGTCGTACAAAGACAGGATCACCCACTGGAAACACGGTGGTATCGTAGGTGTTTTCGGATACGGTGGTGGCATCGTCGGTCGTTATTCGGATGTGCCGAAACAGTTTCCTGGTGTTGAACATTTCCACACTGTTCGTGTTGCCCAACCTGCCTCAAAATACTACTCGACCAAGCATCTGCGTCAGATGATGGACCTGTGGGAGAAGCACGGTTCCGGTATGACCAATTTCCATGGTTCAACCGGCGATATCATCCTTCTTGGTACCCGCACCGAGCATCTGGAGCCCTTGTTCTGGGATCTGACCCATGATATGGGACAGGATCTGGGCGGCTCCGGCTCCAACCTCCGAACCCCGGCCAACTGCCTTGGCCAGTCCCGCTGCGAATGGTCCTGTTATGACACCGAGGAATGCTGCCATCAGTTGACCATGCGGTATCAGGATGAGATTCATCGTCCGGCCTTCCCCTATAAGTTCAAGTTCAAATTCTCTCGGTTGTCCGAACGACTGTGTTGCCGCGATCGCCCGTTCCGATGTGGCGGTAATCGGCACCTGGAGGGACAATATCCGTATTGACCAGGCTGCCGTCAAGGAATATATCGCAGGCAACTATCCGTCGAATGCAGGCGCCCACAGCGGCCGTGACTGGGGCAAGTTCGACATCGAGAAAGAGGTTGTTGCTCTCTGCCCGACCCAGTGTATGTGGATGGAAGGCGGCGAGCTGAAGATCGATGACAAGGAATGTACCCGTTGCATGCATTGTATCAACGTCATGCCGCGTGCGCTCCGTCCTGGTGTCGATACCGGTGCTACGGTCTGTGTCGGTGCAAAGGCCCCGATTCTTGACGGCGCCCAGTTTGCCACGATGATTCTGCCCTTCATCAAGGTGTCGGCAGACGACGAGTTTGCAGAATTGACTGAATTTATTGAGAAAATATGGGATTGGTGGATGGAAGTCGGTAAGAACCGTGAGCGTGTCGGTGAGACCATGCAGCGTGTTGGTCTGCCGACCTTCCTGAGTGTCATGGGCATCGAGCCGATTCCGCAGCATGTAAAAGAACCGCGGTCCAACCCCTATGTCTTCTGGAGAGACGAAGAGGTTCCCGGTGGTTTTGAGCGCAATGTTGAGGAATTCCGCGCCCGTCACGCAGCTTGATGAGTACAAGCTTTGATCAAAGTTTCATCTCATAATCAATATAAGGAGACTTACCATGGGTTATAATCCCGATAAACCAATGGACGGTCGGATCTCGGATCTCGGCCCTCCCTACTACGAGCAGTTCCATCCACCGGTCATCAAAGAGAACAAGGGGAAATGGGCGTGGCATGAGATCCTGAAGCCGGGTGTTCTGATGCATAAATCAGAAACGGGTGCAGAGGTATATACGGTTCGTTGTGGAACGGCCCGCCTGGTGTCTGTTGAGTATATTCGCGAGGTCTGCGATATCGCTGACAAGCATTGCGACGGTTACCTGCGTTTCACCACCAGGAACAACGTCGAGTTCATGGTCGATGACAAGGCCAAGGTTCAGCCTCTGCTCGATGACCTCGCCAGCCGCGGCAACAAATTCCCGGTTGGTGGCACGGGTGCCGGTGTAACCAATATCGTCCACACCCAGGGTTGGGTCCACTGCCATACCCCGGCAACGGATGCGTCTGGTGTGGTCAAGGCCGTCATGGATGAGTTGTTTGACTACTTCACTTCGATGGCCCTGCCGGCCCAGTGCCGTATTGCCCTGGCCTGCTGTCTGAACATGTGCGGTGCGGTTCATGCATCGGACATCGCCATCCTCGGTGTGCACCGTAAACCGCCGATGATCGACCATTCCCGTATCACCGGTGTCTGCGAGCTGCCGCTGGCGATCGCTTCCTGTCCGCTGGGCGCTGTAAAACCGGCCAAGGCAACGGTTGAAGGAAAAGAAATCAAAACGGTACAGGTCAATGTCGAGCGGTGTATGTTCTGCGGTAACTGCTACACCATGTGCCCGGCAATGCCTCTGGCAGACCCCGAGGGTGACGGTATCGCCATCCTCGTCGGCGGTAAGGTTTCCAACTCCAGATCGATGCCGAAGTTCTCGAAATTGGTTATCCCATTCCTCCCGAATACAACTCCCCGGTGGCCTGAGACTGTAGCCGCCATTAAGAAGATCCTCGAGGCCTATGCCCAGGGCGCCAAGAAGTATGAGCGGCTTGGAGAGTGGGCTGAAAGGATTGGCTGGGAGAAGTTCTTTGAGGAGTGTGAAATTCCATTCACCGAGAAGAGCATCGATGACTATCGTCTGGCCTACGATACCTGGCGTACGAGTACGCAGTTCAAGTACACAAGCCATATAAAGTAGTTAGTTGCAGAAAATCAGGGTCTGACTGGAGCAATCCGGTCAGACCTTTTGGTGCTTGTTTAAGTACCCAAAAAATAGGAGATTTACCATGGCCCTTAGTAAAGATGATCTGAAAGCTGCAATCTTGGAGAAAAGTGAGAAATCTCCTAAGCCACAGCTGTACGTGAAGGATTTCTACGCATGCGATCCTGAGGCCAAACCCCGTGATATCAAAAACGCTGCCAATGATTTGGTGAAAGAAGGGAAATTGATGTTCTGGTCATCAGGTTCGACCACGATGTATGCATTGAAAAGCCGTATTAAAAACGAGGAAGGATCAGGGGGCATCTGATTTTCTGCTCAACTCGTTGATGATTTAAAAAATGGGTGAAGAGAAAATTCTCTTCACCCATTTTTTTTGAGTCAACAGGGATGTTGTGTAGAGGATGCGTATACCGCGTGGTGCAAACGATTTTTCCCTGTCCCCTGTCACCGCTAAACCTGGGATGTGACGGTACAGAGCACAGGGAAAAAATGGCAACCACCTTGGTGGATGCGGGCGGCTAATATCGATAATACTCTGGTTTATAGGGACCATCGACAGACACCCCTATATAATCAGCCTGTTCCTGGGTTAGTCTGGTCAATTGCACCCCGATTTTCTTCAGATGCATCGCCGCAACCATTTCGTCGAGTTTTTTCGGTAGGAAATAGACCTTCTTCTCATATCTCTCTGCATTTTGCCACAGTTCGATCTGGGCCAGTACCTGGTTGGAAAATGAGTTGCTCATGACAAAACTGGGATGACCGGTAGCACAACCAAGATTAACGAGTCGCCCCTCGGCGAGTATGATAATTCTTTTCCCATCGGGGAAGATCACATGGTCGACCTGAGGCTTGATGTTTTCCCACTGGAGGCTGCGGATGGCAGCAATATCGATCTCTGAATCAAAATGGCCGATATTGCACACGATTGCCTGATCGGGCATTTTCTCCATGTGTTCTCTGGTAATCACTTTGAGATTACCGGTGCATGTCACGAAGATGTTTCCATAAGAGCAGGCGTCTTCCATCGTCACGACCTTGTACCCTTCCATTGCTGCCTGTAATGCGCAGATAGGGTCGATCTCAATGATAAAAACGGTAGCGCCCATCCCACGCAATGCCTGGGCGCATCCCTTGCCGACATCACCGTAACCGACGACGACGGCGTTCTTGCCGGCAATCATGACGTCGGTGGCGCGTTTAATACCGTCAATGAGGGATTCTCGACATCCATACAGGTTGTCGAACTTCGATTTGGTCACAGAATCATTGACATTGAAGGCAGGGCATGCCAACTTGTCCGCTTTTGCCATCTCGTTAAGGCGATGCACCCCAGTCGTTGTTTCTTCGCTTATACCACGGATATTCCTAAGCTCGTCAGGGTATTTTGTGTGCATGACAAGTGTAAGATCACCGCCATCATCGAGAATCATATTCGGCCTCCAACCATCGGGTCCGAATATAGTCTGGTCGATGCACCACCAGAATTCCTCTTCAGTTTCTCCTTTCCAAGCAAACGTTGGTATACCGGCAGCTGCCATCGCCGCTGCCGCATGATCCTGGGTAGAAAAAATGTTACAACTGGACCACCGTACTTCCGCACCAAGGGAGACGAGGGTCTCCATGAGAACCGCTGTCTGAATGGTCATATGCAAACATCCGGCGATGTGAGCGCCCTCGAGCGGTTGTTTGCCGCGATATTCCTCGCGAAGGGCAATCAGCCCGGGCATTTCGGTTTCGGCTATGGCAATCTCTTTTCTGCCCCAATCAGCAAGTGAGATATCCGAAATTTTGTAATCCGTGGTAGAAATAGTCATACGGCACCTGATAAGATCAATGGTTGAGGAATGAATGAGTACGCTTCAGATTTTGGCTGCATCTCGAAGAATATCGGCCTTGTCCGTCCGCTCCCAGGTAAAATTTGCTTCCTCTCTGCCAAAGTGACCATACGCAGCGGTCTGACGATATATCGGGCGGAGAAGATCGAGCTGCTGAATAATCGCCTTAGGGCGGAGATCAAAAAATTCAAGTATCAGCTCTCGAATGGTGTCGTTAGAAATTTTACCGGTTCCGAAGCTGTTGACATTGACTGAAACCGGTTTTGATATGCCGATGGCATAGGCAATCTGCACCTCGACCTCGGAGGCAATCCCGGCAGCGACGATATTTTTAGCGACGTATCTCCCCATGTACGATGATGAGCGATCGACTTTCGATGGATCCTTCCCTGAGAAGGCGCCACCGCCGTGGGAGCCTTTACCGCCATAGGTGTCGACGATGATTTTCCTGCCGGTAACTCCGCAATCGCCGACAGGCCCACCAATGACGAAGCGACCGGTCGGATTAATATAGAATTTGGTGTTGGGGTCAAGCATGTTCTGCGGTAGCACAGGCTTGATTATCATCTCCATTACCGCTTCTTTCAAATCTGAATAACTGATGGTATCATCGTGCTGGGTAGATAAGACAACGGCCTCGATACGCCTCGGTCTTCCATCGGCATATTCGATGGTAACCTGGCTTTTTGCATCCGGCCGTAACCATGGCAATTTCCCTGCCTTACGAATTTCAGCCTGTTGTTTCGTCAAGAGGTGGGCGTAATAGATAGGCATCGGCATAAGCACATCGGTTTCATTGCAGGCGTACCCGAACATCAGTCCCTGATCTCCTGCACCCTGGTCCAGATCGAGTCCTTTGCCTTCATCAACACCCTGCGCGATATCGGCTGACTGCTTGTCAATGGAAGTCAGAACAGCACATGATTGCCAATCGAACCCCATGTCGGAGGAGTTGTAGCCGATTTCCCTTATGGTTTGACGAACGACATCAGGCATATCTACCCAAGCTGTTGTTGTAATCTCACCAGCGATGATCGCCATACCCGTGGTAACCATAGTTTCACATGCAACCCGGGCATGAGGATCCTGGAGCAGAATAGAATCGAGGATTGCATCTGATATCTGATCGGCAACTTTGTCAGGATGGCCTTCGGAGACTGATTCAGAAGTAAAGATGTAATTGGACATGGATAACTCCGTTTGCAAAAGAGGAAGGATGTGTATGAATCAATGGGGGATTTGACCGTACTCTGATAGTGAGTGGTGGATGTTGTTCTGGAAAATGCAAAGGGATATTGAATTAGTGGTATTTCATTTCTCAAAAATTTCTATTTTAATCTAAACTGGCAAGAAAAGCTTGATTTAAAACGAAGGGACCTTTTGTGATGAAAAACCGGATATGTCGCTGATATGCAAGAAAATAAAGCAGATTAAGACCTTTTATACCGATCAGTCGCCAAACAGCAAGTCGATGTCAATGCTTGAACAATGATCAGAAAACAGTAATATGATCTGCCTCGAAGGCAAATTACAATAAGCGAAAAATGGAATTGCTGGTCAAAAAAAACATTCTGACAAGATTTTATCAAGATAGAAGAGCGAGGTTCAGTTGAATAATGTCGATTGAAGAGGCCCGGAAAGTTTTTACCATTGAAGTACAAGGACTTACAGCAGTACGTGATAAAATCGATCAGGAATTTCTTCGTGCTGTTGATCTCATAATGGAATGTCCAACCCGAATGATTATAACCGGGATTGGAAAGTCAGGCATCATTGGTCAGAAAATAGCGGCAACTTTGAATAGTACCGGAACTCCATCCTTTTTTCTTCATCCGGTTGAGGCCATGCATGGCGACCTGGGGATGGTTACCTCTACAGATGTTATATTGGCAATATCGTATTCAGGAGAGACCATCGAATTAAACGCGCTCCTCAGCAGCATGAAAAAACGCGGAAACAAGATCATCGCAATGACTGGAGGGAAAAATTCACTGCTTGCCCTGGCTGCTGATGTCGTACTGGATATAGCGGTGCCGAAGGAAGCTT
Source organism: Desulfoprunum sp. (assembly GCF_053613775.1). Lineage (NCBI taxonomy): Bacteria > Pseudomonadati > Thermodesulfobacteriota > Desulfobulbia > Desulfobulbales > Desulfobulbaceae > Desulfoprunum > Desulfoprunum sp. The sequence continues at coordinate 598,991 of NZ_JBSHXH010000008.1, forward strand.
GTCCCCTTGGGCTGGCTCCAACCGCGAGTACTACGGCAACTCTCGCCATGGGAGATGCTTTATCCGTGGTGCTTCTCAACAGGAAAAAATTCCAGGCCGAAGATTTTAGATTCAACCACCCCGGTGGAAGTCTTGGAGAACGTTTGAAGGTCCGGGTATCTCAGGTTATGCTTACAGGGCGAGATATACCTGTAATAACGCAAGAATTTACTGCAGCAGAGGCAGTTCGGATTCTGAACGAGAAGAACCTGGGTGCGGTCCTGGTTGTCGATCTGTCTGATCATGTTGTCGGCATCGTGACGGATGGAGATGTTCGCAGGTACGTACTGGGAGATGTCGGTCTATCTGATGTCGGGGTGTGTGGATTGATGACTGCCAACCCCATCTGCATCGAATCTGACATGCAGGCTGCAGATGCCTTGTCCATCATGCAGCGTCATGAAATTACAGTACTGCCGATAATCGATAGCGAACGGAAACTGGTTGGGATCCTTCACCTTCACAATCTTCTCGGAAAGGGAGAGTTTCGTTTCCTGGTATAGGACTGGACAGGGAGCAATCATCCACTGAATAGCGGTCTTATTCGTCCGTATTACTGTGGAATGCCCATGTTCCGGTGGTTTTTTTAAAACTGTAATACATTATCAGGTTTAAGGGTTTTCCTTTGCCATTTTCCGTGCATCGCATTTTAAACACCAGTTTGTCGTCTTCCTCCTTGATAAAGGTGATGACAGGCGATATGAGTGATTCGGGAGGCGCAGCAGAATAGTTTTCGGCAAAGATAGCCTGAAAATGATCTTCGAGATAGGAGATCTTATCGCTGATAACCTGTGCCTTCAGGGTGGTGTCGATAGTTGCACTTATTTTTCGACGAATCGCCTCAAATTCTTTTTCAGATTTCAGCGGGCTGCTATCGATGTACATGGCAATCTGTTGAAGATCCTTTCTCGCTTCGGTGTATCTTTTTTCTGCAATAAGTTTTTCCACTTTCTGCTGATCCCGGATAATTGAAGCCTGAAGCATGATCCTCGACAATTTACGCAGGTTCCTGTCAGCATCTTCCTGATTCAGTAATCCTGGATTATCCATCAGGATCTTACTGGCACGCGCAAATTTTTTGATCGCCTCGTCCCATTCATTGTTTGCAAAGGCAGCCTTTCCTTCCTTGATTGTGGTATAGAGTTCGGCCCTGACGATATCAATCTGGATTGAATTGAGAGTGGATCTCTCCGATTGGTCGAGTTTGCCTCCAAGGCTGATAGCTTCCTGAAAAGATGTGAAGGCTCCAGTCCAATCGGAGGAGGCAAACAACTCGTCGCCCTGCTGTTTGAGGAGTTGGAAGGTGCTCCTGTTGAGCTGTGGCTGCAGGGAAGCCATGAATTCCTTCCGTTCTTCAGGAGGGAGTGGCTGTAGATGAACTAACGCGTCATTGAAATGATCAATCGCCTTCTGCCACTCCTTTTTCGTCATTGTATCATTTCCCTTCTCTATGGAAAGATGGGTTTGGGAACGATGAAGTTTCGACTTGAGCTCACCCAGGACTGACGGGTCAATTTTTTGTTCTTTTTCAAGGGCGAGTATTCCATTTTTATACACCTCAATGGCTTTTTCCCAGTCCGCGCCGGAAGCCAGCCGATCACCTTCCTTGATGTTTTTCTGGGTGTTTATTAGGGAATCAGCCAATGATCGGGGAAGGTATGTGCCGTTAACCAGGATATTGCCCACCAACCCCTGTCGCAGATCTTCAGAGTTGAGAAGAGCATCAATCTTTCCGATCAGCTCAGTGCCTTCTTGCTTTTTAATGATCGTGATGTCCTGTGCCAGTTTGAGTGCGGCACTGCAGTCCTGGGATGCCTCCTTGAATCGCCTGGTATTCAATTGGGCTGTACACTCGGAATATAATTGCTCAGCCCGATTGTATCGGCCGGTATCGGAGAAGTAGACATAGGCGGGAGGTGCGGTGATGATCATCAATCCGGCAAAAATCGCGACAGGCATGAAATTGATTCGCGATAGCTGCAATCGGTTGGGTTTGGACTCACTGCGATCTGTTGGTGGAGCGTCGCCGGAATGGCGCTTTTGCTTCTTCGTGCCGCTTTTGCTGGTGTGCGAGGCTGGTTCTTGAGGGTGAGTATCTTCCTTCCCCTGAACCCAGTCACCGAGAAGATCCTTGGCTTGCCCGGTGCGACGAATATCTTCCTCGATTTTGGGAAAATCGCTTACCAGTTCCTCGACGGCAGTGTATTTCTCAAGGGCCTTTGCCGGAAATCCACGGTGTTCGAATTCCTCGCCTTCTCTGTGGATTTGACGGGCTTCATGGATGGATGTGTTCATCCGATCCACCAATTCTTCTATCCCATCCAGCGTCATGTGCCCAGTGAAATTTTTCAGGATATTCCGTAGTTGATAGAACCGTTTCTGCCCAGACAGGAGCCAGATGGTTTCCATATCAACTTCTGGATCTGGTTTCTGTGCAAGGTTGGCAGCCGCATTGTCGGACTGGGTCTTTGCTGACAGGTCGGTGCGGACAAGACCGATTTCGGAGAGGCCGGGATGGCAGGCTGCATCTTCAAGCATATCGATTTCAATCGGTTCGGCTGGGGATTCGCGCGGAAGCGAAGCATCGGTGTTGGCAGCCGAATGGCCTTCGAGTCTGGCAAAGGGGAGTCTGTCGGCATGGTCACGGTACCATGCTGCGGCTTCCCGGTTAAACGAATTCTCGATTGAAAACAGTTCTCCGTTTATCATTCTGCTTATGAAAACGATGAGATCTGGAATGGAGCGACCGTTGATCCAAAACTCTCCGAGACTTATGGCTGCCGGATCAAAATCAGGATGGAAGATTGGAGTGAGGGGTCTGCAGTGAGGAGGAAAGTGAGGAAAGCCAAATGGGATTGAAATGGATACGACGTGACGTGAAGAGTGCTGGAGACGACCGCTGTCATCCTTGCAGATGCCTTGAATGGAATAGGTTACCTCGTACTGGTCAGGGGGACTGCCGTTGACGGGTCGGACGGCGATGAACGGATGGTTGGAAAAATGTGTCTCGATTTCTTCATAAATCACAACCAACAGCTGTGTTTCAGCACCCATGGCGGCCGGTTCCCCAGAAGAATTGAATGCGGTAAGGCAAATTTGCCCAGGCAGTATATCAACTTCCTTGCATAACACAAAAAAAAACGGATCGATTCCAGCATGAGGTGGAATCTCCGCTCATCGATGTGATCATTCTGCTCGAGTCGGCGATGAACGATGCTTCATGGACGTAAGGAGGCGGAACGAAATATAGATTGCCCCTGCTGTCGAATCACATTTGGGCGAAGTGATCTCTCGTGAATGATCTCAATGTGGTAGAACCGGATTGCACCGGTCAGTCGCACCTGAAGGCAGAAGGAGAGGAGATAATATTTCGGTAAGGGACGGATCGGTTAAAATTAGAGGCTGGAATCAGGCGTCTTTCACCTGGTGATGTCCAGTAAACGGTGACAGGGTAAGGATTTCCATGAATCCATTTACATGGTAGGCCGCATCCAGCGACCGATTCTTGAAGGCGATAAAGGGGACGGAGCAGGAGCCTGCGTGTAACTGGTCAATGGTTGAGTCGCCAATATAAATCGATTCGTCTGGTCTGCAATCATAGTGAGAGAGAATTTCCAGCAGTGCATCCGGGGCAGGTTTGGGACGTTTCGCATTTTGCGCCGTCATAACCTTGCCGAAATAATGTCGTAGCTCGAATTTCTGCAGCAGGGGCTCAATCGTGTTGGTGCGGTTTGTCGATATCGCCAGGTGATAGTGAGGATGGACGGTATCGAGGAAGGTTATCAGGTCCCTCTCTACCTGAAGCATTTGCAGAAAAGGACCATAATCGCATGTCAACCTGAAGCGGTCGACTTCTTGCAGATCCAATTCAGGATAGTGGCGAAATATGTAGGCGATAGCGTCCATCGTGCTGTGAATATGGGCAAAATCACACTCTTCTTCGGTCATCGGCGGTTTGCCGAAGTGGCGCAGAAGGTGATTGTAAAATTGCCGGTTCGATTCCCTGGAATCGAAGAGGACGCCGTCGCAGTCGAATACAATGAGTTTGAGCATGGGTTGCAAAATCGAAAAGAGGACAGGGAGATCAGACAAAGAGCCGCTGTCTCAGCCATTCGATGGCAAAGAGCAGCAGTTCCTCGTCGTTTTTGGAAATAACTTTCTGCACGGCGATTGGCGTCATATCCGGAATCACCCCGCCGCTGATTTCTATCCGCAAGCGATCGAGATCATATAAGAAGAGCAGAAACAGTTGCCGTTCTTCAGGTTGCAGGATTTTTCCACTGCGAACTTGAGGGTGTTTCAAAATCGACGCGACCTTGTCGTTGAATCGGTTGTATTCGAGAAGGCCCTGATCGAGGCAGTAGCATTCAGCCGTCTGGGTTACCTGCTCAAGAAAACCGTGGCAGTGTGGTTCCTGGATCAGGATGTAATGTTCTTCGGTGTCCCCCGAGGCGCCGTGCTTCGATGCCCGACCGAGCGGGTAAACGCGGCAGGCCCCCGGCCGATCCCGGTAGACGGTGCAGCCGGCCGCGGTGACAAACGCGCAGCTCGCCCTCCCGTCATCCACCATCGTCAGGTACAGCCTGGGAAACGTCTCGTCTTCCGAATCCTCAATAATCACGTAGTGCTCTAAAAAATCGCTGGAACTGAGTCCGGTCGCGCGCCGCAGGCGCAGGACGTCGTACGGGGTCAGGGCCAGTTCCAGCAGGCGACAGCATTCAGTGAAACAATCCAGGCCGCTGTGGCAGGAAAAGGTGAACGGCGTATTCCTGTCCAGTGGCCGGGTGTTGGCCGGCAGGTGGGCGAGATCGGCCTGGCTCAGTCCCATCTCAGATCTTCCTTTCCTGAAAGAGGGTCAGGATGGGACTGGCGACAAAGACAGAAGAATAGGTGCCGATCAGGATGCCGATTATCAACACCAGCGAGAAATCATGGATGACCGACCCCCCCATGAAGAAGAGGGACAACAGGACCAGAAGTGTTGTCGACCCTGTCACGACGGTCCGGCTCAACACTTCGTTGACGCTGAGGTTTATGGTCTCATATAAAGATTTCTCTTGATATTTATGAATATTTTCACGGATACGGTCAAACACGACGACCGAGTCGTTGATCGAGTAGCCGGCGAGAGTCAATAGCGCGGTCACTAACAGCAGGTTCATCTCAATATTCAGCAGCCAGCAGATGCCGATGACGCAGAAGACGTCGTGCAGCGTGGCGAGCATGCCGGCCAGGCCGAACCGGAGGTCAAAGCGGATGGCCAGGTAGAAGACAATCCCGCACAAGGAAAGGGTGATCGCCAGCAGGGCCTTGTTGCGCAGGGTGGAACTGACCGAGGAACCGATCTCGGACTGGCTTTCGAGGGCGAAATTTCTCCCGGGCAGATCCTTGTTGAGGATAGTGGTAATGCTGTCGCTGATTCCGGAGAGGACCTCTTCGCTTTTCTTGACCTTGACGATCAACCGCGATTCGTTCTCCACTTCCTGCAGATCAACCCCCTCCAGATTGTTGTCGGCGAACACCTTGCGGACCTCCGCCAGCTCAAAGGGCTTGTCGGCCTGGTAATTGAGCAGCGACCCGCCGGCAAAATCGACCCCGAGATTGGCGTTGCCGAGGGCGATCTGAATCAGGGCAATAATGCCGATAAGGGAGGTGACCCCGGAGATGATGAATGAAATTTTTTTGATCCGCAGGTAGTCATAATTGGGTTTTTCGATAAAGTTCAGATAGACGATTTGTTTGATCGGGCGTAAGCGATTGAGGATGTTGAACATCATCTCCGAGCAGGTAAGGGCGGTATAGAGATTGAAGAGAATGCCGAGGGTGAGGGTAATGGCGAACCCTTTGATGGGGCCGGTGCCGAACATGAACAGGACGACGGCGGTGATCAGGGTGGTGACCTGGGAGTCCATGATGGAAAAAAAGGCCTTGTCGAAACCGCCTTCAATGCTCGACCGTACAGTTTTTCCGATCGCCAACTCCTCTCGCATACGCTCGAATATCAGAACATTGGAGTCGACGGCCATACCGATCGAAAGCACGATGCCGGCGATGCCGGGAAGGGTGAGGGTGGCATTGAGGATGGCGAGGCCGGAGAACAGAAAAAGGATGTTAAGGAATAAGGCGGCGTTGGCTATGGCGCCGGATGTCCGGTAATAAATAAGCATGAACCCGACGACGAGAATCGTCCCAAAGACACCGGAGACCAGACCCTTGTTGATCGAATCCTGGCCGAGACTGGCCCCGACGGTCAGGTTCTGGATGATGTTGACCGGGGCGGGCAGGGCGCCGACACGGAGAACGATGGCCAGATCGGCGGCCTCCTCATGGGTGAAGCTGCCGGAGATCTGGGCCGAGCCGCCGAGGATCCGCTCACGGATGACCGGGGCGGAGCGGACGTTGTTGTCGAGGACGATGGCCATGCGCCGGCCGACATTTTTTTCGGTGAGCTGGCCGAACAGTTTGCCGCCTCTGCCGGTCATGTCCAGACTGACGTATGGTTCGTTGAAGCTGCCGCCGATACGGACCTGAGCATCCTTGACCATATCACCGGTCATCAGCACCTTGTTCTCCAGCAGGATGGGGCTCAAGGTCTCGACCCTCGTCTTGGGATCGACCTTTTTCTCAAAGTGGATCGATGTATCGCTGGGCAACCTGTTCTGCAGGGCTCGGGTGAGCTTTTTCTGATCCTCGCCATCCTTCCATTGTCCGGAGGTTTTTGCCTGGTCGATCAGTTCCGCCAGGTTCAGGCCGGCCGGTTCGGCAACCAGTTTGAATTCAAGTTGAGCCGTGTCGCCAAGCAGTTTCATGGCCCGTTTCGGATCGCGGACGCCCGGCAGCTGAATGACGATTTCATCGGTGCCCTGGCGGATGATGACTGGTTCGGCGACCCCGAATTGATCGATACGGTTCCTTATTATTTCAAGGGATTGGTCGACTGAATGGGTCTTGATATAGTCTTTTTTCTCGTTGCTCAAGGTAATGATGATACGAGGAAAGCTGCCCTCCTGTGTTTCAATTTTGGTATCAATATCGGGGAAATCGTCCGCAATCAGCTTCTGCACCTGCTCGACGCTACCGGTATTGGGGAGGGTGAAAACGATGGAACCAGCCGCAGGGGATGGAGTCTGGATGGCACTGATCGACTGCTCCGCCAGTGTATCCTTGAGGTCGTTGGCCGCCAGTTCCAGAGAGTTCTCCTCCGCCTTCTGCAGATCGACCTTCAGCACCAGGTGCATGCCGCCCTGCAGGTCGAGGCCGAGCCGCAATCCCTCCGGGGCCATGTACTTTTTCCACCAGTCCGGGGTCGCCGAGTAAAAGGAGGGAACAATCGTGACGACGGCGAGGGCGACGAGAAAGATCAGCAGGCCCAGTTTGAGTTTCAGTGATGTTTGCATGGATATCCCGAAGTTTGCGTAACCGTTGTGCTACAGGTTGCCAGATATGTTTGTAAAGCGGTGAATTCCTTTTTCAGAACCTGAGGATTATACCCCAACGCATGAATCTTGCAAGGTCCTGCGAGGTATCTGCTCGAAAATGAGACCGAATCTACCGATTTGACCGACGCGGAATCCGGTTGTTCATGGGGAAGGGGACGGTTCTGGTCGAGAGTGATCGCATGGGCCATGCAGGCGGCACTGAAACCGTTGTTGATATTGACCACCGCCAACCCAGGAGCACGGCTGTTGAGCATGCCCGGGAGCGCGGCGATACCGACGTCGTAGATTCTGGCGATGGGATTGTCCAGACTTTGAGCGGCTACGGCGGTCTCCTCTGTTATTGGCCTATCTGAGCTTCCCGCACAGACGACGGCAATAGTCCCGGCCTGATGACTACTGCCGGTTTTTATTTCTCGTGCGCTGAGGATATCAGCCGGTTGGTGATACATCATAGCGGGAAATGAGCATGTTCTGGAGCCGAGGGAAAGGATATGCCGAGACTTACGCCATGGTCAATTTCATGGTATCATTGACCTATGATTGCATCAGATCGATGGTTCGCCGAATCAATGGTCAAGTCGGTGGCAGGAGCGTATGATGAGATGAATCCGGAAAGATTGCCGGAATACATTCAGTTTCTCATGAATGCCGATGTGTATCCGCATCCGGTCGATGAAGTTCGGCTGCTCCAGACCCACATTTCTTTTGTTGTCCTTGCCGGCCCCTTCGTCTACAAATGGAAAAAACCGGTCGATTTCGGGTTTCTCAATTTTTCGACGCTCGCTCGCAGGCGCTATTACTGCGGGCAGGAACTGCTGCTCAATCGCCGCCTCTGTCCGGATAACGTTTATCTCGATCTGGTGGGGCTGACGTGTGACGACGGCGTATATGGCCTTGGAGGCCGAGGCCGGAAGGTGGAATATGGGGTGAAGATGGCCAGGCTTCCGGAAGAGCGGATGATGAATCGGCTGATCCGGAAAGGTGAGGTCGATGGTCACGATATTGACAGGATCGTGACCCGACTGGTGCCGTTTTATGAACGGAGTGAGAGTTCATCGAAGGTGACGGGTTTCGGCAGTGTCAGGGAGGTCGGCCGCAGCGTCATGGAGAATTTCAAACAGACCGCGCCGTATATTGGGCAAACAGGGCTTGATAGAGAGCGCTTCGACCGGATACGCGATTTCGCCGCCGGGTTCCTTGCCCATCGTCGCCTCTTTGAACGAAGGATGGCGGAGGGGAGGATACGTGACTGTCATGGCGATCTGCACACGGCGAACATCTGTCTCGCCGACGAGGTGATCATCTTCGACTGCATCGAGTTCAGCCGCCGCCTTCGCTGCACCGATATCGCCGCTGACGTGGCCTTTCTGGCGATGGACCTCGATCTCCATGGCTTGCACAATCTCTCCGAGTATTTTATACAACGGTTCATGGAGGCATCGGGGGATCCGGGACTCTTGTCCATGCTCGGGTTCTACAAATGCTATCGTGCCTATGTGCGTGGCAAGATCAATCTGTTGACCGCCGTTGATCCCGGGGTGAACCCACGCACGGCCGGTGAATGCAGGGAGCGGGCCGGGAGTTGTTTCGCCCTGGCCGAGTCCTATGCCGGGAGGTCATCTTGAATCCCGGGACGAGGAAAACAGGCTATGTGTTTTTCGGCATGGTGGCCACGGGGAAAAGTTACCTGGCCAAGGCCTGGGCTGAACGGCTGGGGGGGCTCTATCTCAACTCCGATGTTGTCCGTAAGGAACTGGCGGGGCTGGAACCGCGGGGCCGGAGCCGGGACTCCTTTAACGAGGGCATGTATACCCCCAATTTCACCCGTCGCACCTATGACGAACTGCTGCGTCGCGCTCAGGTATACCTCTCTGGAGACAGCCACGCCTGTGTTGTCCTGGATGCCTCATATCAGTCGCAGCAGGAGCGCAATCGTCTCCGGCAGGGACTTGCTGGGCAATGCCGACTGTTCTTTATCCACTGCACCTGCCCTGAATCGACGGTGAAAAAAAGACTGGCCGAGAGGGAGATTGACCCCGATGCGGTTTCCGATGGCCGGTGGGAAATTTATCAGCACCAGAAGGAGCGTTTCATGCCTCCCGACGAACTGGAATCCGGTCAATTGGTGAGCATTGATACCGACAGGTCGCTGGCAGTGTTGCTGTCTGTGTTGGAGCAGGCGGTGCAGGAGAAGGTGAATGGGGCTCATGCCGCATAGCCGACATGGTGATCGGTGCGATGCAGGAGCGAAGATAAATACTAAGCGGTCTCATCAGTCAGGGACCAATGAAGGACGCCACGTGTTTACTCAGATTTACGTATTGCGGTTTCCAAAAGAGACAAGCGACCGGCCTTTTATTTATCAACTGGTTAAGGAATATGATATCGAATTCAATATTCTCAAGGCCGATATCCTTCTGCAGAGAGAAGGGGTCATGATCCTCGAACTGAAGGGGAACAGCAAGCACAATGTCAATGCCGGCCTCGAGTACTTGAAAGGGTTGGGCGTCCAGGTCGAGCGACTGGCTGCACGGATCCATCGAGATGATGAGAAATGTTTCCAATGCGGCGCGTGTACCGGAGTCTGCCCTGTTGGCGCGCTCTCGATCAAGCGGCCATCGATGGAGGTGCAATTCGATCCGCAGAAGTGCACCGGCTGCAGCCTCTGCGTGACGGTGTGCCCGGTGCGGGCGATGGCGGTGTCGCTCGCTGAGGAATGGGTCGTGCCGGAGGAACTTATCGTTTGATCGATAACGGTTTGCCCAACTGAAAACGAAAACGCCGATGAAATCCTTTCATCGGCGTTTCGGATATCCAAGTACGGCGGTGATGGTTTGCAATCAGTCCTTCGCGGCCTGATTTTCCGGAGCCTCTTCCTCCGAAGAAGATGAGAATTTTGCCCAGTCCGGAAGGGCAACTTTGGGCAGCCAGGAAGAAAGGGTCTGTTTCGGGGGATTGCCGGCCTGAATCTGGGCCAGGAGTTCCTTGGCCCGAGGAGCTATCTCGGCATCGGGGTAGGTGGCCAGGATATACTTCAATCTCGTTTCAGCCTCGCTTAACTTATTTCTCCTGATATAGAAATCAACCACAAAGAATTCATGGTTGGCGATGAATTGACGGGCTGCTTTGATCCGTGCCTTGGCCTCGGAGGTGTAAGGTGAATTCGGGTAGGCCCGTATCAGTTGGCTGAAGAGTTGGACGGATTTCTCCGCCCCCGAGACGTCACGGTCGATTCGGTCGATCTGCTTGTAGTTGCACATGGCCTTCTGGTAAATGACGTACGGCATTGCCTCGTTGGTCGGGTGCTTCTCCTCAAATGCCTCGTACAGGACCAGGGCCTCGGCATAATGCTCGAGGAAATAATTGCAGTCGGCAGCCTTGAGTTCGGCCAGCGTGGCCTCCGGCGCAAATGGATAACGGTCAAGGATTTCCTGAAAATACTCAAGGGCGGTAAAGTATTTCCCGACTGCATAGTCGTCCATCCCCTTGGTCACCAGATTCTGGACGGGAAGCGTGGCTGCGTCCTCGGCTCCTCCGGTGAAGGTCAGCATGTCCTTCATCTTTGCGCAACCGGCGACATTCAGCAGGAGAATGAGGATACAGAATCTGATGGATATCGATCTACAGCAGGTTTTGATTGAAATGGGGTTTGAGTTGTGCATTGTTCTCCGGTGTTAGCGTTTAAGGCTTTGCAGGTAGGCCTCAGCAGCAAGCACGGCGGTCGCTCCTTCTCCTGCCGCATTGACGATCTGGCGAACTGCCTTGCTGCGGATGTCGCCAGCGGCCATGACTCCATCGACCGCGGTGCAGGTTTCGGCATCGGTTGGGATGAAACCCCATTTGTCGGCCTGCAGCAGGTCGAGAGGCAGGCATGCGTTGTTGGGGGTAACGCCGATGAGGACAAATACGCCTTCGACATCGAGAGTCGATGCCCTCCCGCTGTTGTCGACAAGATGAAGCCGCTCCACCCCCTTTTTCCCTTCGATGGAGGTTACTCGACTGTTCCAGATGAAATCGATTCTGTTATTGGCGAAGGCTATCTCCTGGACAATCTTGGTCGCCCGTAATTGATCCCGGCGATGGATGACGGTCACTCTGCTGGCAAATTTGGTCAGGTACTCGGCTTCCTGGATCGCGGTATTGCCGCCGCCGATGACCGCCACATGCATGTTCCTGTAGAATGGCGCATCGCAGGTGCCGCAGTAGGAGACCCCTTTGCCACGGAGTTCGTGCTCGCCCGGGATGTCGAGGGTGTTCGCCCTGGCACCGGTACAGATGATGAGGGAGTGGCAACTGATCATCGAGCCGTTATCGAGGGTCAGGTGTTTGTGTGCAGGATCACTCAGGTCGACGTGTTCCACTTCCGCGGTGAGGATATTCAGGTCGAAACGACGGGCATGGGCGGACATCTTTTCAACCAGATCGAAACCGGAAATTCCGTCGGGAAAGCCTGGATAGTTATCGACCCAGTCCGTAAGGAGCACCTGCCCGCCAGGGGCTCCTTTTTCGACCATGACATGATCGAGTCGTGCCCTCGCTGCATAGAGTCCGGCAGATAGACCGGCCGGCCCTCCGCCGAGGATAACGAGGTCGAAATGATTTTTCTGCATGAAGTAAAGATATTCGATGAGGAGGATGGCGCTGCCTGCAGAGGGGATGCCCCTGGATGGCAGACAGCGCGGAGCAGGATCAGAGGGCTTTCTTGATCAGGTCGATGAGCTGGCCCTTGCCGACAGCACCGGTTATCTGGTCGACCACTTCTCCTCTTTTGAACAGGATGAGGGTCGGAATCGCTCTGATTCCATACTTTCCGGGAGTCACTGGATTTTCGTCTACATTCATCTTGGCGATTGTCACCTTGCCGGCATATTCCTCTGCCAGTTCTTCGACCACAGGTCCGATCGCCTTGCAGGGACCGCACCAGGGAGCCCAGAAATCTACCAGCGACGGCTGTTCTGAACCGATCATTGCACTGAAATCCGCATCATTAATCTGCTGGACCTTATCATTTGCCATTGCGTGTTTCTCCTCTCGTTCGGAATTGGATCATTGAGCCGTGATCTTGCTGGATTGGCTTGCAGCCGAAGAAATGTGAATTCAGTTTACCTGTTGGATATTTCGCTGACAAGCAAAAATATTGGCGCGAAGACCGGCCCATCGGCACAGGAAATCCTTCAAATGATGGAATTATCACCGTGGATCAAGACGGTTCCTGTTTGACAGTTCTTCAGGCTGCGTGCTATATTTCATGCCGCTCGGCCTGCGGTAAACGGATGTGCAGGCGGCTACCACTCACCACAATAATGGCTGATTTGCAGCCGTCAACACCCTGACCTGGGTTTCATGATAAGAGGGTATATGAAAAGAACAGTTTCCGATGAAATGTTTGAAGCGGCCCGACGGGTCATCCCCGGGGGGGTAAACAGTCCAGTCAGGGCCTGTCGATCGGTCGGCTGCGATCCATTATTCATCAAACGAGGCCGGGGGCCTGTGCTGATCGACGTTGACGGTAACGAGTACATTGATTTCGTCGGTTCCTGGGGGCCGATGATTCTAGGGCATGCACATCCGTCCGTCATAGCCGCAATTCAGGCGGCAGCGGTCGATGGCACCAGTTTTGGGGCACCGACACCGACAGAGGTGGATCTGGCCTCGATGGTGGTCGAGGCGGTTCCGTCGATCGAGAAGGTGCGATTCGTCAACTCGGGTACTGAGGCGACGATGAGCGCGGTGCGCCTGGCCCGAGGGTATACCGGGCGGAACATCGTGATCAAGTTTGATGGATGCTATCACGGCCACGCCGATTCGTTTCTGGTCAAGGCCGGATCGGGACTCCTGACGCTCGGGATTCCCGGCAGCCCGGGGGTTCCTGACGATATTGTCAAGAATACCCTGTCAGTCCCCTACAACAACTTGGAAAGTCTGGAAAATACATTAAAACGGAAGGCCTCGGAGATCGCCTGCGTCATCGTCGAACCGGTCGCCGGCAATATGGGGTGCGTCCCCCCGGCTCCCGGATTCCTCGAAGGTATCCGTCAGCTGACGAAAGAATTGAATATTCTCCTCATCTTTGATGAAGTCATTACCGGTTTTCGTCTGGCCTATGGCGGAGCTCAGGAACGATTCGGGATCACCCCCGATCTGACCTGTCTGGGCAAGATTATCGGCGGTGGATTGCCGGTCGGGGCCTATGGCGGTAAGGCGGAGATCATGGATTGTGTCGCCCCGGATGGACCGGTGTACCAGGCCGGGACACTTTCCGGGAATCCACTGGCGATGGCGGCAGGAATTGCGATGTTGAGAGAACTGCAGCGGCCTGGCGTGTATGCGGAACTGGAACGCAGGTCGGCGCGATTTGCGGAGATGTTGAACGGTATCGGTCGGGAGACCGGGATTGCGGCGAAGTTCAACCGGGTCGGCTCGATGTTGACCGTGTTTTTCGCCGACGATCCGGTAAACGACTTCGACTCGGCGATGCGATCGGATACCGGGAGATATGGTCAACACTATCGTCAGATGCTGGCCAAGGGGATATATCTCGCGCCATCGCAGTTCGAGACGGCCTTCGTGTCCATGGCCCATACGGAAAAAGATCTCGATACAGCGGCAAAAATGACTGAATGGTCATTCAAGAAATTGCTCGAAAAGTGAAAAACCGATTGACTTTGGCATAGAGGCGTGATACCAGAACCTGTTATATCAGGACCGAAAATCGCGCCCCTGAAAGTGGAGAAATGGATGTCGGATTTGAAGAATGAATGGATCCACTTGCTGGCGAATTATGGTCATGTCGGGTTTACATTTGTTGCCGCGATCTTTGTCGGTCTGGGCGGTGGGATTCTCCTCGACCAGAAGGTGTTCGACGGCCGGACGGCGCCATGGTTCACATTTATCGGTCTGGCGTTCGGCATTGCCGCCGGTTTCAAAAACCTGTTGGACATAGTTTGGCGTCATCAGGACAAAAAGTAGTGATTGACCGGAAGGCGATAGAGTGACGGATGACTTGATGTCCCTGCCGAAGTTGCAGGTCATGAGCTGGGTGTATCTGGCAATTCTGACACTCGGTGCGTTGGTTTTTCATTCCGTTTTCTTCTCCTGGTCGGTGTTTGTCGGAGGCGTCATATCGATACTGAGCTTCTGGGTATCACATAACGATGTAATCAGATTTTTCGGATCACTGACTGCAACGGCACCGATTCCCGAGAAAGAAAAGATCAAAAGGAGCCGGATCGGCTATATTATCAAATTCTGGGTCCGGATTGTAATTATAGGTATTGTCCTGCTTGTCCTGATTAAGTATAAGAAGGTCAATATCTTTGGATTGATATTGGGGTTGTCAACGGTAGTGTTTACGGTTACGATTACCGCGGTAAGTGTGGCCTGGCGCTATTTCTTCAGTGGGAGGAGGTAAGAGGGGATTATGGAACATCCGATACTATTTATTTCGATCATCCTTGAGAAACTTGGGCTTCCAGTACCGCACGGACCTGTGGGGCATACCATTCTCGAGCAATTATGCGCTCCATACATGACCTATACGTGGCTGGTCATGGCCTTTCTCTTCATTGTCTCGAAGCTCACCCTGGGGAATCTCGAGATGATTCCCGGCAAGGGCCAGAATTTCTGGGAGATTGTTATCGGAGGGATGGACGAGTTCTTTGCCGACAACATGGGACGTGAAATGACGGATAAGTTCTTCCCGATGATCGCGACTTTCGGTCTTTACATTGCCGTCGCCAATCTGATCGGTCTCATCCCGGGGTTCATGTCCCCGACCGCCAGTATCAATACAACGCTGGCCCTGACGATCATCGTGTGGGTTACCCATCATATCATCGGCTTCAGTACCCATGGCATCGGTTATTACAAACATTTCATCGGTCCCATGTGGTGGCTTATTCCACTGATGCTGCCAATAGAGCTGATCAGTAACTTCGCCCGTCTGCTCTCCCTCTCCATCCGTCTTTTCGGAAACATCATGGCGAAGGAAACACTGCTGGGAATTCTCTTCATGCTCGCCGGCGCATTTTTCGCTCCATTGCCCATCATGATTCTCGGTGTTCTGGTCTCCCTCGTCCAGGCAATGGTATTTGTCCTGCTGACCGTGGTGTATTTTGGCCAGGCGAAGGAACATGCCCATTGATGAGGCGGGATGCGGTTGCGATTGTAGAACGTATGCTTTTTAGGAAGAAGGCCAAACATATATAATTTTTAAAGGAGAAAAAAATGGAAGGTAACATTCAGTTGGCGTTGATCTGTATCGGTGCAGCCCTCTCTATCGGCCTTGCCGGTCTTGGTGCCGGTATCGGTATCGGTTCGGTTGGTCAGGGTGCGACCATGGGGTTGGCAAGGAACCCCGAAGTACAGCCGAAGTTGATGGTGTTCATGATCCTTGGTATGGCTCTTGCCGAGTCGATTGCGATTTACGGACTGGTTATTTCCCTGATTCTTCTGTATGCAAATCCGCTGCTTGGATAAGCTGAAGACCAGTTGTTGAAAACAGGTTGGATGAAAAGGGTCGCAGAGAAATCTGCGGCCCTTTTCGTGTTTATATACAAAGTATGTTGAAACGATTGCCGGCAGATGAAAAGTAGCGACGACGATGCGATCATCATCCCGAGACGGGGCAAACATGAGAATCTCCTGCCGCGCACCGGGATAATTCTCGTCAATCCGAAGGAGGCTGCTCTCGGCCACTCCCTGGTTGTCGAACGGGGTGGCGAGATAAGGGGATTCCCCCATTCAAAGCTCTCCGTCAATGCCGGTCGGAACTGTGTTGCAGGGCCTGCCGTTGGTTCACCGATTGCGGCCATGGTTGTAGAAAAATTGATTGCCCTCGGGGTCGATCGTATTTTCATGCTCAGTTGGTGTGGTGCGCTTTCACCGGATCTGAAAATAGGTGATGTCGTGATTGGCGGGAACCCGTTGTCGGGAGAGGGGACCTCGCACTATTACCGGACTGGAGTTGCGGCTGCTCCCTCGCCCAGGCTCTCGAACATGTTGTTGCAATGGGCGTCCGACAAAGGTCTCGAACCGGTGTCAGGCAGAATCTGGTCGACTGATGCACCGTACCGGGAGAGCCGGACCTTGCTGCAGAAACTTCAGCGAGAGGAAAACGTTATCGGTGTCGATATGGAATACTCCGCCATTTGTTCGGTCTGCACCTTCAGATCGATCGAATTCGCCGCTCTATTCCTGGTCTCGGACGAATTGCTGGGAGAAAAGTGGAAGCCTGGTTTTAAGGATCCGCATTTTCAGAAAATCAACAAAAGACTGACACAGTCGTTTGTTTCAGAAGATATATTTGCCGAGGAGTAACATGCAACGAACAGTGTATATGGTGAGCCTCGGCTGTGCCAAGAATCTCGTTGATTCGGAGATCATCCTTGGCGCCTTGGTTCAGGCGGGGTGGAAGATCGTCGAGGACGCATCTGTCGCGCAGGTACTGCTGATCAACACCTGTGGCTTCGTCCAGTCTGCCGTGGAAGAAGCGGTCGAAGAAACTCTGCAGTTGGCGATGGTGAAGAAGGAATTCCCCGACAAAAAACTGGTGGTGGTCGGGTGCCTGGTACAGCGGTATAAAGACCAGCTGCTGTCCGAACTCCCGGAGGTTGATTTTTTTATCGGCACCGAGGGTGGGAAGGATATGGCAGGATACCTCGAGGCACTGTTCCACGGTCGCCCCACGCCCCGGATCGACATCCCGGTGCAGCATGTCACCAACAGTACACAGCCACGCATTCTGACGACTCCTCATTTTCGTTCTTCGTTAAAGATAACAGAAGGGTGCAACAACAGGTGCGCCTATTGCATGATTCCGGCAATCCGCGGCCGGCTCAGAAGCCGGGGCATGGCCGATCTCGTTCATGAAGCGCTCATGTTGCAGGAAAAGGGAGTGCAAGAACTGTCGCTGATTGCCCAGGATCTCACAGCCTATGGCACCGAACGGGATAAAAAGGAAAATTTGCGCTCCTTGCTGGAACAACTGTTGGCGGCTACAACAATCCCATGGTTGAGATTGATGTATCTGTATCCTTCCGGGGTGGATGACGACCTGCTTGATATCATGGCCGATGAGCCCAGAATTGTGCCATACCTTGACATACCGATCCAGCATGCGAGCACGCGGGTTCTCGCGGCCATGAATCGGCGGTACTCGAGGGAAGATTTGTACCGCCTTGTTCAGAAGATCCGTCTCCGTCTGCCGGCGATTGCTTTACGAACCACGCTTCTTGTCGGCTTCCCGGGGGAGACGGAGGCGGATGTCCTCCTCCTGGAACAGTTTCTCCGTGATCTGCGATTCGATCACGTGGGTATATTTGCCTATTCCAACGAGGAGGGGTGCGCATCGGAGCATTTCCCAGACCAGTGCTCGGAACAGGAAAAGGATGCGCGGCGCAGGCATCTGTTGAGTATCCAGGCAGATATATCCGCGCAGGTGCAGCAGAAATACATGGGTCGTATGGAACCTGTCCTGATAGAAGGGCTCAGCGGCGAATCTGATCTGCTACTGGAGGGAAGGACTCGATTTCAGGCACCGGATGTCGACGGTTGTGTCTATATCGTCGATGGCGAGGCAAACCCCGGTGATATAGTTCAGGTACATATCACCGAGGCCCATGTGTATGATCTTGTTGGAGAGATTGTTGAAACGGATATCGCAGGGGGCAATGTGCGAGCAAGTTGAAAACCGCGGCCAACAGGAATGTGCTGCCCGAGTCCCTGCCGTCACTTCTTGTTCGAGTTGACCTGCTCTCTCAGGTCCTTGCCGACTTTGAAAAAAGGCAATTTTTTGGGTTTGACCTTGATCTTTTTTCCGGTCTTGGGATTCCGTCCTTCGTAGGAATCATATTTCTTGATGACAAAGCTTCCGAATCCCCGTATCTCGATGCTCTCACCCTTGGCCAGTGCCTCCGTCATAGTGTTGATGATGGTGTTGGTGATCGCGGCGGCCTCGCGATGAGGTATATTGATTTCCTGCGCCAGGGCTTCGATGAGTTCTGATTTGTTCATACCTTTCTCCTGTTTTCCGGAAGTCCTAATGTGCCCCCGAACATGGGGAGCACTGAAAAAGGCTGTTTTTCAGTGCGGCGGTCAACGAAAAAGCCAAATAAAGTTCACTTGTTAATTGTCGATAAACAGAAGTTGAAATATTTATTGAGTATAATCAGTTAAATATAGCAGGTATGTTTGAATAATTCACCATACTCCCGTCTAACTGTTTAGATTTAATCAGCTATTTTTTAGTTTGTAAAGGGAATTCTAAAAAAATCTTTTCCAGATCTCCGGAGTCGAGCAGCTTGAATTTTCCTGTAGGCAAGCGGTGCAAGCGTAGACATCCATAGGCAATTCGCTTCAGATGCAGGACCGGGTGAGCGACGGCTTCGAACATTTTTCTCACCTGGCGTTTTCTGCCCTCATGGATGGTGATCTGGATCAATGTGGCGTGTTTTATTTTTTTTAAAACTATCAGGTTGGCCGGCGAAGTGACTTTCCCTTCAAGAAAGATGCCTTTTTCCAGTTGTGCAAGTTGTTCTTTCGATGGATGGCCGGCAACAAGGGCTTCGTAGGTCTTGGTGACCTCATGACTTGGATGCTGCACCTTCTGCGCAAATTCTCCATCGTTTGTCAGGATGAGCGCTCCTTCGGTATCGAGGTCGAGTCTGCCGACAGGGAACACCCGTTCAAAAATTCCCGTCAGGAGAGAGGTCACAATCGGCCTGCCCTGGGGATCGGACAGGGTGGTTACATACCCCTTGGGTTTGTTGAGGAGTACGTAGATCAGCCTGTTCCGTGGGGAGAGGGTCTGGCCGTCGCATTTGATGATGTTTTTGCCGGGGATGATCTTATATCCCATATCGGTGACAATGGCCCCATCCACCTCAACCCGTCCCGCTTTGATCATCTCCTCAGCCTTCCGACGTGAGGCGATGCCGCACTGTGACAGGTATTTCTGCAGTCGTATTGGATCGTTCATCGCCATGTATGCGGAATCATCCTGATAAACTTTGAATCAACAAGTTTTTTCGTTGCCTCGTCCACTTCGAGAATGTCGGTGTACCAGGGCTTCATTCGGCAGTCGACGACGACAGGCGGTTGCAGACCGACATGGAAACGGTTCGCGGTGACGGCTGAGGCATGGATGTCGGCGGCGGGTTCGAAACGGGTGAAGAAGGTCCAGAGAAATTCCAGCATCGAACAGGTGGCCTTGTCGGAGTCGTCGACGACGAGAACAAAAGGCCAGTCGCGCAGGTCGGCCCACCCGGCAACCGTGGCGGCAAGGGATGGATCGGTGGCGTAGGCGTTTCCCTCAAGGACCAGCGTTCCCGGCAGATACACCTTCGGTTTCGAACACCCCGGTGGGAGATTGCCGGAAAATGACCGCGGAAGGTCGCGGCATTTTTCCTTGCCCAGTCCCATCAGCATCGCCTTGGAACCCTTGTTGACCGATGGGCCGGTATAGTCGAGGGTGTCCTGGGAAACGTTGGCAAAGATGAAGAGATCCTGGTCCCAGCGTACGCGTTCGATGACATGAGGCCAGAGTATCGAAAAATCGGTGATGTCGATGTCTCCGTCCGTGACAATGAGGAACTTTGTCAGGGAGAGCTGTCCCTCCCCAAGTACCCTGAGGCCGCTGGCAAAGGCCTCGCGCGGATAGCGGTCGGTGACGCGGGCGGCGGCGAGACAGTGGAAGCCGGTCTCGCCGAACGTTTTCAACTCCCGCACTCCTTTCATGACCAGGGGAAAAAGCGGGGAAAGCAGATCCTGGAGGAAGTCGCCAATGAAAAAATCTTCCTGCCGTGGCCTGCCGACAACGGTGGCCGGGTAGATTGCCTTGTTCCGGTGATAGATATGGCTGATCTTGAAGACGGGATAGTCATGCTGCAGTGAATTGTAGCCGTAGTGGTCGCCGAACGGACCTTCAGGCCTTCGTACATGCGGCGGCACCATACCCTTGATGGCGAATTCGACATGGGATACCAGGTCATGGCCGCCGCGCGGGTCCCTGGTCATCTGTAGCTTCGACCCCAGGAGCAGGGACGTCAGGATCAGTTCGGGAACATCCTCAGGCAGGGGCGCAATCGCCGAGAGGATAAGGGCCGGCGGGCCGCCGACATAGAGTGTCAGTGGCAGGGGTTGGTTCAATTTCTCCGCTTCGAAATAATGATACCCGCCTCCTTTGTGGATCTGCCAGTGGATCCCCGTCGTCTGGTCGTCATGGCGCTGGATGCGGTACATGCCGAGGTTGTGGCCGCGTCCGCCGGGATGTTCGGTGTAGACGAGCGGGAGCGTGACGAATGGGCCCGCATCCGAATGCCAGGATGTGAGGAGCGGCAGGCTGCTCAGGCGGGGCGGTGTCTGGCAGTTTTCGAGAATCGGGCCGGTCGTTGAGGTCTTGAGTCCGATCCTGAGTCCTTCGAGAAGGAGATTCCGACGTTGCCAGATATTGCCGATCGAAAGCGGCATGATCGATTCGGCAAGGTCGACAATCCCCTGGACGAAATGCTGTGGTCGCCGGCCAAAGGCTAGTTCCAGTCTTTTCGCCGTTCCGAAGAGGTTGGTCGTGACTGGAAACTGCGAGTTCCTGACCTTCGTGAAGAGGAGCGCGGGGCCTCCTTTGGCGATGACCCGGCGGTGAATTTCGGCGATTTCCAGATGAGGGTCGACTTCTTCCTCGATGACGAGAAGCTCGTTCTCCCGCTGCAGGAGGTCGAGAAAGCTGCGAAGGTCGATAAGCGTATGCCCGGCCACTGTCTACTCCTCGCTCTCATCGTGGTGATGGGAATCGTCGTGCAGGAAATGATGATGGTATTCGGATTTGGAGATATGCTTTCGCAACAGGCCGGTGAACATATCGACAAACTGCTCGATTTCGCCGCTGTCGAGGCGTGAAGCAAGGATGTCGGCGAATTCCCTGGTGCCGGCCAGTTGCAGAAAACAGGAAAAAGAGCGGCGATCGAGATCAAGATCGAGACCGAAACAGATCTGGGACGGTGATAGTGCGCTGTTGTCCATGATATATTCTTGTCAGAGGGTGGTGGCGAGGCGCCAGAGGATGTGACGATTGCGGGGGCCGTCGAATTCACAGAAAAAGACCCGCTGCCATTGGCCGAGAACAAGCCGGTCGTCCTCGACCAGGAGGGTGAGGGAAGAACCGATCAACGAGGCCATGAGGTGAGCGGGAGAGTTGCCCTCCGCGTGTTTGAACGGTAAGTGCAGGGGAATGAATGCCGACAGGCCGGCAATGATGTCCTCCCGAACCGCCGGATCCGCCCCTTCGTTGATGGTGAGTCCGGCGGTGGTGTGGGGATTGTAGAGATGGATGAGCCCCGTGCCGACCGCGGCAGGCGTCAGTAATGATTTTATATCGTCAGTAATATCGATCAGTTCCATGTTACGTTTGGAGGAGACTGACAGTTGACCGCTCTTCATGTATGCCCCGGAGGTAGTGGTTCAGGCTGGACTCTTCAGAAAAGAGCGAGATCAGTCTCCGAACCCGCAAAACGAAAGGATGAATGGCCGGTTGATAGAATGCGGGTTACAATCGCCATTGTGATGATGATTTCCAATAATCCTCAATATATGCTTTTTCATCTTCACAGTCAACGTCCCAACCCTGGAATAGAGGATCGAATCGCTGACCGTTAAATTCGTTGTGGATCATCAAATAGATACTTGATATTCTTGTCTCTTGGCTTGACAGAGCATGGCATCAGCATAGAATAGGGAGAATGCGTTTGGAATGGATGAATCGATTTGTCTCATTGGGCTCAGGGCGGCAGGGAAAACCAGCGTCGGCCAAGAGTTGGCGGAACGGGAGCCGTTTTACCGTAAGGCAGCGCATCTGAGCGTAGATACCAACAGGTAGGGCCGGGCGGAGTTCGTCTCAATGATCATTGGGGCATACCGCCGGCGACAAGGCGAAGGAGTGGCGTGATGGCAGGGAATACATTCGGGCGGGTCTTCCGGGTCACGACCTGGGGCGAATCCCATGGTACGGCGATAGGAGCGGTCATCGATGGCTGTCCTCCCGGCATCGCCCTCGATCTCGAAAGAATCCAGGGGGAGATGGCGAGAAGACGGCCCGGGCAGGGCGGGGCCTCGAGCCCGCGGAAGGAACCGGATACAATCGAGATCCTGTCCGGCGTGTTCACCCCTGCCGGGGAGGGGGGGCCCAGGACGACCGGGACGCCGATTTCGCTGATCGTTTTCAACAAGGATGCTCATTCGACGTCGTATGACGACCTTCGGGATGTCTTCCGTCCCGGCCATGGCGACTTTACCTACCAGGCGAAATACGGGATCCGGGACCACCGCGGCGGCGGGCGGGCCTCGGCGCGGGAGACGGCCGCCCGGGTGGCCGCCGGGGCGGTTGCCGCCCAGATCCTGCAGCACCATGGGATCGAGGTGGTCGCCTGTACCATCGCCCTCGGCGGCATCCGCATCTCGCGTCGCGAAATGGCCGCCATCCATGACAATCTCTATTGCTGCCCGGACCCGGAAGCGGCAGAACGTATGGACCGGCGGGTCAGGGAGGTTCGCGGCCAGGGGGACACCGTCGGCGGCATCGTCGAGATCCGGGCTAACTGCCCTCCCGGTCTCGGCGAGCCGGTGTTCGACAAGCTCGAGGCGGACCTGGCCCACGGGTTGATGTCGATCGGGGCCGTCAAGGGAGTCGAGTTCGGCGCCGGTTTCGCCGCCGCTGATTTGCTGGGATCTGAAAACAATGATAGTATCAAGACAACAGGTTTTGCGAGTAACAATGCCGGGGGGGTGCTCGCCGGCATCTCGAGTGGCCAGGAACTGGTGATCCGGGTGGCGGTGAAGCCGATCCCCTCCATCGCCAAGGCGCAGGCGACGATCAACCGCGCCGGAGAGGCAGTCACCATCAAGGTCGGAGGGAGACATGACATTTCAGCGATCCCCCGGATCATTCCGGTATGCGAGGCCATGGTCCGGCTGACGCTGATCGACCACCTCCTCCGCCAACGTTGCGCAGGTCGTTGAGAAATGATGCGAAACAACATACAGGCGCAGACCATCCGTAAGATCTGGATGCTGACCCGGGAATATGGCGAAATCGCCGGTGCCGGAGGCGTCAAGGACGTCAGCAAGCAGCTGGCCGAATGTTTCGCCTCAGTGGGGGGCTGCGATGTCCGGGTGGTGCTGCCCCTGTACGGGTTTATCGATCCGGCGAAATTCGATTGCCGACTGCTGCAGGACAACCTCGCCCGGCGCCCGCTCCTGTTCACCGTGGATATGAACTATGCCGGACAGGAACGGCGGGAGGATGTTCGGATCTGGACCTGCCGGCTGGGTGGGGTGACGGTGTATCTGCCGGAATCGGACCGATTCCGGGAGAAGATGGATGTGTACACCTATACCCCCCGGGAAGAGGCCGTTGAGAGTTGGAAACAGGCCGGGAAGGGGCATATCGACTATTTCGCGATGAACATCCTGCTGCAGAAAGGGGCGCTTGAACTGATGATGCTGCTCGATGAACACCCCGACGTCATCCACTGCCATGATGGTCATACGGCGCTCGTCCCGGCGCTGATCAATGAATGCCCGGGGCTCAGGAGCTATTTTCGCCGGACCGGTTGTCTGGTGACCGTACACAACGCCGGGATCGGTTACCATCAGGAGGTGGCGGACCTGCCCTTTGCCCAGGCCATCACCGGTCTGCCGCGACACTTCATCGAGTCGAACTGTCTGGCTGCGGCCTTCGATCCATTTCTTGCCGCCAGCCGCTATGCCCTGCTCAATACCGTCAGTGAGAATTATGCCCGGGAACTCCAGGAAACGGATGATGATCGTATCACCGGCTGGCTCGGCCATCTGCTTGCCGATCGCGGGGTGGTCATCGAAGGGGTCACCAACGGCATCGATCCGGCGGATTTCAACCCGTCGGACCCGCAGAGGGCCGGTATCGCCGCGGCCTTCGACCCGGCCGACCCAGGCGATGCGCTCGCCGGGAAAAAGCGGTGCAAGGCCGCCCTCCTCGAAGCGGTGGGCCGGAAATCGCCGGTGGCTGGTCTCGAAATCATCGGCACCTTGGAAAACAACAGCGATATCCCCCTCTTTACGTTTATCGGCCGTCTCAGCGAGCAGAAGGGGATCGATATCCTCAGTGCCGCGCTGGTCGGTTTTCTGCGGCGCCATCCCCAGTGCCAGATGCTCTTTCTCGGCAGCGGTGATCGGCTTGAGGAAGAAAAACTGCGATTGCTGGTCGAGACGAAGGGGCTGGCCGGCAGGGTCTGCTTTTTCCGCGGCTTCAGCCCATTGGGCGCCAATCAGGTCTACGCGGCGGGAGATTTCTTCGTCATCCCCTCGCGCTATGAACCCTGCGGGCTCACCGATTACATCGCCCAGCTGTTCGGCAATATCCCGATCGTGCATCATGTCGGGGGGTTGGTCAAGGTCGTCGACGGCCAGACCGGCATCGCCTACCGTGGCGGGGTGGCCGACCTGCAGGAGGCCCTCGAACGGGCCATCGTCTTGTTCGGCAAGCCGCAGCGGCTGCGCCAGATGCAGCGAGATGCCGTGCTGCGGATCCAGGAACGGCATACCTGGGCCCAGGTCATGAAGGCCTATCTGCGACTCTACGAAAAGGCCCGGCTGCAGCGATGGATGAGCGCATCCGTATCAGGGACTGACATTCCGGACTCGACCCCGGTAATCACATTGGATAACAGGAGACAGAAATGACTATACGGATCGGAATCAACGGCTTCGGCCGCATCGGTAGAAACATTTTTCGGGCCATCAGCAAAGATGCGGCCTTTGCCGAAGTCGAAGTCATGGCCATCAATGACCTGACCGACAACGCCACCCTGGCCCACCTGTTGAAGTATGATTCGGTGATGGGGACGTATGAAAAGGAGGTGGCCGCCGACGACAACGGCATCATCGTCGACGGCCGCCATATCGCCGTCACCAGCCATCGCAATCCCGCCGATATCGCCTGGGGGGATGCCGAGGTGGAGTATGTTGCCGAATGCACGGGGTTCTTCGTTGACCAGGACTCGGTTCAGGCCCATCTGGATGCCGGCGCGAGCAAGGTGATCATCTCCGCCCCGGCGAAAGGAGGAGTCAAGACCTTTGTGATGGGCGTCAATGAAGACGAATACGATACGACCGTCCACCATATCGTTTCCAATGCCTCCTGCACCACCAATTGCCTGGCCCCGGTGGCCAAGGTCATCCTCGACAACTTCGGCATTCAGAGGGGTCTGATGACCACCGTCCACGCCTATACCGGCGACCAGCGGCTCCTCGATTTCCCGCACTCCGACCTGCGCCGGGCGCGGGCGGCTGCCCTGTCGATGATCCCGACCAAGACCGGGGCGGCGGCCGCGGTGTCCCTCGTCATCCCGGAACTCAAGGGAAAATTTGATGGCCTGGCCATCCGGGTGCCGACCCCGACGGTGTCCATTGTCGACGTGGTTATGGAGGTCGAGAGAGAGACGACGGTGAACGAGGTCAACCAGGCCCTCCGCGAGGCAGCCAACCGGTATCTCGGCTATACCGATCTGCCGCTGGTCTCCATCGACTACAAGGGCGACAGCCATTCGTCGACAGTCGATGGCAAGTGCACCAAGGTCATCGGCAAGATGGTCAAGGTAATGAGCTGGTATGACAACGAATGGGGATATTCCAATCGGATGCTTGATCTGATCCTCCATATGGAGGCGAACAAGCTGCTGTAGTTCCGGACCCCCCCGGCAGTATAGCAGGCTCCTTTGGGAAGACAGGTGTAGAGCCAGGGGGATGGTGGACTGAGAATGATCGGGCCGGAGGGGCACTCCGGCCCTGTTCCTTTGCAATGACATGGTAGAAACGTTGAATATCGAACTCGATATCGAATCCGACGCCCTGCGGGCGAACCTGCTGGAGACCGCCGGCGAGGTGGTGATCGCGGATGACCTGCGGTTGCTCCTCGATGTTGTCCGCAAGTACAGGGGGATCCATGCCAATCTCGAGAAACTGCTCTATGAGATCTGTCATCCATTCCGCAACTGGAACCTGATATTGCCCCAGTTGCGCAGTTTTGTCCTGAAAAACAGCAACCATTTCATCGCCCATCCCCGGGGCCCGGAGGCTTTTCGGCTGTTTTCCCGGGTTTTTCTCGGGGTCGTGGAGGATTCCCGCCGCAGTCCGGGCCTCCTTGACCAGACGGCCGGCGCCTTGATACTGTGGCTGGAGAAGATCGTCTCACTCCTTGATTCGAACAGTATCTGCCGGTTTGCCGATCCTCTCAACGAGCTGCTGCGCAGGATCGGGCAGGAAGGGGAAGAAGAAAACATCATCCTGACCCATATCGTCCACGGTCAACATCCGATCAAGAAATTCGCCGGCCGCATTCTTGAATTGGCGGGTGACGGCACATCGTCGTTCGATTTCCTGCCGCTCGCTGAATTCGCCCGTACAGTCCAGCAGAAGACCTACCACTACTGGTTGCAGGAGGATGATCCGCTGCCATGGTTTCTGGATCGCTGCGGCATCGAGGCGGGGGACTTCCGGTTCGGCGGGATTTTTGCCAGGATTTCCCATGAAACCCTTCAGGGACACCTGGCGACGGTGGAAGGGCTCGATCTCGCGGGGGATCCGATCGGCAGCCTGCGCTGCATCCTGGAACTCCCGTCCGGGATAGATATCGTCAAGTATTACCGTGATATACCCAACCTTCTGGTCGAGCAGATTGGGGATGGGCAGCCGGGAGAAGGGCAACGTTCCGCCCTCGATCCGGGGGTCGAAAACGACAAGCTGCTATTTCTTTTCAAGATCATGGATACAGCCGGCCTGCACCTGATCCATGAGGAGATGCTGCGGGAAATCAACCGCAGCCTGGTGCAGCTGATTCGCCAGCAGAGTTTCGAGGAGATCGAAGAGTTCCTGCTCATCACCTTCAAACTGCTCAAGGTCAACGTTCGCAAATATCCGCATACCTCGTTGCAGTGCATCCAGGTCCTCGGCGGAGAGGTCTTTGATCGTGGCAACAGCCGGATGGTCGAGGCCTTTCTCTGGGGAGTGGTGCGTTTTGGTTTCCAGCATGCCAATGTCAGAGGGGTCGACGAGGACTGGCAACCGCTGGCCAACCCTGCCCATCTCAGTAATATCCGGGTGTGGCTGCATCTGATCATGCGCGAGCCGAAATGGTGTTCGACGCTGTTTTCCGCGCTCATCATCCATCTGAAGCTGTCCGGCACCTGTGTCAAGGATACCGATCTGTTCCAGCGTGACATCACCGAGCTGCTGAACCATCCGATCGAGCCGATCTACAATCTGGCCAAGCAGTTCACCAAGCTGATGCCGGTATTCTACAACGAGATCGGGTCGGAAGGGGAACTGCGCGATGTCTCGACCGAACTCGACGAGATCCATCGGCGCAAGGATGTCCTGATCCATTTCCTGCGCAAACAGGGCCATGTCGAGAGTTCCAACCTGATCGTCGATTTCATCCAGGCGATCTTTCTGTTCTGGAAGACCAGGGACAAGAACCTGCTCCACCCGTTTCTCCCCGTTGAAGTATTCAATCAGGTACAGGTGAATGGACCGTTCGTCGATGGTCAGCATCTGCTCGTCCAGCGGCTCTGGGACGAGCTGTCGTTCAAACGGATCAACGATCTGCTGGCGGTCGACCAGGAGGCCGTCACCGAATTTCTCAGGCGGCAGGAGGATATCGACGCCAATGAAGTCCGCCGTTTCGAACTCCTGGTCAAGATGTACCGGCTGCTGTACAAAAAGTACATGCTCGGTTTCCAGGAGCTGCGGTCGGAGTTGCTCCAGGCCGTCCATGACGGTTTCCCGGAGATGGAAAAACTGCTGGTCAATCTTGAGCACGATGACACCGAAAGCTGTCTCGAGGCCCTGCTCGACAGTCTCGAGGGGTTGAAGGAAATCATCCTTTCTCCGGAGATATTCGAGGCGCGGGAGGATATCTATTACAAACGCCATATCGCGGTCGATATCCCCTCCGTTTACGGCCGCTACAAGGAAAGAAAATTCGACGCCCTGAGCCTGACCTTCAGGTTGGAGAACCTGGCCAATATCTACCTGGAGAAACTCTCGGTCACCGTCAACCTGACCTTCATCACCCAGGCCACGTTCTTCAGTATCGTCCGGTCGATCAAGCTGTTCATGCAGGCCCTGCGGATCGACGGCATCAGTTCCCGCCGGCTCAATACCTATCTGTCGCTGCTTTCGAGTTCGCTCAAGGTGCGCCGCTTTTCCTACACCCAGTACCTCGATATCTTCCGCGGCCTCTCGGAGGGAGTCAAAGACATCATCTATGCCTACTACACCAATATTCACCAGAACAACCTGTCGTTGATCATCCCCCAGATCGGTCGGCAGAACCTTCTGCCGAAATTCATGAGCCTGTACGACGAGGGCGAGGTCGGCACCTCGGTGCAACGGTTGTCGGAGGCCTTTTTCCGCGACCTGATCGCCTCGACCTTCGGCTTGCAGCATCTCGACAATTTCATCCTGCGCATCATTCAGACTCTGGAGAACCAGAAGACCATCCTCGACCAGAACCGGCTCGACCTGTTGATGACCTACAATCCCGACAAGGCCATCTCCCTGCTGCACCGGCTCAACCCGTTCACCCATAATCTCATCCACCTCGGCAACAAGGGGTATAATCTTGCCACCCTGATATCGGACGGCAAGCCGGTGCCGCCGGCCTTTGTCATCACCACCGAGGTCTTCCGCTGCCGCGATGTCGTCTTCGGCTTCTCCCAGGCCCGGGAAGATTTCATGCGTCGGATCAGGGCCGCACTCAATGAGGTCGAGCGTCTGAACGGCAAGGTATTCGGCTCTCCCGATGCGCCGCTGCTGCTCTCCGTCCGCAGCGGTGGGGCGATCTCGATGCCGGGCATGATGGCCACCGTCCACAATGTCGGGTTCAACGAGGATCTGATCGAAGAATATGTCGAGCGCCACGACAATGCCTACCTCGCCTGGGACAATTACCGGAGATTCCTCCAGTCATGGGCCATGGTGTCGGGGATGGAGCGGGAGGATTTCCAGGTCCTGATGGACGAGGCCAAGGCCAAGCACCAGGTGAGCCTGAAACGGCATTTTTCCCCGGAACAGATGCGGGAGCTCGCCCTGTCGTATAAGAAGCTGATCCGCAAGCGGGGGCTCGGGATACCCGACGACCCCTGGCTGCAGTTGGTCAATGCGATCGAACTGGTGCTCGATTCCTGGGGGACCGACAAGGCCCTCGATTACCGCAAGATCATGGATGTCTCCGATGCCTGGGGGACCGCGGTCATCGTCCAGGCCATGGTCTTCGGCAATCGCAGCGATACCGCCGGGGCCGGGGTCGTGTTCACCTCGCATCCATACCGCAAGGTCCAGCGGGTCGCCCTGTGGGGCGATTATGCCTATGGCGACCAGGGCGAAGACATCGTGTCCGGGCTCGTCACCAGCTGCGCCGTCTCGATGGAGCAGGCCCAGTTGGACGGCCGGGCGGTGGAGGATACCCTTGAACGGCGGTTCCCGGCGATCTACGCCCGCCTGCTTGAAATATCGAGGGAGTTGGTCTATGAGAAACGATGGAACCCCCAGGAGATAGAATTCACCTTCGAGGGGCCGAAACCGGAGGATCTCTATCTTCTCCAGACCAGGGATATGATCACCATCAAAAAGAAGGAGCATCTCAATGTCTTTGTCGACAGCGAGGAACTTGTGTCTTCACATCTTGGCCAGGGGATCGGGGTGTCCGGTTCGGCGCTCTCGGGACTTGCCGTTTTTACCGAAGAGAATATCAACGAGTTGCGCCGGCGCCTGCCGAAGACCCCGCTGATCCTGATCCGGCAGGATACGGTGCCGGAGGATATCAAGGTTGTCAATATGGCGGATGGACTGCTGACCTCGCGAGGTGGTCAGACATCGCATGCGTCCGTGGTCGCCGTGCGGCTCGAAAAGACCTGTGTGGTCGGCTGCAAGGCCTTGCGGGTGTACGACACCGGGCAGTATTGCGAGATCGGGGGCATCCGTCTCGGTTTTGGTGATGAGGTCTCCATCGACGGCAGGACCGGGGCGGTCCTGCGCGGCAAGCACCTCATCCGCGAAGAATATCACATCCTGCCGATCTGATGGATTTCGGCTGTTACGATGCTTTGGCGTTGAAGGAGGAGGCTATGTCGAAAAAAGAGTATGTCAAAGGACCGAAACTGTTCTCACTGGCCAGGAAAAAGGCGTTGCATTTTGGCCTCCCACAGACCAAAGGCATCAAGCTGGCGGAATTGATCTGCAGTATCCAGGAGAAGGAGGGGTATGAACCCTGCTTCCAGCGGCGGGAGATCTGCCATCACCTCCAGTGCTGCTGGCAGGCCTCATGTAACGCGAGGATGATTGTTGAATAAAGGCGGGGTGGGGCCTCCCGGCAATGTGAGTCAATGCGAACGCGTTTCCGGGACCCCGAGCCGCTTGAGGATATGCGCCAGTGGACAAAATTTGGAAATGCCGAATTGAAAGAGGTTGAGACCGACAAATGCGGTAAACAAGAGCCAGTATTTGCTGTGAAAGATTGGACTCGCTTCAACCCCGAGTGAGAGACTGAGGAGTATGAACAAGCCCGCCAGAGTATGAACCCAGTCCAGTATAACCATTGCTGTTCTCCTTTTGCTGTCTGACGAACAACCCGCTACTATCCACCTTAATTATCCGGGCAAAACAGTACATGCATCTTCTGGATGAGTTCCAGGATGCGTTTGTCTGTGATCCGGTTGTAAATGAAGTTGGCATCCTTGCGGAAATCGATAATTCCCTGGCCCCGCAGGATGTTGAGATGCTGGGACACATTCGCGTTCGTTGTCTTTACACTGTCCCTGATTTCTCCGACCGACAACTCCTGGTCCTGCAGCAGACAGAGGATCTTGAGGCGGATCGGATGGGACATGGATTTGAGCAGTTTTGAAACCGCATCGATCTGTTCATCTTTCATACATGCGTCCTTGTAGAGTAAAAAGTATTTCACAAATTAGTTAATTAGCTTCGAATATTTTGTAAAGAAAAATTTCAAGGATTCAAAAGATAAAACCGTTGCGACAACATTGGCGGATGGATCCGATGGGCCGAACGATCCGGACCGGATTGCCGGTTGAGTAGAGTATTGGTTGAGCCAACGAACGGTTAGGTGCGACAGCGGCAGGGTGATTGTTCGATTCGAGGCCAATCCGTCGCACCAGGATGCCGATGGTCGGAGATGGAGATCCCGCAGCCGATTTACATGCAATATACACGTGAATGCAATTAATACGTCCTGAATTTATTATGATCCGTGAAATCATATTGTTAGATAGTCATGTCAGTGGCGGCAGAGGATGTTACGGCCGGTGGAGCGTGAAACCAGATCAGGATTGGATGCAGCCTGCCGTCGGGCGCTCCCTGCGCCGGATTGCGGGGTCATTTTTTTTGCCGGCGGAGAGGATAAACTTGAATCTCTGCAGAGAAAAGAGTTTATTGGGTTGTCGTCGGCAGTGGGGCTCGAATTCAGTAAACGGGAGCCGGGGGTCAGTTTTAATTCCTCCGGAATATTTCTGCTTCCCCGGGATTGGTGGGGAATGTAACTGAAGAGGAGGCTGAATGGACGGGAAGAAAATCGGATTGTTGAGATTGGAAAACTGTTGCCTGCATCTGGTCGACCTGCAGGAAAGTCTCATGGTCCAGATCCATGGCAAGGATCGTGTGGTGGCGACCACCAGGTTGATGCTGCAATTCGCCAGGATCATCAAGCTGCCGATCATCGCCAATACCCAGTATAAAAAAGGTCTCGGGCCGTATGTCGCCGATCTCGAATCGATGATGGGCGATATCCCGCGTCCTGATAAAGTGGAGTTCGGAGCTCTGGCCAACGGGCCGACCCGGGAACTCTACGCATCTTTGCCCGAATCGGTTACAACCGTCATTCTCTGCGGGGTCGAATCGCATATCTGTATATACCAAACTGCGGTCGGGATCCTGGCCTTGGGAAAAACACCCTGGATTGTTGCCGATGGGGTCTCGTCGCGTGACGTGGGCAACCATCAACTGGCCCTGCAACGTCTCAGGGACCTCGGGGCTGTGATCGGTCCTTCCGAGATGATCATCTACGAACTTCTGGGCCGTGCCGGCACGCCGACCTTCAAAGAGGTGTTGCCGCTGATCATCGGTCATTCCGCTTAAGAAAAGATATGTTGACCAGACACAATGGTCTTGCAGTCAGCGTAGCTGGCTCTAATTTACTCAATTGACACAACGAGTCGACTTGTTCATGAAAGGTAGCGAAATTCGATCGAAGTTTCTTCGGTTCTTTGAAGGCAAAGGGCACACCGTCGTAGACAGTTCCCCCCTCATCCCGAAGGATGACCCCACCCTGCTCTTCACCAATGCCGGCATGGTGCAGTTCAAGATGGTGTTCATGGGCGAGGATAAACGGCCCTACACCAAGGCCGTCACCAGCCAACGGTGCGTCAGGGCGGGCGGCAAGCACAATGACCTGGAAAATGTCGGGTACACCGCCAGGCACCATACATTTTTCGAAATGCTCGGCAATTTCTCGTTCGGCGACTATTTCAAAGACGATGCGATCCGGTATGCCTGGCAGTTTCTCACCCGGGAACTCGGCCTGCCGCCCGAGAAGCTCTGGGTCTCCGTCTTCGAGGACGACGACGAGGCCTTCGGACTCTGGGAGAAGGTCGAGGATCTGCCGAAGGGACGGATCGTCCGCATGGGAGAGAAGGATAACTTCTGGGCCATGGGGGACACAGGTCCGTGCGGTCCCTGCTCCGAGATCCATATCGACCAGGGTGTCGAGGCGGGCTGCGGCAGGAGCGACTGTGCGCTGGGGTGCGACTGCGATCGGTTCCTGGAATTGTGGAACCTCGTGTTCATGCAGTTCAACAGGGCGGAAGACGGAACCATGACCCCCTTGCCCAAACCCAGTATCGATACCGGCATGGGGCTTGAACGGGTGGCGGCCGTCCTCCAGGGGAAATTGAGCAACTACGATTCGGATCTCTTTGCCCCGATCATCGAAAAGCTCGAGCAGCTCTCCGGAAAAAGGTACAAGGAGAACAGCAGCGACGACACGGCCATGAGGGTGATCGCCGATCATGCCCGGGCCACCGCCTTTCTCGTTGCCGACGGGGTGTTGCCGTCCAATGAGGGGAGGGGCTATGTCCTGCGGCGGATCATGCGGCGTGCTGTCCGCTATGGGCGAAATCTCGGCCTGACCGAAAATTTCCTCGAACAGGTGGTCGTGACGGTAGTCGCCGCGATGGAGGGGGCCTACCCGGTACTGCAGGGGGCGACCTCTCTTCTCGGCAAGGTCGTACCCAACGAGGAGGAGCGGTTTCGGGAAACGCTCGAGCATGGACTGCAGCTTCTCGAAGAAGAAATCGCAAAGCTCGAAACCGCCGGTTCTCAGACCCTCCCTGGTTCCTTTGTCTTCAAGCTGTACGATACCTATGGATTTCCCTATGACATCGTGCGCGATATCGCCAATGAACGGCGATTGGTGATCGACGAGGCCGGATATCGGGAGGCGATGACGGGGCAGCGCCTCAAATCGCGATCCTCGCGCAAGGACGAAGGGCTGCGCCTCAGGGAGGATGGGGTCAAAACCCTGCTCGAAGCGGGTATTGCAACGGAGTTCGTGGGCTATGATTGCCTGGAAATCGAGTCGGCAATCAAGGGCCTGATCGACGGCGAGGGGGAGTCGGTTGGAAAACTCAGCGCCGGTGACAGTGGTAAAGTCATTGTCGCGACGACCCCGTTTTATGCCGAATCCGGCGGTCAGGTCGGCGACAGCGGGGTGATACGCTGGCCAAACGGCAAGGCGGAGGTCAATACGACATCGCTGGAGGGCGAGGCCGTGGTTCTCCATGATGCCGTGATCGTCCAGGGCGAGCTCGCCGTCGGGCAGAAGGTGACCCTGACCGTCGCGAGCGGCGGCCGTAAAGAGGTTGCCGCCCACCATTCGGCCACTCATCTGCTCCATGCTGCCCTTACTCAAGTACTGGGCGATCACATCAAGCAGGCCGGTTCTCTCGTTGGACCCGGCAGGCTGCGTTTTGACTTTACGCATTTTTCACCGTTGAGCCAGGAGGAAATCGAGCGGGTCGAGGACATCGTCAACGGCCAGATCCGGGCTGATTTTCCGGTGCAAACGAGAATTCTGGCCAAGGAGGAGGCTATCCGTGCAGGCGCCAGGGCCCTGTTTGGCGAGAAATATGCCGATGATGTCCGGGTGGTCAATATCGGCGAGGTGAGCACGGAACTGTGCGGCGGCACCCATGCGGGATCATCGGGTGAGATCGGTCTGTTCAAGATCCTCTCCGAAAGCGGGATTGCTGCCGGGATCCGCCGGATCGAGGCGGTCGCCGGGAGGACGGCCTTCGAGTACGTGCGCAAGGTCTGCCGCCGTGACACTGAGATCGGCCGGTTGCTCAATGCCCGTGAAGACGAAGTGCCAGCCAAAATCATGACCCTGCTCCACACCCAGAAACAACTGGAGAAACAGATCGCCGATCTGTCGACCCGTCTTGCCTCGACCCGTCTTGACGGCATGCTGGACAAGACCATCGACGTCGCCGGAGTCAAGGTACTGGCGGTCGAACTTTCACTCGACAGTGCCAGGACGCTGCGGGAGATCGGGGATAAGGTCAGAGATCTTCTGCCGTCCGGGGTTGCTGTTCTCGGCGGGGTAATCGAAGGGAAGGCGGCGATCCTGGCCCTGGTGTCGAATGACCTGACCGGAAGGATACAGGCCGGGGATCTGGCGCGTCAGGTTGCCGTGATTGTCGGCGGCAAGGGCGGAGGCCGGCCGGATATGGCTCAGGCTGGAGGACCGTTGACCGACAAGATCGGAGAGGCGATCGCCTCGGTTCCAATGGTTGTCGGAGCAATATTGAAAAATTAATCGGTGGTCGGCGAGTGGAAAAAATCGACGACCGGTGGATTTGACAAGCCGTGGGAGCCCTGAAAATAC
Source organism: Desulfoprunum sp. (assembly GCF_053613775.1). Classification (NCBI taxonomy): domain Bacteria; kingdom Pseudomonadati; phylum Thermodesulfobacteriota; class Desulfobulbia; order Desulfobulbales; family Desulfobulbaceae; genus Desulfoprunum; species Desulfoprunum sp. The sequence goes on from NZ_JBSHXH010000008.1 coordinate 634,454, forward strand.
CAGAAAAATCGCATTTTCTGCGTTTTATAAATTGGTTGACACGTTGACATATTTACAGTAAAGATTTTTTTGCTGTAGTGAATGGTGGTTCATTTTTACGTGGGATAATCTTGTTTTGCTCGTAAAATTTTCAATTTTCGGCATTTGCGCTTTGCGGTCAACATTCACTGAGTGAATGTTAAGTTTTTTTTGTTATCAAAGTTAATCGGGAGCTTACTAACATGATAACGATGGACATCACGTTGCTGATCCAGATTGTGAACATGATCATCCTCATGTTCCTTCTCAATGGAGTTCTTTACAAACCGGTAAAGAAAATCCTGAAGGAGAGGGCGGAAAGGCAACAGGGGATGCAGGGCGAAATTTCGAAGTTTGAAAAGAATGCAAGGCTTCGCCAGCAGGAAGTTGATGAAAAAATGGCAAAGGCGTCGGGAAAAGCCAAGGCCGCTCTTGATTCCACCAGGGCCGAGGCCCAGTCTGCTGGAGAGCAGAGGCTCGGTGCGATCAAGGCAGAGGCTGAAGAGGGCAAGAACAGGCAACTTGCTGAGATCAAGGCTCAGATCGATAGTGCCAGGGCAGGCCTTCAGGCTAATCTTGATGGATTCGCAAACGATATGGCCAGTAAAATTCTGGGAAGGAGTCTATAGAGATGAGAGGAGTGAAACAAGTAGCCCGACTGATGGTTCTGGTCACGGCAGCTCTATGGTTTGCCTTGTCCGTTGGATCTGTTTGGGCGACTGAACAGGCCAGTCAGGAAACATCCGGTGCGGTCCACGAGGTTGCGTCAGGGCAGGCGAATGGCGATGCCGCTGCTGTAGAACAGGGGCATGGAGCTGCGGCTGAAGGTGGGCATGGTGCGGTGAAAAACAGCCTTTCGGCGGAAAAACTGAAAGATCTCGGGTGGCGTGTCGTCAACTTCGTCGTATTGATGTTCATTCTGGTCAAATTCGGTGCCAAACCGATCGGTGCAGGTCTTGCCGGCAGGCAGAAGAGGGTCAAGGACGAGATTGAGGAGCTGGAGGCAAAGCGGTCCGCTGCTGAAAAATCATATCGGGATTTCGAGTCGAAGCTCGCAACTGTCGAAAAGGATATCGATAAAATTGTCGAGAAAGCGGTCGCCCAGGCCGAACTGGAGAAAGTCAAAATTCTCGAGAGAGCGGAGCTGGCGGCTGCCGATATCAAACGACAGGCCGAGTTGGCGATTCAAAAGGAAATTATGGATGCAAGGCGATATCTGAAGGATGAGGTGGCCGACAAGGCTGCTGCTATGGCTGAATCGCTGATCATGAAAAATCTCACCCCTGCCGATCAGGTGAAGATTGTTGAAGATTATTTAGCTAAAGTGGGGGCCGTACAGTGAAACAGACTATCCTCGCACGCCGATACGCCAAGGCGCTCTTTATCGTTGGCAAAGAGCAGAAGAATTATGATGAATACAATCAGATCCTGCAGGGAGTTGCCAAACTCTATGTATCCACCCCCGAGGTCGCCGATGCGTTGACTAATCCATTGTACCCCTTAGATATCAAAGAAAAGGTCATGACCGGAATGATCAGGTCCATGGGGGTCGACAAGGTCATGGGCAATTTCCTCACTTTGCTGGTTCAGAAAAAAAGAATCGTGATCCTGCCGGAGATTGCAGAAGAGTTTCAGGTCATGGTTGATAGTGAGAAGAATATCAGTCACGGCCATGTTATTTCGGCGATTGAGCTCAGTGCTGAATTACAGGAGAATGTTCAGGCAACTTTAGAAAAGCTGACAGGCAAGAAAGTGAAACTGACCTCCAGCGTTGATCCATCGATCATCGGCGGGATAATCGCCAAGGTCGGCGATCTCGTGCTGGATGGCAGTATCAAAACACAACTTGCAGGTTTAAAAGATTCCATAAAAGGGAGAGAATAGATGCAGATCAAAGCTGAAGAAATTAGTCAGATCATCAAGGACCAAATCAGTGAGTACGAGACCAGTGTTGATTTGAACGAGACCGGGACCGTCATTTCTGTCGGTGACGGTATCGCTCGTGTCTATGGCGTACAGAACTGCATGGCCATGGAGCTACTCGAGTTCCCTGGTGGAATCATGGGGCTTGCTCTGAATCTTGAGGCCGATAACGTCGGTTGCGCCGTTCTCGGTAACGTCTCCAATATCAAGGAAGGCGATGTTGTCAAAAGAACCGGAAAAATTGCCGAGGTTCCCGTAGGGCCGGCGATGCTGGGCCGGGTTGTCGACGGTATCGGACAGCCGATTGATGGACAGGGGCCGATCAAGTCCGATCTTTCATCCAAGATTGAGGTCCTTGCCCCCGGTGTTATCGCCAGAAAGGGTGTGCATGAGCCATGCTATACCGGTGCCAAGGCGGTCGATGCCATGACCCCGGTCGGTCGTGGCCAGCGTGAACTGGTCATTGGCGACCGCCAGATCGGTAAAACCGCCCTCTGTGTGGACGCGATCATCGCCCAGAAGAATACCGATGTCTATTGCATCTATGTTGCGGTCGGACAGAAGAAATCGACGGTCGCTCTCGTCGTTGAGGCCCTGAGGAAACATGGGGCGATGGAGTACACGACCGTCGTTGCCGCCTGTGCCTCCGATCCGGCGCCTATGCAGTATGTCGCCCCGTTTGCCGGATGCTCGATGGGAGAGTACTACCGTGACAATGGCAAACATGCCCTGATCATCTATGACGATCTGTCGAAACAGGCCGTTGCTTATCGCGAACTGTCACTGCTTCTCCGTCGTCCGCCAGGACGTGAGGCCTATCCGGGCGATATTTTCTTCAACCACTCCCGTCTGCTCGAACGTTCCGCCAAGGTCAACGACGCCCTTGGCGCCGGTTCCCTGACGGCGCTGCCGATCATCGAGACCCAGGCCGGTGACGTTTCCGCCTTCATTCCGACGAACGTTATCTCGATCACCGACGGTCAGGTCTATCTCGAACCGAACCTGTTCTTCTCCGGTGTCCGACCTGCCATCAACGTCGGACTCTCCGTATCCCGTGTTGGTGGTGCGGCCCAGGTGAAGGCGATGAAGCAGGTCGCCGGTACACTTCGTCTCGATCTCGCTCAGTATCGTGAATTGGCCGCCTTTGCCGCGTTCGGTTCAGATCTCGATGCCGCAACTCAGGCCAAGCTTACCCGAGGCGAAAGACTGGTCGAGATCCTCAAGCAACCGCAGTATCAGCCGCTGCCGATGGAAAAACAGGTCACGATCATCTATGCCGGATCAAACGGTTTCCTCGATAAGCTGCCGGTGAATACATTGGCCGATTATGAGAAGGAACTCTACTCCTATATCGAGTCGAATGATCCATCGATCTTTGAAGACCTCAGAGAGAAAAAAGAGTTTACACCCGAGATCAAGGAGAAACTCAATAAAGCACTGACCAGCTTTGGTGATACGTTCAAGGCAACCAAGGGTCTTAACTAATAGTAGATAGGTCCAAATATGCCGAGCTTAAAAGAAGTCAAAACGAAGATCCAGGGTGTCAAGAAGACATCGCAGATCACCAAGGCCATGAATATGGTCGCTGCGGCAAAACTTCGCGGTGCACAAGAGAAGATGGAGGCATTCCGGCCTTATACGCAGAAATTCAATGAGGCGATGTCGAATCTCTCGTCGGGCGCAACGACCGATCAGTTCCCACTGATGGAAAAGCGTGATGTAAAAACGGTGGAACTGGTAGTCGTAACTTCCGATCGTGGGCTGTGCGGTTCCTATAACGCCAATATTGTCAGGCTGGCTTTGAAAAAGATCAAGGCATACGAAGCCGAAGGCAAGAAGGTCAGTGTTGTCTGTGTCGGCAAGAAAGGTTTTCAGACCTTCAACAAGACCGGGAAAGTAAGACAGAAATTCACGGATATCATGGGTACCTTCCAGATGTTCAACGCCCGAGAGGTTGCCTCCGATGTTGCCGATAATTTCCTCAAGGGGAACAGTGACAAAGTCGAGGTGATCTACGGTGAGTTTAAATCGGTGGCTGTCCAGGCCCCGACGTTCACCCACTTCCTTCCCGTACAACCGGTTCAGGTCGTCGGCACGGAGAAGGCGAAAAAAATTTCAGGAGATTATATATACGAACCTTCGACCGAAGAGATCATGGACGTTCTTCAGCCTCTTTATCTGAACGTCTTGATCTATCAAGCGATGCTTGAGGTCGGTGCAAGTGAACATGCGGCACGCATGACGGCAATGGATAATGCAACCAACGCCTGCAAGGATATCGTGGCCAATTTGACAATCGTGTACAACAAGGCTCGCCAGGCCTCCGTTACCAATGAACTGATGGATATCGTTGGCGGTGCCGAGGCCCTTAAATAATAATTGACCTACGAAAATCAAATACATCTAAGGAGGGGTAAAGCCCTATGAGTGAGCAAAAAATTGGTAAAGTTACACAGGTAATTGGCCCTGTCATTGATGTCGAGTTTGAGGCAGGCAAGCTTCCTAACATCATGAACGCCTGTTTTGTCAGCAATCCCGGCATATCCGATGTGCCTGACAACCTCGTCATCGAGGTCGCTCAGCATCTCGGCGACAATCTCTGCCGTTGTATCGCCATGGATCAGACGGACGGGCTCGTGCGCGGACTTGAGGTCAGGGATTCCGGAAAGCCGATCACCATCCCCGTAGGGACTCCGTCTCTCGGCCGGATCATGAATGTTGTCGGCCGGCCTGTTGATGGACTGGGACCGATCAATTCCGACAAAACGATGCCCATTCATCGTGATGCGCCGCTGTTCACCGAACAGGACACCGAGGTGCGGGTCCTCGAGACCGGAATCAAAGTCATCGATCTGCTTGTTCCGTTCCCACTGGGCGGCAAGATGGGACTGTTCGGCGGCGCCGGTTGCGGCAAGACGGTTATCATGATGGAGATGGTTAACAACATCGCCATGCATCACGGTGGCATCTCGGTATTCTGCGGCGTTGGCGAGCGGACCCGTGAAGGCAACGACCTGTACCATGAGATGAAGGAATCCGGCGTACTGCCCAAGGCAGCCCTGATCTACGGTCAGATGACCGAGCCGCCGGGTGCCCGTGCCCGTGTCGCCTTGACCGGTCTGACCGCGGCCGAGTATTTCCGTGATGTGGAAGGCCAGGACGTCCTCTTCTTCGTTGACAATATCTTCCGGTTTACTCAGGCCGGATCCGAGGTTTCGGCTCTGCTTGGCCGGATTCCTTCGGCCGTTGGTTATCAGCCGACTCTGGCGACAGACCTCGGAGCGCTGCAGGAACGTATCACATCGACGACAAAGGGATCGATTACGGCCGTACAGTGCGTCTACGTCCCCGCTGACGACTTGACCGATCCGGCGCCGGCAACGACCTTTGCCCATCTTGACGGTACCGTTGTTCTCTCGCGTCAGATCGCCGAGCTTGGTATTTATCCTGCGGTCGATCCCCTTGACTCCACTTCCCGTATTCTTGATCCGAACGTCATCGGCGAGGATCACTATCAAACCGCTCGTGGAGTTCAGGTGTCACTTCAGAAATACAAAGACCTGCAGGATATTATCGCCATTCTCGGTATGGAGGAGCTTTCCGAAGAGGATCAGATGCTCGTCGCTCGAGCCAGGAAGATCCAGAGGTTCCTGTCGCAGCCTTTCAGTGTTGCCGAGGTTTTCACCGGCATGGCCGGCAAGTTCGTCAAGGTTGCCGACACCGTGCAGGGATTCAAAGAGATCCTTGAAGGAAAGCATGACGACCTGAATGAAAACTCCTTCTACATGGTCGGATCAATTGACGAAGCAATAGCCAAGGATGCAAAGGCAAAAGCCCAAGCCTAATTTTTGAGGGGTAAATTTCATGGCACAACAGATAAGACTGGAGGTTGTGACTCCCAAAGGTGCTGTCGTTAGCGAGGATGTTGATATCGTTAATGCACCGGGATACGGGGGTGACTTTGGTGTGCTTGCAAATCATGCGCCCTTTTTATCTACGATAAAGATTGGGACACTGACGTATGAGCAGGGGCGTAAACGTGAAGCTCTGATGGTTAGTGGCGGCTTCTGTGAGGTTTCAAACAACAAAATAACCTTCCTCGTAGAAAGTGCAGAGTTTGGAAGTGAAATCGATGTTGATCGTGCAATGCGGGCTAAAGAGCGCGCAGAGAAGCGATTGGCTCAGGCTGCCCAGCATGATGAGAAATTCAACAGAGTTCGCGCGGAGGCTGCGCTCAAAAGGGCGATGGCTAGAATCAAGACAGCAAAGAATGTCTGATTGACTAGTAAGTGATAACAAAAGGAAAGGCCATCCGGGATCAGATGGCCTTTCCTCTTTGTGTTGAACGATATCGTACTTGGAATGCAGAGATACGCTTTTGGAGTGGGAAATTCTTGATTGGAGTATTTCAGGCATTCAGTACAGTAGTGGCTTTACTCAGGGAGAGGCGCTTAGGCTGGCGGTATTGGTTTGGATGTATAGACTAACTCCTTTGACGATCTCGTTTGTCACAGTGTCAACAAATTGCTGGTTTTTCAGGTTTTCCGCATCTTTCTTGTTACTGATAAAGGCGATTTCCAACAAGATTGATGGCATCTGGGCTCCGATCAGAACATAGAAAGGTGCCTGTTTCACCCCAAGATTCCTGACATCTCCAAAATCTTTATCATTGAGTCCGGTCAGCATCGATTTATGGACATATTTGGCGAGTCGTGAAGATTCGTCAATCTTGGAGTTTTTCAAAATATCCGAGAGGATACTCTCAAGATCGCTCATCTGATGTGTGGATGTCGCATTCTCCATGGCCGCAACTCTCATAGCTTCTGCATTCGTACTCAAGTTCAGGAAATACGTTTCAAGCCCACGAGTCTCCTGAGATGGATGAGCATTGAGGTGCAGTGAGATAAACAGGTCGGCTTCCTCGGTATTGGCTATGGCGGTACGCTCTTCCAAAGGAAGGAAAATATCTTCGTTTCTAGTCAGAATCACTTCACAATTGAGCTGTTTTGCCAATTTTGGTTTGAGTACCTGTGCGATTTTCAGGACGATATCTTTTTCTCGCATCTGGTTAGCCATCGCCCCAGGATCTTTTCCGCCGTGACCGGGATCAAGAACAATTTTCCTGACACCAAGTCCTAATTGTTGGGCAAGGGAGAGTTTGCCCTGGCTTTTTGGAAGAGATTCTTCCTTGGGTAAGTCGGGTGGTGGGTGAAGTCGTTTGGTCCGATCTTTCCGAATGACAGCAACGACAGCCGCAGATTGCTTTTCTCCCTCAGTCGAAGGAGTTTTCTGTTGAATGCCGGTTAATTCTAATTTTGACAATTCTGGTTTTGCCGGGGACGATATTGTCGGTTGATCGACAGGCAGTTTTTTGGAGGCTGACACGTTCGACTGTTTGGCCCCGCGAACGTCGATGATGATACGGAATGGATTCGGCAGACTGAAAATCTTGTAACTCTCAATCTTGTCAACATCAAGGAATACTCTAACTGTGTCAGCTCGAGTCTGATCGATGCGAATCTGTTTGAGAAAACCTTGTTGAACAACTATCTTGCGTCGCTGATCGGGGTGAATATAACTGTTTTTAAAATCAATATATAACTTTCTGGGGGGGCCCTGCGGTTCCTTGAGCACAACCTCGTTGTAAGTGATAGGACTGTCGGACATGACCACAACACGAGTGTACTCGGGTGAAGACCAGAACTTGACAGGATGAATCGTATTGAGTTGATTGATCTGAGAACTGCCTGTAAGCGAGCGAGGCAAGGGGATGTCGTAATCCTTGGAGAGGACTTTGAGTTTTTCTGCAGCCTTCGAGTGAAAATCTCCATGAGGATATTGTGCCAGGATCTTTTCAAGGGCTATCGCCGAGTTTTTCGGATCCTTTTTGAATTCAAGATAGACGAGCGCTTCCGAATAGAGCGCATCATCGGCGAGAGAATGTTCTGGGAAGAGGCGGGAAGCGTCCTTGTAATAAGAGAGGGATTCATCGAGATCAATGCCGAGACTGAAACGTTCGTACATGCTGCGGTACATGTTGCCAAGCATGTACAGACAGGCTGGAGCCTGCTCTGATTTGGGATTCAGCAGGTAGACCCGTCTGAAATTACGCGTTCCTTTGAGCCAGTTTTCCCTTGATCGGGCAAGTGAACTCTTATTCTCGAGTTGGTTGAAATAAAACTTGGCTTGATCGTAGAGTTGGCTTGGGCTGGGAGATCTGGGGGCAGCCAGTTGACTTTCATCGAGGAGTCTACCGGATTGCGCCGAAAAAGAGGGGACTGATATGATGAGTCCGATCAGGGCGAAAAGAAAGATGCAAGGACGAAACATGTCGTAGATTACAATCTATGGCACCAAAATGGTTAGATACTTGCGGTACGCCTCTGTGAAATCGAAGGCGGAAAAGACGGCCATGTCAGTATAACTGAATGTATAAAAAGAGTTTTGTATAGCAGAATGAATAGATGAGGTACTTTCACCTAAAAGTCAATAAATCAATTGATATCCTTAAGACTGCACAGACCTTTCAGGGTGTAGAGGGCTTCAATGGCCTGTCGAGGCGTCAGATCGTCGACTGACAATCGATCGATAAACTCTCTGACCTGATCGGGGCCTGGCTGAAACAGGGGCAACTGGTTTGGATGGGTCTTCCGCCTGCCTCGTTTCGGTTTGCTGGTCCTGGCGATATACGGATCACCTTCGCGATCGAACTCGCTCTGTTCAATGTTTTTCAGAATCTCTTCGGCACGCTGGATGACATGGTCTGGCACTCCAGCCAGCCCGGCGACCTGGATGCCGTAACTCTTATTGGTTCCGCCCTCCACCAGTTTGTGGAGAAAGATGATCGAATCATTCCATTCCCTGACCGCCACCGAAAAATTTTTCACCCGCTCCAGAGTCAGGGCCAGGTCGATAAGTTCGTGATAGTGGGTGGCGAACAGGGTCTTTACCCCCTTGTTGTCTTTCTTGGCAAGTTCTTCAGCGACTGCCCAGGCGATGGACAAGCCATCGTAGGTGGAGGTGCCGCGGCCGATTTCATCGAGTATGACAAGGCTTCTGGATGTCGCATTATTCAGGATATTGGCAGTCTCACTCATCTCCACCATGAAGGTCGATTGACCGCGGCGGAGATCATCCATGGCCCCGACCCTGGTGAAAATTCGGTCGACTATACCGATCCTGGCATAGTCGGCGGGAACAAAGCTCCCCATCTGGGCCATCAGCACAATCAGTGCAGTCTGTCTCAGGATGGTAGATTTTCCGGCCATATTCGGACCGGTGATAATCAAAACCTCCTGTTCCTCCTGATCCAGCAGGATATCGTTGGGGACGAATTTTCCGGTCGGAATGCCGCGTTCTATGACGGGGTGACGGCCCTCACGGATATGGATCACCTCGGATTCATCGATCAACGGGCGGTGATAGGCGTAGCTCTGCGCCGTTTCGGCGAGGGAACAGAGAAAATCGATCTCGGCGAGCGCACGGGCGGTGCCGAGAATGCGATTGCTCATTCCGGCCAGTTCGTTCCTGATCACGCAGAACAGTTGGTATTCCAGATCGAGCCTGCGCTCTTCAGCGCCGAGGACCTTGGCTTCGAACTCCTTCAGGTCGGGGGTGATGAAACGCTCGGCGTTGACCAGGGTCTGCTTGCGGATATAGTAATCGGGGACCTTGTCGAGGTTGACTCTGCTGATCTCGATATAGTAGCCGAATACCTTGTTGAACCCGATTTTCAATTTCGGGAGACCGGATTGTTCCTTTTCCTTGGTTTCAAGGGCGAGGATCAATTGCCGTCCGTCCCTCTGGATTTGGATCAACTCGTCGAGTTCAGCGTTGAACCCCTCCCGGATCAGGTTTCCTTCCCGTACGGAAACAGGCGCCTCGGGATGGATGGCAGAATCCAGAAATGCATGGATGTCGACGAGGGGGTCGAATTCCGCGGCAATATCGGCGAATTTTTCGGTACTGCAGCGATTAAGCAGAGCGACGCAATCGGGAAGTGAGGCAACCGAATCGCGAAGTGCGAGTAGATCCCGACCGTTGCAGGTGCCGAGCATGATCCTGCTGTTGAGGCGCTCGATATCGTAGATCCGGCTCAACAGCGACCGCAGATGCTCGCGGATGTCCCCATTCTTGTACAGAAAATCGACACCATCCAGTCGACTTAGGATGGGTGCCGATTCCTGGAGGGGAAAGAGCAGATTGTGCTTCATCAATCGTGCCCCCATCGGCGTACAGGTCTGGTCCAGGACCGAGAGCAGGCTGCCCTCGCGTTTACCGCCGATGGTGGTCTGGGTCAATTCGAGGTTGCGGCGTGAGGCATCGTCGATCTGGAGAAATGAGGACAGATCGAGGGGGGTGAGTTTCTCGATATGGTCGATCGCCGCTTTCTGGGTCTCCCCGACATACTCGATGAGCACGGCAGCTGCACAGATACCGGACGTCAAGGCACCGCAGCCGAAACCGTCCAGCGTCACCACATTGAAGTGCTCGTGCAGCAGTTCGACGGCGACCTGGGGGGAAAAGCAGCGGGAGTGGCGTTCGGTAAAACAGATTCCGGGCAGCATGGCGGTGATCGAGCGCTTCAGGTTGGCGATGGTCTCGGTTTCTTCGCCATTGATAACAATTTCGGCCGGGGCGAGGCGGGTGATCTGGTCGAGGACGAGGCTGCCGTCGCTCGAGGCGTCCTCCACCTCGCCGACGAGGCATTGGCCGGTGCTGACATCGAGGAAGCTCAGGCCGTACATCGGGGCCTTTGCCGGACGGGTGAGAGCGCAGATGTAGTTGTTGCTCCGGTCGTCGAGGATCTGGCTGTCGGTAACCACGCCGGGGGAGAGAACCCGCACGACTTCGCGTTTGACGATGCCCTTGGCGAGGGCGGGATCCTCCGTTTGTTCGCAGATGGCCACCCGATGTCCGGCGGTGATCAGTTTGGCCAGATAGCCGGACGCGGAGTGGAAGGGGACACCGCACATCGGTATCCGATGTTCATCATCCTTGTTGCTCCGGGAGGTCAAGGTGATGCCGAGCACCTTCGCTGCCGTGATCGCGTCGTCGAAGAACATTTCATAGAAATCGCCCATCCGGTAAAACAGAATGGCATCCTCGAACTGGCCCTTGATCTCGAGATACTGCTGCAGCATCGGCGTCATTTTGACTACGGTCGTCATGCAGGTTCCTGTCGCTCCTGAACACGAGGGAGAAAAGCGGGGAGAAGGCGGTCGAACGTCAGGTCGATATGTTCCGGTATCGTTCTGATCTCACTGATGACGGTCATGAAATTATGATCGCCTTCCCATCGGGGCACCAGATGGAAGTGGAGGTGATCGGCAATGCCGGCCCCGGCGACCGTGCCGATATTGCAGCCGATATTGAGTCCATGCGGCGCCAGGCGGGCCTTGAGGATTGCCGCCGACCGCTGGATCATCAGCATCAGTGCCGTGCATTCGCGCGGTTCGAGATCGGTCAGGCAGGGGACATGACGGCGCGGGGCGACGAGCAGATGGCCGTTGCTGTAGGGGAAACGGTTGAGCAGGACGATGGTCAGGCCGTCCCGGTACAGCAGGAGCAGATCCTTGTCATACGGAGAATCTCCGGGGGGGTCGAAGAGACAGCCCGGCATCGGCTGCGCCCGCCCGGTGACATGTGCCATGCGCCATGGGGTCCAGAGGTTTTTCATACATCGGCCGGCAATTCGTGCAGCGACGCTGAGAGGCGATGCTCGTCAATCGTCAGCACGGCATAGGTGCCCATGGCCCCATGGCGGCCGGTGCCCCTGAAACTGCCGGGATTGAGCAGCAGGAGATTGCCGATCTTCGTGCGCCGGGGGATATGGGTGTGACCGTAGACGATGCAGTCGACTGCCGGAAACAGCTGCAGCAGCCGATCCTCGATGGTCAGTCGGTTGCCTGCCCCATGGCAGATGCCGATGGTAAAGCGACCGTATCCGACTGTCTTGTGGGGCGGAAGCGCCGCCTGGGTGTCGGTATTGCACATGTTGCCATGGACCGCATGGACCTCTTGGCCGGAAAAAGCTGCGAGAATCCGCTGGTCGACCAGATCGCCGGCATGGATGATGGCCTGGCAGTGGGAAAAGGCGTGCCTGACCTGCCGTTGAAACAGGTCGGTGCACGCCGATAAGTGGGTGTCAGAAAGGATACCGATGTGCAGCATGATGGACGAACTCCTCCGAAAAGATGAAAAGCGCATTATACCGGTTTGCCTCCCCGTGCCATAGAAAAAAACCTGGTCGAGTCAACGGTGCTGAACCGGAAAATATATCGGCCGGGAGAGCGGGTGCGGGCAATCGGGAAATGATAATGATTGCGGAAACAGGTGATGAAAAGTTATAATGAAAGGTTAAACTGATAAAAACAGGATGTCCCATAGTCACGTATTCCCGGAGTGGGGGGACAGTACTCATTATCCATTTTCGGCACGACCGAAACAGCACGGAGAACAGCGATGTACAATGCTTCCGACCTGCGCAAGGGCCTCAAGCTCCAGATTGACGGCAATCCCTATATCATCATCGATTTCGAATTCTCGAAACCTGGTAAGGGGCAGGCCCTGTACCGGTGCAAGATGCGCAACATGATTACCGGCAACCAGCTCGTCCAGACCTATCGCTCGGTCGATAAGTTCGAGAAGGCCGATCTCGAAGAACGGAAGATGCAATATCTCTACAACCAGGAAGACGAGTACCATTTCATGGATATCGACAATTACGAGCAATTGTCGATATCGAAAGAACATCTCGGCGACAATGTCAATTTCCTGATCGACAATATGGAGGTCGAGGTGCTGTTTTTCGCCGGCAAGGCCATCGATGTCAGCCTGCCTATTTTCGTCAATCTGGTGGTGACCCAGGCCGACCCGTGGGCCAAGGGAGACACCTCCGGTACCGATACCAAACCGGTGACGGTGCAGACCGGCTACGTTCTCCAGGTCCCACCCTTTGTCGAGGAGGGGGACAAGATCCAGATCGATACCCGTACCGGCGCCTACGTGACCAGGGTCAAGGAATAGACGGACCATGCTCGACCGCCAGGGGCTGCACCTCCGTGCGGCCCTTTTTGCTTCAATCAGACGTTTTTTCTCCTCCCGCGGCTTCCTCGAGGTCGATACCCCTCTGCGGCAGCCCGTCATCATCCCCGAGAGCAACGTTGTTCCCCTCGCTGCCGAGGGCCAGTATCTGCAGACCTCGCCCGAGCTCTGCATGAAGCGTATTCTGGCTGCCGGCTGTGACAAAATCTTTCAGATCTGTCCCTGTTTCCGCAAGGGTGAACGTGGCCGTTACCATCTCGAAGAGTTCACGATGCTGGAATGGTACCGCCTGGATGCCGATTATCGGCAACTGATGGACGATTGCGAATGCCTCCTCGCCGAGGTTGTCGACCGTATGGCAAAGGACGTGGTCGGAACAGCATCCGGGGGAGAAGCCGACGTGTTTCTGCGGTTCGACCTCGAACGGCCATGGCCCCGCTTGTCCGTTGAGGATGCCTTTCGCCGCTACAGCCCGTTGTCCCTGGAACGGAGCATGGCCGGTGATTGCTTTGAGGAGATGCTGGTCGAACACATTGAACCGAACCTTGGATGTGACAAGCCACTCTTTCTCTACGATTATCCTGTCGAAATGGCCGCCCTGGCGCGGAAAAAGCCGGGCCAGCCGACCCGGGCGGAACGGTTTGAGCTCTATCTGCACGGGGTTGAACTGGCCAATGGATTTTCCGAGTTGACTGATTCCGACGAACAACGGCAACGGTTTTCCAATGAGCTCGGTCGTATCGAGAAGATGGGACTTCTCCATGGCGGGATGCCCGAGCGCTTTCTCGCCGACCTCGAGCGGCTGCCGGCTGCAGCCGGAATAGCGCTGGGGGTGGATCGCCTGTTCATGCTGCTCACCGGGTGCGGGGAGATCGGCAAGGCGGTGTCTTTCGCCCCGGAAGATTTTTGAGGGGGCCTCTCCGCCTCGGTGGTTTCGACCATCCCCCACTGTCATCTCGACCGCCAGGGAGAGATCTCCTCCAGCAGTCATCATCCGCAAAGCGGGCAGCCTCGGAAAACACGAGATTTCTCGCTTCGCTTCGAAATGACAGCGGGGGCGGTATCACCTCCTTCGCCCTGGCGGGAACAACGCGCACTGGCATCGTGGCCACCTCCCTGGCTTTCACCCTTTCATGCGCTGTTATCGCGACCAACAGGGGCCCTGGCGGCAAGTTCCCTTTCGAAGAAAGAATAGTGGCATGAACACCTGAAAAGATGCTATCGTGCCATATGCTTATTCAAGGACAGCGAATCCTGTCGTTTGTTAAATCGCCTGCCAACAAGGATGCTCTGGAACAATGGAACAGCAACAGCATCAACAAATCAGAAAATATCTCGATCTCTTCGTCCGCTGGAAGGGCTTTATCGTCGCTGCCATCCTGATCAGTCTCCCCGCCGGCCTTGCTGTATATCTGACCACCCCCAAAGTCTATCAGTCCACTTCCCTGCTCAGTTATCAGCAGCAGTCGGTCAATCCGAGCCAAAGTAAATTGTCGCCGGATATGGCCTCGGCCATCCGAGACGTGGTCTCGACCTTGAGCCAGATGGTGACCAGCCGGACCAACCTCGAAAACGTCATCACCACCCTCGATCTTTACCCCGAGATGCGGCAGAAACTGCCGATGGAAGACGTGGTCGATCTGATGCGCAAGGACATCGAGATCGAGCCGTCGAAGCAGGGCGATATTTTCCAGATCCGGTTTTCCGGCAGCCAGCCCGACAAGGTGGTCAAGGTCACCAATGCCCTGGCAGCCAAATTCATCGAAGAAAACCTCAAGTACCGCGAGGAGCGGGCCACGGAGACCTCGGCCTATGCCAGCGACGAGCTGGAGATGGCCAAGACGGTGATGGACCGGAAAGAGGCGGTCATGCGCGACTACAAGCTCAAACATTACAACGAGCTGCCGGAACAGCGGCAGACCAATGTGGAGCGATTGATCGGCCTGCAGGAGCAGTACCAGGCGAAGCAGGAGAGCATCCAGGATCTGGAGAAGACGATGATCCTGATCCAGGACCAGATTTCCAACCGGCGCAAGATGATCGCCCAGACCGATCTGCTGACGGCCGACGGCACCACCAGGGGTGGCGCCGCCCAACAGGACATTGCCGTCAGCCCCGCCGACCGGCTGGTCCAGCTCCGGGCCCTGTTGAAGAGTCTGGAGATCAAATACACCGAAAATCATCCGGAGATCAAACGCACCAAAAGGCAGATCGCCCGGCTGGAACAGGATCTGGCGACAGGCCGGGTCCAGCCGGATGGCGGCCTGACCGGTTCATCCGCCCAGTCTCAGGGGACATCTGATCCGGTGATCCTCCAGCTCGAGACCCAGTTGAAGAGTATCCAGCTGAGTATCAGAAATATCAATGAAGAGAAGGAAGGCCTGAGAAAGACCATCGCCCAGTACGAGGAATGGGTCGCCGCGGCCCCGGTCCGCGAGGCCGAGTGGTCGGCCCTGACCCGCGAGTATGGGGAGTTGAAACGCCATTACGATCTGCTCGTGTCCTCGGATCTCCAGGCCAAGTCGATGCTCAACCTCGAAAAACGCCAGAAGGGCAGCCAGTTCAAAATCGTCGACTCGGCCCGTTTTCCGGAAAAACCGATCAAGCCCGATTTCGTCAAAATTGTCGGTATCGCATTGTTCTGCGGTCTCGGTCTCGGGTTCGGCGTCCCCCTGGTCTGGGATTTTCTCGACCCCTCGTTCCGGGACCTGAATGACATCGAGGCCTATCTCGGCGTGCCGGTGCTGTGCACCATCCCCCTCATCGAAACCGAGCGGGAGCAGACCTGGTGCAGGAGAAAGTTGCAACTGGGGCTGCTGGCCGCGGTCGTTGCCTTCGCGGCAATCGCCGTGCTCTATGCCTATTGCTGGCGACGTGGCCTGATCGTCGTCTAGCCGACAGCCTACTCCGGGACGCCACCATGTATCGTCAACACTTCGGCCTGCTGCACAAGCCGTTTGAATTGATCCCCGATGCCGGGACCCTCTTCTTGAGCGAATCGCACAAGGAGGCCCTGTCGGTGCTGCGCTATGGTGTCGTCGCCAACAAGGGCTTTCTGGTCTTGACCGGCGGCATCGGCACCGGCAAGACCACCCTGGTCAACGTCCTGGCGGCCAGTCTCGATTGCCCGCACCATCTCTGCGTGTTGTCCAACCCCACCCTGGAAATCGCCGATTTCTATTATTATCTGGCATTGAAGCTGGGATTGCCCTTCGATGGCAACAAGGCCAAATTCCTGATTCTCTTCTCCCAGTTCATCGAGAACTGTCGAAAGGAACAGCGTCGGGTCCTGCTGATTTTCGACGAAGCCCATGCCCTGCCGTTCGAGCTCTTCCAGGAAATCCGCTTTTTGGCCAATCTGCCGCCCGAGGATCAGGCCGCCCTCAGCATCTTCCTGATCGGTCAGCCGGAACTGCTCGAGCGCCTGGCCGACGAACGCCTGCTCCCACTCCGGCAGCGGGTGGCCATCCGCTTTCATATTGAGCCCCTGTCGATGGACGACACCCGGGAGTACATCTTCTTTCGCCTGGAACGGGCCGGGGCGGTCAGAAGGAAGCTGTTTACGGAAAAGGCGCTGGACCTCATTCACCGGGCGACGGGGGGCAATCCCCGGCTGATCAATATCCTCTGCGACAACGCCCTCGTCAGCGCCTTTGCCGCCGATGCCCTGGTCATCGACGAAACGATCATCCGCGCCTGTACCGATGAGTTGGCCATCCCGGGCGAGCAGGCGACATTTTCGCTGCCTCGACCCGCCAGTCGGATGCGACCGGTGTGGATCGCCGCCGCCATCGCCATTCTTGCGGCCATGGGGCTTGGGCTGTATCTTGCGTATACCAACGGGTAAATCGAACAACCAACGGCAGCGCCTGATCTTTGAGCGGGCTTGAACTGGAGAACAGCATGGGAAAATTTACGCAGGCCCTGGAGAAGTCGGGGGTTGGCACCACCAGTACCGAGGAACGCCACGATGCGGAGAACCGCCCTGTGGTGCAGGTTGATGCCGGGCCGCGGGCGGAGGAGCAAGCTCGCCCGCATGAACCGTCGCGACCATCGGGCGGTTCGCCCCCGCAGCATTCCGGCAGGTGGGATGAACGGCTGAGCCAGGCCGTGAGTTTTTCCACCGAGACGGCCGAATCGTTCCGGGTCCTGCGCTCGCGCATCCTCCATCCCGACACCGATACCACCCCGTGCCGGACCATCATGGTGACGTCGACCGCGCCGAAGGAGGGAAAAAGTTTTGTCGCCGCCAACCTCGGCATAGTGATGGCCCAGGGGGTGGATCATCAGGCCCTGCTTGTCGATTGCGATCTGCGCCGGCCGGTGTTGGCCGGCCTCTTCGGCCTGTCCCAACACAAAGGCCTGGCCAGTTTTCTGCAAACGGGGGGCGATATCGCCGAGCTGATTGTCCCAACCTCAATCAACAAGTTGAGCATCCTGCCAAGCGGCAAGCCGCCCGTCAATCCGGCGGAGCTGCTCGGATCGGCGCGGATGGACGGCCTGATCCGGGATCTGGCGGCGGAATACGCCGATCGGTTCGTCATCTTCGACACCCCACCGATCCTCGCCGCCTCGGAGGTCATCGGCCTCGTACAGAAAATTGACGGTGTGGTGCTGGTCGTGCGCCAGGGAGCTTCGAGCCGGACCCAGATCAGGAAAATTATCGATCTGATCGGCAGGGAGAAGGTGATCGGTATCGTTTTCAACGGCTATGAACGCCGCTACCTCGAGGAGAAGATGCTCGGCCAGTATACCTACTACGGTTCCTATGACAGGGCGGACAAGGCCGAGGCTGTTGCGAAATGAACGTCTGATGCCTTGTCATCTCGATCGGAAGAAATCACCGGTGGCAGCCGCCGTCATCTTGACCATCCCTTCCTCTGTCATCGCGACCATCCCTTCACTGTCGTCCCGACCATCCCTTCACTGTCGTCCCGACCATCCCTTCCACTGTCATCGCGACCATCCCCCGCTGTCATCTCGACCGCAGGGAGAGATCTCCTGCAGCGATCATCAGCCGCAATAAGGGGCATGCCCGTGAACATTGAGATTTCTCGCTTCGCTTCGAAATGACAGCGGGGGCGGCATCGCGCCCTTCGCCCTATCGGGAACGACGAGATTTCTCGCTTCGCTCGAAATGACAGAGGGGAAAACGAAATGACAGCGGGAAAACGAAATGACAGCGGGGAATTGAAATGACAGCGGGGAAAATGAAATGACACGGCAGCGGCAGAACACGACAGCGTTGCCGGTCGTAGGTCCGTGACACCGTCACCGCTTCGTGGTGCGGCGGGCCGGTCGTGACGCCCGGGCCGGTCCTGAAGCTTTCAGATACTCCCGCTCGATGATCTCCCGCTGTTTCTTTCGCTCACTGGCGTTTTTCGGTACGGTCAACGGCTCTTTGGTGTCACGACGCCGGCCGGTGACGAACATGGCGGTGGATATCGTCCCCGGGGTCGGGGTGAAGTCCTGGAAGGCGCGGACTTGCAGCTCGAGGGCCCGTAGATCTTTGACCAGCTGCCTGACCTGGCTCTCGCTGCTGCCGGGATGGGCGGTGATGATATAGGGGGAAAAACGCAGATCCTGGCTGAGCTCCCTGGCCATCTGCCGGCAGGTCCGGATAAACTGGCGCAACACGGCGTGCGGTTCCTTGTGCATCAGGGTGAGGAGATCGGCATCGGTATGCTCCGGGGCGATCTTCATCGCTCCCGGCGTATGGCGCTCGATGATCCGCCGCAACAGGGCCGGGGTCTTGAGCAGCAGTCCCATGCGCAGGCCGGAGGAGATGAAGACGTGCTCGATTCCGGCAACGGAGGCGACGGTATCGAGCAGCTGCAGAAACTCCTGCTCCGCCACCTGGAGATTGGGGCAGACCCGGGGGTAGAGGCAGTCGTTCCTGGCGCAGCCGCCGATCGCGCAACTGGTGCCCCAGAGATTGGCGGTCGGCCCGCCGAGATCGCTGATGGTCCCGCCAAAATCGTCCATCCGACTGAGCAACTTGACCTCAGTGACGATCGACTCCCGGCTGCGGCTGATCACCTTCGGCCCCTGGTGCCTGGTGATCGCACAGAAGGAGCAGTTGCCGGAGCAGCCGCGGACGATGGTCACCGAATCCCGGATCATCCGGTAGGCCGGGATGTCGGGGGCGGCGGGATGGGGCCTGCGGCTGAAGGGGAGGGCATGAAGGGCATCGAGTTCCTCGCTGCCGAGCGGGGCGGCCGGGGGATACTGGATCACCCAGTGGCTCTGCTGCCGCTGGAGCACGATCTTGCCGGATGCGGCCCGGGCATGGTGGTCGAGCTGCAGTTCCTGGTCGAGAAACAGGGCGGGATTGCGGCCGATGTCGGCCCATGACGGCAGCAGCAGCCAATGATCGGCCGGGGCGCCGGCGATGTCGGGCAGTTTTTCCTGCCGCTCCTTGTCGCTCAGGCGGCGGCAGGTGCCGGGGATTCCATCCAGCGTGGCCTCGCCGCCTGCGATCCGCTCGGCGATCGTCAGTACCGCCCGTTCCCCCATCCCATACACCAGCAGGTCGGCCTTGGCGTCGGTCAGGCTGGAGGACCGCAACTTCTCCTGCTTGTAATCGTAATGGACGAAGCGGCGCAGCGAGGCCTCGATCCCGCCCAGGACCAGCAGGGTCTCGCCGAAGGCGGCGCGGGCCAATTGGGCATAGAGCAGGACGGCGCGGTCGGGCCGGCGGCGGTTGGCCTTGGACCGTTCCTCCCCTCGCCAGGGATTACCGGCGGGGGAAAAGGCGTCGAAGTCCCTGACCTTGCCGTTGCCGGAATAGTTGGCGACGATCGAATCGAGATTGCCGCCGGTGATGCCGCAGAAGAGGCGGGGTGCGGGAAACTGGCGAAAGTCGTCGAGCCGGTCGTACCGCGGCTGCGGCAGGATCGCCACCCGATAGCCCCGGCTGTCGAGGAGCCGGGCGATCAGGGCGATTCCGAAGGAGGGGTGATCGACATAGGCGTCGCCGGTGACCAGCAGGATGTCGAGCTCGTCCCAGCCCCGCCGCCGGCATTCCTCCCAGCAGATCGGCAGGGGGCGGCGGTCGCCGGGAAGTGGAATTGTGTGCTGCCGCATGGCGATCATCAGGGGCGCTTCCGGCGGGAAGCGGCGACCGGTGCCCCCCCTCTGTTCTTCTCCTTCCGGACTCGGAACATCCACAGGAATAGGCCGCCGGCCACCATGACCAGGCTGAGGCTCTGGCCCATCGTCACCAGCCCGAACAGGAAACCGATCTGGGGATCGGGTTCGCGGAACAGCTCGACCACCATCCGCAACACCCCATAGCCGATGAGAAACAGGGCGAAGATGCTGCCGTGCGGCCAGCCCGACCGCTGCTCCCACGGTCGGGCCTTCACGGACCAGAGGAGGGCAAAAAGGAGTAATCCCTCGAGCAGGGCCTCGTAGAGTTGGGAGGGATGGCGCGCCACCGGGCCGCCGTCGGTGAAGATCACGCCCCAGGGGACATCGGTCGGCCGGCCGAAGAGTTCGCCGTTGATGAAGTTGCCGATCCGGCCCAGGCCCAGACCGATGGGGAAGGTGGCGACATAGATATCGGCACCCTTCCAGAAATCGATCCCGTATTTGCGGCAGAACAGCCAGCCGCTGACGATCAGCAGGAGACAGGCCCCGTGGAAGGACATTCCCCCCTCCCAGGTGGCGAGAATCTCCAGGGGGTGGCGGAAGTAGTAGGCTGGATTGTAAAACAGGACGTAGCCCAGACGGCCGCCGAGGATCACCGACAGGATCAGGACCAGGTTAAGGTTTTCAAAATGCATTTCCAGCTCCGCAAATTGCCGGCGGCGGATCTGGTAACGCACCAGGAAGTAGCTGGCGGTGAAGCCGAGCACGTACATCAGGCCGTACCAGCGGATCTGCAGTGGACCGAGGCTGACGGCGACCGGGTCGAAGGAGTGGACGAAGGGTGTGGGCATGGTGGATGAAGGGTTCAGTTCTGGGCTTTGAGCCGTTTAATGTGGACCTGCAGCACCGAAATGGCGGCCGGCGTGATCCCCGAAATGCGTGATGCCTGGCCGAGCGAGCGCGGTCGCACCCGGCTGAGCTTTTCGACGACTTCGTTGGACAGGCCGGACAGGGCCTTGTAGTCGATATCGTCGGGCAGGATCAGCGACTCCATCTTGCGGAAGCGCTCCACCTGTTCGTTCTGCCGCTCGATATAGCCGGCGAATTTAATCTGCAGTTGGATCTCATCCTTGACCGGTGATTGTGCCAGCTCCGCCACCTCCTGCTGTTCGTCAGCGTCCAGTGGCAGGCCGGTGAGCTGGTCGATCGTCAGGCCGGGGCGGCGCAGCAGTTCGGTCAGGCTGCTCTTCTGCTTGATCCCGATCTGGCCCAGCGCCGTCAGCGCCCCGTTGACCGCGACCGTCGGCTTGACGGCGACGGCGTCGAGCAGGGCCATGCCCTCCGCCATTCCCCGCTCCTTGTGGAGAAATCGCTGGTAAGAGGCGTCATCGAGCAGGCCGATGCCATGGCCGATCCGGCTCAGCCGGGTGTCGGCGTTGTCCTCGCGCAGCAGCAGGCGGTATTCGGCCCGGGACGTGAAGAGGCGGTACGGTTCCCGGGTGCCGCAGGTCGCCAGGTCGTCGATCAGCACCCCGATATAGGCCTGGGAGCGGTCGAGGACCACCGGTTCTTTGCCCTGGACGTAGCGGACGGCGTTGATCCCGGCCATCAGGCCCTGGGCGGCGGCCTCCTCGTAGCCGGAGGTGCCGTTGATCTGGCCGGCGAGGTAGAGGCCTTCGAGCCGTTTGGTCGCCAGCGACGGGTGCAGTTCCAGGGGATCGACGTAGTCGTACTCGATGGCGTAGCCGGGACGGATGATCTGGGCCCGCTCCAGTCCCTTGATGCTGTGGATCATCGCGGTCTGGGTGGCCAGCGGCAGGCTGGTCGGCAGGCCGTTGGGGTAGACCTCGACCGTGTCCAGCCCCTCCGGCTCGAGGAAGATCTGGTGCCGCCCCTTCTCCGGGAACCGCATGACCTTGTCCTCGATCGACGGGCAGTAGCGGGCCCCGATCCCCTCGATGATGCCGGCATACATCGGCGACTGGTCGATGCCCTGGCGGATGATCTCGTGGGTCCGCTCGTTGGTGTAGGTGATATGGCACGGCAGCTGCGGCAGGGTATAGCGGCCTTTGGAGGCAAAGGAAAAGTGGGCCGGCGGGTCGTCGCTGTACTGGGCCTCGAGGTCCGAGTAATCGATGGAGTGGGCCGCCAGCCGGGGGACGGTGCCGGTCTTCATCCGCCCGACGTTGAACCCCTGGTCCTTGAACCAGGCGGCGAGCCGGGTCGAGGGGGCGTCGCCCATCCGCCCGGCGGGAAAGTTCTTCAGGCCGATGTGGACCAGACCGTTGAGGAAGGTGCCGGTGGCGACCACCACCGCCCGGACCCGGATCTCCTGGTCGATCGAGGTCCTGAGGCCGACGATGCGGCCGTTGTCGACCAGCAGGCTGTCGACCGTGGCCTGGCAGAGGGTCAGGTTCGGCTGGTTCTCCAGCACCGCTTTCATCCGCAGGCGGTAGAGCAGGCGGTCGGCCTGGGCCCGTGACGAGCGGACGGCCGGGCCTTTGCTGGTGTTGAGGCGGCGGAATTGAATCGAGGTGGCATCGATGTTCCTGGCCATCTCGCCGCCGAGGGCGTCGATTTCCCGCACCAGATGGCCCTTGGCCAGGCCGCCGATCGCCGGGTTGCAGGACATGGCGCCGATGGTGTCGGCGTTGATGATGGCGACGAAGGTGCGGCAGCCCATCCGGGCGGCGGCCAGCGCCGCTTCGCAGCCGGCATGGCCGGCGCCGATCACGGCAATATCATACTCATTCATGGATGTTGTCTTTCAATACTGGGGATTGGGAAACAGGAGCCGATAGCCTGTTGTACAGGGAGAAGGTGCGGAGGGACGGTTTCCGCGCCATCCGCCAGAAGGCCGGCGTCAACAGCACGACGACGGTGTAGAGCTCGAGCCGGCCGGCCAGCATGCAGATAATCAGCACAATCTTGGCCAGCTCCGGCAGGGTGCTGAAATTCTGGGTCGGCCCGACGACCTTGAAGCCGGGGCCGACATTGCTGAGGGTGGTGATGACCGCGCTGGTGCCGGTGACGATATCGACCCCGGTGGCGGTGACGATGAAGCTGGCCAGAAAGAAGACGACCAGATACAGGGCGAAGAAGCCGAGGATGGCGATCAGGATCTCCTGGGGCACCCGGGTCGCCCCCAGTTTGATCGTCTGCACCTGATGGGGATGAACGAGGCGGCGCAGTTGCAGCAGGGCGTATTTGAACAGCAGCAGGATCCGCACATCCTTGATGCCGCCGGAGGTGGAACCGGCGCAGCCGCCGATGAACATCAGGACGATGATGACCATCAGGCAGACCGGCGGCCAGAGTTCGTAATCGACGGTGCCGAAACCGGTGGTGGTAACGAGCGAAGCGACAATGAACATCGCGTCGCGGAAATTTTTGACGATATTATACGCCGGATCGGCCAGGGTGGCGGCGACCGTGATGATCAGGGTCGAGAGAAAAACAATGGCGAGGTAGAGGCGCAGTTCCTCATTCTTGATGACGGTGCGGAAGTTGCCGGTGAAGGCATGAAAATGGAGGGTGAAGTTCATTCCGGCCAGCAGCATGAAGACGATGATCACCCCCTCGACATAGGCGGAATCGAAGTAGGCGATGCTTGCCGTATGGGTCGAGAAACCGCCGGTGGCGAGGGTGGCGAAGGCGTGGCAGAGGGCGTCGAAGAAATCCACGCCCCCGGCCATCAGCAAAATCATCTCGATCAGGGTGAGGAAGACGTAGACGCTCCAGAGGATCCTCGCCGTGCCCTGGATCCGGGGGGCCAGCCGGTCCTTGGTGGGACCGGGCATTTCGGCATGGAACAGCTGGGTGCCGCCGACCTTCAGCAGCGGCATGATGGCGATCGTCAGGACGATGATCCCCATGCCGCCGAGCCAATGGGTCAGGGAGCGCCAGAACAGCAGACTCTTCGGCAGGACCTCGACGGTGACGAGGATCGTCGAGCCGGTGGTTGTGAAGCCGGACATCGCTTCGAAATAGCAATCGACAAAGGCGGGTATCTTGCCAGAGATGTAGAAGGGCAGAGCCCCCAGCAGGGCCATCGCCAGCCAGCTCAGGGTGACGATGGCGAAGCCCTCGCGGTAACCGAGGTCTTCCTCCGGCGGAAAGAGCAGCAGCAGCAGACCGCCGCTGCCGGCGCCGATCAGCGACGACAGCACAAAGGACCGGAGCATCCCGTCGTCGTAATAGAGCGAAAAGGGGATCGGCCCGATGAGGGTCAGGGACAGCAGTATCAGCAGCTTGCCCAGCAGGTTGAGTACACCGCTCGTCCGCATCGCCTACTCTTCCTGGTCGAAATACTGTTCGAGCATTTTCACCGCATCACGGGTGAAGAACACGACCAGGTTGTCTTCCGCCTGAACCCGGGTGTTGCCGGAGGGGATGAGGATCTTCCGCCCCCGGACGATGGCGCCGATGATCGCTCCTGTCGGAAAATTGAGATCTTTGAGGGCGACATTGTCAAAATTCCGGTTCATCGGCACCTTGATCTCCATCGCCTCGGCATCGCTGTTCATGATCGTGGCGACGGTGCCGACCGCCCCCCGGCGGACGAAGCGCAGGATCATGCTGGCGGCGACCTGGCGCGAGGAGAGGGCGATGTCGATGCCGAGTTGGCCGAGCAGCGGCACGAAATCGTGGCGGGTGATCTTGGTGATGCACCGCCTGGCGCCGTGATATTTGGCCAGCAGGCTCGACATGATGTTGTTCGAGTCGCTGCTGGTCAGCGAGATGACCAGATCGGCCTGGTCGATCCCCTCGTCGAGCATGTCGTGGGCGTCGAGGCCGTCGATATTGAGGACGGTGGTCCGCCCCAGGTTCTCGGACAGGAATTCGCAGCGCTGGCGGCTGTTTTCGACCAGGAAGACCTCGATGTTGAGGTCTTCCAGCGCCCGGGCGACGGCATAGCCGATCCGGCCGCCGCCGATGATGAAGACCTTGTGCGGGGTCTGGCTGCTGAGGTGAAAGAACTTTTCGACCCGGAAGATGTCCTCGCGCCTGACCATGATATAGATCTTGTCGCCGGCCTGGATGACATCGCTGCCGCGGGGGATGATGGTGTCCCGGCCGCGGATGATCGCGGTCATGATGAAATTGTGGGAGCCATGGGCCTTCATCAGTTTATCCAGCGTCATGCCGAGGCGGGGGTTGCCTTCTCTGATCAGGTAACCGAGCAGCATCAGGCGGCCGTCGGCGAACTTGGCCATGTCGAAGGCGGCGGAGATGTGACAGAGGCTGACGATTTCATCGGTCATCGCCTGGTCCGGGCTGATGATCATGTCGATGTCCAGGACCTTGGTGTTCGGGAACATGCCCTCTTCGAGAAAGTCCTGGTTGCGGACCCGGGCGATCCGGGTCTTGACGTTGTACTGACTGGACATGATGCAGGCGATCAGGTTGACCTCGTCGCTGTCGGTGACGGCGATGAACAGGTCGGTCTTGGCGATCCCGGCCTCGGCGAGGATCCGGGCGGAGGCGCCGCTGCCGTGGATGGTCATGATGTTGAGATCGCGTTCGATCCGCTTGAGTTTTTTGTCGTCGGTATCGATCAGGACCACATCCTGGTTTTCCAGCGAGAACCGCTCGCAGATATGGAATCCGACCTGTCCGGCACCGACGATTATGATACGCATGGGTCGAGACCTCGGATGGCGGCGGCCGGAACAGGCCTGGTGCCCGGCGGCCGGAAGAGGGGAGGAGAAGGCGGCATCATCGGCTCTTGTCCCACCGGATGCAGGCCCACCGGGGGGTAAAGCCGCGTTCGACCACGATCCGCCCGCCTTCGCCGGGGCGGCTGTTCCGGGCCAGATAGCGGCGGAGGGCGGATTCCTCCTCGGGCGACATGTTCTTGATCATCCAGCGATAGGAGTCCATGGCGTCATCAAGATCGGCAAACTCCGCCTCCCGGTCGAGGCTGACGATGGCGACGTCGGGGTGGATTCCCATGGAGTAGAGGCTGTTGAGGACATAGATGTAATCCGGCCCGCCCTCGAACGGCCGGCCGACGGCGGCGAAGGCTGCGGGGTCGAAGGGGGTGGGGGCGATCCGATCGACGATGAAGACCGAGGCCGAGGCATGGTCGTCGAGGCGCTGCAGGGCGGCCCGGAGGTCGGCGACGGCCAGGGAGCGGGAGGCGATGGCGATGTCGTGCCGGCCGATGCCGAGCGCCGACCAGTCATCCTCCCAGCTAGCCTGGATGGTCCTGATGTTGGTGATATCCGCTTGGGTTGCCATCTCAGTCAGGGCCGACAGCATGCCGGCGGAAAAATCGACGGCGGTGACCGACCTGACCTGCCTGGCGATGGGCAGGGCGAGGGTTCCCGAGCCGCAGCCGACATCGAGGACCGTCGTCGACGGGGTCAGAGGAATATGCGACAGGACCAGGGGGACGAAGGGCGAGGATTGATTGCGGGATGCGAACGAGGCCGCTTTCCTGTCCCAGTCGGCGGCGCTGCTGCTTCCCCATGATTTCCTGGACCGGGCGTTGCGCCAGAGTTGATCCCAGTCGAGATCGGAAAAAGTGGCAAGGCGGTCTACAGTCATAAGTTATTTTGTGGGTGCAACGGATGGCGACGAAGGGGACGACAGGGGCTGAGCCCCCCGCGTTGAGACGGAAAATCCGCACTCAACAGTAGCATACTGCGGGTTCATGTGCAAGATGAGGCGGGTGGGGCTGGTGAAATTATTTGACAGTATTCGGCTTCTATGATTAATATGGTTCTTTTGTAATTTTCGGATTTCCTGTCCTTCCTGTCTGGAAGGCTATGGTAGCGGCAAGAGACGTGTCGGTCAGCAGAATACCTGCCGGATAGGCTGGCCAAGGTCTCCATCACTTCAAAAGCCCCATGAAACTGCATGGATGTAAAACAAAGGGATTAAAAAAATGAGTAAACGTACTTTCCAGCCCAGCAATTTGAAATGCAAGCGAACCCACGGCTTTCGCGAGAGAATGCGGACTCGCTCCGGTCGCGCCATACTCAATGCCCGTCGGGCGAAGGGGCGGAAACGTCTGTCAGCCTGATCCCTTGAAACAGCATGGACTTCCAAAGCAATCCCTGATTCGCAAGGGATGGGAGTTTGACAAGGTGTACAGCCAGGGAAAGCGCTTGCACGGCAAGGGGTTCACGCTTATCTGCCGTACCAATACCGAAGGGCGCAGCCGGATCGGCATCAGCGTGCATGGAAAAATCAGAGGGGCTGTGAAGCGGAACCGCATTAAGCGAATAATCCGGGAATCTTTCCGCCTTGACAAGGAACTGTATCCGCCCGGGGCGGATATCGTTTTTGCCGTTCGTCCTGATTTTTCCCTGCCTGCACCTGTTGATATCAGCCGGTTCGTGGCCTCACTCGCCGGCAGATTTACCGGCCAGGAGGTCTGAGTGGGCATTTCTCAGATAGCCAGACGTTTTCTTGTGATCCTCGTTCGAGGATACCAGTACCTCATCTCCCCGCTGTTCCCCCCATGCTGCCGCTTCACCCCTACCTGTTCCGCCTACGCAATTCAGGCAATTGAAAAATATGGAGTCTTCCGGGGATCATTCCTCTCTCTCCGCCGCATCCTTCGCTGTCACCCCTTTTCCGCGGGCGGCTACGACCCTGTCAGGTAAAACCTCGTTGAATGTCAGCCTCCGGGCCGACAATCTGACCGGTGTGCAGGCGGATCAACATCAGACGGTACATGCATGGATACCTATAGAGCCTTTGTGGCAATCATCATCTCATTCGTCATATTGCTTGGATATCAATATCTCTTTGTCGGATTCGGCAATAAATCCCAGGCGCCGGTGGAGCAGACGAAGGAGCAGCCGGCGGTCGTTTCTACCGACAAGAAGGCCGATACCGCCCCTGCTCTGACCGCCCCCCAGGCCGAACCGACAGGCGCGGCCGTACCGGTCAGGACGGATCGCCCGGCCCGCGAGATCACTGTCGAAACCGACCTCTACAAGGCCGTGCTTACCGAGGACGGCGGGGCGATCAAGAGTTTCGTGCTGAAGGAGCATGCCGAGAGCATCGCCAAGGACTCGCCGGGCAAAGAACTGGTGAAGACCACTGCCGACCAGGGATGGCCGTTGAAATTTTCATGGGGCAGCGCCGCCCCTGCCGGCCTGCTGTATGCCGGCGATGCCCAGGAGGTCGTCTTCGGCAAGGACGGCAAGGCCGTTCTGACCATGAAGGCCAGTGCCGGCAACGGTCTCGAAATTGAGCGCAGGTTTTCTTTCGACACCAAAAGCTATTTGATCGATCTGACCGTCAAGGTGGCCAACACCTCAACCCAGCCCTTGCAGGGGATTGCCCAACTGCATCAGGTCAACAGCCCGTTCGAGGGGGGCGACAATGCCTCCAGCAAGTTTCTCTTTGCCGGTCCCTCCGCCTTCATCAACGGCGCACTCCATGAGGTCAAGGCCAAGGAATTCGCCGACGGCGCCAAGACCATCCAGGGCAAGGTCGAGTGGGCCGGCTACGCCAGCAACTATTTCCTCTGCGGGATCATCCCGGTGGCCGACAGCGGCGTCAGCTTCACGATGCAGGGAACGGATGCCGTCACCGCCACCGTCGTCGCCGGCAGCCTCGACACGCTGCAGCCGGGGCAGGCGAAAGAATATGCCTATCATGTCTTTTACGGCCCGAAGAAGCTGACACTGCTGAAGGAGCTCGGGTACAATCTCGACAAGGCCGTCAATTTCGGCTGGTTCGACATAATCGCCAAACCGACGTTGTGGTTGCTCAACTTCTTCTATGGTTTCTGCCGCAATTACGGCATCGCCATCATCCTGGTGACCGTCCTGTTCAAGGCCGTCTTCTGGCCGATTACCCAGAAGGGTATGAAGTCGATGAAGAACATGCAGAAGCTGCAGCCGAAGATGGTGAAGATCAAGGAGAAGTACAAGGATGACCCGGCCAGGATGAACCAGGAGGTCATGAGCCTCTACAAGACCTACAAGGTCAATCCCCTCGGCGGCTGTCTGCCGATGGTCCTGCAGATCCCGATCTTCTTCGCCCTGTACAAGGTCCTGCTGCAGTGCATCGAACTGCGCCATGCCCCGTTCATGCTGTGGATCACCGATCTGTCGGCCCCCGACCGGCTGTGGATCGGGTTCGATCTCCCGTATCTCGGCGGGCTTCCCGTGCTCACGCTGCTGATGGGCGCCTCGATGTTCCTGCAGCAGAAATTGACGCCGACGACGGCGGACCCGACCCAGGCCAAGATCATGATGTTTCTGCCCGTCGTTTTCACCTTCATGTTCCTCAACTTCGCCTCCGGCCTCGTGCTGTACTGGTTTGTCAACAACCTGCTGGCGATTCTGCAGCAGTATATGATCAACCGGACCAGCAAGCCCGTGCCTGAAAAGGTGCGATGACCAATGGCGGCCGACAGGCCGTGAGACTACGCTGAATCGAGAACAACCTGGAGCAGATATTCGATGTCGTTGAATAAGAAAGATTATTATGGCAAGGAAGTCGCCGATGCGATCAGACAGGCCTGCGCCGAATTGAACGTGCCGCAGGAACAGTTGGATATCGAGGTGGTCGAGATCGGATCGACCGGGATCTTCGGGCTGCGCCGGAAGAAGGCCCATATCCGGGCGGCGGTTAAAAGGGTCGAGCCGGCAGTGAGCAGGGAACCGGCAGCAGTGAGTGTCGAGCCGGCAGCCGTGAGCGTCGAGCCGCCGCCACTGGCCCCGCCGGCCCGGAAAAAGGATGAGAGGCCGGCTCGGCGGCAACGGAGCGAGACCCCGGCAAAGGAGACTCCGCCGCCCCCGGTTGAGCCGGTCGTCGACAGCCCGGCCGAGGAACCGGCCGAGGAGGTCCTGGCGGAAGAGGAGGAGGCGGGCGAGGCCAGCGCCGACGCGGTTGCCCTCGTCCAGGCTGAACTGGCGACGCTGCTCGAGCTGATGAAGATCCCGTCCCGGGTCGAGGTCGAGGTTCATGGCCTGGCGGTGGTCTGCACCATCCACGGCGAGCACGAGGAGGAGTTGACCGGCCAGGACGGCAAGATCCTCGACAGCCTGCAGTACCTCCTGCGCAAGATCGTCGCCCGCAAGACCGAAGAACGGCTGCGGATCTCGATCGACGTCGGCGAATTCCGGCAGAAACGGATCGAGGAACTGCGGGAAAAGGCCCTCGAACTGGCCGCCCTGGTCAAGGAGGACGGCAAGACCCAGACCATCCCCGGCCTGAATCCCTCGGAACGGCGCGAGGTCCACATGGTGCTCCAGGAGGACAAGGAGATCCGCAGCCGCTCCGTCGGCGAAGGCCTGTTCAAGAAGATCCTCATCTACAAGCCGGGCAAGGGCGGCAGCGGCCGGCCCAACGGCGGCCGCAAAAAGCCGGCCCCGCGGGGCCGCAAGGGTCGGGGCAACGGGTCGCCGGCCGATGAGAGCGACAGTTGAGCCGACTGATGTAACGTCCAGCGGCTCGCACAGCGTCCCTTCTCCTCTTCCTCAAGTGCCGGTGTCGGCCACCGGCCGATCGGTGCCGTGATGCCTGCAGACAGAACCGAGCAAACCATCGCCGCCATTTCCACCCCGCCGGGGTCGGGAGGGATCGGAATTATCCGGATCAGCGGCGGCCAGGCTCTGCCCGTCCTGCAACGGCTCTTTCAGCCCCATGACCGCGGCTGCCGGTTTCGCAGTCACCAGCTCTACTACGGCCATATCGTCGAGCCAGGCAACAACCTGATCGTCGATGAGGTTCTGGCCGTCTTCATGCAGGCCCCCCGCACCTATACCCGCGAGGATGTCGTCGAGATCCACTGCCACGGCAGCTATCTCCTGCTCAGCCGGATTCTCGAACTGATCCTGGCCGCCGGCGTCCGGCTCGCCGATCCCGGTGAATTCACCAAGCGGGCCTTTCTCAACGGCCGGATCGATCTGACCCGGGCCGAGGCGGTGATCGATATCCTGGCGGCGAAGACCAGAAAAGGCATCGACCAGGCCCAGGCCCAGCTGGCCGGGGCACTGTATCAGCGGATCGAGGCCATCCGCCAGGGGCTGATGCAGATGAAGGCGTTCATCGAGGTGGCGATCGATTTCCCCGACGAGGATGCCGAGATCGTCGACCACGGCCATCTCGATCAGATTCTGCGGCAGCAGGTCGCCCAGCCCCTGCAGGCGCTGATCGCCTCGGCCGACCAGGGGCGGATCCTGCGCGACGGGATCTCGGTGGTCATCGCCGGAGTTCCCAATGTCGGCAAATCGAGCCTGCTCAACGCCCTGCTGCAGGAGGAACGGGCACTGGTCACCGCCATCCCGGGGACGACCCGGGATTCGATCGAGGAGTACCTCGACATCGAGGGGATACCGGTGCGGATCATCGATACCGCCGGGATTCGCGACCATGCCGAGGAGGTCGAGGAACTGGGGATCAAGCGGGCGAAACTGCTGCTGCAGCAGGCCGATCTGGTGCTGTTCATGGTCGACGGCAGCCGCGACCCGACCGAAGCCGATCTCCGCCTCTACCGGATGGTGGCGGCCAAGCCGCTGATCGTCGTGGTCAACAAATCGGATTTGTGCCGGGAGACGGCCAGGGACTTTGCGGCGCAGGGGGTAACCGGCCCGGCGGTGCGGATCTCGGCCCGGCTGAAGACCGGGATCGAGGATCTCAGGCGGGCGATCTTCGCCGCCGTGGTCGGCGGCCGCGACCAGTGGCAGGAGGACGGCTGCGCCCCCAACCTGCGCCACCGCCAGGCCCTGCTCCGGGCCGAGGCCGCCTGCAGCCGCATTGCAGCCTCGCTGGCGGAAGGCAGCAGCTGCGACCTGATCGCCGTCGATATCCAGGAATGCCTGGAGCAACTGGGGGAGATCGTCGGCCTCACCACCGCCGATGACATCCTCGATGTCATTTTCACCCAGTTCTGCCTTGGCAAATAGCTGCGGCCGCCGCCGGCTTCTCAGCCGATCATTTCCCGACCATCTCCAATAGGGCGATAACCAGCCGTTCCGCACCCTCGCCAATCTGGTCCACCCGGGCATCGAGCATATAACACGGGGTGGTGACGACCCGGTTGGTCGTATCCACCGCGATCTCGCCATGCGTCGTTTTCTGGTGGCGGGCCCCCATCCGGGTGATATTGTCCGCCGTCTGGAGATCGCTGCCGACCGTCACCATGACATTGGGCAGGAGACGGGCGAGGATCACCGGGGCGATGCACAGGGCTCCGATCGGTTTCTTGGCCGCATGCATCGCCCGGACCGCGGCGGCGACCGACTCGTCGACCGTGCACTCGGGACCGTCAAAGGCGTAGGAGCAGAGGTTCTTCGCCGCCCCGAAACCGCCGGGCAGGATCAGGACGTCATGGGCCGTGGCGTCGAACTGGGCGAGACTCTTGATGTTGCCCCGGGCAATCCGGGCTGACTCGATCAGGACGTTGCGCTCCTCCGCCATCTCCTCGCCGGTGATGTGATTGAGAACGTGGTGCTGCTTCTTGTCCGGGGCATAGCACTGGTAGTCGGCGCCGTGCCGGTGGATGGCCCAGAGGGTCAGGGTCGCCTCGTGGATCTCGGCCCCGTCCTTGTTGCCGCATCCGGCGAGGATGACGGCGATCGATGGTTTGCTGCTCATGGTGTTCCTCCCTGTTTACTTAGGGGCCGTTACGAAATAACCGTTACATTTTTCACCATTTCGTTACGGCCCCTTATGCCGGAAAGGTATTTCTGTGTAACGGTTATTGTTTGACGACGGCTTAACCCTACAACGCAACATGTCAATATAGACACAATATGCAGTATTCGTACTCCGAAGCGACCTACAGCATGTGGTACACATGTTCATAAGTGCCGTTGTAGGGTTAACTCCGGCGGCAATCGGGCCGTCCGGCGGCTTTTGCTTCCTTCTGTTTCTGAACCACTTCTAATTTCTTGCCATCTCGACCTGCGCCTCTGTCATCTCGACCTTCCCGGTAGGGCGAAGGCCGTGATAAAGCCCCCGCTGTCATTTCGTTTTTTTTCTCTGTCATTTCGAGCGCTAGCGAGAAATCTCGTTGTTCCCGGTAGGGCGAAGGCCATGATCCCGCCCCCGCTGTCATTTCGAAGCGAAGCGAGAAAAAATCTCGTGTTGCCGAGGCTGCCTTTCTTGGGGCGGATGATGGCCGCATGAGATCTCTCCCTTTGGTCGAGATGACAGCGGGGGAGGGTCGCGATACCCACCACTGTCATTTCGAGCATTTTTCTTGTCATTTCGATCGCTAGCGAGAAATCTCGTTGTTCCCGGTAGGGCGAAGGTCGTGATAACATCCCCTCTGTCATTTCGAAGCGAAGCGAGAAATCTGTTTTTTCCTGCTGAGGATTACTCCCAGGCCTGCTTGAGATCTCTCCCTTGCGGTCGAGATGACAGCGGGGGAAGGGGGAGATCTCTTGCCACGAAGGACGAGATTTCTCGCTATCGCTCGAAATGACAAGGAGGCAGCTCGAAATGCCAAGGGGCAGGTCGAAATACCAAGGGGCAGGTCGAAATGCCAAGGGGCAGGTCGAAATACCAAGGGGGCAGCTCGAAATGCCAAGGGGCAGGTCGAAATGGCAGTAGGCAGGTCGAGCCGACAGAGGCGGGAAGGCCTGATTACCACGACATGCCGACTTTCATTTTGCAGAAGACTCCCACTGCTTCAGCATCCCCTCCGCCTCACCCCGTTCCTTGAACTCGTCCTTCGACGCCAGCGCCTTCTTCAGCGTCGCGACCGCTTCGTCCTTGTCGCCCTTGCCGTATTGGGCCTGGGCCAGATGCATGGTGATGATCGGGTCATCGGGGCGGTTGTCGAGGGCCTGCTGGAACTGGGCGATGGCCAGCGGATAGGACTGGCGCTGCAGGTGGACGAAGCCGAGGGTGTCGGCGATGTGCGGTTCGTCGGGCATGGCCTGCTTGGCGAGCATCGCCAGGCGCAGGGCCTCGCCGAGATCGCCGTCCTTCTCCGAGGCGATGATCCAGGCCAGGTTGTTGGCGGCAGCGGCGGAATTGGGGTCGAGGGTGAGGACCTTCTTGTACTTCTCCTTGGCCTCCTGGTGCTTGCCCTGGATTTCATACAGGGTGGCAAGCCCCATGTTGGCAGGCAGGGAATCCGGCTGTTTGACCAGCAGCTGGGACAATTCTCCGACCGCCTGGTCGGTTTTGCCCAGGGAGGCCATCAGCCGGGCCGTGACGATGTACGGCTGGGGGTTGTCCGGCGCCAGTTCCTGCGCCTTGTTGAAGGCGGCGATGGCCTCTTCGTTCTTCTTCTGCCGGGCCAGCAGGTCGCCGAGCAGCATGTAGTGGCCGCCGGCTTTGGGGGCCTTGGTGATGTGGTCCTGAACGAAGGCAATGGCCTTGTCCAGGTCCTTGTCCGCCGTCAGGGCCGTCAGGAAGGCCAGGGCCCTGGAGTTGTCGGGAGCGGCCTCGAGGAGGCGGGCGAAGGTCTCCCTGGCCTTGTCCTTGTCCTTCAGCCCGAGGTAGGCGAGGCCGAGGTTGCCGATGAGATCGGTGTCACCGGGCACCTGCTTTAGCATGCCCTCGATCAGCGACACCGCCTCCTTGAACTTCTTGTCCTGGATCAGGGCCTTGGCCAGGATCTTGGCGGCCCCGTAATTGCGGGGGTCGAGCCGCAGGGCGATGGTCGCCTCCTTGCCGGCGGTCTCGCTCTCGCCCTTGATCAGGGCCAGCTGGGCGGCCAGCGCATGGTAGCGGCTGACTCCGGGACCATGCTGGAGGGCCGTGTCGACATCCTTCTGGGCGAGTTCGCCCTCGCCGAGCCCGAGGTGGGCGACGGCCAGGTAGAAGTAGGGTTCGGGCCATTTCGGATAATTGGTGGTCAGCGGTGTCAGGATGTCGACGGCTTCGCGCTTCTTCCCCTCCTTCAGCAGGAACCTGGCCTTGAGGAGGTTGGCACCGCCATGTTCGGGATTCTTGGCCAGGATGGCGTCCATGATCGTTTTCGCCTCATCGGTCTTTTGCCGATCGAACAGCAGTTCGGCCAGGGCTGACTGGTATTCGATCGTATCCGGTTTATCCTTGAGGGCGGCGCGCAGTTCCTTCTCCGCCGCCTCCGCCTGATTCTGCGATTTGTAGAAATCGACCAGCATCAGCCGGTAACGGACATTCTCGGGTTCGAGGGCGATGGCCTTTCTGATTTCCTCGACCGCCTTGGCCGGTTCTTTCTTCGATTGGTACATCGACGCCATCATCAGATGGGCCTGGGCGTTGTCCGGGAACTTCTCCTGGATCGTGGCCAGGAGTTTTTCCGCATCAGCGTTCATCTTCTGCTGCTCGAAAAACAGCAGCAGGGTGCGGTAATTGGCAAAATTATCCGGTCCCAGTTCGATCGCCTTCTCGAACATCGCCCGGCATTCCTGCCACTTCTGCTGGGCGCCGTAGATCCGGCCGCGGATATTGTAGAAGCGGTCGGTCTCGCGCTGCTTGGCGTCAACCTTGGCGACGGCCTCTTCCGCCGCCGGGAAATTGCCGGCGATGAGCTCGATGTTGGCGAGCAGGGCCAGGGCATCGGCATGTTTGGGATCCTTGGCCAGAACCCGGTCGACATATTTGCGGCTCTCCTCCTTGTTGTTGGAGAGCAGCTGGAATTCGGCGACCTTGACCGCGGCATCGAGGTTGTTCGGATCGAGGCTCGCAGTCCGCTGCAGTTCGGCAAAGGCACTGCGGGGATCATTCTGCTGCAGGTACAGGAGGCCGAGCTGGTAGCGGGCGGCGGCGAATTTCGGGTCGATCTGGATGGCGTTGCGCAGTTCGATCACCGCGGCGCTGTTGTCCTTTTGCTTGATGTACTCCAGGGCCTTCTGGTAGTGCTTGTCCTTTTTGGCCTCGGGATTGGAGCAGGCGGCAACGGTGAGCAGCAGCATGCCGATCAGGACGAAGAGCGGGAGTCGGTGTAATCGCATGGTCAGGACCTGTCGTTGTGGGGATGGATGTCGTTTTTTAGAAGAAATGGCTTGCCAAATGCAGCATCTGACGTCAGATATGCAACAGTGTATAAAAAAAACTCACAGTTTCATATGAAAAAGATTATTCTTCCGGGATCGTGATCGGTTTTCCAAGAAATAGTTCCGTTAATCCGGAAAATAATTGGGTTCAACTGGGTGTTCGGGTCTGTTCGAAAAATTTTGCTTATTAAATAAACAAGATGAGGAGAGACACATGAAGAAGATAGCCGCTGTCCTTTTCCTGATTGGCCTGTCGGCCGCACTGGTGCCGGCGATGATCTTCGGGGCGCAGTCGACGGCCGATGTCCCGGCGACCGAAGAATTGAAGGCCAAGGCCAGGGCCGACATCCTTGCCGGCGCCCAGGTGGGTGCGGCTGATACCGATTACCGCATCGGCGCCGGCGATATCCTCGGCATCAGCGTTTACGGCGAAGGCGACATGGCAGTCGCCCCGGTCCAGGGCACGGCGCGGGAAGGCGGCGGCGAGGCGGCCAAAGAAGCCGGCAGCGGGGTCCAGGTCAGGATCGACGGCAAGGTTTCCCTCCGCCACATCGGCGATGTCGAGGCGGCCGGGCTGACCCTGACGCAGCTGGCCGACTACCTGAAGGTCATCTACGCCACGGTGTTCGATGACCCGGTGGTGACGACGGTCCTGGTGCAGAGCAACAGCCAGCGCTATACGGTGATGGGCAAGGTGACGACGCCGGGGGTCTTCCAGCTCGACTATCCGATCACGATCGTTCAGGCCGTCGCCCGGAGCGGCGGGTTCACCGAGTGGGCCAATTCGAAGATCACCCTGGTCCGCAAGGATGGCCCCAAGGACAAGCTTTTCGATGGCAATACCTTTAAATTCGATTATGACGGTTTCATGAAGGGCAAGAACCTGGAACGCAACATCATGGTGCAGCCCGGTGACACCATCATCGTCCATTGAGGCAGGGACATCTGAGAACTTTCACCGAGGTGGATGCATGAAACGATACAGCCTTCCCGTTCTGCTTGCCCTGTTCACCTTGTACCCGTCCACGGACGGCGATGCCGCCGTGGTTGCCGTGCGGGGAGGACTGAGCACCGGGGTCGACATCTATGACCGGCAGTACACGGCTTCCCCGGAAGAACTCGAGGCGGCGGGGGTTACTGTTGATGATGACGAGGATGACTATCAGCGGATCCTGATCCGGCCGCTGATCGCCATTGACAGGAGCACCGAGCGCAGTTCCCTCGGCCTCAGCTACCAGCCCGGTTTTTACTACGATTACGACAACGAGGAGGATGGGGTCAACCACGCCGCCTCGCTGTCCTACCGCAACCAGATGAGCAAGGCTTGGACGCTGTCGGTAATCGACAATCTGCTGCAGTCCGACATTGCGGAAGACACTGCGGTGACGGAGACGAGCGCGGCGCCACAGGATTCAGGAGCGACGGCAACGCCAGCGGCCGCCGGACAGAGTGAGGGCGACCGGATCACGGATAAAGAGGGAAGACGGAAGTACACGACCAACACCCTGCAGTTTCTCTCCGATTACGCCTATGGCCAGGACAGTGTCTTCTCCCTGGGATATGACTATGGGATTCTGCGGAACGATAACGGTGCTAATGACGATTACCAGGACTTTGATCGGCATCAGGCCAGCATTGCGCTGGCCCATCGGTTGGACAGAGAGTGGAAGGCCTCGCTGGGCGGACGGTATGTCCGCGGCCTCTACGACGAGTCGGACAATGGTACACCCGCAACCGCCACAGAATCACAGACGGGGGATGTGGCAAAGGAACCGTCCGACGATCTGAAAGAATATTATGCTGATGCCGGCGTAGAGTACGACGGCATTGCCCGCCACCCGCTGAGCCTGGAATACGGGCTTGCGGTCTATGATTACGATGACGCAGCCCGGGGCGATTCCGAGATCCACGACCTGACCTTCGGCTGGCGTTGGAATCGTTCCCCTCACGTTACCTACAATCTCGGGGCCGGGCCTTCCTATGCCACGACCGACGGCCAGGATGACACCTGGGGTTACAACGGCGAGATCGGCGCCGATTACACTATCGAACGCGGAAGATTTCACCTCGGCGTGCAAAAGGGCCTGGAGCGCCGCAACTTCACCGGCGAGGTCGACGAGAACGGCCTGATCGACTACTGGGACGGCCGGGCCGATTTCTCCTATCAGCTGCTTCAATCAACCACCGTGGCACTGTTTGCCGGCTATCGCGATGAAGACCAGGACGAGGTCGTCCGGGGGGGCGCCACGTTGCCACCGCCCGATGCCGCCCAGCAACTGGAAAACGACCTGATCGAAACGGTGACAACTCAGCGCTTCTATACCGGTTGCTCCTTACGCTACGAGTTCTGGCAGTGGTACGCCCTCGATCTCAGTTACCGGTACGCCGATCAGACCTCCGACGATCCAAGTGATGAATACGATGAGCACCAGATCATGCTGACCCTGTCCTACGCCAAGGAGCTTTTTCGCTGGTAATACAAGACGGTATCGCGAACTTCAACCTGGTCATTTCGACTTTTTGGCCGGTTATCTCGACCTTCCCCCGCTGTCATCTCGACCGCAGGGAGAGATCTCCTGCCACGAAGGTCGATATTTCTCGCTAGCGCTCGAAATGACAACGCAAATTGCCTCATCCTTTCGAAATACAAGTGGAGACGCGGTTGTGTGATTTGTAATTTCACAAAAGGCACAATATACTTAGAATAGAACATATTCAGTGAATACCTTCATGAAAGCAAGGAGAAGAAATGCTTAACATCGGTATTGTCGGTTGCGGTTACTGGGGGCCGAATCTCATTCGTAATTTTAACGCACTCGGGGAGTGCCGGGTCAAAACCATCTGTGACATAGATAACACCCGGTTGGCACGCATGAAGAGTCTCTACCCTGGGACTGAGACGGTCACGGATTTCAATGCAATTGTCAACGATCCGGAGATTCATGCCATTGCCATTGCAACGCCGGTGCATCTGCATTTCGAACTGGCCAAAAAAAGTATGGAAGCCGGCAAACATACTTTAATAGAAAAACCAATGGCCTCCTCGGTTGACGAATGTGTACAGCTTAAAAAACTGGCTGAGAAGAACAAGCTTACCCTGATGGTGGGCCATACCTTTCTCTACTCTCAAACGGTACGGCGCATAAAAGAAATTGTTAAAAGCGGTGATCTGGGCAAGCTCCTCTATATCAGTGCCCGCCGATTGAATCTTGGATTATTCCAAAAAGATATCAACGTGGCGTGGGATCTGGCGCCCCATGATATTTCCATTATCCTCAGTATTATGGAATCGGAGCCGGTTTCGGTTAACTGCCAGGGCAAGGCCCATGTGAATGCGGGAATTGAGGATATAACCAATATGTCCATTGATTTTCAAGACAATGGCTTTGCCACCATTAAAAGCAGCTGGCTTGACCCCAATAAGATAAGAGAAATGACTTTCGTAGGCAGCAAGAGAATGCTGGTCTATAATGATATCGAGCCAAACGAGAAGGTTAAGATCTATGATAAGCGGGTAGAGACACCACCGCATTATGATACCTTCGCTGAATTCCAACACTCCTATCAC
Organism: Desulfoprunum sp.; assembly: GCF_053613775.1. NCBI lineage: Bacteria > Pseudomonadati > Thermodesulfobacteriota > Desulfobulbia > Desulfobulbales > Desulfobulbaceae > Desulfoprunum > Desulfoprunum sp. Next base: position 674,012 of record NZ_JBSHXH010000008.1, read on the forward strand.
TATGGTGACATGTATTCGCCCTATATCAAACAGGACGAACCCTTAAAAATAGAATGTCAGCACTTTCTCGACTGCATCAAGACCGGCGACACTCCTCTATCAGGTGCGGAAGAAAGCCTGCGGGTGGTGCAAATCCTTGAGGCTGCCTCTAAATCTCTGAAAAATGGCGGTAACAAAACGGAGATCAAAAAAGTCTCTTGAGTGAAACCGCCACAATTGAAATTATCAATCCGCTCCAATTTACCGGATGGGATAAGCTTTTACAGACACAACCAGAGAGCACTTTTTTTCATTCCTCGCACTGGGCCAGAGTTTTATACGCCACCTATGGCTATACGCCACTCTATTTTGCAGTAAGAGACAATGACAAGCTCTCAGACCTCGTGCCGATAATGGAAATTGATAGTTTTCTGACTGGCAAGAGGGGGGTGTCGCTTCCATTCACCGATTTCTGTCAACCGATTATCAATGATATACTTAGGGCTGATAAATTTTGGAACACCATCAGGGAGTATGGAGAAAAGGCAGACTGGAAATATATCGAAATTAGAGGTGGAGATGGTTTAAATCAAAATATTCCGGTTTCTTCCTGGTGTTATGAACATATAATCATTCTCTCTCAAGGTATGCAACACGTTTATAACAATTTTTGTGACAGTCACAAGAGGAATATCAGGAAGGCTCAAAAAGTTGGAGTGGAAGTAGCCGTATGTGATTCGCTCGAATCAATGAAAGATTTTTACCGTTTGAATGTTATAACAAGAAAGAGGCATGGGCTCCCGCCGCAACCTTTTTCTTTTTTTAAAAACATACATCAATTCGTCATTAAACAAAAACATGGGCTCCTCTTGATAGCCCGCCACCATGGAAAAGCTATTGCCGGGGCACTCTGCTTTCATTTTGGCGATAAAGCAATATATAAGTACGCTGCATCGGATAAACGATGCCAGCATCTGAGAGCAAATAATCTAGTTATATGGAAAGCATTAGAACACTATTCTTGGCATGGATTTTGTAGTTTTAATCTCGGCAGAACGGAGCAGGATCATACAGGATTGAGACAATTTAAGACAGGCTGGGGTGCTAAAGAAACGACGGTTAATTACTATCGGTATTTTTTTCAACACAAAAACATCACTAATGCACCTGCCGTAGCTGGTTGGTATACAAGTTTTTTTAACAAGCTGCCTGCACCAATACTGAAAATTATTGGGATGATCTGCTATCGGCATATAGGTTAAGTAACTTTGATCAATAGTTATTTCATAGATATTTTTTATACTTTAAAGCCTTTTTTGCCGAGAAAAATACAACTCTTCTTAAGAAGAAAGTTGTTGTTCAATAGACTTACCTCCTGCGAGGACATATGGCCAATTGATTCAAGAACCGCAAAACCCCCAGAAAATTGGACCGGGTGGCCGGATAATAAAAAATTTGCACTGGTTCTTACGCACGATGTTGATACAAAAAAAGGATATGACAATGCTGCAACACTTATGAACCTTGACCAGGATATGGGGTTTCGTTCAGCTTTTAACTTTGTCCCGGAACGTGATTATACCCTGTCACCAGATTTGAGGCAGCATTTTAAAAATAATGATTTTGAAATAGGCGTTCACGACCTTAAGCATGATGGCAAACTTTTTAAATCTAAAAATACATTCACAAAAGGTGTTGAACGGATCAATTCATATCTCAAAGAGTGGGATTGCAAAGGGTTTCGTTCTGGTGCAATGCACTGCAATCTGGAATGGATACACCAGTTACATATCGAATATGATGCCTCAACCTTTGACACCGACCCTTTTGAACCAAAACCGGAGAGTCGAAAGACGATATTTCCTTTTTGGGTCGATCCCAATGCCCTTGGCAATGGATTTGTCGAACTGCCATATACCCTGCCACAGGATTTTACCCTCTTTGTCCTGATGCAGGAAAAAAGTATCGCTATCTGGAAAGAGAAATTGGACTGGGTTGTTGAACAGGGCGGTATGGCATTGATCTTGACCCATCCTGATTATATGAACTTTGGTGAGAATGCGCTCGGTCAAGAGGAGTACCCAGTACATTTTTATATCGAACTATTAGAATATATCCGTTCGGAATATGAAGGGGAGTTCTGGCATGCATTACCACGTGAAATGGCAAAATTTTGCAAGAAAGGCTAATTGGCTCCACAAAATAAATTGGAAAAAAAAGAAGCGAAATTATGCATAAAAAGAAACCAAATATTTTGATGATTGTTGAAAATTATTTTCCTGCTGACATACGCGTTAGAAAGGAAGCATATCATCTTAGAGAAAGGATGTGCATTTCTGTTATTGCCCTGAAAAAAAAATCTGAGAAATACTTTGAGAAAGATGGTGATATTATAATATATAGGATTCCTGAATTGCCTGACATGAAATTGGGAAAAATACGTTATATCTTAGAGTATTTTTACTTTACCTTTGTTGCTGTATGTATTTTTCTTTGTTCTGCTCCTTTTAAGAAATACCGGGTAGTTCATGTTCATAACCCTCCAGATACACTTTTTGTTGTTGGCCTTTTAAGTAAACTGTTTGGTATGAAATTTATTTTTGATCATCATGATTTGTCACCCAACTTATATATGTCAAGGTTTTCAGGAAAAAAAGACTTAATATATAATACGCTCATCAAATGTGAGAGGTTTTCTTGCAAATTAGCAGACGCCATAATTGCCACCAATGCGACTTATAAGGAAATTGAGCAGGAAAGACATAATGTCAACTCAGACAAAATTTTTATCGTAAGAAATAACCCAATACTAAAAGACTGTCAGTTAGATGCTGATGACATTAAAAATTCAATGGTTGTAAACAAAAAAAATGATAAGAAAATATTACTCTTTATTGGAGCCATAAACCCTCAGGATGGAGTAGATGAATTATTACAAGCGCTTCATTATCTAGTTCATAACTTGAATGAAAAAAATTTTATTTGTAACGTTGTAGGAGGAGGTGATTCTCTAGCCTCAATGAGGCAAGCTACAACTAAAATGGAACTTGATGAATATGTTAATTTTACAGGAGTAATTTATGATAGAGAGAAAATAAAAGAATATTTATATTTAGCTGACATCGGCGTCGAGCCCGCTCCCAAAAACGAATTGAATATTCATTCTACATTTATCAAAGTTATGGAATATATGGCTGCAGAAAAACCAATAGTGGCATTTGATTTAAAAGAGACCCGGTATTCAACAGGTGGATCTGCCCTATTAACAGAGCCCGGAGATATAGTTGGTTTTGCTAAACATATCCAACAATTGTTGCACGATGAGAAATTGAGTAAAGAATTAGGTTTGGCCGGTTTTGCCAGAATCAGAAATGAATTGAACTGGGATTGCGCTGCAAAAATACTAGATGAAACCTATTCGACACTTTCTTGTTAGCACATTGTTTTTTTGTAAGATTAATCAGATACCTTAGTACCTATGTTAAGGAATTTTAAAGTCGATAATTAATGATGGATATTATTGGCACTACAGATTACAGTTTTTTAAAAAAATGAAAAGAAATTTGAAGATTGAACAGCACTATGAGTGATTCCGTCAAAGTGGAAAACTCCTAATGCGACAGTTTAAGAATTACTAATTTGGGAAAATAGTTTTTATGGTTGATATATCAATAATTATTGTTAGTTGGAATGCAAAAGACTATCTACAAAAATGTTTAGATTCTATTTATAAAGAAAACAAGAAATTCGATATAGAAGTTATTGTAGTTGATAATGCGTCAACCGATGGGTCCCAGGATATGGTTCGGACTCGATTTCCAAAAGTGCAATTAATTTGCAACCATGACAATCTTGGTTTTGCAAAGGCTAATAATATTGGAATTAAGCAGAGTGGTGGAAAATATCTGAGCCTTATAAATTCAGATGTGGAAATTTTACCGGACTGTTTTAATCAACTGTTGTGCTACATGGAAGAAAACCAAGATATTGGTATTCTTGGTCCAAGGATACTTAATTCTGATAAAACATTGCAACGTTCATGTAGAGGTTTTCCTAATCTATGGAATTCGTTTTGTCGTGCTCTTGCGTTAGATAGTATTTTTCCCAAAGTAAAATTATTTTGTGGAGACATGATGTCTTACTGGTCTCACGATACTATCCATGATGTTGATGTGCTTAGTGGATGTTTCTGGTTTATTAACAGAAAAGCATTGAATGACGTCGGTTTGCTTGACGAAATGTTTTTCATCTATTCAGAAGATTTAGACTGGTGTAAAAGGTTTGCTGCTGCTGACTGGAGGAGAACTTACTATCCCTCAGTGCAAGCAATACATTATGGGGGGGCAAGCTCCGAAAATGCCCCAGTGAGGTTTTACCTAGAAATGCAGCGATCAAAGCTATATTATTGGAGAAAACATCATAGTTTTTTTGAGCAAATTGTTTTCTTGCATATAATTTGCTTTCATCATTTAGTAAGAGTTGTTGTAGGTCTATTATCCTATTCAATTGCACCGTCGAGAAGAGAGTCTACTTGCTTCAAGATTAAACGTCATTTGTTTGCATTAAAGTTTCTTTTGAGTAGGAAGCGAGAAGCAATTTCTGTAACTGACTAACCTCTTTTGATTAACTTTTATTTATTTTTTAAAGATTAAAGCAATAATTTTAAAATTCACATGTATAATAATAAAAATATTAAATACGTTGTTGTGACACCAGTTAGAGATGAGGTTGAATATCTTGAAAAAACAATATTCTCAATGGTGTCACAGACTATCCAACCTCTTCAATGGTGGATAGTAGATGATGGTTCCAGCGATGGCACAAAAGAGATAATTCAGAAATATGCAAAGAGCTATGATTGGATCAATGCTGTTTATAGAGCTGATCGGGGTTATAGAAAGTCTGGGGGGGGCGTTATAGAGGCTTTTTATGATGCTTACAATCAGATTACAGTCAAAGAATTTGATTTTATAGTAAAATTAGATGGCGACCTTTCGTTCCAAGAAGATTATTTTGAAATATGTTTTGATTATTTTCTTAAAGACAGTGCATTAGGTATTGGCGGGGGAACTGTCTATAGTTCAGTTAATGGAAAATTGGTGACAGAAAAAGATCCCATTTTTCACGTACGAGGTGCTACAAAAATCTATAAGGAAAAATGTTGGGAAGAAATTGGTGGTTTAATCAAAGCACCGGGATGGGACACCTTAGATGAAATTAAAGCAAATATGCTGGGTTACAAAACCAGGCGATTTAACGATTTAAAGTTAATACAGCATAAGCCTACCGGTTCCGCAGATGGTATCTGGAGAAATTGGTATAAAAATGGGATGGCAAATTATATTACGGGTTATCATCCTCTTTTTATGCTAGGTAAATGCAGTAAAAGAATGTTCGAAAAGCCATATTTTATCATGTCGTTTGCACTTCTGAGTGGGTTTTTTGGAGGGTATCTTGGCAAAATACCCCAGGTCGCTGATAAAAAATTGATAAAATATCTTAGAAAGGAACAAATGAAAAAAATGTTTGGAATGAAAACGATCTGGAAATAAAGCTTAGCGTCCATTGAACCAACTTTTTTCACACAAGCTTTTGTGTTATGATGGAACATCGTAAAACATATGTCAATATACTACTGGGAAAAGTGTTCCCCTGAAAATATGGACGAGTTTCGTGGGTAATCAGAAAGAAAATTGAATTGGTTTAGAAAGAAAATTGAATTGGTTTAGACATAATGGCTGTCAGTGAAAGAAAAGACCTGCCCCTTGCCAACGTGGGTTATGTTGTGAGCGAAAGTTGTTCACCCCACAGAACCACAACCAAGGAGGCAGGTCATGAGGAAGAATACCATATTTGTCGGTCTCGATGTGCACAAAAACTCCATTGATGTTGCATTAGCCGATGCAGGCCGAGACGGAGACGTATGGTTCTATGGCAGCATTAGCGGCGATCTTGCATCGCTGCACAAGGTTGTCCGCAAGTTGCAAAGCACAGGAGGCGCTGGCCTGCGGTTGGTCTATGAAGCAGGCCCCTGCGGATACGATATCTACCGCTCTTTGACAAAAATGGGGCTCGACTGTATCGTGGCAGCCCCGTCAAAGATACCGCGAAAAAGTGGCGATCGAATCAAGAACGATCGCCGCGACGCGCTGAATCTGGCCCGGTTGCACCGCGCGGGCGAACTGACGGCGGTGTACGTTCCAACCACCGACGATGAAGCCATGCGCGACCTGACCCGTGGCCGGGAGGATGCGGTCAAGGCTCATCGCGTGGCCCGCCAGGTGCTGTTGGCCTTTCTTCTGCGCCATGGTTACCGCTACAGCGGGCTGTCGTATTGGAGCAAGGCCCACTGGGGATGGATCGCCGACATCAAGATGCCGCATCGGGCACAGCAGATCGCCCTCCAGGAATATGTCCATGCGGTCCACGAGCAGTTGGAGCGAGTGCAGCGTCTCACCCGGCAAATCCAGGAGTTGGTGGCGCAGTGGCGTCTGGCGCCGCTGGTAAACGCCTTGCAGGCGCTGCGCGGCGTCTCCCTGATCGTTGCCGCAACCACCGTCGCCGAACTTGGTGACCTGACCCGTTTCGACTCGGCCAAACAACTCATGGCCTACCTGGGTCTTATACCCAGCGAACACTCCTCTGGCGAAACGGTCAAACGCGGAGGCATCACCAAGACCGGCAATGGCCATGTCCGGAGGACGCTCACTGAAGCGGCCCATACGTACTGTCACCCGGCTAGGGAAAGCCGAGTCCTGCTGGCTCGACTGGAGGGTTTGCCCCAAGAGGTTCGACAGATAGCCTGGAAAGCCCAGATCCGGCTCTGTGGCCGATTCAAAAGACTGATGGCCAGAGGCAAGAACCGCAATACCGTGATTACGGCAACGGCTCGCGAACTTGCCGCTTTCATGTGGGCCATCGCCCGGGCAATTCTTCCGGCGCCCGAGGAATGGGTTCGATCAAATTCAGACCTTTAAGAACCCGGGGATCAAACCCGCTGTCGATCTTGCTGCTGCTCCGACGAGCTTTTACGAGGAGCCCATTCTCACATCAGCAAGATCGACAGCTCCCTCGGGGGTAGATTGACAGGCAATAGACAAAACCGACAAATCTATTTATTGCGTACAGGAGACTACGAACGAAAAAACTACAACCCTCCCGGGTCAGAGACAGAGACGCGATCACGTTCAGGAGAATCCTCGACAATTCTATTCGAATAAGTGCTTATCCGTAAATAAAATATACTTTCCTCATAATTTTTGCTATGCTGGTAGCCATAACGAACCCCTATCACGGAGACAATATGGCAAAAATCAAGTCGTGGGAAGTATCCGATTCGTTTTGGGAAAGAGTTGAGCCGCTTATTCCAAAGCCGCAACGCGATCCGAACCTGACCTACAAGCGCAAGCCGGGCGGGGGCAGAAAGCCGATGCTCCCGCGTCGTATCTTTGAAGCGATCGTGTATGTGTTGCGAACTGGCTGCCAATGGAAGGCATTGCCCAAAGAGATTTACGGCAGCCCCAGTGCGATCCATGCTCATTTCATGCGATGGATGGAAGCTGGGTTTTTTCTCGCACTCTGGCGAGCCGGACTTGCCGAATATGATGAAATGGAGGGTATCGCCTGGAGTTGGCAAAGCATTGACGGAGCCATGGTCAAGGCTCCCCTGGCGCAGGAAGCGGTTGGTCGGAACCCGACCGACAGGGGAAAAAAAAGGAACCAAACGACACCTGTTAGTGGACGGCCGTGGTGTCCCGTTATCGCTCGTCGTGACCGGAGCCAACCGGCATGATGTGACCCAATTGGAACTTGTGTTGGTGGAGATCGTCATCGAGCGTCCCAAAGATATTGAGCAGCACCTGTGTGCCGATAAAGCCTACGATGGCAATCCGGCCAAGCAAATAATTGTATCCCATGAGTACATCCCTCACGTGAAAGCACGCGGGGAGGAGATACAAGAGAAAAGCAACAATCCCGCTTGGAAAGCCAGGCGGTGGGTGGTTGAGGTGAGCCATTCATGGTTCAACCGCTTCCGAAAGATCTTGGTCCGCTACGAGAAGCGAGCGGACACCTATACGGCCTTGCTGCATATGGCCGCGGCGATCATTGCCTTCCGAAAGGTAGGCATTATTTACGGATAAGCACTAAGGCTTTGGCCGAACTTCAGCTTTTAGAGAGAGGCAGCTCCGCGATGAAGCCAAGTCATGCGGTAACCAACCCGCGTATATCAGAGTGATCAAACGTCGCCACAGGATCCCGTCTCTGTCTTTGCCCTGGGATTTATACGCAACAACGAACCCTTATAACACCGATTTTCGCGAAGCGTTTCTGATTAATGCCCGAAAGGGCAGCCCCTATGCAATACCAGGAGTAACATACTGTTTTAAAATATAATATTATCAAAGAGAGTATGGTATATCCCTTGTTTTGTTATCTGCAATGACGCTTAAAGGATGCAAAAATACAAACATAAAACACGAGGATAGTCAGCAGACCACAGGAACCCTTGTCAATAAATAATATAATTACATGTACATACGGATATAGCCTTGAAACCCAATTTCGGCCTGCGTTGATTTTATCTGTTTTGTGTTTTTAAATTGACTAGCATAAGCGTCATTATGTATAATCAAGGGCATGAGAGATGCCAACTTTTTCACCAAACCGGTCGACAAATGGCAGCGCAAGTACGAAGCGCTACGGGCTTCCTTTGTCGAGCGTCTTCCGGACCACATTGTTGCCGAACGTTTCGGGTTGAGCGTCGGCTATCTCCGTGTTCTCAGGCATCAGTTCCGTCATGAAAAGATCGACTTCTCGGAAGCAGTGGCCGAAGGCAGTCGCCCGCGACGGAGAATCGATGCCGCAACCCGGCAGAAAATTGTTGCATGGCGGCAGCGCGAACTCTCGGCCGGCGATATTTCCCAACTGCTCCACCGGGAGGCGATAGACATTTCCGTGCGCACCATCGAACGTATCCTGGCCGAAGAAGGATTTAAAAAGCTTCCCCGACGAACCCAGCTGAAGATCGGCCGGACCATTGGAGGGGCGGAGGCGCCGGAAGCTGCCGCACCAGTCGCAATCGAACGACTCGAGGGGCAACGGTTCGAATCCGCCGGTGCCGGGGTGTTTCTCTTCGCTCCATTCATTGCCCAACTCAATCTTGATGCCGTTATCAAGGAGGCCAAGCTTCCGGAGAGCAAGAGCCTTTCCGCAACCAACTACCTCTTCTCCATTCTGGCCTTGAAGCTTCTCGGTACCGAGCGCTACGCCCATGTCGACGGGCACGTTTTCGATCCGGGGCCGGGCCTCTTCGCCGGTCTCAACGTCTTGCCGAAATGTACCGCCCTCTCCACCTACTCGTATTCCCTCGACGCCGATCATCTTCTCCGCCTGCAGGATGCCTTCATCCGCCAGGTCATGCGCTTGGCCCTTTGTTCCGGTTCGATCATCAACCTTGATTTCCACACCATCCCGCACTTCGGCGATGAATCGGTTCTCCAGGAACACTGGGCCGGCGCCAGGGGCAAACGGATGAAAGGGGCCCTTACTCTCCTGGCCCAAGATGCCGACAGCAGACTGATTCTTTTTTCCGCCGCCGATATTCAGCGCAGTGAGGCCGATGACCAGATTCTCGCCTTTCTCTCCTTCTGGCGGGGCATCAAAAAGCCGATGGACTCGACGTTCATCTTTGATTCCAAACTGACCACCTACGAGAATCTCTCCGAACTCAACCTCCAGAAGATCGGGTTCATCACCCTCAGGCGGCGGGGCCATAAGCTTGTCGCGGAGACGGAGAAACTTGCGCCCTGGAAACGGATTACCATCCCCCACGATAAACGTAAGTATCCGCAACCGATGGTGCACGAATCGAGAATTGCACTGCGCGGTTATGTCGGCGAAGTCCGGCAGATCATAGTCCGTGGCAACGGCAGGGAGAAGCCGGCCTTTCTGATCACCAACGACTTTGAGATGCCGGCGGAACTGCTGGTCGGCAACTACGCCAGGCGGTGGCGTGTCGAAAATGGGATCGCCGAGGCGGTCAAGTTTTTCCATCTCAATGCCCTGTCGTCGCCGATCCTGATCAAGGTCCACTTTGATGTGATCATGACGATGATTGCAGATACCCTGTATTGCCGTCTGGCCCGGCAATTGCGTGGTTTCGAAGACTGCGATGCAGCAAAAATTTTCCGGAACTTCGTCAAGGGCGGGGGTACTGTCGAAGTTCGGGACGGGAACATCACTGTGAAGTTCTCCAAGCGCGCCCATAATCCTGTGTTGCGGTCCGTTGCCTGGTCAACCCTGCCCAAACAGATGCCCTGGCTGAACGGCGCTAACTTGTCTTTCCAGTTCAGTTGAACGGGATTGGTGCATGTTAATGATTGTGTCGGTTAAAGCCGACGCGAAAATCGGTGTTATAAGCAAGGAACGGTTCTCTTTTACTTTATTGACTTTGACAGCCATATCAGAATATGGAATCACAATCATGGTACAGGATTACCTGATTTCTTAATTTTCCAATCCGACCAAATTGAGCCTGTCATCGCTAGCACAAGATATAAAAAAACAAATGACTGGTCAAAATAAGAAACCGAAATCATAGTAGCAGCATTGGCAAAAAGTGATGCACCTAATGCCCAGATCATGAACAATACAACATGTGACATAGCATCTTCTGGTTGTGCAATTACCTGGCCAACATATGAAAAGCCCTTAGCCAAAATCAGAACAAAGAGTATCATCAAAGGAAGGCCACCCAATACGCCCATTTTAATATAATGGTTTGTAATATCTGTGTGATCGGGGCTCCAACTCACACCGGTTGGCATCCAGTGCCGGGTATAGTCCGTTCCCCAAAGCCACCACTCGTTGAAATGCCTTATCGCCGTATTAATAAGCTCTGCACGATGCCATCCCGTACTCCCTTTAACCAGGGGTATTCTTCCCATCAGGTAATATGGATCTGCCTTCATTACAATATCTAAAACAATATAACCTCCTACAAACAGCCAACGTAGAGCTTTCATATTGTAACGATAGCGCCACATAGTCATAGCTCCAACACCTGTTAATAGACTGACTAGAGGCCCACTGGACTTTGAACAGATGACAATTGTGACACAAGAAAACATTCCAATAACTGCTGCTTTGCGGTGTTTACTCCAGAGGGCAATTGCCAGTGGCATGCAAACCGCACCTACAGTACCAGCGAGAATGGGATGTCTAAAAGGCCCTTGGGCCCGTATACTTCCTTCTCGAACAAATGGTATAGATGGCACACCACCAAAGATAGAAAAAAAGTTATGATTCAATAAGTGCTCGTTAATCATTTCAAAAGATATGGGTAGAAGTATGAAAATCAGTAGATAAATCATCCTCCAAACATCTTCAACTGATTGAATAAAAATTCGAAAAAGAAAATAAATCCCGCAGGTATTATAAACAAGCCCGAGACGAAAGATCAGGGCAGCTGTTACATCCGGCCGAAACAAACTGCTGGTCAGAGCCCAGGAAGCCCAGAACAACATCAGCCAATCAAGCTTGTTCAGGCCTCCTTTTATGCGTTCCCCGCGGAGAAGCACCCTGATGATTCCTGTTACGATCAACACTCGAATAACCGTAAAAGAAAAAGAGCCAACGGAAAAGCCCTGGCCATAAGTCATGTAACAGACAGCAATAAGCAGAGGTACTGGTGCGAAGCGTCGAGGCAAAATCAATAAAACGACAACATTTATAAGCAAAAAGATTACTGTGAAATTATTCAAAAGTACCTGCTCTGTGAAATATGCAATTAATTCTATTATAATTCAGGCGGAAGGTGGATGTGATTATCAGGTAAGCTGTTAGGGATTCAGAAGTTATAATTATACCATTTCAGGATAGATTGTAATATCCCACCAATGCAGATCAGTAGAGCGTAGCAAGCGATTTTCAAGATCATTTTTTGCTTTACCGCAGAGCTTGATCCCTCTTTCGTACACAGCATCCAAGAGACTTGTGGTGGCCTGTATTCCTCGCCAAGCGAAATTTCCAGCACGGTTCAATACCGTAGCAACGCTGTCGAGCAAATAGCCATTCCATGACTTCTCCAGTCCGGCCCAATATCGTTCAATTGCATTGTATTTGCTATGATAGGGAGGATAATAGATCAACCTGATTATCAGCCCGGTCGAGTCGGCAAACTCTGCTATTCGATACAGGAATTGACTTCGGTGGCCATTACACTCAGGGCCATTATCCAGGTTGATGACCAGTTGCTTCACATGAAAAAGATTCTGTTCTCTTGCTTCCCACCAAAGCAGGAGACCATCGACCAGGAAATCGCTGGTTTTGTAGCTGTTGCCGAAAAAAAGGAACGACTTGCCGGATACCGGTTCAAGTATCCCACCAGGCACAAGTTTTTCCTTGGGCTGCATGTCATGATCCAAGGCTTCAACCGCAGACCGGCCGCGTGATTGACCGCCTCTTGAATATTCGCCGACATGCACAGTCGCTTTGGTGTCGATGCTGATCCTTAATGCGGTAGGTTCAGCATCCGCCCAGGCATTCACGTACCAGACATTTTCGAAGATGCTGTCGGTTTCCGCCGTTTTTTTTGCACCTTGGTTTTCTCTACTGTACGCAACCTGTATTCATGCCGGTTCAGAATATTGGAAATGGTGCGTACAGTTGGCAGTGATTCCGGCGACCATCCTTCTGCAACAAGGGCATCGAAAACCGATTGCGCCGTCATGTTCGTATAGAGTAGCGTTGTTCGTAACCGGGGTTCAGCTTGACTGGATGGCTCCATGATTTTTCGGATATCATCCAACAGCTTGGGATTCTTTTCCTCCGATTTCGGTTTGTGCCGTTCGGTTAGATCGTTTACACAGATTATGCCACTGCGGAACTCGTTGATACCAAGGGTCACAGCGGACCGGCTCCAGCCAAATTCATCTTCGGCAACACGAGGTTTGCCATCCAGGATGGTAACTGCCACGTCTCCCATAGCCTGGCGACGAGATGGCCAAGGGATCAACGCGACCAACCGTGAAATCATCTCAGCTAATTCGGGCGACACGCCATTCCGATCCAGAGTCGATGTCTTCATATGCAATTCCTCCTTGTTTGCGATATGAAAACACTATAAACGGTATTTTAGTAATTTCCATGTCCCTTAGGGTATCAGTTTGTTACGATGCCACAAACTTCGCTGAATAAGCCTTCTTAAAGTTCCAAGTACGGACTTTACCATAACAACTGGTGTTGTCCGCGACCACGTTTTGAAAAGCCTGAAGCCAATAAACTTAGTTGTTGGCACTGTTAATATTTTCATTGCAAGCTGACGACCAAATACTACTTTGCGCCTTTCAATTAAACCCTGAGCCTCTATTACACTCTCCGGACTCGAAGGAGTTAATTCTAAGTAGCCTGAAGCTACAGCCCTGTTGAGTAACTCCTGCCCACGGTGCGTTCTGACCATGGCGAGTGATAGGCCTGGGTTGTCGGTCTTTTCGTTGTATCTGTGCCACGCATCGCCGCATGAAATGTCACAAAGCTCACCTAGGCCGTCAGGGCAGATATGGCAGCGGAAAGAACGATACTTTTGTAAAAAATGCCAACTCGCTGTATAATTTGATAGAATTTTTTTCACCCCATCCTTACTTGTTATGGTGAAGCCTCCGGGCCAACCATCTCCCCTATATGAAAGATGAGTAACTGCTTCTTTATTGACATTAAACTTTCTCATCAGGTCCAAACTGGCCAGGACACTGGGGACTCCAGCACAACAAAAGGTCAGAACCAACCCAAGATTCTCATCCAATTTAGGACGTTTCTTCCTTAACGCGGTAATTGCTGCAGTATCACAAGGTTTTCCAATAAAAACACAAGGTCGAGAGCTTTCTTCAATAACTCTAAACAGATCGCATGGAGATGACGTTACATACCGTGAACCAGCATTAGTCAGCAATTCATCTTTTGACTTGCTGATTCTGGTTTTATTCTCCCAGGGTTTTCCAGGATGAGCCCCAGTGTGTAAAACAAGTTCCATCCCCTCTTTCTCAAGGCAGTATAATGCAAGAGCAGTCAATAAGCCACCTGATGAAGCACGGAATCTAATTTCTTTATCCGTTGCGAATCCTTCCCAAATACTGATAGTCGGCCCAATTAAGAAATTATCAATATATTCTTCATCGGTCCGCGGAGCGGACAAGGTTGCATCGACAGAAAATCCTGGGCATATGCTCAAACACTCAACACAATTTTCACAGAGATCTGTTTTAAATTGGGGCCTGACTCCTATATTAACAATATTAACAAGACTGACAGCACCCATGTCGCACAATGCATAGCATGCACCACAGCCCACACAAAGACCCCAATCAACAACATCTTGTATTTTTTTTATTGATCTCATCTGGTATCGTGGCAATCAATCAAATTATTAAACATTACCGTTATTGTTTTTTGTGCCTCAGAGATATTTCCTTCTAGGCCCATTGATATGGTTTCTCGTTGATGATAAAAGCTCAAAGTATGTTTAATAATGATATCTTCAGTTAATGATCTTGCGTCCAACACAGTTTGACCTGCCCCTATTGCCTCAAATACACCTAAAAACTTTTTACTATAGGCAATACCAACTGTTGGAATATGTTGTGATAGTGCAGCAATGCAAGCATGCATACGTGACCCAATAAAGAAATCACATAAATTTATAACTCCCTTAATTCCAGATTGATCATACTCAGCAGAAACCATATGCAATCGATTTTTCCATCCTGTACCAAGCAATGAAAAAATCTTTTGTGATGCATCCGGGTCGCTATTTATATTGCCTGGAGCACCAAATGTGTGCGGCACGAACAGAACGTGTGCTTCGGTCTCTTCAAGAATCTTTTCAATTAAATGAACAATCAATTCTTTATAGATAACTTTTAAGCCAAACATATTTTTTCCTGTGTAACCACCATTATACATTAACCCGTTGACATTAATACCAATCAGTGGATGTTTTTTTTCAAATTCTAATGGTGGCGCAATATCAATATGTTCTGGAGCAATAGAATCTAATTTAAACGCCATGTCAGGACAAAATTGGATAGACTTTTTATTTAAGCAGTTTCCTGACAATTTCTCAACATAATCGATACTGGCCAAGTCACGGCTATAAAGTTTATCGGCATGTTTAATTATAAAGCACGCTATTATTTTTGCTATAAAGCTGTCAAAAGGGCCATAGGTTTGCGGTAATAAAATAAGTTTTTTCCTTAGCAGAATTACAACAACTACAGGTAATGAAGAAATAATAAAGCTTTTTAAACCATAAATATCACTGAAACTGTCTCCACCACGAACATCACCTATAAAATCAGCTTGCGCTATTTCATGTAAACAACAATTTCCATGAATAATTTTTTGCCGCCAGAGAGATAGAGGAGTGATTTTCTGAAGACATGCCAGAAAAAAAATCCATAATAGATTTTTTTCTAATTTAGCTTTAGGGGACATTCTGAAGTTAATGACCTCAAGTACTACATCCCTTTTTGCTAATTTCAGCTGTTGCGGATTGGAAGATCGATTTCCAAGAAAAAGCTTGATTTCAGCATCAGGCTTCACTTCCAGCATTGATTTTACAAACGAAGCACAGAGAGCGGACACTCCCTTATTCCCTGTATCCAGTGATGCCCCCATTAAACAAACTTTGTAGGGGACAAAATTACCCTGCATAATATCCTTTTCCGCTCTATTATTCATACATTAACTCTTGTGCTTTTATTACTGGGTCCGGTAGTGGACTAAAGGAGTCTCTGGAATCCAAAGCAACATGTAACTGCCTGATACGTCTATATAAAAGTGGCCAGCCAAAACGAGTCAATCTGATACAACATGTTTGGATAGGAAGGCGGTGGGTCCATTTTCTTTGCAAATAACGAGAGCATTCTACAAAACCAGCGTCCAGGCTTAGAACAGGTAAACTATTGTGAATGACTGGAGCATGAATAATATATGCGCCAAAATCTTGCTTCAGTGCTTCCTGGACAATGTCGGTACCATATAAATGCCAGCCAGGTAAATTGTTGTCAAATGTGAGGCCGGAACGCTTTCTGACAATTATAATCAATTCATCTACTGATACAGCTGGCTCTGGTTCTCTAATCGAAACGCCAACCTCTCGTCCCAGGCCTGTAGACCAACAACGACCTTTCACTATACCGCTGCCATCCACGCCAACTGCTCCAAGTACAGCCCATGGTAATCGTTTTTTTTCGAGAAAATTAATGGCGTTATCCATTTGATGAAGCCAAGGTGCCGGGATATAAACGTCCTGATGAGCAAAAACCAAGAATTTCCCAGTGGCATTTGCTATTCCATAGTTATAGGCTTGGCTTGCGCTTGTAAAGTTTTCCGCTGGGATGAACTGGACATTTTTGTGCTTCAAAAGAGGGGAGCGGAGCAGGTTCGACTCTAAAACCGAATGGTTATTAACTGCGGCAATAAGCGTTATGTTATTTAGCTGAGTCATTATTATAATATTCTGAGCGCCGGAATCCCTTTTTTTGTTGCCTTTTTTTTTCGATAAAACTGATTCCTTGCTGACCGATTAATCCTAGTATCAGTTTAGCTAAATTTTTTCCAGTAGGATAGGCTCGAAGTGATGTAAAAAAGCAGTACCGTGCTTGTTTATGATTTTTATTATTATAATAAACAATCCCTAAATCAAACCAGGAACTACTCAATTGTTTTTTCACCAAAGAATGCTGCATTGTTGAAAGATCGTATTTGGAAAGTTTTTTATATATTTTAATAAGACTTTTATAATTCATTTCTTTATTTACCAAAAACTGAGCACTTAGATTAATACTTTCAGATTCATTCCTGCGAAAAGCTTTTGCCAGCACTTTCGGATTCACCACAACTCCTCCCTTAGTGGACAACCGAAAAAATAAATCCGTGTCTTCATTGATTGAGAGTTCTTCGTCGAACAGGCCAACATCTATGATTGTTTCAAGTTTGGCTAAAACTGTGGATGTCCATGCATAGCCTTTAAATAAAGACTCCCTGACAAATAAGCTCTGCTTGACATCAAAAGACAGGCAGTTCTTAAAAAAATCAACTGAGGCACTTCCGGGAACACCCTCGAAAACGATATTGGTGCAACTCATCACAGCATCTTGAAATTGCAGCAAATCTATCATTTGGAATTCCAACTTGCGGGGCAACCATTCATCATCAGAATCCAGGAAGGCTATCCATTTACCTTTTGCATTTCTGATACCAGTATTTCGTGCTGCACTGACACCTTTGTTAATTTGGTAGATATACTTTACCTGTGAAAGATAGGGTTGCACCACCTCAACGGTATTATCCGTGGAGCCATCATCGACTACAACGATCTCATAATTCTTATAAGTTTGTGCAAGCACACTGTCGAGTGCCTCACAAAGACAATGGGCACGATTGTATGTCGGAATAACAACAGAAATTAAGGGGGTATTATATGACAATGTACAGATTACTCCTAGATTGTATTGAGTGCACCATCGTTGCGAACAAGGGATATGTTCTTGATTCATAAATAATCATTGGCGTCGATCAGCATACCCTTGAGCAGTTATTGTAGGTAAATAAACCTTAACGTTCATGTTCCCTTATTAGGTGAAGGCTGTACCCACCACCACCAGCACAGCTCCTCCCTTGTTGAGAGCGTTTTCTGTTAAAGCGCTAAAAACACCTCCCGAAGAGCTTTGACCGCGAATTTCCGGATCGAAATGGCAAGCTGCCCAGACCTTTTGGAAATATCCGGTTTTGTCTAGTGTGTCACGGGAGGTCTCTTTGATCATGGACCTGTTGACAGGACACACTTTCAGACAAAGTCTACAATCAGTACAAGAGGCCAAATGGATGTTTACGTGCAGAAATCCTTCTCCATCCGCAATCATTGTTATGGCATCCTCAGGGAAAATAGCAGCACAGGCTGCACATCCAGTACATAATACTGAGTCCTTGCCTAATGTATGGTGATTTAAAACAGTCAAAGCATTCTCACACCCTGTGTATAAGAGTTTTTTCTTTCAGGTATGGCGCTGACGTCGCCATAGTTTTTTCCACAAATTCTGAATGTTATGGCGAAAAAAAGTTTGTTCTTTATCATCAAGGGCAACGAACCAGGTGGCTACCGAGTAAACAGCAACACTACTCCCTGTTACTATAACAAGTCTTGCAAAACTGGGTTGGAAAAAAAAATTTGGTAGAAAGGCTGCGATAAAAGCCAAAGAGCCTACAATGCAACATGGAATAACAACTTTTTTTATCCAGCGTTGAATCGGGACCTTCAGAAGATGCCGTGCCCATAAAACACGGCCAAAAGAACAGATTAGCATGGTTATTATAAAGGCAATGCCTACACTTGTCGGAGCAAAACCCATATAGAAAAACAGCCAGGTTAACGGCAAGGTCAAGCCTTCTATTGTGCCTATGGTAGCCTGATAACCCGCAATTCTGCCATGGGCATTTACCGCCAGCAGGTACCCACTGCTTAACCGATCGATCAGAAAAGTGCAAAGAATCAGGCGGCAAAATACTGCAGAATACCTAGGCGGTTCGACCAACCAGAGTTCAAGAAAATACTCCATCTCCATCATCAATGGAACAAGAAAAACAAGAACAAGCAATGTGCCAAACTTACTGGCACGAAGTGACAAGTTTATCATACTTGCACGATCCCCGCGACCCTCTCTTGCTGTTATTTCCGGCGAAAATGCTCCCAGCATAGCGACCGCAAGTTGACCGCTCTGGTCAGAAACTTGTTTTGCGATGCTGTAGGAGGCATTCACCTTAGGGCCGAAATATAGATTGAGCAGTATGGCGGAGCCCTGGTCGCGGAGGATCCATCCAAAATTTCCAATAAGGTTCCAGACAGCAAAAGAAAATAGTTCTTTTAATCGTTTTCGGTCGAACCATTGCCCGATCACGAATTTGCATTCTTGAAACCCAAGGGCAGCACGGGTAATCTGGATGCTATGGACAAAAAACAAAATAGCAGTCATGCCAAAAGCGTAAATAACAAGACGATCTCCTGTTGCATGTATTAAATACCAGGCGAAACTAAAAGTAAGCACTGAGTGTATCATATTCCATCCGGCCAGTTCCGCGATGCGTTGCTTGGCTCGGAACATTGCTATAAACGGGACAGAAAGCATGCCGGTGAAAAGAGAAACCAGTGAGATATGAAAAACCTTTTGGCAAACAAAAATTCGCTCCTGAGGGATATTGAGTATGTGGGCAATAACATAGTCACCGATGAACCATCCTGCAAAGGTAAGTGAAATGGCAAGGCATAGATGGATGCTGAGAGCCGCATTAAACCAACGATTGACTTCTATCTGGTCGCCCTGTCCGATGGCATATGCATAATGGCGCGAAGCACTGCCTGACATGACAGAGTTTAAAAAAGAAATAAAGATCAGAATGGAGCCAACAAGACTGAAAAGGCCAAAATCCACTTGCCCCAGGGCGTTGAGTACCCAACGGCTGCTGAAAAATGCTAACCCTGCGCCAAGAAGTGACCTGCTATAAGTCGCAACAGTGTTGAGGGCTAGCCGCTGTGATGAGTTCTTGGTTGTCAAGGTAACAGGGACGGGCACTATTTTAGTTTAAAATATGATGGTGTGGCAAGTTGTTGTGTGGAAGCTAGATAATAAGAATCCCACATATCCCGCACAAACGAACTAGGATACAAACCTCCATCTATCATTGTGGTGTGTTTTTCTGGATACCTGCCACACGCTTTTCCTGCCTGGCAAGCGAAATCCGTAGGGCCATTATAGTAGTCCAAGTCTGGATCTAAAATACACATCCCTGGATTGGTAGAATCAGCTCCGTATGTTTTCCCATAATTATCGACAACCCCATCGAACGGAGCGCATGGGTCTGATTGCGACCAAATACCGTTTTTTACCCATCTCTCTACGTATTTTCTTGTTATAGCCCATCTAGTAAGATTCCATGCGCTCTGCAAACTTGGCATCAAAATAGTTGCCAAAATCTCTCCCTTATGTGCTTGGACAGTCAAGAGTTGGTACTCCATGCCACATTTTCCACCATCTATATATCCATATGGGTCTTTCTGGGTTCGGCTACCGCCTAGTCCCATGATATAGTTCCAATAACCTGATTCTGTTGATGCCTCCCCCCACAAGCCTTTACCTTCTGAACCTTCATAAATATACTCGTCTTCATGGAAATAGGTTGCTGTGTTTAATTCTGCTTTAAGTGCAGTAATGTCAAGCATAGTAGCAGCAAAGGCAGCGACTATTCTATGCCCTGGTTGATGTCCTCCACCGGCAGGGAATGTTTGGCCATTTAAAATAGAATAACCTGTATCAATACCGTATTGGACAAGTTGTATTAATGCTGGCATTTTTGTCTCAACACTATCATTTAACATCATTCTCATAATAGCATTATTGTAATCCGTCGTATTCTCCGGCTGATAATCATTCATATGATCTTGTGGTCTTATAGCTCTGCCCATTCCACCTTTTTCATGGTTAAGTTGGACTTTCTTGTACCTGTCCACAATAGATTGTATAGTCGGAGGGACGTCAACAGAGGGTAATGTTGGTAGCAACTCTGTGTGGAGATCATCAGTAGAGTATAATGGTTTAGTTGTACCCATATATGGAGGTCTGAAAACATTTGCGCCAGGAGGAGTTGAGACAACTGTAAGAATTGATGCTGTGCGAAGACAGTCACCACGGCAGCTTGTTACCATTGTTTCTCCTGTAGGTATACTAACTCCCTTTAATAATGACTCTCCTGCTACAGCATTGTAAGGTAGTTTCGGAACCAGACTTGCATCCCAACCGCCACCATAAGTAAATGCCTCCAACCCTTGATAATTATCCACGGCAGGGTTAGATTCCCATCCATTATGAAGCCCGTCAAAAGCAGGAGTAATATTGATTATGGTTACTGGACCAACAACCCACCAATCTCCATTGACAAACTGTCCAACCTCGCGGGCAGTGCTAAATGTCCAAGTGATTCCGTATTGGCTCACTGATGTTGCAGTTGCCGCATTTGATAAATTTACCCTATTCAAAAGAGCAACAAGCAAACTTAACCCAATTAACACTATTTTCGTCTTCATAATTTTCGTTCTCCTCAATGATCTTTTGTGTATAATTTTGTAGAGTCAGGCCTGCTATATCAATATCTGTAGAATTTCAAATGAACAAAAAATGTAATTATCTATCGACGTTCTTTCAGAATTCGAGCCGGATTGCCAACCACAACCATATTTGGCGGTACATCTTTGGTGACAACGGCGCCTGCCCCGACAAGAGCACCTTCGCCAATCGTTATTCCGCAGAGAATCGTGGCATTAGATCCGATAGATGCTCTCTTTTTAATAAAGGTTGGAATGCATTTCCAGTCAGCTTCGGTCTTGAGCGATCCGTCTGCGTTGACTGCCGCGGGATCGAGATCGTTTATAAACATCACGCCATGGCCGACCATAACTTCATCTTCGATTGAGACGCCTTCACAGATGAAGGTATGGCTTTGGATTTTGCAGCGATTGCCGATTGTGGCGTTTTTTTGAATTTCGACAAATGGGCCTATTTTTGTTTCATTGCCGATCGTGCAACCGTAGAGGTTGGTGTAAGGGGCAATTGAGACATTTTCGCCTAATTGTACGTCTGGGGCGATACAATTATCATAGGTATTTTTTGTCATGGGAGTAGAGGGCCTTACGCCATCTCCTCCTTAATTTTTTTCGCTATGTAGCGAATACTTTCTTCCTCCAGCTCGGGGAACATCGGCAACGACACAAATTCCTGGGCGCATTTTTCAGCGATGGGGAAATCTCCCTCGGTGTAGCCTAAGAACTGATATGCCTCTTGCAGGTGGAGGGGGACGGGGTAGTGGATGCCGCAGGTTATGCCTTGTTCTGCCAGTTTGTTTATCAGTTGGTCACGGTTTTGTACTCGAATTGCATAGATATGGTAGACGTGTTGCGCATAGTCTGCCTCAAATGGCAGCGTTATCTGGGCTACGTCTTTGAGGAGTTCATTGTACAATTTGGCGTTTCTGCGTCTGGCGTCGGTCCAGGCTGGGAGATGGGGAAGCTTTACATCGAGAACAGCGCCTTGAAAGCCATCCATGCGGGTATTCCAGCCTATTATTGAGTGATGGTATTTTTTTCTTTGCCCGTGGTCGCGAAACATCCGCAGCTTGTCAGCAAGTTCCTGGTTATTGGTGACCACAGCTCCAGCCTCGCCATAAGCGCCGAGGTTTTTTCCAGGATAAAAGCTGAAACAGCCTGCAGCTGAGAGGGAGCCTGCGCGACGGCCCTTGTATTCTGCGTTATGCGCCTGACATGCGTCCTCGATGACAACAAGGTTATGTCGGTGGGCTATGTCAAGGATGGGATCCATATCAGCCGTCTGGCCAAAAAGATGGACCGGTATGATGGCTTTGGTTCTGGGCGTAATGGCGGCTTCTATAAGAGAGGGATCTATATTGTAGGTTTGTTCATCTATATCGACAAAGACAGGGGTGGCCCCACAGAAGCTGATTGCTTCCGCCGTGGCAATAAAGGTACCTGGGGAAGTAATTACCTCGTCGCCCTTGCCTATGCCCAGGCCTATGAGCGCCATCCAGAGAGCGTCTGTGCCGCTGCCCACGCCTATGGCATGCTCGCATTGGCAGAATCTGGCAAAGTTATCTTCGAATCTTTTTACCTGTGGGCCGCCGGCAAAAGAGGTGTTGTTGATTACTTCTTGCAAGGCTGTGGCGATTTCATCTTTTATCGTTTCGTGTTGGGCTTTAATGTTGAGGAAAGGGATGGTCATTGTTATTTTTCCTTGGAGGGTAAAGGGCTTAGGGGCTTAGGGGCTTAGGGGCTTAGGGGCTTAGGGGCTTAGGGGCTTAGGGGCTTACGCCATTACGCCCTTGCGCCCCTACGCCATTTCCCCGCACTTACCTGTTGTTAATATGCTCCTTTTTTTTCAAGAACCACAAAAACAGTTTCAAACAGGATATTACAATCGAGGATAAGGTTCCTGTTGTATATGTAGTATAAATCCAGGAGGATCATGTCCTCAAATGCAACTTCACTCCGGCCGGTGATCTGCCAAAGACCGGTAATACCAGGGCGAACGGATGTGCGGTTTTTATGCCAGTCCTGGTACATTTCATACTCGTAAGGCAGGCACGGTCTCGGCCCGACAAGGCTCATGGAACCTTGTAAGACATTCAATAATTGCGGTAACTCATCCAGGCTGAACTTGCGTATTAAACGGCCAACCCTGGTAACCCGTGGATCGTTGATGATTTTCAGTGGGGTTTTTTTGCTGCTGTCTTTGCCGATCTCTCCTTTAATAAGCTGGGAGACGTAGTCTTTGTGAATTTTATTGTCAGAGTTTACCCGCATGGAGCGGAATTTGTACATCATATACGTTGCTCCATTTTCACCTATTGCCTGAAATCGGTAGAAAATGGGGCCTGGTGAATCAAGTTTGATAGCCAGTGAAATCAACAGAAAGAGTGGGGACAATAAAAGAAAGAGGAGCAGGGACACCATTGCATCAAAACAATATTTCACTCTTTTAAAAAAGACGCCATTATTTTGGGAGCAGAGCAGGATCATCGGAACGCCGCAAAAATTATTCATAAACAATTTTATTGCAATGATTGGCAGGAGATTTGGCGAAAACCAGGCATTGACTCCAGCTAAGGTACAATAATCAAGTATGGAACACAGCTTCGACTTATCGATTTTTTGATCGGTGATGATAACGTCATCAATATTATATTTTACCACAATCTCAGGAAGTTGGTCGATGCTTCCCATTCGTTCCTTGATATATACTCTTTTAAGGTCAAGGTTCGTTTGTATCCCCAAGGTGCCGGCAATCCAGAAGGGTGCGTTGTTGTCCACGATGTATCGCGTAATAGCATCTACATCACTATCGGAACCTATTATGATGACTTGTCTTCTGAAAGGTCGTCTCAGCCATTTGAAGAAAACAATATGGACCAGGAAGAGTCTGCTGATGGTCAACAGCATAATAGCGAGTAAAAAACAAATAAGGACAGACAATCCACTTGACATGAACACCGGTATGCCATTCTTGCAGAATAGGCCGGTTATACCAACAAAAAAAATAGCCATGCCGAAGGCCAGGAGGAAATCAAGGAAATGATCCCATAAATATCTGCTGAGAAAGAGCAAGATAACGGCACCGCAGAGTAATGCAATCAGGAAGAATGAAAAATTAGTCTGTAACAGATGGGAACTATTAAGGAGAAAAACTATGATGATGAGTGTCAGAGCAGACCAGCAAAAAGATTTAGCCAGATTTATTAAATGTTCTTTTCGGGAATAAAGAAAGTGATAATTGTAAAGATGGTAGGTTGGAAAAAAAGAAATAGCTGTTAAACTCAGAACGATTAAACTGATCGTTGCCTCAATATCCCGGAAAAGCATAAAATCCCACCCTGTCAACCGCAGCCCTAGCAGACAGGCTCCGGCTGCCACGGCGATATCACAGACTATTAAAATGAGATAATAACTTTCGGATGCTGAAAAATTAGTTTTCATTGAATATCATGTATGCTTGATTCGTGGGCCTTCGACAGGTACTGGTCTAGAGCCATAATTCCCAGGAGTAAAACTGCGAATACGGTCCAGCTTATAAAAATATGGGGCCTTTGTCCTCCCATGGCCGGACTTATATAATGCACGGCAAGAAAAATGGCTGCAAGCCGGATCATGCCTGCCGCAATGGCTAGGGGAATGGATCCGAGTATCACTGTCAGGCGGCCGGCCAAGCTTTGCTTAAAGAGGGCAGCATAAACAAGGCTGAAAACGAAATAAGACAAGAGGTATCGTATACCACTGCAACTTTCGGCGACGAACAGGTTCGCCCCCGACAGATAAATATTAAAATTCTCCCGGTAAATTGGCACGCCAAGGGATTTTGTCAGCAGGACTGAACCCCATGTGCTGCTCAGGCGTATCTGCTCGGAAAGTGCAGAGTAAATTGTTGGTGGGAGTGGGATCATTGACGCAAGAAAGAACAAGGGGAATGCCGTTTCCTTAAATAGAGCGCTGCCGAAAAGTGAGAGTGTTAGCCCGCCGGATATAATAAGGAATGACAGGACCGCCAGACCCACGGGATCTTCGGTATATTTGCTGAGAAAAAAAAGAACACCGCCTAACAGGATGACGACGACACCAGCCGGCCAATTTCTTTGAGACGGTAAATTTTTTATTTTATCAAAGTTACGCCATAAAAGATATGCAGACAAAAAGGGAACAAAAACCCCATGGGAACTGCCCTCCCGGTGCAGGACGGCCAGGGAAAGGTCCAGTAAGGCAGGGCGATAAAGCGTTATCCCTAAACAGAAGAGGATCAGGCAAAGGAGCAAAAAACGGCCACGACTATCTGAAATTATATTGTTTTTTGTCATTTCTGAGGAGAACCGGTGAAATATACCATGTCAGGAAATGTTGGATGGCGTTTTCCATGCCTGAAGGGTTTGGCAATACGGTTGATGTGACCATCTAATCAGTATAGCAATAGATCGGGGATATACAAACTGATAATGCAGCGCTCTGGGGTGGGTGTAAAGATAGGGTGCCGGTTGCGGCATGGGTGGTGGATCACAGTCTCGATGATCTCAAATGGGGAACCGTTCGGCTTAGACGTTCATTTGGTCTCGTGGGCTTACAAATTGCGAAACAAAAAAAACATCAGCCCATTCTGTTGTGGCCTGAATGCGCTGATGTTTTGAGTATTGCTCGATTTTCACAAAAGGGGAACCGTCTGCCTGATGCTGTTACGGTTATTCCGAACATGTCATTACTTACGGCATTGAACCGATGGTGATGTACCCCACTACCTCGGGAGCATGGCTGGTTTCCGCATCTTTTGAGGTTTCCTCTTCAATTTTTATCTGGGCTGTGGTGGTGGAGACACTCTGCCTGCGAACCGCAGCGGTGTCGGCTTCTGCGGCAGTCTGCATGCCGGCGATAAAGAGTGGCATGCTCGGGAATTCATTTTGGAAGGTGATTTCGGACCAGTTATCGGTAACACTTTGTGCCGTAACCCCAACTTCGTAGAGCAGTCCCGCGTATGTACCCGTGCCGGGTTCCCATGCAATATAGCCGACAGTCTCCGCCTTATGGAAAACTTTGTTTTTTTCCATTTCCTGTAGTGCATAATCAAATGAACCCACGCCGCTGTTGCGGACTCTGCCGGTGACTGCCGAGGCTTCATTATACGTCAGTACCTGGGTAAGTACGACCGGGACAACGTTGTAGGTCTGTTGGAAAACTACCTTCTGGAATGACGTTGAGCCTGTGAAAGTGCCTGCCTCGAGTTTGGCGCCGTTGTCCAGTTCGTATACGCCTTTTTCCATGATGAGAATACCGAACGTCTCGGTGGCATGCCTGTCTCTCAGATACTCATATTCATCGACACGAACCTCGCAGCCTGTCGAGGTGACGTTGCGTATCCTTAAAGTGGCCGGCTTGGCATCGGCAAAACTCGGTGGTCCGGCAACAACTACTGGATCGACAAATGGCTGACTGAAGGTCACTGTTTTCCAGTTGTAATCGGCCTGCACTTCCTGCAGCTCAAAATTGATGCCGAGCACGGATATGGTTTGCGAGGTAACCGCTGTCTCGCCTTTGTCATCGGTGACTGTGAGGGTGACCATGTGGTCGGCAATAGCGTTGAAAGTATGCCGGGCGGTTGGGCCGCTCGCCGAGGTTCCGTCGCCGAAGTTCCAGACATAACTGGTTATCGATCCATCCGGATCGCTTGAGCCGGAGGCATCGAGATCTACGATGAGCGGTGCTTGACCGGTTGTCGGGGTTGCCGTGAAGGATGCCACCGGTTTTTGATTCGCCGCTACGGTTGAGTCGATGATTGCGCCTGTTGGTGTCCCGACCACGGTGGTTGGTGCGCTGATGATCACGGGGAAGCTTGTTTGGTTGGTCAGGCCGGCGCTGTCGGTGACAGTCAAAATGGTCGTGTATTCTCCCGCTGTGGTGAATGTGTGCTCAACTATGTCTCCCTCGGCATGTGAACCATCGCCGAAGTCCCAGGAATAGGAGACCATGGGTGGTTGCGCACTGCTCGAACCGCTGCCGTCAAAATTCACGGAGAGTGGTGCCTCGCCGACAGTGACTGATGCCGTTCCGACGGCAGTCGGCGGGACAGCGGGAACGGTCGGGGATGTCGTTGTGGCAGTGACGGTTATTGATACGCTGCTCTGTTGTATCAGTCCACTTGCATCTTTTACAGCCAGGGTTGCCGTGTATGTGCCTGCGGCCTGGTAGGTATGGGTTGCGGTTGCGCCGATCGCTGTATTGCCGTCCCCGAAAGACCATGCGTAACTGGTGATGGAGCCGGTCGATTGGGTACCATCGAAGGTGAGGATGAATGGTGCCACACCGGTCTGACTTGGTGTGGTGATCACCGCGGTCAGCAGAACCGGTGTCGGTAAGGTGGTATCGGTGCTTGTCGCATTCACGGCGACGATGTTGGAATAGCCGCTTTCTTCAGTGCCATTGACGGCAGTCAGGGCGAAGTAATAAGTCGTGTTCTCATCCAGGCCGCTGATCGTGAAGGTGGTGGTTAGCTTTCCAATGGTAATCGGTGAAGGACCCTGGATTGCGCCTGTTCCGTCAAAGGGGGCCACCGGTTCCCCGCCTTTCTTGTAGTAGAGCTTGTAGCCTTCGACTGGCTCGGGATTGGCGGACCAGGTGAACGAATAATCCTTGGCAAACGTATCGGTCGTTGCGAAGAGGCAGACCATCGCGATACAGAAGGCGATGGTAAACGCTGCGTTGAAGAATCCGAATCTTCGCTCAATTTTGAATGTGGTGTTAACTTGTGCCGTATTTGCCATGATAGGTTCGTTTGCTTGGAGGTGATGTTATCCCATCCTGAAAGACGGGACCGGAAGTGCAGGCAATTTTTCAAGGGGAACTGGAGCGGACACCTTTGCTTGGCCTGATTTTCCGGATGTTTATGAGTATCAGTAACGACCTCTAGCAAATTCCATTCCTGTATGGATTAATTGGCGACCCGATTTGCTCTATCTTGTGAAAAGTGTGTATAATTAGATTGTTGGATGTTAAAGAAAAGCTAATGTGGCGATGAAAATGATGAATTGGGAGGGGGTTGGGAGGATAGTTCAGAAGGAAGGAGAGGGGTGTTTCGTCGTACCAAGCTCAATTTCGGTATTCAGCTTGTTGATATCGTAATTGGAGTTTCGTTGCTCTTATGTTCCATGCTTGTTTTCGAGTGGATCCCTGTTTCGAGCGGTAGCGATAAATCTCGTCGTTCCCGATAGGGCGATGGTCGAGATGCTGCCCCCCGCAGTCATTTCGAAGCGAAGCGAGAAATCTCGTGTTTCCGAGGATGCCTTTCTTGTGGCGGTTGATGGCTGCATGAGATCTCTCACTGCGTTCGAGATGACAGCGGGGGAAGGTCGCGATGACAGTGGTGAAATCATTCTCCGGCCGGCCGAGTTTTGCGCTGTCTCGTCGAGCGGTGGATTTTTTTCGTCCTGCCCGCCGTCAGCACCTCCGGGAGGAGGTCGGGATGCTGATCGAGCAACTTCAGCAGCAGGACGGTCGATTTGGCCGGTTGCCTGACGCCGCGTTCGTATTCGGAAAAGGCATTGACCCCGCCGCCGAAAATATCGGCCGCTTCCGATTGATTGAGGCCAAGACGTTTGCGGATGGCTCGCAATTCCAGCGCCTGTCTGGTGTCGATTTCTTTCATGGCCGCTTCAATTTTTTTGGAGAAGCTTTCCGCATCCTCACCACAAATGGATTCGCTTTCGCCACAATCAGGACAATACCAGCCGGGGAAGGACATGATTGTGATGATTTCGCCTTTGTATGGGATCTCCTTGTCTCGAGTATCCATCACCATATTACGACCGCCACAAGAACCGCACTGTCTTTTTTCTATAGTTTCCATTGCTTATTTCTCCTTAAACTGAATAACCACCGCACCTTCGCGCAGGGTGACCTTGATGTAGGCAGTTTTGCCGTTCGGGCAGGGGGCATGATACACGTCCTGCCACAGAGTGGCGTCGTGGATCGTGGTCATCGATTTGTAAAACATGCTTCGAGAAAGAGAAAAGATGACATCAGTAGGCTCATCACCGGTAAGACCCCATAGCAGCGCTGTTAATCTGCGCCGTATGGGTAAATGCAAGTTTGCCGATTTTGGCAACTATCGCTTTAATGTCAGTCAGTTTGTAGTGTGGTTTTCTCTTTTCCATAAACATATATTAACGTTTCCAGTTAATTTTGACAAATTTAAATTAACTATATCGGTTAATGCAACGCGCGGCAGGCAAAACACCGCCGTCCTCGCCTCCCCCGCTGTCATTTAAGCCTCCCCCGCCGTCATTTCGAAGCGAAGCGAGAAATCTCGTGTTGCCGAGGATGCCTTTCTCGGAGCGGATGATGGCTGCATGAGATCTCTCCCTTCGGTCGAGATGACAGCGGGGGAAGGTCGAGATGACAGCGGGGGAAAGGGCGACGAGGCGGGGGAAGGTCGAGATTCACTTGACGCCCCACCTCGAGAGATAATAGTATTCACCAGGCATCACACTTTATGATATGATTTCAATTCCGAGGGATTGATGGACAAATCATAGAATAACGGGAGGGAGGAGGTCATGCGTGGCAAAGACATACTGAAAGAGGCCTTAAACCTTGAGCCGGCGGAAAAGTTTATTGTCGTTGAAGGTTTACTGAAAAGCCTGGATGAACCTGACTCTGAATTGGATAAGATATGGGCGGACGAAGCCGAAAGGAGATTGGAAGCCTATAGAGATGGGAAACTCAAAGGTATCCCAATGGAACAAATCTTCAATCCACTGAAATGAAGGTCATTTTTTCTGAACTTGCCAAGTTGGAACTGGATGATGCCTGTAGTTTCTATGACCTCCAAGTTCCTGGACTTGGTTCAAAGTTCAAGGATGAAGTCGGAAAAGCCGCCAGACGGATCGCGGAATTTCCCACGGCGTGGTCGATTGAACGAGGTGAAATTCGAAAAGGTTTGCTCCACATGTTTCCCTATAAGCTCCTTTATTCTATAGAAAAGAATCATGTTTTCATTATCGCGGTAGCCCATCAGCATCGTAGGCCGACGTATTGGCAGAGGCGATGAGGATCGAGATAAGGGGATGAATGTGTTGCCTCATTGAGCGCCAGCGAGAAATCTCACTTTTCCTTGCGGTGGATGTTCCCAGGTCGGTTTGAGATCTCTCCCTTTGGTCGAGATGACAGCGGGGATGGGTATCTTGGCCTTCGCCCTGGCGGAGTTGTGGGACGGCAGAACCGCCTCCATCCTGGTCAACCGTCTTGGACTCAACAGTCGGAACAGCAGCAAACCGCCCGCGGCGGACCCGTTCCGGAAAAAAGAGCGGAAAACCGCCGGTGGACGAAAACCAGGCGGGCAGCATGGCCATGTCGGCAAGACCCTGCAACAGTTCAGCGATCCCGATATCGTCAAGCCCATCCCGATAGACAGGGATCTCCTGCCGCCGGGAGAGTACAAGAGTGGCGGCCATGAGGCCAGGCAGGTTATCGATCTGGATATCGGCATCGTTGTCACCGAATGGCAGGCGGAAATCCTTGTCGACCAAAACGGGAAAAAAGCATGTCGCACCTTTTCCGGAAGGCGTTACGCGGCCGATTCAGTATGGCATCGGGATCAAAATCAACTCGGTTTACATGTCACAGTACCAGATGATTCCGTACAATCGTATCGAGGAGCAATTCGCCGATCAGCTGCAGATCCCGATCAGTGCCGGCTCCATCGTCAACTTCAACAGGGACGCCTTCGAGCGGCTGGAGTTGTTCGATACGTGGGTCAAGAATCGGTTGGCCATCTCCCCCCTGGTCCATCTCGATGAAACCGGAGTCAATGTCAACAGCAGCCGATATTGGCTGCACAACACCTCGACCGACAGCTACAGCTATTTTTACCCGCATCAGAAACGCGGCGGAGAAGCCCTTGACGAAATCGGAATCCTCTTCGGCTACCAGGGCATACTCTGCCATGACCACTGGAAGCCCTACTTCAACTATGGTGCGGCCCACGCCTTGTGTAATGCCCATCATCTCCGGGAACTGGAAAGAGCTGCGGAACAGGATGGGCAGAAATGGGCCAAGCAGATGAGTGATCTCCTCCTCGAAATCAACCGAGCGGTGGATGAAGCCGGTGGCTCTCTCGACCCGCCTGGCGCCGAGCTGTTTCGGCAGCGATACCGGGAAGTGTTGACCGAAGCCGAAATCGAGTGCCCTGAGCCGAAGAAAAAGACATACCACCTGAAACCGGGAAGGATTGCCAGATCAAAAGCGAGAAATCTCCTGGAGAGGCTCGGAAAATTTGAGGATGCCGTGCTCCGATTCATGATCGACCCACTCGTGCCCTTTTCCAACAACCAGGCAGAAAATGATCTTCGCATGATCAAGGTCCAGCAAAAGGTGTCGGGCTGTTTCCGTTCGATGGACGGCGCCAAGGTATTCTGTCGCATCCGCAGTTACTTGACAACCTGCAGAAAACAGAGCGTTACTGCGACGGAGGCATTGCGTCTGCTGTTCGAGGGTAAATGGCCGGCATTCATGGTTGCCTCGGATGTCTCTTTGGATGCTGAAT
>NZ_JBSHXH010000009.1:0-157500 GCF_053613775.1 Desulfoprunum sp.
GTGACTCCCAGCCGTCTCAATCCCCTCTGATCGGGGCATTCGTTCCGGGGCATTGCTTAAGATCCCACTACTGGTTGCATGCAGCAGTCTCAATCCCCTCTGATCGGGGCATTCGTTCCGGGATGTTACGCTCAAAGCCATTGTCGGCCGTGTCATTTATGTCTCAATCCCCTCTGATCGGGGCATTCGTTCCGGGTATCAGGACAGTACGGTCTCGACAAAGAACCCTATGGTCTCAATCCCCTCTGATCGGGGCATTCGTTCCGGGGCAACTGGGACATGCGGCATTGTGAGAGCTACGGGCTGTCTCAATCCCCTCTGATCGGGGCATTCGTTCCGGGAACTAAAAAGGAGATAAACACATGGAAAGTAAATGTAAGTCTCAATCCCCTCTGATCGGGGCATTCGTTCCGGGCGTGACGGAAAGACATGGTGCTGTCTGAAACCCTACGTCTCAATCCCCTCTGATCGGGGCATTCGTTCCGGGATGACAGAGAAAAACCACTAACTAAGAGGAACTTAAGTCTCAATCCCCTCTGATCGGGGCATTCGTTCCGGGCTATAATATCTTCAGTGGCTGTTACATCAAAAAGAAGTCTCAATCCCCTCTGATCGGGGCATTCGTTCCGGGATAAACATTATGGTTCTTTTTGTTCTATTAGTGGCGTCTCAATCCCCTCTGATCGGGGCATTCGTTCCGGGAACGGTGCAGTGCCAGAAGGGTTTGAGGTTCATCACAGTCTCAATCCCCTCTGATCGGGGCATTCGTTCCGGGAGTTCTTCAAGGTGGAGGATCGGAAGTGAAAATAGAAAGTCTCAATCCCCTCTGATCGGGGCATTCGTTCCGGGTATGGGTCCGTGGGTACGCCCCGTCCATCGGATGGGGTCTCAATCCCCTCTGATCGGGGCATTCGTTCCGGGGATTGATGCAGCGAATGCACTGGGTGTCACCAAAGAGTCTCAATCCCCTCTGATCGGGGCATTCGTTCCGGGACAAACTGGAGGTGCCAAGATGACCAAAGAAGAATGTGTCTCAATCCCCTCTGATCGGGGCATTCGTTCCGGGCCTTGTCAGCGGGAGACATTGGAGCAGACCATGAGAGAGTCTCAATCCCCTCTGATCGGGGCATTCGTTCCGGGAAAGGTACAGGATCAATAGTCGCTCCTGTCAGTCAGTCTCAATCCCCTCTGATCGGGGCATTCGTTCCGGGCTCAATCAAGGAAGTAACCCCCCAGTGACTCCCAGCCGTCTCAATCCCCTCTGATCGGGGCATTCGTTCCGGGCTCTGATGAGATAGCTAAAACCTTTCCCCCTTACAGTCTCAATCCCCTCTGATCGGGGCATTCGTTCCGGGAGTATGTGGTCTGACAAGGAAAAAGCCATGGTCTTCAGTCTCAATCCCCTCTGATCGGGGCATTCGTTCCGGGTCAAGTTTGTAGATATCAAGCGGCATCTCCTAAACGGTCTCAATCCCCTCTGATCGGGGCATTCGTTCCGGGCACATGCAGCGGCAATCGAAACAAGGCAACCCCGTGCGTCTCAATCCCCTCTGATCGGGGCATTCGTTCCGGGCCCATAAGTCGTTGAAAAATATTATCTTTTCGGAATCGTCTCAATCCCCTCTGATCGGGGCATTCGTTCCGGGATATATCATGCCCCTCGCAAGTAGTAGCGTTCGGAAGTCTCAATCCCCTCTGATCGGGGCATTCGTTCCGGGAGAAACCATGGAAAATCCGAAAAACGGACTGTATATGTCTCAATCCCCTCTGATCGGGGCATTCGTTCCGGGTGATGTCGCATCCCTTGCAACTAATACGTCAACTCTGTCTCAATCCCCTCTGATCGGGGCATTCGTTCCGGGCTAACCGTAAAAAAAAACATTGGAGAAACCATGGAAGTCTCAATCCCCTCTGATCGGGGCATTCGTTCCGGGATAGTTTTAGCTGATCTTGAAAGAAAAGATGCAATCGAGTCTCAATCCCCTCTGATCGGGGCATTCGTTCCGGGTGAAATGCTTTGCTCTCCTCTCTCGATATTAGAATATGTCTCAATCCCCTCTGATCGGGGCATTCGTTCCGGGTTATCGCCAATCTCGAGGAAATGTTCCTCGATTACGGTCTCAATCCCCTCTGATCGGGGCATTCGTTCCGGGGATGATCCGCATTCCATGCGAAGATCGCGAGTTATTGTCTCAATCCCCTCTGATCGGGGCATTCGTTCCGGGTCATCTCTAGCGATGAATACAGCCTATTCAAGGTAGGTCTCAATCCCCTCTGATCGGGGCATTCGTTCCGGGGCCGCGTTAAAAACCCCGTTTTTTCAAAGTTATGTTTGTCTCAATCCCCTCTGATCGGGGCATTCGTTCCGGGGCCAATATCCAACGCCCGGCTGTCCAGATGGCAGAGTGTCTCAATCCCCTCTGATCGGGGCATTCGTTCCGGGTACGGTCTGGGCTATGAATGAATATGTAAGCAAGGGTGTCTCAATCCCCTCTGATCGGGGCATTCGTTCCGGGCTATAACTAATTTTGTTATATAAGAGGTATGGAAAAGTCTCAATCCCCTCTGATCGGGGCATTCGTTCCGGGAAATATATGCAAGTCTTTTCTGTTCATGTCTGAAAAGTCTCAATCCCCTCTGATCGGGGCATTCGTTCCGGGTTACATTCGCCCTGGGCGAGTTGCGATCGCTTAAAGTCTCAATCCCCTCTGATCGGGGCATTCGTTCCGGGAAATTCAAAAAACAAATTTTTTCGAAGCTCCTTTTGAGTCTCAATCCCCTCTGATCGGGGCATTCGTTCCGGGCACCACGATGATGCCAAAGACGATTAAACATTCTAGGTCTCAATCCCCTCTGATCGGGGCATTCGTTCCGGGCTCGACGCAGAGTTCCTTGAGTACTTCGCCGATGCGGTCTCAATCCCCTCTGATCGGGGCATTCGTTCCGGGATGGACTGGAAAAGTTCGACCGCGAGATTACTTTTATGTCTCAATCCCCTCTGATCGGGGCATTCGTTCCGGGTGAAAGGTATTAATGTCATTATAGAAGAAGTTCAATCTGTCTCAATCCCCTCTGATCGGGGCATTCGTTCCGGGCGTCTCGAAAAGTTCTGTGCTTTGAGGGGCTTCAAACGTCTCAATCCCCTCTGATCG
The DNA here is from genome assembly GCF_053613775.1 of Desulfoprunum sp. Lineage (NCBI taxonomy): Bacteria > Pseudomonadati > Thermodesulfobacteriota > Desulfobulbia > Desulfobulbales > Desulfobulbaceae > Desulfoprunum > Desulfoprunum sp. Next base: position 3,153 of record NZ_JBSHXH010000009.1, read on the forward strand.
GGGCATTCGTTCCGGGACAATAAGATTAACAGAAGATGAGGAAAGAGAGCTGAGTCTCAATCCCCTCTGATCGGGGCATTCGTTCCGGGATTTTTTTGAGGTCTGCCCCCTGGACTTTGACGATGGTCTCAATCCCCTCTGATCGGGGCATTCGTTCCGGGCAAGATCGAGTTTTGAATCTGTACGTTGCCTGTATGTGTCTCAATCCCCTCTGATCGGGGCATTCGTTCCGGGGTCACCAAGGCAGCAGCATTCGTACCCATCAACGCGTCTCAATCCCCTCTGATCGGGGCATTCGTTCCGGGAGTCACTATATAACAGACCGTGGACTAGGCTTTCATGTGGTCTCAATCCCCTCTGATCGGGGCATTCGTTCCGGGTGTTTACGTATGCTAACAATGTGCTCAATTGTGGAAGTCTCAATCCCCTCTGATCGGGGCATTCGTTCCGGGTTAGATAAGTTTTTTAGGAGGATTTCACGTGATGTTGTCTCAATCCCCTCTGATCGGGGCATTCGTTCCGGGTGCTTGCATGTTTCATGATCTCTGCAAAGTCAATAAGTCTCAATCCCCTCTGATCGGGGCATTCGTTCCGGGTCACTATTAAAGAGGATCATTACAATGACAATGTCTGTCTCAATCCCCTCTGATCGGGGCATTCGTTCCGGGATAGTGATTGACAAGCTTTTTTCAATTTCAAGGTGTCTCAATCCCCTCTGATCGGGGCATTCGTTCCGGGTCAACTTTTACAAGATAGGTAAGGGCAAACAGACAGTGTCTCAATCCCCTCTGATCGGGGCATTCGTTCCGGGACTTCCATCAAGGATGATGTACGTATCCTGATGGTGTCTCAATCCCCTCTGATCGGGGCATTCGTTCCGGGCCACCTGATCCAGAACAAGGCTGTCACGGTCACCGAGTCTCAATCCCCTCTGATCGGGGCATTCGTTCCGGGATGATGTCAGAGCGAGATCGATTTGTTTTTGTCTTCAAGTCTCAATCCCCTCTGATCGGGGCATTCGTTCCGGGCACCATGGCCATTACGAAATCAACGATCATCAGTTGGTCTCAATCCCCTCTGATCGGGGCATTCGTTCCGGGTAATCTGTTTAATTCAGGGGATGCCTCCACAAAGTATGTCTCAATCCCCTCTGATCGGGGCATTCGTTCCGGGAAGATACTCTGTTAAGATCAGAAGTTCTCCCACAAGTCTCAATCCCCTCTGATCGGGGCATTCGTTCCGGGCCAGTTTTTTCATGGCATTTCACCGAAGGAATGGAAGTCTCAATCCCCTCTGATCGGGGCATTCGTTCCGGGTCCACAAGACTGAAAAGAGGTAAGATTATGGCTAAAGTCTCAATCCCCTCTGATCGGGGCATTCGTTCCGGGTGACACGGATAAGGCCATCCTAATTGGCTCCTACTGTCTCAATCCCCTCTGATCGGGGCATTCGTTCCGGGAGTATTTTTGAGATTTTAGATAGTCTTGAGACGGAAAGTCTCAATCCCCTCTGATCGGGGCATTCGTTCCGGGACGACAATGGCGAGTTCAGCAATGCTGATGACGTCATGTCTCAATCCCCTCTGATCGGGGCATTCGTTCCGGGGCAAGGGAAAAAGGCTGCCTGCATGCTTGTCTTCAAAAGTCTCAATCCCCTCTGATCGGGGCATTCGTTCCGGGCAGTCTGAACAACCACCAGTCAGTAATGGAGTGTTATCAAGTCTCAATCCCCTCTGATCGGGGCATTCGTTCCGGGCAGTCTGAACAACCACCATCATAAAGGAGTTTTATCAGTCTCAATCCCCTCTGATCGGGGCATTCGTTCCGGGTGATTTAACCCACTGTAAATAAATAACCTGCTCGAAGGTCTCAATCCCCTCTGATCGGGGCATTCGTTCCGGGCAAAGCTTGCGGGGGCCGTAGCATTTTTGAATTGAAGTCTCAATCCCCTCTGATCGGGGCATTCGTTCCGGGCTGTGCTCATAGATTTGAACAGATTGTAACTGTGAAGTCTCAATCCCCTCTGATCGGGGCATTCGTTCCGGGGTACCAGTAACGGGAAAGACGATTGAACACACTTTGGTCTCAATCCCCTCTGATCGGGGCATTCGTTCCGGGATATAGTTTGAACAAATCAAACCAAACGGAGGACACGTCTCAATCCCCTCTGATCGGGGCATTCGTTCCGGGTTAGGAAAATGAAACAAGGTAGAAAATATCTCTTGAGTCTCAATCCCCTCTGATCGGGGCATTCGTTCCGGGAGACCACTTAAGACTAAATTAGGTCCTATCCTCTTCAGTCTCAATCCCCTCTGATCGGGGCATTCGTTCCGGGAAAAGTTGCTGGCCTGGACAAATGAAAATGGCTTCAGTCTCAATCCCCTCTGATCGGGGCATTCGTTCCGGGATAAAATTGTAACGATAGATAGATCAACAGAGTTGATGTCTCAATCCCCTCTGATCGGGGCATTCGTTCCGGGCGTTTACCACTCACGCCTTTACATGAGTGTCCAAGCGTCGTCAGTCTCAATCCCCTCTGATCGGGGCATTCGTTCCGGGAAAAGTTGCTGGCCTGGACAAATGAAAATGGCTTCAGTCTCAATCCCCTCTGATCGGGGCATTCGTTCCGGGGAAAAAATTGTAACGATAAAAAGATTAAAAGAGTTGATGTCTCAATCCCCTCTGATCGGGGCATTCGTTCCGGGCTTTTACCCCTCCCCCTTTGCGTGAGTGTCTAGGTGTGTCTCAATCCCCTCTGATCGGGGCATTCGTTCCGGGTGTCCGGCCACAGCTGGACTACCTGGGGCAAGCTCATGTCTCAATCCCCTCTGATCGGGGCATTCGTTCCGGGGCCACCGCAAGGCCGGAACAACTCGCAAGGGTTGTCCGTCTCAATCCCCTCTGATCGGGGCATTCGTTCCGGGTCCTACCTTGGAAATCCCTGCAATTTCGGATTGCTGTACCATGCACATTCGGGCATCACGGCAAAAACGCCTATCGGAAAATAAGCCTCTCCTGGAATTGAAGCGGCACGAGTGACTACCCTACCGTATTTCCATGATATTTTCCGATTCGGGCATCGATTCGCCATGACAACCTCAAACAACCTTAAAAGATTCAGTAGTTGGCGGGGAACCGGGCCCCTGCCACTCCACCTCTCCGACACATGCCCGACACAACCGATAATAACGGACCGAATCGGAGCCATGATCGATGATTTTTTCCAGTTTTGACTGAACGTTGAGCAGGCCATGCTCGCTGAGATCGCACTCAAAGACCGATTTCTGCACCCTGATCCCGACCCCTTTGAGAACCTTGACTGCCCGGTAACGATCTCGATCATCGCTTATATCGAAGGTTATAACATACAACACGGTCATGCACCAGAGAAGCAAGCTTAGCGAGGGATGCTGAACGGTTTGTACAGCACCCCTTCATTTTCCAGAGAATCGGCAAACCGGCGGCACTGGCTGTGAATGATCCAGCGCACAGAGGTCTGCTGGCCTGTCGGCTGGTACTGCAGCCGGGCATCGAGTTGGGTTCGATAGGCGGCGATCAGGGCGCGGGCGATCCCCGGCTTCATCTCGACCGGCAGTCCCCCATCCTGCTGTTCCTGCTTGTTGCGGTAAACGAAATCACCAGAATTGACCGCCTTGCGGTTGATCAGGGTCAGCACCAGTCGTTCGGCGAACACCCGCCACTCCTCGACCAGATCGCAGGCAAGACTGGGCCTCCCCGGGGCTATTTCATGGAGGGTCCCCAGGTAGGGATCGAGTCCGCAGGATTTCAGGCCGTTGAGGACCTCGTTGGTGAAGAGCATATAGACAAAGGAGAGCATGCCATTGACCGGATCCCGCGGCGGCCGTCGATTACGGCCGGTGAACGCAAAATCGGCGTTACGGATGAGAAGTCCGAAGACGCTGTAAAACAGGCGTGAGCCATAGCCCTCGACTCCACGCAGTTCATCGAGATTTTTGACGATCGCGGCCCGGTCGCGGAGCGCCTTGATCTGGACCGCGACAGTGCGCAATTCGGCAATCTGCAGTTGCCCGGCCCGACGAAAGAGCAGGCGGGCCTGGTTCTCCAACTTGTCGATGACTATGGCCGCGGCGGTGCGGAGGGCGAAAGCCGGATCAGCCAGGCGCGTGTACTGCTTCTGGCGCAGGGCCACGTGGCCGGCTTCATCCAGGAGCAACCTGGCCCGGAAGCGACCGTCGAGCGACAGGAAGACGGTATCGATCCGGTTGTGGATCAGAAAATCAAGGACCGCGCCGCTGATCGAGGAACGACCGGCAAGGGCGAGCTGGGTCAGACCGGCGGCGGGAATGGTGTCGATGACCCGGCCGTCACGAACGATACGCAAGGTGTCACCGTCCTTGCGCAGATAGGCTCCCGACTCGAGGATATAGAGGGAATCCATGGGCATTCAGCTCACAGGAAGCGCTGAATCTGCTCTATCGCCGTCTTCAGGTTGAGCAGGGCGTCCTGCAGGTTGACCACCCGCTCAGAAACCGGCACAGGCTGCTCACGAAAATCAGGCAGATGCAGCAAGGGATGGGGGTAACCGCTGACCTGCTCGAAGACGCAGGGAAGATCGTTGACCTGCCCCTCGAGAAGGCTGTGAATACGCTTGCAACCAAGAACGGCTCCTCTGATGCGGCTGATCTTGTAGTCGAGAAGGGGCCGGTTGTATTCCGGCAATCGCGAAAACAGATGATGCAGCAGCAGACGACCCCGAGGGTGATGGGCGAGGACCCCGAGCAGGACCTTCTCCTCGCGCAGGGAAAGCTCCCTGTTGGCCCGGACCACCGCAATGATCTGACCGAGAGGGGCGCAGCGGGAGGACAGGACAGCCAGTTCCGGGTATTTCTCCGCCCACTCCGATTGCCGGGGGTGGACGATGACCTCGGCCTTACCCTGACCGGCGGCCAGTTTACGGAAGTTCTCGGCCGGTGCGGGGCTGATCGTTCGAAGAAACGCGAACTGCTGGTCCGGCTTATCCATCGGCACCGGGATGAAACCGGATTTCCCGCCCGTCCGGCGGTGGACGCCGAGCGGCAGTTTGACGAGGTTGCCGTAGCCCTTGCCTTTCAGTGCGTCCTGTTTCGGAAAGATCTCGAGGGCAAAGCATTTGATATCCCCGGCAATCTCGCGGGCCAGCGCCTGCAGCGCGGTCTTCATCGTCCCGGCCTCGACCGGTTCCTCGGCGGGGAACCAGTAATGGTAGCCCTTGCCTCCACTGACCTCGGGAATGCAGGTCAGGCCTGCCTTGGCCGCCAGTTCCTTGATGCGGCGGAAGACATAGATGGCCTCGCGGCGGATCGCCTCGCGCTCCTTTTTCGCCTCCTCCCGGTCGCGGAGGCGCTGGATCAGGTCAACGTCGATGACTCCGGTCCAGGCCATGCTGTCGCCGGTGAGCAGGTAGATCCCGTAGGTTTTCCGTCCCTGAAGGTGTTCCCGGACATCCTCGGCAAGCATCGGCCGCGGCACCGGGACATACCCCTGCTTCCCCTGCTCCCGGTCGGCCCACTGGCGGGCGAAGGCATCCTCCCGGCCGCGGAAGAGCCGCATGAACAGGGTGATATCATCCTGGTCACGACGAAACCTGACGAAGGGGTCGAGGACCGCTTCCTTGCGGTCGCCGGGATCAGCCAATCCGCCGTCGGCCATGAACCGACCTTTCCACTCCGCGACCTTTTCGGCGGGAAAGTGGCGGGGAAGGCGGGCGAACACCGTCGCCACTTCCGCCTGGCGGCCGAGAAGATGCAGCAGTTCCAGGCGGGCCAGCCAGCCCTGCTCATATTCCGGCCGCTGATCAGTCAGCCACTCGAGGATCTCCAGCCCCTTGTCGATCAGCCCGTGCTGCTGCGCCACCGAGGCCAGACCGAGGATCTCCCCGTCACTGAAGGTCTGCCAGAAGATCCCCGACGACAGGGACCGGGCGACAAAGCGGGTCCCCTCCTCGTCGAAGGCGGCATTGTCCAGGCTCTTCAACAGAAGACGGTAGTCCTGGACCGGGCGGCCTTGTTTTTCCTGCGAAACGGCCTGGACAGTCATGACATCACCTCACAGCAGGGCCTGCATCGCCGCCGGCGGCCGACTGCCGCCGGTCTGCCCGGACGGCCCGGCGACGGCCTGCGGGTTGCGGACCAGGTGGCCGAGACGGGCGAACTGGGGACAGTGGTACTGCTGCCTCTCGAGTTCCTCGACGATCGGCAGGGCCTCGCCGTGGCGCCCCAACCGGTAGAGACAGACGGCCTCCCAGAAACGCCCTTCCTTGGGCGGATTGCCGAAGGAATCGACACAAAAGCGGACGGCGGCACGGGTGGCCTCCAGGGCCCGGGTCAGTTCCCCCAACGACAGCTGAATCCGGCAGATCCGCATCAGCGCCTTGTGCCGGGTTCTCCGGTCGACCGAGGCGCTCTGTTCGAGAACCTTCAGGGCCTCCTTGCGCCGGCCGAGGGCAAAAAGAATATCGGCTTCGGTCCAGCGGACGTAGGCGCGGCGGCGGGATGGCTCGATCCTGTTGATGCAGGCCGTGGCCCTGTCCAGTTTGCCGAGGCAGAGGGCGCCCCGCGCCGCCAGTTCCCAGACGAAATCGGTGGCCTGGCCGCGTTCGGCGAGGTGCGCCGCCGTCTCGAGATGCTGGAGACTCTCGTCATAGCGCCCCAGGGCGTGAAGAACCTTGCCCATCGCGAAATGCTTGAACAGCGGGTGCATGTGGTGCCGCTCGCCGTCCTCGTCGAGTACCTGCCCGAGCACCGTCAGGCTTTCCCTGGCCTTGTCGAGCTTCAGCAGACAAGAGGCGAGATGGTAGAGGCTCTTGATATACTTCGGCCGCTGCTGGTGGCAGCGCTGCTGGTCCTCGACGCTGAGGCCGCGCCAGTTGGCGATGGCCTGCCGGAACAGGGGCACGGCCGGTTTCGGCTTATCCTCGATATCCTTGTACAATACCGCATGACGGTAGTTGTAGGTCACCGATTCCGGGCGCAGGGCGATGGCTTTGTCGAAATGACGATGGCCGAGAGCGATCAGCTCTTCTTTGCGTTTCACCGGGACAATGGTGCGAAGGGTGCGGGCCTGGAAAAAGAAATCAAGCACGGCGTAGCCGATGGAATAATGGGCGAGGCTGTTGCGGGAATCCCTGGCCACCACCTTCTGCAGACTGGCGATAGCCTCCTCATGCCTCTTCGTCTTGCACAGGGCGAAGGAGACCTTGACCCGGACATCCCCATCGAGGCCGGCGTCGATCAGCTCAGGGAGTTTTTCCTCACAGGGATGGAAGAGGGCGACGATGTCCTCCCAGCGATTCTCGGCCTGGAGTTCGGCGATTTCGGCGAGCGTCCTGTCGTATTCCCTGCGGACCAGGTCCCCCTGCCAGTCGGGGGAGACCCGACCATCAAGGAAATCGTCAACCTCCGGATGTTCCGGCACCGGTTCCGGTGTCGGAGATGCCTGCGGGGCGAGATTGATGTGACCGACGACCTTGGCCGGGGTGTGGAGTTCGAGTTTACGGGCGGTGTTTTCCATGTCTGCCTCCTCTGATTGTTGTGGTCTTATTTCTCTTTACGGACGGCAGGGCCCTTTTTTGGGGCAGGATGAAAAATTTTCCCGGCAAAGGCGTAGATCGGAGAACGACGAAACTGTCGGTGGGCAGAACGGGGGAGAAAGGTGGGATGGAGATGAAGGGCGGTATGGAGATAATGAAGTTATCTGTCGTTTCGAGTTACCCCTTTGTCATTTCGAGCGATAGCGAGAAATCTCACTGTATTTTGCAGGCAACAGAAGCTCTCGCTCGATTGCGATGACAAAGAAAATCAGGGCTGCCGGCGGACTCAGGCGCAGACCATCCTGATAACGTACCAGGCGCAGGGGCCGAACAGCAGACAGAGCATCGAAAGACAGCCGGCAGAGGGGGGCCGAGGAGGATCGCCGTCCTCGAGGAAGATGACTTCCTCGGCCTCGTCATCGGAGAAGATGTGATCGTCGTCCATGGCCAACCTCAGCAAATCATTGCTCGACACAAACTTTCCATAGTCCGGGAAGCGACTATCAAGGATATAGTCACTTCCCTACAGACAGGTTCATGTATTGGCGCGAAGTGTCTTCAGGTGACTTTTAAGTTCTCGTGCCACTCTTTTTTTCTCGCCGTTGTTGGCCTTATCTATCTTCCATGCACTAAATAGCCTTGACAGCTCTTCCGCTGCGGCGAGAGGCAAAGCGGAAATTTTCAAACTCGCACTTTTCCATTGTCCCCAATCCTTGAGACCTTTTATGCGATCTACCGTGAGCTGCTGGTCGAGCGGCAGAGAAATTGGAGGTCGGGGACCCACCTCCTTAGAAGAGGGGCCCCAAGCAGTTCCCGATGCCGTCAGCCATTCGGCGATAAATTGATCACGCTCGGCGTCCCATTTTTTCGCGTTTTTCTTCCTGACTTCCAGGGCGATTTCCTTGATCGCCGCCCCTACTTCAGGTTGGGATTTGTGGGTATCGATAACCTTATTGTCCAGAGCTTTCTGGCGTAACATTCCCCAGTCCGCGATCTCTCCAAGCTCTCTCAAGGACTTGCGCCATGGAAACTTACGATCTTCCTCTTCCAGCCGACGCAATCGGTCCCGCTCTTTTTCGGCTTCGAGATCTTTCTCTATCATCTCGAGAAAAGCGGCGGTATCACGAACGGAGGGTTGATCGAACCGTCCGTAGCCGATGGAGGTTTTACCGCCAAATCCCAATTGCGTACAGGCGCGGGTGAACAGGGCGGCGACTGTCCGGATGTCCGTAACGTCGAACGGTCGCAGGAGCGAGTCCGGGGCAGCCTGGTCGTTCCCCGGCACGGGCGACACGAAACAGCGGAAAATGAACTCGGTGCCGGCAGCGACGGTAAGGAATTTCACCGGAATGGGGTTCTCGGTCTCCAGCGGCCCCTGCTTACCCGCATAGTAGCTGCCGAAATGGGGGTTCATGATGTCAGGCCTGATGGTCGGCACATTGGCCGGAAAAGCGTCGAGAAAGACGAGCTGACCGCGGACACCGTCCGGCTTGCCGGTGTCGGTGTCGCCAAAGTAGCGACACAGCACCGGATGGTCGTCGCGGATCTCCACCTGGCCGGAATCTTTCCTGTCTGGCACAACGGATCCTGGCTCAGTTTCCGCGATGTGCAGGGCACAGGCCAGGCGCAGCACTCCCTTGACCGCGCTGGCCGGGATATAAGGCAGGCCGCTGTTGCGGTCGAGAATCATGCCGGTTTCGGTGGGATGGCCGGAGCCGAGACCGGACACATAGGGACTCTTCAAGCGGGCACGGAATTCCCAGACCAAGACATCGCGGGTCACCGCAGTCGCGAGGACAGCGGTCTGGCGGGCGTGGATGGCGGCGAGCACCGGTTGGCTGAACGGCAGGCGCAGGTTGAGCCCATCACCTAATTCCACAATGGAGGCATCCATTATCGCCCTGCCTTTGTGGTCTGTCCCTGCCTGGAATTTCGGCTCCAGCCCCTTCCCCGCACCGAGCCCGTTCCAACTGGTCATGCGGGAAAAGAACAGGGCCGCGTTGCCTTCTTTTCCCTGCGCCAGCAGTTCCATTTGTTCTGTGGGTATCGGTACAATCTTCATTCTTTCGCTCCCTTCTCACCTTTCTCGAATGCCCGGACATAGCGCTTCAGCCACTGGAGCAGTGCCAGGGTCTCCTGTTGGGCCTGCAGATATATTCCCTGGTCGAGGGCGGCGAATGACTGCAGGAATTCCAGGTCAGTTCCCCCCTTGAGGCCCGGCACTTCCTGTTCGAGCCATTTTCTCACTACGCTGAATGTTTTCGTGTGCTGGTCCTTCTGCTTGGACAGCAAAAAGGCCAGGGTCTGGCCCAGGCCGTTGGCCAGCACCATGGTCGGCACACCGACGACGAAATTGGCGGTTTCCTTGTCCACCGGGATACCGAAAACCTTCTCCACCTGGACGAGTGCAAAAGCCGAGCGTTTCTGTTCTTTGGTCTGCATGGTTGCCTCCTTGTTCAGGCCCAGGTGAGGGAAAAAATGCCGCGGCCGAGGGTCTCGTCACCACCCACCTGGAGGTGACCAGCAACAACCTCTTCCTGGATGTAGCGGCGGATGGTGTCCGCCTTGAGGCTTTCCTTCGCGTCGCGGGAATCACCCCAGAAGATGACGGAGTACATCAGGGTGTCGGCGGGCAATTCCTCCTGGTAGCGGAGGGAACCGTTGGCTGTGGTGCCGGTCTTCTGATCGATCTTGATCTGGGCCATGACCGAGGTGCAATGGGACACGCCATAGCCGAAGACTTCGTCGTGGACGATCAGCAGCCGTTCGGTTTCGCTGAACCACGATGAACCGTCGCCCAGGGACATCTCGGCGGCCGCAGTCACCTCCATGTCCTCGAGGAGGATGCGGTCGCCCTCTTTGCAGGAACCTTCGATCCACAGGGCCTGGTCGGCCTTGAGGGCGGCGAGACCGTTCAGGTCGATGACAGGGCGGCCGGCAAGGGCGAGGTCCTTATTGAAACGCTTGAGTACTGCCGGACAGGTAATCCAAACAAAGGGCGCGGCGCTGGATCGCATGGGGAAGGCCAGGATTTTCATGTCGCCCACCGACAGGGAACCGGCGTGGTCGGAGGATTCGGAGCCGAACACCAGGTCGGCAAGGTTGTCGAAGGTCTGTTGTGCCGGCTTTTCTTTGATGCCTTCCTTGAACCGGTCGAAGTGGGCGCGCAGGGCGCCTTTCACGCCGGAGGCCTGGATGACCGGCCAGTTGGTGTGCCGTTCACGCTGGATGGGCAGGTCGACGACACCAACCGAGGCGCCGCTACCGGCGTGACAGGGGGTGACAGCGTAGAGACAGAGAATGGATGCATTGTTCTTCATGGTTGTTCTCCTTATTGAGCCAGGGGGAGGCAGTGATCGTTGATGTTCCGGTTAAAAACGGTTCCGGCGGGCAGCCAGGTGGTGGTGGGTTTATGGAAGCCGGTGGCCAGGTCCCAGCCGGCGAGGGCGACCGGTTTGGCCGCCGCGAAGACACTGGGCAGCAGGTCGGCGGTCAGTTCGACGGGGGCGAGAGTCAGGTACAGCGGTGCCGCACTGGCCGGCAGGGGCGGCGCCTCGATGCGGGTGTACCCGCAGACCCGCTTCTCGCCGCCCAGAGTGAGCAGGCCGCTGTCCGCCAGTCCCGGATCGCGATCCAATGCGATGACCAGGCGCACACCGTCGCGCAGGCGGACGTGGCCGGCGGAGTACAACCGTCCCTGAAGGACCTTGCGTTTCCCATCCATGGCGATGCCGGTGCGGGGTTCCACATCATACAGGTCGGCACCGTCGAGCAGGTCACCCGAAGCGATGGTGGTGGGCGGCGTGCGCAGGCAGTCCAGCCGCAGCCAAAAGCCGGCGAGCGACTGGGGATCGAGGGCGCGCACCATGGGCAAGTCTCCACCGGCGGAAGAATGCAGCCGCAGGGCGTCCGCGGCATTGGTAGGCGACATCGCGCGCAGGACGGTGCAGCCAACCGGGGCGTCGTCGCTGCCCGCGTGTCCATTTGACTCGAGGAACCAGTTGGCCGGGCAAGGGGCGTAGAGTACCTCTTTACGGGCGAGCAGCACGGCGGTCACCCGAAAAGGGGCCGGTTGACCGCTAGCGCCGATCAGCGCGGTCACCTCCTCCGGACAGTTCCCCGTGTTGTATGCGGCGAAGGAGATACCGTGCTGCTTGAGCACGGCGGTACGAATCGCCCCCTGGAGCACGGTGACCGGAGGCGGAAACAGGGCGGCCCGGCTCAGTTGTCCGGCTTCCAGCGGCTCCGCGCCGCGGAAGAACAGGGTATCGGCCGGGGTAAGGTGGTACCAAATTTTCATGCTTCCCTCCTTGTTGCGGGCGCTGCCAGAAAACGGGCGACAATCGCGGCCTCGGGGTTGTACCAGCCCGGCCGGTTCGACGCGCCGCGGACCATCAGGCCGGCCAGACGACCGGCGAACAATCTCTCATCCTGCGGTTTTTTCCCGGAATGGCCGACCTCGTAGGCAATCAGGTCAACCACCCTGTCCCGGTTCACCAGCAGTCTCGCTTCGTCGGCGGCCAGCGGGGCAATGGCCTGTTCCAAGTCGGCCAACCGGTACAGCAGGCTGCCGCCCATGAGGTCATCGCTGACCCCCTGCATCAGAAGGGTGAACGAGGCGAGCAGAGGTTCCGGTGGTGCCTCCGTGGCGGATAGGGGGGCAAACAGGTTCGGTTCGTCCCACTTCAACCAGAGGTCGCGATCGCCGCCGGATCGTTTTTTCAAACGGATCGCCAAGGCGTTGCGGCCCGCCTTGGTCTTGGCAATGCCATCGAGAACGGCATGGGCGTCGCGCAGCACCTCGCGCAGGGGGGCCTTGTGGTGAGCGATAACAATACCGCCTGATATGGAAATACCTGGCGCCGCCCCCAGGTGCATACCCAGTTTGCCGGTGCCGACCGGGCTTTGCCCATCCAGTTCCTCGGCGCCGTCGGCCGTGTAGCGGACAAAGCCCATGGTGTAGGCCCGACGGATGGCATCGGCCGCCGAAAGGACAGCGTCCAGAGGCAGAATTGCGCAGACGTCGTCACCGCCGGCGTAGATCAGCCGGCCACCGAGCCGGTGAATCACGGGGGCCACACCGTAGCGGGCGAAACTGTTGAGCCCGTCGGAGATGGCCGCGTGCAGGGCCGGGTTGAGCAGACGGGTAGTCGCCAACCGATCGCGAATCGGCGATGCGGGCTGAAAATCCCTACGCTCGAAACGATGCATCAATTCGGGATGAAGGACATCGGACCAGGTGGCGGTCAGAGTGGCCCCGTTGATCAGGTCGCCCATCTTGTCGCCATCCATGAGCAGGAGCGCATAGTACTTGTCGCGATCGGTGAACCGCACGCCCCTGGCTTTGCCTTCCGCGATGATCGTCTGCATTGGTCGCGACTGGTCGTCACCTCCCGAGTCGATTTCAGAGGTGTGCAGGGCGTCGATCAACTGCGGGTAGTCGCTGCTGCTGATCGTCACCTTGCCCGTCAGTTCCTGCAGGTAGCGATGCGCCGCCATCTCCGTTGTTGCCGGAAAGGTGTCCGCATTATTGAACACCTCGGCAAGCAACTCCTCCCGGTTGGTTTTCTTTTTCATCACCCCAGGCAAGAATCGCTTTACCGCGCAGACCGCGCAGAGACGCTCGTTTTCACCGACCTGGGCAAAACTGCCAGCGCTGTTCTCCTTCGCGCGGATGGATTGCCAAAAATTGCCCACCGCGGCCTTGTACTCGGCGGCCCCGGTGCTGCCCGCACGGCTGAAATCGTGCAGAACCTCGTGCTCGCCGCAGAGAGGGCACTTCTCCCCCTGCTGCGGCCGGCGGACCCGTGTGGGTTTGAGCTTGGCCGCGGCCAGCACCGATTGCACCAGGGTGTGGGAGGCGCCGTACAGGCGGGCGACCGCCCTGCCGCTCTGACCGTACCCGCCGGCAAAGGCGGCGATGGTCTCGTGTTCATCCTGCCACTTTTTCCGAGGCAGCAGCGCGTCGAGGGCGGCCCGGTCGTCCAGCCCGGCCAGACGGCAGGCGGCGTGGCTGAATTGCCAATAGTCGCCGACCTGGTGTTCGAACAACTCGGCCATCACGCTCCCACCGGCATACCGGTCGGCGAGGTAGTCTTTGACCAGGCGGGCCAGGCGAAGCCACTCCCGCTGCACCGTTTCCTCGATGCGGCGGCAGAGATCGCCGGTCCGGGAGTTCGGGCAGAGGAACACGAACTTGTTGGGGAAGGAGGCGATGGCCTTGCCGTTGGCGCGGTGCCGGCGCAGGGCCTCGTCCTGTTCCTCGAGAAACCGTTCCAAGTGGAACTCCTTGCCGATCCACGATTCCACCAGCATCTGATCGTGCAGGGAAGGGTAGAGGATGTGGTCCGGCCCGAGGGTTTCGGCCACCTGGCGGATCCCGGCGAAGGCCAGGTAGGAGAGGATCACCGAGCCCACCCAGTGGTCGCGAAGTTTCCGCGCCTTGCTGATGAACGGCTGCACCGGGGTGATGGCGAACACCGCCAGAGAAACATCCCTGTCCGGATCGGCGGCCAGACTGGAGCCGATGGCCGAGGTCAGGCCCAGGTGATGCCAGAGCGGGTGGTCGGGCATGCGGGAGTCGGCTGGAAGTACATCCCATGCACCGCGCAAACCGCCGATGTCTTTTTGGCGCAGGCGTTTTTTCAGAGCGAAGAAAAGGTAGTGATAGAGCGCCCGCGCCCATTCTTCAGGGGTGTCCCGCCAGTTGTAGTGGCCGCTCAGAGGCCGGTCCTCCTCTGGGATAGCCTGCAGTTCCTCAAAGGTTTTGCCAAGACCCAGGTCGCTCATCAACAATTCGCGCAGTTCTTCGTGGATAGCGCCCACTTCCTTTTGCTGCATACCAAGCCGCAGAGTGCATCCCTTGACGAGTGGATGGGTGAGTATCGGGTCGGCGCTGAAATCGATCGCGCCGTTCTGGGCCGGGTCGGCACTGTATTTGGGCAGCGCGGCCCGGGTCAGTCCCGAAGCGATCCGGTCGCCGTTCTGGTACGAATCCTTGGCCGGCGTGACCGCGTTCAAAAGGTTGGCCAGGTCGGCGGCCAGGGATTCATGCCGGCGGATGTCGAACATCTTGTGCACCGGGTCATGCAGCCAGAGCGAGAGTTTGTGCTGCCAGTAGTTGTCGTGTGTCATCGTGTACCCCCGCAGCGGTGGAAGTGTTTGTTGGCGTCGAGGTGGGCGTGGACCGACCTCCAGATATCCAATGGGGGCCCCAGATTGTTCTTCCAAGGTTTGTCTTCCGGCAGGCAGTGCGGCAGATGGAGGATTCGTCCCACCATCTGATCGTCCGGGCTGCGCTTGACCATGAGCCGCAGCTGCGAGGGCATGCGGCCATTGTTGCCGCCCCACTCAGTGAGGGCATGATTTGTCACGGGGTAGCCGAGCAGATGCCTTTCCTTTAAACCCTGCGGCTTGATATTGATCTTCGTGCGTAGCGTCATGTAGGTCTCGGCCAATGATTGCATGGTTGCTTTCCAGTCACCCTTCTGCACATCGACCTCCCAGCAGAGAACGCCCTTGCTGTCAGCACCGAGCAGGGAAGGATACTGTCTGCCCTGTTTATCGCTCACCAAATGGGAGACAGGGGCCGTTGCAAAGGTCTGGACGTCCTTTTTTGCAAAACCCTCCCCCGACAAAGAGAGGGACCCCCAGCCGTTCCTGGAACGTGAGCCGATAGTGCCAAAGGCATCGATGTAGTGGAGCAGGTCGACCATGTGTGCCTTTTCTTCGCAGGGAAACGAAAGAAGGAGGTTCGCCTTGCTCCCCGGTGCGATGTATCGTTTGCTATTTTTCAGAGTGATGGGGCCAAAGCCCAGGTACAAAGCGTTTTCGACAGCCATGCCGCCCTTCACTTCGGGATGGGGTGTCTTTCCGAAAAAAATCCCTTTTTCACTCAGAAGAAAGGCGCCCTCAACAGGAGTCAGGGCCAGTCGTACCCTGCTGGCGCTGGCCTGGTTCTCGTCCAGCACCGAGCCGAACAGGTCGCCTTCCGCCTGCAGCAAGGCCGTATGGTTGGCTAACCGGCTGCCGACCGCCACCCGCCACCACTGGCGGAGCAGGTTTTTGAAAGGTGCCGCCCGCAACTCGGCGTTCTGGTCCGCACCGCCGAGAAAGGTCGGCGTCAGGAACTCGACTGTGAGTTGCAGCGTTTCCGTTTTGTGGTATCTGGTGATAATCACGTATTTGCCTCCTGTTTCATGAGATCAGCCGCCGCTCGGCTAATTGGGTGATGATAGTTTCCAATGTGGCAAAATATACGTTCCCCTTTTCTGCCACATCCTTTTGCGCTTCAGCTTTTGCAGTCCACGCGTGGTCAAAGCCGTTCCTTGTATCGACCAGGGGTTTTACGATTTGCCTCAATTTAGGCTCCACTTCGGCATGCTGTAGCGTTTCGAACCAGGGCGTAAGCGTTAACTTATCAATTGCGGCTTGTCCGTTGAATCGCCAATCTTCCGGGGTATATTGCATCATGTTGACAAACACCTCGGCGAAACGACCCCGGTATTTCCTGCCATCCCCACATTTCATTTGCTTGCTGTACTTTCCACTCAGCCCCGCCATGCCAATCGATCCCACCACCTCGCGCATGGCAGTGAAGGCCTGCATGAACAAGCGGTGTTCAAGCAGGACACGGATGATCACCAACTGGCTGTCGAAATAGGCGCGATCATAACGGCCGCTGGGAGGGTAATCAGTTGCCAGTGTTCTGAATTTGTTCCAGACCAGATCGAGCATCACCCGAGCAGAGCCGGATACCCGATTGCGGGCCTGTTCGACCCGGTCCAGGGCTAAGCCTACCTTTTTGCCGATGTTGTTCACGTCCACGTTGCGGATGCAGTCCGTCATCTCCTCGAAGGCTTCGATCAGTGCTTCATCGGCCAGCGGCTGCAGGGCCTCGATCCGAGTGGTCCGGGCCAGTTCACCGATTTTTCTGGCATTGGCATCGTCGGCCAACCGGGACACGGCCTCGGCCCAATCGTTGATCACATAAAAATCGCGCATGTCGACGATGGGATGCACCTTGTCCCTGTTCGCCACGTCGTACCAGGCATACAGGGCGTGAACCACGGCAACTCCTTTTGCGCGCTGCAGAAAGCCGATAGCGCTGGAAAAGACAATCGGCACGGCCCGCATGCCGTGGGTGAAGTCGAGGATCAGGGTGTCGTTGTCGTTGACTATGTTGAGCAGTTGCTCGAACCACCCCCACTGGTTGGCCGCGGACATGTCCGTGGGCACCAGCGGTTCAGGGACGACCGGTTCCGGTGGCTGTGCCAGGTGTTCCCGCAACTCCTCCCGCAGGAGATCCAGATGTTTTTCTTTCGACTCTTCGGTGCATAGAAAGACAACCTTGTCCACCGGCCCCTCGTCAGCTGCCTTTTCCTCGAGCAACTTGAGAATGGCAGTCTGGGCGAAACAGGCGGTGACCGTTGTGACCGATTTTCCGGGCCAGTTATAGGAGGCCCGATCGTAACCGGGATCTTTGTGCTGCACTCCCGTGCCGAGAAAACTCACGAAAATCTTTGCCATGAAGTGCTCCTGATCTGTGGTGAAGAAAAAACCTGCAGCATGTGTTTCACTGCCACGCCATCGTCATCTTGCCCAACCCGAACACTGTCTGTTTACCGAGATTGACCCGTCCAACGTATTCGAGCAGAGGCACGAATTCGTTCAGGTCACCCCGGTATTCCACGAAGCCGGCCATACCGCCGAGGGAAACCTTTTTCTCCTGACGGTTACTGAAACGGAGCAGTTCCTTCCAGTGGATCGTGGACTCGGTCGTTCCGATCTCCTCGGCCATCTGGACCAGACCACTGTAGTCCAACGTTGGGTCACCTTGGCCGTAGGCCTTTTCCAGAGAGGAGATGCGCCGCAGCGCCGCCCGGATGAGCACATGGAAGGGAAGGTCCCGTTGCAGCGTGTTGTCCTGCTTCAACCTGAGAGGGGTTTGCAGAGTTATACGTATTTCCTTCACAGGTTGTTGCGGTTGTTCACCCAACTGCAGTGAAACTGGGTCGGTCGGGCGGTCAAGCATGCCGCCATGGTGGCTATCGTATACTGTTGCGTCGCCGGCCATAATTTTTTCCAGGGAAAAACGACCACGGCCGTGCCTGCCTCCGGCACCGACTCCCATTCTCACCCATCTGCTGGACGCTATAAACGACGTGGGGCAGGAAATCGATGCCCCGTCCGATAAGCAGAAGAGAAAAGCTCCATGGTTCACCGACGCGTCGGAGGCCATTAGTATTTTTCCCCGGCTGAAGAACAAATGGATGTGGCCTGGCATTGACCTTGCGGCCGGCATCGTCAGCGTACCGTTCGGTCTCGAAGACCCAGGCGTAGGCGCAATTTTTGCGAAGAATGCAGGTAGAACATTGCTGATTCTTCAAAGCGCAGCTGCTATTTTTCAAAGCCCATCCGAAAGCTCCACGAAGTGCCGAACCAAGATAATCCGGCAAATACACCTCCGACTGCCATGTGCACGTAAAGTCATATTGTTGAAGTTGAATGGCCATTATTGCCCGTATCTCCTGAAAATAACATGCTTGAATGTATGTTCGAGCCGTACGCTTCCATCATCCAGGTGCCGCTCCTCGGCTTGCCTCCTGGTAGTGGAATAGATCGGAATCAGTCCGTGCTGCAAGGCATGCTGAACCAGCAGGTAGCAGGCCCCGAACTCGCCCTGAATCAGGATAAAATCTCCCGCTGCAGATTGTTTTTCCAGCCACGAGCAAACAGGGACGAGAATATCCTTCAGCGTCGGAGAGTCCGGGGGGATAGCGGCCCAGAGACTTCTCAGTTCTTCCGGCGGCAGGACGATCTTCGTGACCGTCAATTCGCGAGACAGGGCCTCGCGTTGATCCTCCGTGAGAGTGTGGTTGAAAAACAGAAAGACTCTGGGCATGTTTGTTATATTCTCCTCTTGCAGATCGTGTTTTCATCTTGTCCTGATTGTCTATACGGGCTGGCCGGTCGATTTTTGGACATGGGCGCTTTTTTTTTATCGATAACTGAAAGGAAAAAACGTCGAACGATTCCGGTGGAGGTGTTCCAGCATTCGTACCGTCTCAGTATTCTCCCGTAATCCCGAGAAATGTTGAGAATGCAGGTATCCACTCGTCAATACCCGCTGCCGGACTTCCTCGGCTGCCAGCAAATCCGGCTCGTCGATAAGGCTGCGATACTGCAGTTCGGCATAGACCTGCAGCGCCATCGCCTGCATCGTTTCTCCTCCCGCCAGACAAATCGCGGCCGCCCGCTGCAGGGCCGTCCGGCACTCTGCAACCAAACCCGCCTCACCCAGCAGACGGGCGAGATTGAGGAGAATGAGCTGCCAGGGATGCTGAAGATGACGCGGTATCCTCTGACCCAACTCCGCAGTCAAGGCAAGGATATCCTTCGTATCAGGGGTGATCTTCATATCGGCCAGGGCCCGGACGATCAAGGCCAGGGAGAACAGCCGCACTTCCTGTTTGCCGCCAGCCAGATGGACAGCCTGCTCGAGCCATCGTTCCGGTCCGTCTCCAGGTTGAAGCCCCAAATAATGGTTCAACCACTGTCCGGCCTGCGAATAATCCTCGCGATCGAGATGGCCATATACCCGGTACAGCGACAGGCGCCGCTTTTCGGAATCGTACTCCCGGTCGAACGAAGTCTCAGCCTTCACGGCATACTCTTCCAGCCCGGCAAACCACTGAGGACCACAGAAGCCGCAGTTCTGACTGAGGGTACCGTACATCGCCCCCAGACGTTTGTTGGGCCGGTGAGCGATACGGTTCCTCGCCTCCTCTTCGCTCAGGAGCCTTTGGATATCATCCGGGATCGCCATGGAAAAATGATATCTATTGAACCGTTCCGCGACGAACAAATGGTTCCAGGCCGTAAGATGCTGATCGGCCGTGACCCGGGTTTCGAGGGTCTGCTGAAATTCCTTCCACCGACCAACGCTGCAGGTGTCGCCGATGTGGTTGGCAAAGGCGATCCGATTGATGCACCATTCGTACACTGTCTGGACGGCATCGATCTCCTCATGATCGATGAGTTCCTGAAGGGTTTCGATCGAGTAGAGGTCGGCCAGCCAGTCGGCCCGGGCAGGATCGAAGCTGCAATGCTGCAACGCCTTGACGGCGTAGTGCAGAAAGTCGCCGGGATGAGCACCGATATTTCGCAGTGACGACCGGCAGTCCGGATGGTGCAGCAGGGGCAGTGGGAGTTCATGCAGCCGGGAAAGCAGCAGTCGTTCTCTGGCCAGGAACGGCCGGAATTCCACCAGTACCTCGGGATTGTTGTCGATCAGGAGGTATTCCAGATCGTTCAATGCCTGATCCAGGCTGGTGCAGGGAATCGGAACAACAGGGTCGGTGACCTCCGGCCAGTTCGATGGAACGACGAACATCGAATGTCCACCATCGAACCTGGCGATCCGGCACTTTTCCGGCACACCGTCGACGGCGACGACCTTGCCGTCTGGCTGCAGGCCCCCGGTGGCAAAGACTCCATCCGGCCAGGACAATCGCCGATCCAGCAGATACAGGGCAAGTGCTATCGGCAGGGCAAGAGAGCAACCCGAGATGGGGGGAGAATCCTCCCGCATCAGCGGGACCAGGACAAGCGTCCTCCCGGGGAGGAGATGCAAACTGGAATAGGCGGTATAGGCGATCTGCAAAGCCTCCAGGCTCGTCGGGGAAAAATTGGCCGCCACCTGCAGAGAATCTTCTCCCGGTACCAGTCCGGCGAGGACATGCACGACCCGTCCTCCCGATCCACCCCGGGTGGTCAGCAGCGGCATGACCAGCCAATTGGAACCGCTCAGGGAGGAAATGGTTATTTCGGGAGCGACGGCAGAGAATAATTTCAGGAATTCGGCTTCACAAACGTCTTGAGCAGGCGTCCCGGCCAACGAACTGAGCAGGTGGCGTTGCAACAATCCTCGCAACCCGAGGGGGGTGGCGGCCAGCAGTCGCTGCCAGGTTTTCCCGTCAGGCAATGGTGAACGACAGGAGCGACAGAGGATCGACTCGGCATGGGGAGGTGCATCCAGGAGCAGTCTATGCAGCTGTTGCCATGAACACATCAGACCCGGCACTTACTCGTACCTGATGTAACGCAGAATGATATCGGATTTATCCGGCGGTTTTTCCAGGTCCCGGATATCGAAGGCCGCCCAGAATATACAGTCTGTGGAACCGCAGGAACCGGGGATTGGGTCCATCAATCCTGTTGCAGTCTTCAACCAGCAGAAAAACTCATCGAAAGCGGGTTGGACTTCGGCGAAGACACCGCCGACCAGCAATGTCGAATCGAGAAGATCAAGATGATTGATATCGAAGTGACTGATGTCGAACTCGCTGATCGTCCCGTATCGGCAGGTGAAAATGATCGCCGATAACGTATCTTTCCCATCGGCGGCGGCAAGCGGCAGGGCGTCATCGGGGATCACGGTGGAAGCCAGAATGTCGGCAAGAGTGATTTCCGCCGTGTCGTTGGTCCGGCAATGCAGACCGAGTCGCGTCAGCTGTTGGCGAACGGCGGCCGGAGGCTGACCCAGCAGCCACTCCCGCGCCGAATTGGCACCAGTGGTCCCACCGTTCGCCTCGTTTCCGTCGGCAATTTTCAGCACTTTGCCCATCGCCTGACGAGCGAAGAAAAAACCCGTTTCCACCTCCATGTTGCGGAAAAACCAGAGCAGCGCCCCCTGCTCGATCACACCACCTGCGACGACAGTGGCTGTTTCCCGACATGCGGTCAGCACTTCTTCGGCAACCCGGCCGACAGGGGCGACAAGATGGTCGGCACAGAGGGAATATCGGTTCCAGGTCTCAACGAACCCGTGGCAATCGGGCTGAAGCGACACATCCCCCGGCCCCGAGAAATGCTCGTCATCGCATACCTGCATCACTGACACAATACCGTCGCCGGTCTCCTCGACGACCAGAACCACCGGTGCCGAATAATACCTCGCTTTCTCCCCCCAGCCACCGAGACTCGGTTTCACTCCCCACAACTCGCCGACTTGCGGATGGACTGCGGCATCCTGAACCAGGGAACTGGGTTCGAGGGAAAATCCGAGGGGTGGTTCCTCAACTGCCTGTCGACACCAGGGGCAGAGATCGAGGTGAGAAGCGAGATCCGCGGACTTCCCGGCGGCACGCAGGACATGATCCGGAGGGCAGCACCGGCTCCGCCATGCCCTTTGCCAGGATTCGCGGTCGATGGTGGGATGTGCGTTTGAATTGATCATGGCATACATTATTTCCTTACATCTTCTTACGGACCGGAACATTTATTTTTGGCCAGTCCGACCAAGCTCTCGATAAAAACTTCCGCGACATCCTTCTCCAGATCCTCCACAGGCGGCCCAGGCCACGTGCTGCAGAACATCCGGATCTTTTTCATCACTCTGGTGAAAATGCTGTACGCCTGATTATGGCTTTTCAATGCCAGGATTGTGGCGATTTCCTGGTAGGAACGGGGGGTGTCGAGGGATCGCCAATAAAAGACGCAACATTCTTCACGAGTCAGCAGATCCACCAGTTGGACAGCAAGAGGAGCGATGGACTGCAGCTGTTGCAACCGAGCCAGGCGGGTCTCGCTGTCTTCGCTGGTGGAGGTCAGCGTATCCGCAACAGTCCTTTCCCCCTGATCTTCGCTGGAAGCGGATAACAGTTGCGGCTTATTCAACCAGGCGTGAACGGTCCCAAGGTACCTGACAATTTCCTTGACCGCAAACCAGCGTACATCAACGGCGACCCGGTTGGCATGTTGCCTGAAAAAATGTGCCGTCGAGATCAGCCACTGCCGGGTAACGCGGATGTCGCCGTCATCCCCGATGTCCAGGCTCTCGGGTGGCGGCGGCCAGTCGGTATATGTTTCATTCGCCAGGACATTGCCATTCGGCAATGAAACCTCCAATTCATCTTCGACACCATGGGGCATGAAATAGAGCAAGCCGTCATTTCCGGTAGCACTATGGAATTCATCTCCACTTTTGACTATTTCTCGAAAACGGCGATACAGGTAGCCGATCGGGTTGTCCCGTTTGCTCCTTGCCCTTTCCTGGATGTCCCAGATGAATCTGTTCCACTGCAGGTCGAGGAACAATCGGAAATTGCCATTCAGTAGAATCTGCACGAGATTTGGTTGTCGTCGCAGGCTGTCCTCCAATCCGGCCAGGAGGAAGACCAGGAAATCATGGACCGCCTCCTCGGCTGCATTCCCACGCTCTGACTGCCGCGTCTCCCGGCCATATTCTTGCCATGGCATGGATCCCGACCAGGAAACAGCAATTTTTTTCGCTACAAAAGCCGCAATGTCGCCATAGCCCTGAGAAGAGGACAACCAAGCTCTGACGCGTTGCATCAACTGCTCCGGAAGAATCAACTTTTCCTCCTGTTGTCGATGATACAGGACGCCGGAACTTCTCCAAGATAGATCAGATTACGAGAAAATCGCTTGTCCAGCGGCAGAGTGAACGAGCACGTCTCGACCAGATACGACCTCTTGTCCGTCTCATGATCTCTGCCATTGATCAGCCTGCAACCTTCTCTGATATAACGGTTCTGGCCCGGGGTTCCCTTGGTCGAACAGGGGCAGAGGAAATGTCCGGTCTGGGAAGCGACCAGAACAAAGACGGGGTGGGTGATATGCTCTTGTCGGAAAGTGGCGGGGAAGGAACCGGTCAGTTGCTTGAGCTCCGTGTCGGGAGCATCTGCAAAAAGCATATTTTCCTTCCAGAGGGCGAACGGAATGGAACGGATACTGCCGCTGAGGATGGAAAGATCCGGTCTCCTTATAAACTCGACAACTTCGCTTTTTCCCGGGGATTGTCTATTCTTTTTCTTTCTTGTCATGCCTGACCGGATCCCTGACTATATGTCGTTCACATACGCGATAAAACAAATGAATTCATTGTTGCTGGATTCAACCGACAAAGTCAAGGCAGAGATGCCCAAAATGAACGGGGAATGTTCTATTTTATGCCAACAACAATTTAATTTTACACAATATTTTTCTAAAATCTATTTTTGATATGATTGTTGGTTTTGGGTCTGCAACCGGTTGCTGAGCATATCTGCTCCAACCTTGATGCGCTGAGAGCTTTAGGAAGAGAGGGAGAAAGAGAGAAAAAGTAGTCGGCCGTATTGCCCGTGGATTTGTCGAGACGCTTGCACAGCGTGTCCGATCAGCGGAAGACAGGGGAGGTGGTGAGGCGAGAGGATATGCGGCAATAGCAATCCTTGCCATCACAGTTGCTCCCGGTCGGGCAGTAAAATTGAGTAAAAACTGGTTTTCATGCCATTGGAATCAAAATTTTAATCATTTTCGCCACGAAAAGGCCGTATGGTTTTTATTGAGCTGCGAATTCAGTCACAACATTCCGTTTATTTGATGTTTTTAGGCACAACTATCCACCCGTCCTGCCGTTACTAAACCCGATAGCGGTGAAAAACCATCTCAACCTTTGCATGATGGCCACCTCGCTCACCCGGGTGTATGCCTGCCACCTCGACAAAACGCCTTCTCGGCGGCATGCGGTCAAAGGCCGCAACCATTTCGCCTTTTCCGATGTCCGGCGATTGATTGCCCAAGATGCGTTGGACAAGGATTTTCAATTAGTTTGCCCACTTCCGCGTAAACCAATCGAAAATTCCGTCGCCGTCGCGTTTATGAGGCTCGCCGCATGAAACTTTTACGGGAAACTTCAGTTCAGATACTACCTCTGTATACCCGAAAATCCGTCGCCGGTGCAAATGCCGAGCAATTTGCCTTCAAGGGGGGGATATGAGTGCCGGGAAAGATGGCGATCAGAAAGTGTTTGACCGCATCATTCACTGGATCGGTATTGTCGGTCGGATTGATGACACGGCTCCATTCCAGAAATGCCTGGGCGGCCGGGCCAGGCGTGATCAATATGGGCCGGGTCGAATGTTGCAGGCCATCTCCAGAACCCCTTGACTGACAAGGCCCTCCAAGCTCCAGACCCCGCCTCCATATTCGGCTGAATTAATCGTCTGTATTATCGGCCGCGGTGGGGAGTGCCGTGTGCTGTTGGTCGAAATCCATGACGATAGTGTTGTCAAGGCCGCTGCTCGTATCGACCTTGGCGTCGGGATATCGCTTCAGGAAGACCCGCATCATCGCTCGATTGCCCTTCAGCACAGTGGCCACAAAGCCGCGGAATTTGTTTTCCTTGGCAATGGACTCCAGCAGCGGCAGCATCAGGGAGGTGACTCCCAGGCCCTGGAAATCCTCGCGGACGACAAAGGCCACCTCCGCCCGACCAGTGTCCCCTTCGTCGGCATAGGTGCCGATAGCCACGATCTCCTGGAAACCGCCGCTCTGGACCAGGCCGATGATCGACATGTTCTTGTGGTAGTCGACGCTGGCCCACTGCTGCTGGGCATGCTCGTGGGAGAAAAGCTTGCGTTTATAGAAGAAGCGCTTGAAGATGGTTTCCTCTTTCAGTGAGTAGAAGAAATTGCGATAGGCAAATTCGTCCGACGGCAGCAACGGCCGGAAATCGATGGCCTTGCCGTTGCGCAGCGTGACGCTCGATTTATAACCTTCGAGGAAGATCAGGTCATCCTGGGCCGGCGGCATCTGGTCGGCGAAAATGTAGTGGCGCTTCTTGGCCACATCGATCAGCTCTTCCCTGAATTTGGGGTGGGCGATCTGGGCCAGTTCCATCACCCGCTGGTAGATGCTCTTGCCCTTGAGTTCGGCTATGCCGTACTCGGTGACCACGAAATTGACGTCACCGCGGGTGGTGGCCACCCCGGCCCCCTCGCTCAGACTCGGCACGATGCGCGACACCTTCCCCCCCTGGGCCGTGGACGGCAGGGCGATGATGGTAAAGCCCCCTTTGGACATGGCGCTGCCGCGCAAGAAATCGACCTGGTCGCCGATGCCGCTGTAGAACAGGTAGCCCATGGAGTCGCTGCACACCTGGCCGGTGAGATCGACCTCCAGGGCCGAGGAGATCGAGATCATGTTGTCGTTGCGGGCGATGACCACCGGGTCGCTGACGAAATCCGAGGCCCGGAAATAGAACTGGGGGTTGTCGTGAACGTACCTGTAGAGCTCTTCCGAACCCATGCACAGCGAGGCCACCACCCGACCGTCCAGCAAGGTCTTCTTCTTGTTGGTGATGACGTTGTTTTGCAGCAACGGCAGAAACGAGTCGGTGATCACCTGGGTGTGGACCCCCAGGTCCTTCTTGTCCTTCAGAAACGGCAGGATCGCGTTGGCCAGGTGGCCGAAGCCGACCTGAATTGTCGCCCCGTCCTCCACCAGTTGATTGACGTAATAGGCGATGCGGGTGATCACCTCCTGGTTCTTCAGCTTCGGAATCGATTCCACCAGGGGTTCCTCGAAGGGGACGAGATAATCGATGTCGTCGACGTGAACGATGCAGTCGCCCCAGGTGCGGGGCATGCGGGGATTGACCTGGACGATCTTCAGCCGCGCCGCGTCCAGCCCGGCCTTGGTGATATCGACTGAGACCCCGAGGCTGCAGTAGCCGAAGCGGTCGGGCGGGCTTACCTGGACCAGGGCCACATCGAGGCCGATGCGACGGCTGGCGAACATGTTGGGAATCTGGGAAAGGTAGGCCGGCAGGTAGTCGATCCGGCCCTCGAAGGCCGCCTTACGCATGCTGGCGCTGATGAAGAACAACTTCAGGGCGAAGCGACGGGAAAAATTGGGATCGTCGACATACTTCGACAGGGTGATGGAAAGCATCTGATAAATCACCGCATCCTGGAGGATGGGACTGCCCACCATAGAGTGAATCAGGTGCTGGGGTTCGCCGCAGGCAGTGCCGATGAAGATACGGCTGCCGTTCTTGATCTTCGAGAGCGCCTCGTCGGCAGTGACCACTTTTTCCGGGCAATACACCTTGAGATCCATCCGTTCCCCCATGAAGAACCTGCTGTGCTGAACCGATACATCGCCTGTTTACCGCAGGTTTCCGAAAATAGGCTTTTCACGAGTCCATCAATTTTCATTTTCTCGTACACGATCATCGTTTCACAGCGTAGCCATCTGCGCAGTTCTAATCGTTTGTTGAGGAAATAACAGGATACTCTCTAAACTCCCTGGAAATCAAGTTCCTCCTGCTTTTTCGAATTTCGCTCGACCCAGCAACCGTTCGGCATTTCCGTGAAGAATCCTCGCTTTGATGTCGTCTGAATAGGGCAGCGCCAGCACCCTGCTGATAAGCCCCTCCTCATCCAGGGGGATCGCCGGCCAGTCGCTGCCGAACAGGAAACGGTCGGCGTACTTTTCGAGATTGGGGAAATAGCGGGGGAGGTGCCGCGTGGCGATCCCGGCAATACCGATATGGACATTGCGGTGCCTGGAGATCATCCAGGCGGCCCGGTCGTACCAGAACGGCCGTCCGCCGTGTTCCATGATGATGGTCAACTCCGGAAATTCATCCGCCACGTCATCCAGCAGCAGCGGATCGGCATATTTGATCCGCGTCCCCGGGAAAATCGATGAACCGGTGTGAAACATGACCGGCAGGCCCTGCGATTGAACGTAAGTGTCTGTCCACACATAACTTGAACAAACACGGATTGACGGTTATGCTGTGGAGATGGATATTCACACAGAAACATCGGTACGCGAAAAGCTGGATTTACTTGCGCCTCTCTTTGACGAACAAACTCGTCGGCTTTGGGCTGCAGCCGAAGCCCAAGTACTGGGTCGTAGCGGAATCTCACTCGTTGCACGGGCGACAGGGCTGTCACGCACGACAATTCATCAAGGGCTAAAAGACCTTGTCGAGTTGCGCGAAACGAAAGGTTTGGAGAAGAAGAAACGAATTCGTGCGGTGGGTGGCGGGCGCAAGCCAATTGACGAGTACGACCCCACGTTGCGGCGGGATCTTGAGCTGTTGGTAGACCCGGTCACACGGGGTGACCCGGAGTCCCCGCTTCGCTGGACATGTAAAAGCACCCGACAACTCGCTGCTGCGCTTGTTGAGCAAGGTCATGTGGTGGGAAGGCAGAAAGTTGCCGACCTGTTGGCGGAGTTGGGTTATAGCTTACAAGCGAAACGAAAGACCAAAGAAGGCTCGGCAAATCACCCTGATCGAGACCAGCAGTTCGCCTACATCAATGAGCAGGCGGTTGCCTTTCAACAGCGAAAACAACCCGTCATTTCGGTGGATACGAAGAAGAAGGAATTGGTGGGCGAGTTCACGAACGGGGGCCAGGAATGGCAACCGAAGGGTGAACCGGAGCAGGTACAAGGGCATGATTTTCCTGATCCGAAACTGGGCAAGGCGAACCCTTACGGGGTGTACGATCAACATGCCGATGTCGGCTGGGTCAGTGTCGGCACGGATCACGACACTTCCGAATTTGCAGTGGAAAGCATCCGTCGCTGGTGGAACAAGATGGGGCGGCTGCGCTATCCGGACGCTGCCGAACTCTTGATTACCGCCGATGGTGGAGGGAGTAACGGCTATCGGGTTCGCCTGTGGAAGGTGGCACTGCAAAGATTCGCAAACGAGACCGGGTTACGCATTTCGGTCTGCCACTTCCCTCCGGGCACGAGCAAATGGAATAAGATCGAACATCGCATGTTCAGCCACATCAGCATGAACTGGCGGGGCAGACCATTGATCAGCCACGAAGTCATCGTCAATCTGATTGGTAGCACAACGACCCAAAGCGGGTTGACCATTAATGCCGAGTTGGACACCAACCTTTATCCAAAAGGCATTCGCATTAGTGATGAGGAACTGGAAACGGTCAACCTGACAAAAGCTTCGTTCCACGGCGAATGGAACTATACAATCGGCATAAAATGTTCAGGTTAATTTTTGACGGACCCTGAGTGATGATGAGGCCATAGAATGGATTGAATTCTGATACAATCTATCAAACGCATCACCGAAGGGCCGGGACAGAGCGATCTGGACCCGGCCTTTCCTGTTTCTGGTGGGCGAAAGTCGGCCACTGCGGCAAAACCGGCCACGGTCTTTCAACCAAGTTGTCACCCTGTGGGGCAGGGCCGCCACTCCTGGCAGGAAGGCGCCCGTTGCCATATATTCAGCGCTACAGCGGCGCCGGGTCTCGCCATTCGCAGATCTGATCGAGAATGGAGAAGTACCGCTCTACCTTCTCCATATCTATTTCCTGCCCGTACATCTCCATCATTCGTTCGATGGCGGATGACCGGACCAGGTCGATCACTTCATAGATACTGTAGTTGCCATAGAGATCACAGGCAGCATCGATCAAATCCTCAAGCTGGTCCTTCATATCCTCCCCCCTGGGAAATAGGAAGGATGGCCGGCGATTCTGACAGATCGATTACACATGGGTTCCTGGCGGGGACGGAACCGCTTCAAGGCCAGCCACCATGATGACGATCGGATTGCGGATGGTCGGACGACTGAAGGGGAAACTGGTATGAAGGAAAAAAGGTTGGACAATGGTTGGACAAATCGACCGCAAAACAGAAAAGAGCTGCAGAGACACACCCTGCAACCCCTTATTTTATTGGTGCCCCCGGCAGGAATCGGACCTGCGGCACCAGGATTAGGAATCCTGTGCTCTATCCACTGAGCTACGAGGGCGTAGTTGATCGGAACGTGCGGAATATTACCTTCATTTCGCAAAACCGCAATATTTTTCCATCCCGGCGCCTGGTTTCAGCTGATCTCGCCATCCTTTGACATGGTTTCCCCGGTGCCGATCGTCTTCCGGCTGAACGATTCCCGGCGACAGTAGGAATCGATGACGCAGTTGCGGCCGACCTTGACCCCGGCCGGTACACCGACTCCCTTGCCGACCAGCGTGATCCCGGTGTAGAGATGCTTCGGGTGCTGCCGGTTGGGGGTATCGTGGCCCTCACCGACCCCGATGTGCACCCCTTCCCCAACCTCCACCTGTTTGTCGAAGATCGCGAGGTCGACTACCGCTTTCTTCTTGACGATACAGTCGGAAAAGAGAATCGAATTCCGGACGACCGCCCCCTTTTCCACGACAACGCCTGGCGACAGCACGGAGTTGATGACCGTTCCCTGGATGGTGCACCCCGAAGAGATCAGCGAGGTCTGTACCTGGGCCTCGGCCCCGAAGCGGACCGGCGGACGATCGGCGGCCCGCCCCTCGGCCTCGACATTGGTCCGTATCCGCCATTTTTCCGGGGAGATGCCGCTCTCCTTCCTGATGATGTCCATATTGGCTTCCCAGTAGGCCTGGATCGTGCCGACATCACGCCAGTACCCGTAGAAGGGATAGGCAAAGGTGTTGTCATGGGCAATGGCATGGGGCAGGATATGCATGCCGAAATCCACACCGTTCTTGTCCCGGGCCAGAGAGTCGAGGAGATAGCGGCGATCGAAGACATAAATTCCCATCGACGCCAGGTTGGTCCGCGGCACCTTCGGCTTCTCTTCCCAGTCGATGATCCGGTTGCGGTTATCGGTGACCCCGGCCCCGAACTGATGGATCTGGCTCTTCGGCACCACCATCATCGCCACCGTCACGTCGGCCTTCTTCGACCGGTGGTATTCGATCATCGCGTCGAAATCCATGTGATAGATATGGTCACCGGACAGTATCACCACCTCGTCGGTCGGATTCGAGCCGATGAAGTCGATATTGCGGCGGATGGCGTCGGCCGTCCCCTTGTACCAGTCGGAGTCCTTCGAACCGGTGCGGGGCGGCAGAATCTTGACCCCGCGGGTCCGGCCGGTCAGGTCCCAGGCCTCGCCGGCGCCGAGGTGACTCATCAGCGACAGGGGTTTGTACTGGGTCAGGACCCCGACCTTTTTCAGACCGGAGTTGACCACGTTGCTCATGCTGAAATCGATGATCCGGTAGATGCCGCCGAAGGGTACGGCCGGTTTGGCCCGATTCTGCACCAGGATATTGAGCCGACTGCCGACACCGCCTGCCAACAGGAGAACCAGGGCTTCCTTTGCTGCAATCATCTGAGCACCTCCCCCGCTGCAACCACCTTCTTCCACCGTCCGCTCCCCAGGAGCGGATAGATTGTGGCCCCTTCGCCGATGACCACCTGATTGGGAATGATGTTGTTCCATCCGACTACCGTTACCGCCTCCGCCTGCTGCCCGGCCTCGGCGCCCACCACCACCCCTTCGCCGAAGGTGTTGTTGACGTCGGCGACGACCTTGCTCAGCCGGCAATTGCGACCGATGTGGTTGTTGAAGAACAGAACCGAATCCTCGATGACCGCCCCTTTTTCGACGATGACGCCGGGGAAGATGATCGAGCGCCGCACCGTGCCGTCGACCACACTGCCGTTGTACACCAGGCTGTCATGCACCGTGGCGTCATCGCCGACCACCACCGGCTGGAAATCGCGGATGCCGCGATGATCGAGGTTGGTCCTGAAGCCCCATTTCTCCATGTCGATGAGCGGCGCCTTGCCCAGTAGATCCATGTTGGACTGCCAGTATTCCTCGATGGTCCTGGTATACCCCCAGTAGCCGCAGAATTTATAGGCATAGACCCGCCCACCGGCCTTCATCAGCCTGGGGATGATATCCCGCCCGAACTCGAATGAGACATCGTTCTGATTCTCGTTGAGCAACCGGTACATCACCTCGGGCTTGAAACAGAGCACCGTCAATGAGGCCCAATCCGACTCGGGCTCCTGCGGCTTCTCCCAATAGGCTGTGACCCTGCCGCCCCGCGCCCCGTCCTCATCATCGAGCGCGGCGATCCCGAACCGGTGGGCCTGATCCGGCTTCACCCGGATGACCCCCACGGTCAGGTCGGCATCCTTTTCGCGATGATAGGCGATCATATGCTGGTAATCCATCTTGTAGATGTGATCGCCGGACAGGATGAGAATCTGCTCCGGTTCATAATACTGGACGAAATCGATATTTCTGTAGACCGCATCGGCGGAACCGCGGTACCAGTTCGTCTGGTCCGAGCCGATATAGGGGGGGAGGATCGAGATGCCGCGGTTGCGGCCAAGCATGTCCCAGGCCGCCCCGGTGCCGATATGGTTGATCAGTGAATAGCTGCGGTACTGGCTGAGGATCGCGACCCGTTCGATGCCGGAGTTCATCAGGTTGCTGAGGGCGAAATCGATGACCCGGCCGAATCCGCCAAAGGGCAGGGCCGATTTCGGCCGGTAATACGTCAATACGTTGAGCTCGTCGACCCGGCCTCCCGCCAGTATCATTGCGAGTGTCGTCGGCTTCAGCATTCATTCCCCCATTATGAAATGCAGACAGGTAACGTCGTTGAGCAGGGATGAACCCCGTGCAAAACCATCTTCAGACTACCCTCGGCGTCGATACCGTCGTCACCGCCGGACCAGCTCAGATATGACTGCTGATCAGTCGTTTCAAGCTGTCCGAATTGAACGGCCGGTCACCCAGGGCCAGATTTTTCAACGGCACCTCCGCCCGAGCCGCCTCCTTGTGTCCCCCTGCGGAACCGACCGAACTGAATATTCTCGTGGCCAGTTTACCGGCACTCTTGCGGTAGCCATCGCAACGGAAGATCACAATCAGCCTCTCACCATGGATTCCGGAAACGAACACCCAGTCGATCTCACCAACATGATTGAGAAAGTCGGCGATGATCACCAGCACATCGGGACTGCGAACCTTGCCGAGATGGGTATAATAGCGCCGCTTGGAGTATCTCAATTCCTGCATGGCAAGAGTGAAATAGCGCAGTTCGGAACGCCTCAGGTCCGTCAATTCGAATTTGCGGACCAGGTCCCGGTTGGCGATATTGAAGAGGTAGCGGAAGGCGATGCCGTCGGCCAGCAATGATTTCTTCTCAAAATTCTCGGTATCGACCTTGATGCCGTAAAACAGCGCTGTCGCCAGCGAGACCGAGGGTTTCAGTTCGGCAGCCCGGAGATATTCGACCATCATTGTCGACGTCGAACCGTAATCGGCGCGGATGTCGACAAAGCGAACGCCTTCCCATTTGCTGGTCGGCGGATGGTGATCGATAATAACATCGAAATAGATTTTTTCGAAACAGGGCAGATGATCGGGTTGGGAGTCGACCATTACCTTTTTGCGGTAATCGTTGAGTTTGACGTTGTTCAGCCGTTCGATCGGGATCTTCAGCCGCTCGACCATGGCGACGTTGTTGAGGCGGCGAATCTCGTTCGGGTGGGCGATGACGACGTTCTTGACCCGGTAACGGAGCAGCCTCTTGACGGCCATGGCGCCGGCCAGCGCATCCGGGTCGGCGTTGATTACGACAAGGACATCATCGTCCTTGTCGAAGACATTCCAGAAAGCCTGAAGACGTTCTTTCGCGGTCTGCTTCGAAGCAATCGTGCAGAGGGAAGAGACAACGTTTTTTTGAATTTTTGCCATGTGTTACAGCATTGGCATCCGGTAAGGGAGGATCGCGCGGCAACCTGCTCGCCATGTATTCGCTGGAAACAGGCGCACAAACAGGGCTGGACGCGAAAATGAAGGAGCAGCCCGGATCATTACCGCCGATACAGCCCGCCACCGACGCGACAGGTCCCCCCGACTTGTCATCGAGGCTCGCATTGTGGCGCCGATGCTGCAATAGCCGGATTGCCAGCCACCTCCTTGAAGTTTCAGCCCCGCCCTCACACCTGGTATGGATGCAGCGGAACAGCCTGACCCTTGCTTTCCAGCCGCTGGTTCCAGCCGGCTTGCAAGCATCGCCACAGGTGTTCAATATAGCACACGGATTTTCGAAAAAGCAAGGTTTAGCCGCTGTCCTCCCCTTGCGCCTTACAGCGCCGCACCCCCTGGAGCGTCTTTCCGGACCGCCGTGGAAGGCCCTTGACGCAAGGTGCCGATAATGGTACCTAGACTGGATTGGCGGGCAGTTCTCTTCCTGGGCGGACGATCTCTTTGCCGTTTTCAGAATCGCTGCCACAGCATGTCAACATCATTCAACCGCCTGATTGTTTCCTACCTTACACCGGGGGCACATTCGTGCCGAAAGGGTGTCACGCTGTCTGGTCTTTTTTCCTACACTCCCTGCACCGGAGCCAGTCCCCGCACAACGCGATGCCATCACCCATAACGGAGCCATATCGCCTTGAAATTGCTGGACCACTACCTTCTTGGTCAATTCATTAAATATTTCTTCACCGTCAATGTCGGGTTCGTTGCCATCTATCTGTTGATCGATTTTTTCGAGAAGATCGACAACTTTTCCAGGGCCGGAAAATCCTTCGTGCTGGCGATCAAATTCTTTCTCCTTAATATCCCCTTCATCATCGACCAGATAGGGCCGATCCTCGTTCTCCTCTCCGGCGTCATCACTCTCGGCATCCTCAATCACACCCGGGAACTCAACGCCATGAAAGCCGGCGGCATACCGCTCAAACTGATCGTCAAGCCGCTGCTCATCGGCGGTTTCTGCCTCACCCTGCTCTTCCTGGCCGCGGCCCAGTTCCTTCTGCCCAAGACCATCTCGGCGACCAACAACATCTGGTACGAACAGGTCAAGGGCAAGGTGCCCCTCGGCATCCACAGGAACGGCCGGTTCTATTACAAGGGCAAGGAAGGCTTCTATTCCTTCGAATGGCCGCACACCGACAATTATGTGTTCAAGAATTTTTCCTATTCCCGCTGGGACGAAAACTACAATATCCGCACCCTGATCAGCGCCGATTGGGCGGATTGGAGTGAACAACGGGGTGAGTGGATACTGAAGGAAGGCCAGATCCAGGTGGCCAATAAAGATGCGACCTACAAGGTCAGGAATTTCAAGTACTGGCAGACCAGTCTGCCGGAACATCCCGAAAACTTTCTCGTCCCCGAGTACCAGGCGGCCGAGCTGTCCCTGACCGGACTGTTCCTCGACATATTCAAAAAGGAAACCGACCATGAAAAACATCGTGCCTGGGCGGAGTTTCTGAGCCGGATCTCGTACATCTTTCTCGGCTTTCCCCTGCTCCTGCTGGGGCTCCCGATTCTGCTCATTTCCTACCAGAAATGGGGGCGCGATCTCTCCATCGCCATTCCCGCCAGCTGCGGTCTCGCCTTCTTCGCCTGGGGGGCGTGGGGCGCCCTTCAGTCTCTGGCCAGGGCAGCCTATATCCCGCCGTTGTTCGCCGCCACCATCATCCATCTGATCTTCGCCGGCATCGGCATATATCTCCTGAAGATGCAGGACCAGTAATGGACACGGTCATCAACGACACAATGCGAGTCGGGATCGTCGGTATTCCTTCACTTTCGATCATCGGCATGCTCGAGGAGAGCGGCGCCCAGGTCTTCGACCTCGACGAACCCATCATCAGGAAGGATATTGACGCGGCGTCGCCATATCTGCCCCAGGTGTACTGCGCCATCCTGCGGACCGTGATGATCAATGCCATGGCCCTTGACCTGGACCGGATCTACATCGATGTCGGTCCCGGCAAGTGCGACAGCGCTCTCCATACCGCCACGATCCTGGCCGATCTGCTGCCCGGTACCGCCATCATCCCGACCAGGAACCAGGACAGCGTCAATTTCGGTACGCCCCTGTGCCGGACGAAGATGCCGCTCATCGACAGGATGTCGGCCATCACCGCGGCGGTACGGAAGACGAAGCCGGCGGTCGAGGCCCCTCCCTGTCTTCCCACCGCCGGTTTCTGGGGGGTGCCGCCACGGGATTTTTCGCTGCTCACCCTCTTCCCCGACACCACCCATATCTACGGCTGGGCCCGCTGCATGGAGAACAAGACCCCTGACAACAAGGAACTGGAGGAGCATTACAACCCCGAGGTGCCGACCGTGTTCTTCGCCCAATCCTTCTGTGCCAAGACGGCGCTGGCCCAACACCTGGCGCGACGGCATCCCCGCGGGCTGTACCTCGACTGCGACGTGACCGTCGGCAACAGCGCCAAGGCCAAGATCCAGGCGTTTCTCGAACTGTCGGGGGTCCGCTGTGCTCCTCGCTGATTTCGGCACTTCCTACATCAAGCTCCTCGACACCGCGCAGGAAGGAGCCGGCCCTCGGATCATCCCCACCCGGGATTTCGATCGCAACTGGCGGGTGGATATCGCCACCGGCCATAACGGCAGAAAGTATGCCGACTACTACGTCAACGAATTGACCGCTCTGGCCCGCGGCGGCGAACGGCTGATCCGCGAAGACTGTTATACCCTGCTCGATTGCGGCAGCCGGGACATCAAGTTCGTCCGCTATGAACACGGACAGGTCAAGGATATGGGGTGGAACGCCGAATGCGGGGCCTCGATGGGCTTTACCATCGAACTGCTGGAGAAATACTACGACCTCGACTTTGCCTCACTCGCCGTACCGGCCTTGTCGTTCTCGGTGACCTGCGGCGTCCTTGGCATGAGCCACATCTTCGATGCGGTGATCAACGGCCAGAGCGAATCCGAGGCGGTTGCCAGGTTCGTCAAAGGGATCGCCCTCAATGCCTACAATTTTGCCGGCAAACCCGACCGGCTCTATCTTTCCGGCGGTCTCTGCGCCAACCCCCTCTTTATCCGTTCCTTCCCCTGCAACCTGGTGCCGCTCGGCCGTTTTGTCCTTCTTGAAGGACTCAAGGGAGCACTTGCCCTCATCGGCGAACACCCTCATTAATAACCGGGTGATTGCCGATCGAGAGTGTGCAGGCTGGGATTGCCAGCCATGCCTGGTGTGCAAACAAAAAAGGCCTGCAGGAATATCCCGCAGGCCTTTGGCTGTTATCGTGCGAAACAGAGGCTTATTTCTTTGCCGCCGGTTTTTCGATGGAGCGCAGATCGACCTCAAAGACCAGAACCGCCCCAGGCTCGATGACTGGAGGAGCACCGTTGTCGCCATACGCCAAGTCGGCGGGGATGACTATCTTATACTTCGACCCGACGTTCATCAGTTGCAGGGCCTCGCTCCAGCCGGGGATGACCTGGCCCACAGAGAACACCGCCGGCTCTCCCTTCTTGATCGAATTGTCGAACTCCTCACCGTTTGCCAGGGTGCCGACATAATCGACCTTGACGGTGTCGGTCGCCTTCGGTTTGGGTCCGTCTCCCTGCTTCAGCACCTCATACTGCAGACCGCTTTTGGTGACGGTAACTCCCTTTTTCTTCTTGTTCTCTTCCAGAAAGGCAAGACCGGCCTTCTTATTCTTCTCCTGCAGTTCTTTCATTTTTTCGGCCTGACGGGCCTGCATTTTTTCAGCATACTCTTTCTGAACCGCGGCAATCTCCTCTTGCGTCAGCAGATTGTTTGAGCCGCCATAGGCATCCTGGATTCCCTTCATCAGGATATCGATGGAGATATCGTCACCCATGCCCTTGAAATAAGTGCCAACGTCCAAGCCCATGCTGTAGCTCAATTTCTCCTGAAATGTTGAGAGCTTCCCTGCTTCCTTGGCCTGCTCTGCGGCGACGGCGGACATCGGACCCCCACACAGCAGACTGACCGCGATCAGTAGTATGATTTTTCTCATTCCTCACTCCTTTTGTCTTCGGACAGATATGCAGGCACCACTCGCGGCACCTCTCTTTTTTCTTCCCCTTCCATGACGTTTTTCCGGGATACTGCCCGAAAAATCACTCATGCAAAGCCGACCCACTCCCTATACTGTATTTGCAGCAAAAATACATCTGTCAATACCTGCGGCCGAATTATTCTCCCGGATATGATAGCTGAATGGGGGAAGAAGAGCGGCCAGGAGGGAAAACACTTACAGAAGCACCGTGGTAATCCCAGGATTGGGGACTGCAAGTTCCCGATCTTGACGAAGGTGGGGATAGCGGCGGAACAGTGCCTTCACCGGTCCGGATTTGCCGCCGCCATCACCGGGGACGAAGTCGTTGATCTCCTTTTCCCGCCGCAGATGCTCTAAATACTTCCGGCATTCCTCGCGGATGATTCCGCCCTTGCCGCTCGCCCCGTATCCATGGACCAGGATCAGCACGCTGACCCCCTCGTTCCTGGCCTGCTCGATCTCCACCGCCAACCGGCGGAGGGCGGTCTCGACAGTGGGATGGCCGTGCTTGAGGTTGACTGCCTTTTTCAGAAACGGCGTCCTGCCCGGCTTTGATTCCTCTTCCTGCCGGCTGCCGCAGAATCTGCAGGACAGACTGCCAATTTCAATCTCGTTGCCGCAGACTTCACAGACCGTCACCTCCCGCCTAGAGCCTCCGCACGGTGATAACATGCTCCATCTGCCGCAGATGCTGCATCAGCGAATGGAGGTGATCGAGGTTGGCGACCTCGATGGAGATGGTCAGATCGGCGATATCGGCCGGAGTCACATGGGCCGCCACCTCCAGGATATTGGCGTTGTCGGCGCTGATCGCCGAGCTGACCTCGGCGAAGATCCCACGGCTGTTCTCGGCGCTGATATGGATCCCGACCTTGTAATGCTTGTCCTCGATGCCGTCCCAGGAGACCTTGATCCACCGCAATGGATCGGTGCTCAGGAGATTGCCGCAATCGGCCTTATGGACCGAGACGCCACGCCCTGTGGTAATGAAGCCGACGATGGGATCTCCCGGCACCGGACTGCAGCACTGGCTGATCTTGACCAGCATGCCGTCGATACCGTCGATGCTGATCCCCGGTTTACCCGGCCCCTTCTCCGATGACTGCTGGCTGACCATCTGCGCCGCCAGTACCGCCGGCGGCAGTTCGGCCGCCGCCATGTCCTTCTCCTGCTGCAGTTCCGGTGGCTGCAGGGCCCTCACCAGGGTGCCCACGGTGATTACGCCGCTGCCGACCTTGATCAGCATGTCATCGAGCGTATTACAGTGCAGCGTCTTCAGGAGAAGCCGGATATGCCCGCTTTTGATAATCTTGCGGAAGGTCGTATTGTTGTTCCGCAACTCACGCTCGCAGATCTCACGGCCGAGTTTCAGCGCCTTTTCCTTCTCTTCCTTGCGCAACCAGTTACGGATCCGCGATCTGGCCCTGCTGGTCTTGACGAGGTCGAGCCAGCCGCGGCGCGGGCGCTGGTTCGGCGAGGTGATGATCTCGACGATATCTCCCGTCTGCAGATGATGCTTGAGCGGGACCAGGCGCCCGTTGACCTTGGCGCCGACGCAGTGATCGCCGACCTCGGTATGCACGGCGTAGGCGAAATCGATGGGGCAGCTGCCGATCGACAGCTCCTTGACCTGTCCACCGGGGGTGAGGGCGAAAATATCCGGCTCGTAGAGTTCCCCCCTGACGCTGTCGAGGAATTCGCGCGGATCTTCGACCTCGTGCAGCGACTTGACCAGCTTCTTCAGTTCACGGAAGAGGCGGGCATCGCTCGAGCTGACCTTCTGTCCTTCCTTGTAGGCCCAATGGGCGGCAACGCCCTCCTGGGCCACCCGGTCCATCTCTTCGGTACGGATCTGGATCTCGATGAAATGGCCGCTCGGCCCGACCACCGTGGTGTGCATCGACTGGTAGTTGTTGGCCTTGGGCGAGGAGATGAAATCCTTGATCCTCCCCGGGACCGGGGCCCAGTTGGCATGAATGACCCCCAGGGCTTCGTAGCATTGGCTGACCGTCTCAACGATGATGCGGAAGGCCACCTTGTCATAGACCCTTTCGAGCGGGATGTTCTGGACCATCAGTTTCTTGTAGATCGAATAGAGGTGCTTCGGTCTGCCGATGATCCTCATCGCCGTGATATCGCTCTCGGCCAGTTTGTCGTGGAGGATGCCGATGACCTCGTTGACATACCGCTGCCGCTCGTCCAGGGAATTTTCGAGTCGGCCTGCGAGGTCGGCATGCTCCTGCGGATACAGGTACTTGAAGGCGAGGTCCTCCAGCTCCCTTTTCATCCAGTCGATGCCGATGCGGCTGGCCAGGGGAGCGTACAGGTCCATCGTCTCCCGGGCCGTCTCCACCTGCGTTTCCCGGTCAACGGCATCGAGCAGGAACATATCCTGCAGACGATCGACCAGTTTCACCAGGAGGACCCGGATGTCGGCGGCAATGGCCAGCAGCAGCTTGCGGACGTTCTCGGCCTGGCTCGCCAGCTTGGTATCATACTGGACCTCGGTGATCCGGGTCGAACCATTGACGATGGCCGCCACATCATTACCGAATTTTTCCTCCAGTTCCTTGACGGTCACCCCCTCCTTCAACACCCCGTGCAGCAGTCCGGCCAGGATCGTGTCGAGGTCGAGGTGCATCGAGGCCAGCATCGATGCGACATCCAGGGCGTGCAGCAGGTACGGTTCGCCCGAGAAATGCTTCTTGCCGCCATGAACCCTGACCACCTCATCCCAGGCCTGATCGATCAGTGACAGATCGGCGTCCTGGAGATAGTTGGCGGTCAGGATCTTGAGACCCTGAGGATTGATCATTGACCCTGGCATAGAGACGGTCACCTTCCGGGTTATCGGTTGATCGCTTCGGCAATCCTGGGCGGAAGCACCGTCAGCAGTTGCGCCGGAGCCAGTTCTTCGACCTCTCCGCCCTTTCGCTCCCGCAACTCGACGATCCCGTCCTGCAGATATTTCTTGCCGACGGTGATGCGGAAGGGGATGCCGAGGAGATCGGCATCCTTGAACTTGGCGCCGGGCCGCTCATCCCGGTCGTCGAGCAGCACGTCGATCCCCTTCTCGACCAGTCCCCTGTACAGTCCCTGGGCTGCAGCATCGATCTTTTCGTCCCGCGGATCGAGGTCGAGGATGATCGCCGTGAATGGCGCCAGCGGCACCGGGAAGACGATGCCGTCATCGTCGTGGTTCTGTTCGATCGCGGCGGCGACGACCCGGCTGACGCCGATGCCGTAACAGCCCATGACAAACGGCTTCTCGGTGCCGTCACTGTCCTGAAACATCGCCTGCATCTTCTCGGAATAGGAGGTCCCCAGCTTGAAGATATGGCCGACCTCGATGCCTTCGGTCAACTCCAGCCTGCCGCCGCAGACGGGGCAGGGATCGTCGGTGGTGATCTGGCGCAGATCGGTGAAGGCCTCGGCCTGGAAATCCCGCCCGGGATTGACGTTTTTGAGGTGATAGTTCTTCTGGTTGGCGCCGGTCACGGCATTGCGCATCAGGGCCACTTCCTGGTCGGCCACGACCCGGATGGCCAGGCCGACCGGACCGATATAGCCGGTCGGCACGCCGGTGGCGTCAAAGGCCTGCTTGTCGTCGGCCAGCTCGACATCGGCAACCTGAAGCAGGTTCTTCAGCTTGACCTCCTCGACTTCGCGATCACCGCGGACCAGCACCGCCACCGGTCGGCCGTCGGCGAGGTAGATCATCGTCTTGATCAGCCGCGACGGCTCGACGCCGAGAAACTCGCAGACCGATTCGACCTTGCGCTTGCCGGGGGTCTCGACCTTTTCGATGTCGAGCATCGCCTCGACCTCGATCGTCGCCGGCATCCGGACCTCGGCCTTTTCCATATTGGCGGCGTACTCGCAGGCGGTGCAGACAACGATCGTGTCCTCGCCGGTCTTGGCCAACACCATGAATTCGTGGGAAAAATTTCCGCCTATCGCCCCCGAGTCGGCCTGCACGGCGCGGAAGGTAAGTCCGCAGCGGGTGAAGATACGCCGGTAGGCCTCGTACATCTTCATATAGCTGACCCCGGCCTGCTCGTCGCTGACATCGAAGGAGTAGGCATCCTTCATGACGAACTCCCGGCCGCGCATCAGGCCGAACCGTGGCCGGATCTCGTCCCGGAATTTGGTCTGGATCTGGTAGAAATTGACCGGCAGGTCACGATAGGAATGGAGTTCCCGGCGAACGATATCGGTGATGACCTCCTCGTGGGTCGGTCCCAGGCAGGATTCCCGTTCGTGCCGATCGACAAACCGCAGCAGCTCCGGACCATATTTGTCGTAGCGGCCGGTCTCCTTCCACAGGTCGGCCGGCTGCACCATCGGCATCAGCAGCTCCTGGGCCCCGGCCCGGTTCATCTCCTCGCGGACGATCTGCTCGACGCGGCGCAACGCGGCGAGGCCATAGGGCAGATAGGTATAGACCCCGGCACTGAGCTTGCGGATGAATCCTGCCCGCAGCATCAGACGATGACTGACGACTTCGGCCTCGGCCGGGGTTTCCTTCAATGTCGGCAAAAACAGCTGTGAATAGCGCATAGGTTAGATACATTAATTGGAAAGTTGTATTGTGCGGCCCAATTCGGCTACCCGGCAGCAAGTGGAGAATCGATAGCAATGTAGCATATTTTCAGCTTTTTTGCCCTTCATCCTCCATCTTTTTCAATTCGGCCAGGAAGACATCGAGCAGATCGTTCTCGGCAACCTTCCTGAATATTTCCCCCTTCTTGAAGATAATGCCGACCCCGTGGCCGCCGGCGATGCCGATATCGGCCTCACGCGCCTCCCCCGGACCGTTGACCACGCATCCCATCACCGCGACCTTGAGCGGGACGGTCATGGTCCGGACATACTGCTCGACCTTTTCCGCCAGACCGAAAAGATCGATCCGGGTCCTGCCGCAGGTCGGGCAGGAGATCAGTTCCGGCCCCCGCTCCCGGATTTTCAGGGACCGGAGCAGCTCAAAGCCGACCCGCACCTCCTCGACCGGGTCGCGGGTCAGCGATACCCGGAAGGTGTCGCCGATCCCCTGGCTGAGCAGGATGCCGAGGGCCACGCTCGATTTGACGGTGCCGGCGATCAGGCCGCCGGCCTCGGTCACCCCGAGATGAAGCGGATAATCGGTCACCTGCGACAGCTGCCGGTAGCCGTTGATCGTCGTCAGCACATCGGAGGACTTGATCGAGATCTTCATCGCGTCATAGCCGAGATCCTCGATCATCCGGACATTGCGGAGGGCGCTGGCGATCAGGGCCTTCGGGTTGTCCGCCGTCGGATAGCCGTGGGCCTTGAGCAGATCCTTTTCGATCGACCCGCTGTTGACCCCGACCCGGATCGGCACATGATGCTGTTTCGCCGCCGCCACGACCCGGGCAATCTTGTCCTTGCCGCCAAGGTTGCCGGGATTTATGCGGATGCCCTGGGCACCGTGCTCCATTGCCGCCACGGCCAGGCGGGAATCGAAATGGATGTCGGCGATGAGCGGGATGGCAATGGCATCACGGATCGACTGCAGCGCCGCCGCCGCCTCCATATCCGGCACCGCCACCCGGATCAGGTCGCAGCCGGCGGCCTCGAGCCGATGAATCTGGGCCACCGTGGCCTCGACATCGGTGGTGAAGGTATTGGTCATCGACTGGACCGACACCGGGTGCCCGTTGCCGATTCCGACCGCGCCGATGGCGATCTCTCTTGTCTGACGTCGACTGATCATGGCTGAATCGTTTCGCGCTGCGGCAGACGACCGGATCCCGTCGCCGCCAGGTTGAGCTCCGCCTCGGAGGCCCGGACATACAGGGGTACGGCCGATCCAGGGTCGAGCAGGTCGCCACGCTGCAGTTGATCGGCGGCGATCAGGCCCAGCGATGCCGCCGACGGCAGATGCAGCTGAGCGGGAGCCGCTTCATAGCGATCCCCGAGGACCTCGCGCCAGTACTCTCCATAGACGGCCACCGCATCGCCCACCATGTAGACTGGCTCGCGGATACCGGCGGCCAGCTGTTCCGGGGCGACAACGACCGTTTGCGTCATCTGCTCAAGCTTCCCGAAGGGCGAGCGGCGAAAAAAGGCGGCATACACCTGTTGTTTGCGGGCATCGAGAACCGCACAGATCTCCTTGCCGGTGCTGCAGGAGGAGGCCAGGCCCGTGAGGGTCGAGACGCCGAGGAGCGGCCTGTTGCCGGCGAAGGCCAGCCCTTTCGCCGTCGCCATGCCGATCCGCAGCCCGGTGAAACTGCCGGGTCCGATACTCACCGCAATCGCGTCGAGCCCCATCCAGGTGACGGCCGTCTCTTCGAGCAGCTGGTCGATTCTGGTCAGAAGTCGTCGCGAGTGGGTCACGGTCCCGCACAGGGTCATGCCGGCGAGGACTCTGCCTCCTTCCTGACCGCCTTCGGTAATCGCCACCGAGCAGCACGGCGTGGCCGTATCGATGGCCAGTATCAGCGGGCGATCCGTCTGACTCACTGCAGGATCCTGATGATGTCGTTGTAGAAGACAAAGATCATCAGGGCGCCGAGGAGGGCGATGCCGACCTGCTGGGCGATGATCTGGGCCCGCTCGTGCACCGGCCGGCGCATGACCCCCTCGATGGAGAGGAAGACCAGATGGCCGCCATCAAGCACCGGGATCGGCAGGAGATTGAGGATGCCGAGGTTGACGCTGAGCAGCCCCATGAAATAGACCAGATTGATCCAGCCGGCCTTCATCTGCTCACCGGCGATCTGGGCGATGAGGATGGGCCCGCCGAGTTCCGACGCCGGCACCACTCGTTGGATGATCTTGATGAAACCCAGGGCCGTCAGCGAAACATACATCCAGGTCTGGCGGCAGGCATCGACCAAGGCCTGCACCGGGCCGACCCGGTGGTACTCGACCTTGTCGTCCTTGACGATGCCGATCATGTACCGCTGCTCGACCTCCTCGCCGAAGACGTTCTTGACGCTATCCCGCTGCGGCACGACCGACAGCGTGAGCTCCTCCTGGCCCCGCCGGACGGCCATCGTCAGCGACCGCCCCTCGCTTCGCTTGACTCCATTAAGAACGTCTTCCCAATGGATGGTCGGGCTGCCGTCGATACCGAGTATCTCGTCACCGGCCTTGAGACCGGCGGCAAAAGCCGGTGAATCCTCGTTGACCTTCCCGACCAGGGTAGTGTCGACAGGCTGTGGCACGCCAATGGCGACGAACAGGCCGAAGAACAGCACAACGGCAAACAACAGGTTGAACAGCGGCCCGGCGAGGACGATGCAGAATCTCGCCGCTACCGATTTGTGCGAAAAGGAAACCCTCCGGTCAGCCTCGTCAATCTGCTGCTCGTCAGGGTTTTCGCCAAACATCTTGACAAATCCGCCGAGGGGGAACGCCGAAATGACGTACTCCGTTCCACCGACCACCCTGCCGAGAAGTTTGGGACCGAAACCGAGGGAAAATTTGAGGACCCTGACCCCGAAAAGCTTGGCAAAGATGAAGTGGCCAAGTTCATGAACGAAGATCAGGACACCCAGGACCAGGACAAAGGAAGCTATTGTATTCATATATATTTTTACCCCTCAAGGGGATCATGTGATGGCTGCAGTAACAAGGAATGAGGAAGATCAGCGGCGTACAGCCAGACCGGATAGCGCGGAAGCCCTGCGGCGTGCCTCGGCATCAGCCTCGAGGATATCATCAAGATTTTCTTCACTGCCACCCTGTATCCGGTCCATTGTCGCAGATACTATATCGACGATGGAAGTAAAATCAATACGGCCCTGCAGAAATGCCTCGACGGCAATCTCATTTGCGGCATTCAGCACTGCGGGCTGAACTCCTCCGGACCGG
Organism: Desulfoprunum sp.; assembly: GCF_053613775.1. Classification (NCBI taxonomy): domain Bacteria; kingdom Pseudomonadati; phylum Thermodesulfobacteriota; class Desulfobulbia; order Desulfobulbales; family Desulfobulbaceae; genus Desulfoprunum; species Desulfoprunum sp. The sequence continues at coordinate 47,988 of NZ_JBSHXH010000009.1, forward strand.
AGGGCGTCGAAGGCCAGTTCCAGAGCCGGGAAGGAACGATGGTCAGGCTGGTAAAAATCCAGCGTGGCGCATTCGGCGAGATTCAGTGAGGGCAGGGGCAACGCCAGGCGTTCGGGATAGGACAGGGCGTAGGTTATCGGAATACGCATGTCGGGTATGCCGAGTTGGGCAATCACCGATCCATCCTGGAACTCCACCAGGGAATGGACGATCGACTGCGGATGGACCAGGACCTCGATGCCGTCGGCCGGGGCACCAAACAGCCATTTGGCTTCAATGACCTCAAGTCCTTTGTTCATCAATGTCGCCGAATCGATGGAGATCTTCCGCCCCATCTTCCATTTCGGATGGTTGAGGGCATCCTCCCTCGTTACCTGCCGCAATTCCTCAGGCTTTTTGCCTCGGAACGGCCCCCCCGAGGCGGTCAGGATGATCTTTTTCACATCCTCCCGCCGTCCGGCCTGAAGGGCCTGAAAGATGGCGCTGTGTTCGGAATCCACCGGCAGCATCCGCACACCCTGTGCCGCGACCGCATCCATGACGATCCTGCCGGCCATGACCAGGGTCTCCTTGTTGGCCAGGCCGACATCCTTTCCGGCCCTGATCGCCGCTAGGGTCGGTTGCAATCCGGCCGCGCCGACAATCGCCGAGACGGTTATATCTGCCGTATCATGGGCAGCGACTATCCGGTTACCCTCGTCGCCCCGGAAAATCCGGTTATGCCAGATAGATGGCAGTCTATCCTGGAGAAGTTTCGCGTGCCGCTCATCACAGACGGAGATGCAATCAGGAGCAAACTCTACGACCTGGGCCGTGAGGGAATCGACATTGCATCCGGCGGCGAGACCTACGATCTTGAAGCGATCGGGAAAACGGCGAACGATGTCGAGGACATTGACACCAATTGAACCGGTCGATCCGAGCAGGGAAATACGTCTCATTATCGGACGATGACCAGGAGGAAATAGAGGACCGGACCACAAAAAAGCAGTGAATCGATGCGATCGAGAATTCCGCCGTGTCCGCCCAGACAATGGCCGGAATCTTTAACCCCGGTGCCCCGCTTGATGATCGACTCGGTGAGGTCACCGGCTATACCGGCTCCGGTGAGAAGGATGGCCGAGATGGTTATGAAGAGCCACGGAGGGTCGGCGAGAAATACCCCGGCGAAAAGCAGCGCTGCCGGTACACCAAAGGCAAATCCCCCGGCAACTCCCGCCCGTGTCTTGTTGGGGCTGATGACTGGACAGAGCTTGCTCTTGCCATAGGCTCGGCCGATGTAATAGGCGCCGGTATCCGATCCCGCCGTGATGGCAGTCAGAACGAGGAGCCAGCCGCCGCCTTCGGGGAGGAGGCGCAGACCGAGGATAAAGGCACTCAACACCCCGAGATACATGGAGCCGAATGCCAGTCGACAGAACAGATTATAACTGTCGGTAGGATCTGAATAGATTACGAAAATGAAAATGGTCAGGAGGGCGAAGGCGAGGAGCAGCCCGTAGAGCGCTCCGGTGCCGACATCCCCGGTAATCATCGTCGCAAAGAGTGGCAAGGGGAGGATGAGATCAAGCAGGATTCGCTGCAGGGGAGGAAACCTCTGGGCACCGGCCATCCGCACATATTCATCGGTGGCCCAGATGGCCACGACGGCAATGACCGCCGAAAACAGGGTTGATGAACCTTTGAAGAGGAGAAAAAACCAGCAGAGAGCAATCAGGATTCCGGGAACGACTCGTTTCATCAATGACTCTTTTGGAGTTGGGCTCCTGTGCGCCCGTACCTTCGTTCTCGTTTCTGGAAATTGGCGATCGCCTTCAGGAATATCTCCTTTCGAAAATCGGGCCACATCACATCGGTAAAATATATCTCGGCGTAGGAAAGCTGCCACAGCAGAAAATTCGATAATCGGGCCTCTCCACCGGTCCGGATCAACAAGTCGGGGTCGGGCAAGCCAGCGGTATACAGAGAGGAATTGACCTGATCGATGGTGATCTCCGAAGTCTTCATCCGACCTGTGGCACATTCCTCGGCCAGCAGCCGGACAGCCCTGGTGATCTCGTCCCTGGACCCATAACTCAAGGCCAGGTTGAGTATCATCTCCGTATTGGAGGAAGTCTTGGAAATGGAGTCCAGCAGAGTCTCTCTGACCCCTCGTGGAAGTTTTTCCATCTCACCGATGCATGAGAGACGGATGCCGTTTTGCTGCATCCGGGAAAGCTCGGAAACCAGAAATTTCTTGAGAATCGTCATCAGTCCGGAAACCTCCTGTACAGGTCGATTCCAGTTTTCGGACGAAAAAGCGTACAGGGTCAGGACCTGAATACCGAGTTCCCGTGCTGCCTCGACAATATCACGGACCGACTTCGCACCGGCCTTATGACCGAACAGGCGGGGTTCGTGCCTCTTCTCCGCCCACCTGCCATTGCCATCCATGATGATCGCAACATGCCGGGGCAGACGCGTGAGATCGACGGCTGAATCCTTGGGCATAGATATGTTCGTACCCCGCCAGGTAGTGGTACAGGATAGGTTCCAGAGGCTGGAATCGTCTGAACGATCAGACCTCCATAATTTCCTTTTCTTTCGAGGCGGTAACCTCGTCTATCTTCTTGATGGTACTGTCGGTTTCGTGCTGGGCCTCATCCTGCAGTTTAAAAAGATCGTCCTCTGAAATTTCCTTGTCCTTCTTCAACTTCTTCAGGACATCCAGAGTATCCCGGCGAATATTGCGCACGGCCACACGATATTCCTCGGCGACTTTCTTCACTTGCTTGACGATGTCCCTGCGACGCTCTTCGGTCAGTTGCGGAATGTTCAACCGGATAACCTTGCCGTCGCTTGCGGGGGTCAGACCGATATCCGATTTGAGTATCGCCTTTTCAATCGCCGGAAGCGTCTGCGGATCCCATGGCTGAATGGCGATGGTTCTGCTTTCCGGGATCGTCAGGGAGCCAACCTGATTCAACGGCATCTGACTGCCATAGACCGCTACGGTGATCCCATCGAGAAGGCCGAGAGAAGCACGTCCGGTACGGACCTTGGACAGCTCGGCCCTGAGTGCCTCGACGCTCTTTTCCATCTTCTCGGCCATTTCAAAAATTGCTTCGTGCATACCGCCCTCCCGTTACCCCAGGATTTTCGGAGATTTTCGTGAACTGATCAAGGTCCCGACCATTTCCCCGCACACGGCCTTCCGGATATTGCCTGGGACATTCATGTTCAGAACCATGATGGGTTTATCGTCGTCCATTGCCAGCGCGATTCCAGCGGCATCCATGACCGTGAGGCCTCTGCCGAGAACCTCTGAATAGGTAAGATGGTCAAATTTGATCGCATCCGGTTCGCGCACCGGATCCTTGTCATAGACCCCATCGACCTTCGTCGCCTTGATGATGATATCGGCATCGATCTCGAGAGCTCGCAACACACCGGCGGAATCGGTTGTAAAATACGGGTTTCCGGTACCGGCTGCAAAGATCACGACCCTGCCCTTTTCCAGATGCCGGGTGGCCCTTCTCCGGATATACGGTTCACAGACGGACTGCATGGGGATGGCCGACATGACGCGGGTGATGACATCCATGCGTTCAAGCGCATCCTGCATCGCCAGACTGTTCATGACGGTGGCGAGCATCCCCATATTGTCGGCGGTGGTTCTATCCATCCCTTTGCTGGCTCCGGCAACACCACGAAAGATGTTGCCGGCACCGATGACAAGTCCGGGCTCGACCCCCATCCTGACAATCTCTTTAACTTCAGCCGCCACGAACTCAAGAACCGTGGTGTTGATGCCGAAAGCATCTTCACCCATCAAGGCTTCACCGCTCAATTTGAGCAGGATTCTCTTATACTGTAACGGCATGCGGGGCTCCTTGCCTGTAGTGATCGTCTCCCGGAGATGAGAGCATGCTTCAAGAAATGATAAGCGAATGACGGAAGGCGCGGATTACTCGACACCTACCTGAAAACGGGCAAAGCGCTTGATCGAGATATTCTCCCCCATCTTACCGACAACTTCGTTGAGCAGATCCTGAATGCTGAGATCCGGATTCTTGACATACTGCTGCTCGAGGAGGCAGACTTCGGCAAGGAATTTCTCGATTTTGCCGACCACCATTTTCTCGGCGATATTAGCCGGCTTACCCGAATCGATAGCCTGCTGAATATAGATATCCTTTTCCCGGGTCAAAACGGATTCCGGCACCTCATCGCGGGAAATCGAAACCGGATTGGTGGCGGCAATATGCATCGCCACATCGCGGGCAAATTCACGGAATGCATCGGTCTTGGCGACAAAATCGGTCTCACAGCCAAGCTCGATCATGACCCCGAGCTTTCCTCCGGCGTGGATATACGTCTCTATGACGCCCTCGCTCGTCGCCCGTCCGGCTCTTTTCGCGGCCACGGCAAGACCTTTCTGGCGGAGCAGGTCCACTGCCTTCTCCATGTCGCCATTCGTCTCGGTCAGCGCCTTCTTGCAATCCATCATACCTGCGGCAGTCTTATCGCGCAGATCCTTCACCATCTGGCTTGTTATATTCATGGCAAACCTCCTCAATAGCAACGCTTTCGCGTCTTATTTTTTTCGATTCTTGGCAGTAGAAACGAGCGTGAGCGCATCATTCCTCTCTATCAGACAATAAAAAGGGGCTGTCGCAGGACGCCCCTTTTTAGTTATATCAGAACTTCAGCGGATCTCCCGTCAAGGAGAAAGTGTTGATCACTGTTCATCCGAGGCGTTGTCTTCGATGAAATCGACCCCACTGTCGTTGACGGCTGCCGCCATAGCCTCCTCTGAGGCATTGTCCCCTTCCCGCTCGGCCTGGCCGCGAAGTATCGCCTCAGCAACATACGAACTGACAAGCCTGATCGAACGTATTGCATCGTCATTTCCGGGGATAAGATAATCAATACCGTCCGGATCGCAGTTTGTGTCTGCGACGGCAACTACCGGGATATTCAGTTTTTTGGCCTCTGTAATGGCAATTGATTCTTTTCGTGGATCGATTACGAAAATGACGCTCGGCAGATTCCTCATATCCTTGATCCCGCCAACGTTACGTTCCAGTTTGATCCGCTCTTTCTCCATGAGCAAAATTTCTTTTTTGGGGAATTTATTGATCGATCCATCTGCCTGCATCGCCTCGATTGTCTTCAATCGCTCGATACTGCGCTTGATTGTCTGAAAATTTGTCAACATCCCACCAAGCCAGCGGTGATCGATATAAAACATCCCGCACCGTTGCGCTTCTTCACTGACGATCGACTGGGCTTGGCGCTTGGTACCGACAAAAAGAATCGTTCCTCCCCTCTTCACTTCCTGGGTTACAAAACTGCATGCCCGGTCAAAGAGTTTCTTTGTCAGATCGAGGTTGATGATATAGATTCCGTTTCGTGGCCCGTAAATATAGGGCTTCATTTTTGGATTCCAGCGCCTGGTCTGATGCCCGAAGTGAAGTCCTGCCTGCAGCATGTCTCTTACTGTTGCACTTGCCATAATTCCTCCATGTTCCTGGTTTGGCCTCCATCTTCTCTTGATCACGGCCGGGAGAGCATATCGATTTTTCTCCTGCGACAATGACACCAGTACGTATCACGAAGATGTGTGTGTTAAAAAAGGTAGACGGTCAAAAAACGCTTTGAAAACAACCCGACTCTATACCACACGCCGTCTGAAATGACAACTCTTGAAATTCAGTTTGATTTCTACAGAATTCTATCTCTTCATGAGTGACGATCTTCCTGTGAGGAAGAATTTCAACCACTCAAATCCGAATTTCATCAGTTCGACATCATTTACAGCTATATTTTTCCTGGACTCCTTGGGAATTACGAACTGCTCGACCATCTTTTTTTCTTCAACCATTTTGCGAAAACGATCAATATCATAGCAGGTCATGAATGCAAGTTGCTGCCTCGATCCAGCGGGGCCTTCACCCTGCCATGGATTTCCGGAAAACATGGTGTCGATCTCCGTCCAGAGTTCATTCATGACATTATACTCATGCAGCCGCTGATCTCGAATCCACTCCCGCACTGTATAGCTGTTTTCCTCTTGATGCCCCAGGCAATAAGGATGTTTGGCCAGAAAATAGTATTCTTTGACTCCACGCTTGTCAGGTCTCCTGTCCACAGCGCGCTCGAGTGGATACATACGGCATGCCGAGGGCCGATCGTGATATACGGCACAACCACCTGAGGACAGAAATGGACAGGCTCTATCAGAATCGACATTGACCTGAAGCATGACAGTGGGAAAATGAGGATTATCCCCGTGGACTACCCGGGCATATTTCTGCAGAAAGACCGATGATTCAATACCCAGTACGTTTTTCAGGCGAATGATATCATAAGGATAGAGTATCATATCGACATTCTTGCAGCAGTTGGTAAAACACTGTATTCCGGGAAAGCAGGAAAATGTAAAACGGCTTTCGCCAAGTGGCTGCATTCCTTCAGGGAACAATTTCTGATCGGCCATTTTAGTCCACAACAGGAATAATCAATAAAAAAAGGCTGACTGAAAGAGTCTTCAGGCAGCCTTATCTCACAAAACGACTTGAAAAAACTAGTTTTCTTTCTCAGTTTTCTCTGTTTTTTCCTGATATCCAACAAGTTCGATTATCGCCATTTGCGCGGCATCACCTTGTCGCACTCCGGTCAAAAGTATACGAGTGTATCCACCGGCGCGATCGGCAAATTGCGATTGAATGGTTGTAAAAAGCTTTTCAACAACCCCTTTACTCCGGATAAATCCAAGTGCCTGTCGCCGTGCATGCTGATCCCCTCGCTTGGCAAGTGTGATCATCTTTTCAGCAATCGGCCTTAATTCCTTGGCTTTTTCTTTGGTTGTGGTGATCCGCTCATGCTCAAACAGCGACGTAACCATGTTCCTGAACATAGCCTCTCGATGCGAACTGGTACGTCCAAGTTTTCTACCCGAGTTATTATGTCTCATATCCCTTTCCTTCCGCTTCTTTCCAGGATTTAACCAGGAGTAATTGAATATTTAAAAAAAATATCGAAACTGAATGCTTACTGCCCCTGATCCTCTTTCCTTTCGCGTACTGGAGGTGGAGTCCAGTTCTCAAATTTCATACCAAGAGTTAGATCCATTTCTGCAAGCAATGCTTTGATTTCGTTGAGGGATTTTCTGCCAAAATTTTTGGTTTTGAGCATTTCCTGGTCGGTTTTCTGAGCCAGATCTCCAATGAAATTGATTTCTGCATTTTTCAAGCAATTCGCAGATCTTACTGAAAGCTCAAGATCCTCGACCGGCTTATCAAGATAAGGATTCAACGGCACTGGCGGGCCAACAATGACATTGATATCAGGTTCCGCCTTCTCCTCATCGAAATTGATAAAAATGGTTAACTGATCCTTCAGTATCTTTGCCGCGTAGGCCAGTGCGTTTTCAGGACGAACACTGCCGTCAGTTTCGATCTCAATGGTGAGTTTATCGTAGTCCGTCTGCTGTCCAACCCTTGCCTGAGAAACGACATACTGAATTTTCTTTACAGGAGTGAATATTGCGTCAATGGGAATCTGCCCAACTGCCAGATTCTCCTTTTCCTGTTTTTCAGCGGGTTGATATCCCTTCCCCCATTCAACAGTCAATTCAGCATGGAAGGTGGATTCTCCAGTTACGGTGCATATGACCTGATCAGGATTCATTATTTCTACAGCACTGGACCCAGTTATATCCCCTGCTACAACTTTTCCCGGACCGGTCTTGTCGATATATACCTTCTGCGAGTCAAGTGTATTGAGCTTGATTCGTATCTGTTTGATATTCAGTATAATCTCACTAACATCTTCCATCACGTCCTTCATCGAAGTAAATTCGTGCAACGCGCCTTCGATTTTTACCGTTGTGATAGCAGCACCCTGAATAGATGAAAGCAGAATTCTCCTCAAAGAGTTGCCGATGGTAGATGCAAAACCTCGCTCGAGTGGTTGGCAAATAAACTTCCCATATGTTTCGGTATGTTTTGATTTGTCTACTTCAAGCTTTTCAGGCTTTATAAGCTCATGCCAATTCCGGTAGAATGGGAGTTTTTCGTCGGTGGCCTGGGTCATATATTTCCCTTCTTGCGTAGTTGTTACGCAGAATTAAATGTAAAAAATCACGAGAAACCGGCAATCTCCCGGCTTCTCGTGGTCGAAGATAAAAAGTCCAAGAAGCATTTAAAATTTTGGATTAATGCTTCTTGTTTCTTGGCTATTTAGAGTACAACTCGACGATCAGATGTTCTTGAATAGGCAATGTCAATTCTTCGCGGTTCGGAAGAGTTTTGACTTTGGCCTTTACATTGTCTTTATCAAGTTCGAGCCAACTGGGTACACCTCTCCTCGCTACCGCCTCGAGATTTTCCACAATCAGACTGTTGGTTTTGCTTTTTTCCTTCAAAGTTATTTCGTCTCCAACGGAAACCATAAACGAAGGAATGTTGACCTTCCTCCCGTTGACGAGAACGTGTTTGTGCCTTACCAGCTGCCTGGCCTGATTTCTTGATGATGCCATGCCAAGCCTGAAAATCGCACTATCAAGTCTTCTTTCCAACAGAACCAGAAGGTTCTCGCCAGTAACGCCTTTCTGCCTTTCAGCACGTTCAAAGGTAAGGCGAAACTGACCTTCAACCATGCCATACATGCTCTTTACTTTCTGTTTTTCACGTAACTGAACAGCATAATCGGAAAGTTTCTTGAATTTTGACTGACCATGTTGACCAGGACCAAACGCTCTCCTTTCAAAGGCGCATTTGTCTGAGTAGCACCTATCACCCTTAAGGTACAGTTTCAAATTTTCACGCCTGCAAATCCGGCATGCTGGGCCTATATTTCTAGCCAATTTTGGCCTCCATTAATTAAAAATTCGCTATATATAAAGCAGATCCCGATCAAACACGGCGGCGTTTGGGAGGTTTGCAACCGTTGTGCGGCACTGGGGTTACGTCATATATACGACTCACTTCAAACCCGGTATTCACAAGCGCACGTAACGCGGCTTCTCTTCCTGGTCCAGGACCTTTCACTTTGACTTCAACTTTTCGCATCCCGAAGTCGGATGCTTTTTTTGCTGCATCCGCAACAGCGTTCTGAGCTGCAAAAGGAGTACTCTTTCTTGACCCCTTGAAACCCAATACTCCAGCGCTGCACCAGGATATGACGTTACCCAGTTTATCTGTTATTGTTACGATAGTGTTATTGAACGTAGAATATATAAATACTACGCCCTCTGGGATATTTTTCTTAACCTTTTTTTTCACTCGTGCCTCAGCACGTTTTGCTCCTGCCATTTTTATACCATCCGATTGTTATTATTTTCGGCGAGCTGCAGCACCGCGACGTGGACCTTTTCTGGTCCTGGCATTGGTTTTGGTTCTTTGCCCACGGCACGGCAACCCTGCCCGATGTCTTCTTCCTCTGTAGCAGCCAATATCTGTGAGTCTCTTAATGTCCATTGAGACTTCTCGACGAAGGTCACCTTCCACAACAAACTCATTCTCGATGACCTTGCGGATCCGATTGACATCATCGGCATCCAGATCATCACTGTTCATCGTGTAGGGAAGGTCGACTTTATCGAGGATTGTCCTCGCTGAGGCTAGACCAATACCGTGAATGTATGTCAATGCACGATCAATATGTTTGTTTTTTGGAAGGTCAATTCCTGCTATCCGAGCCAATGTCTATCTCCTTAAAAGATATAAGAAAACTATATAGCGAATATCGATTATCCCTGTTTCTGTTTATGTTTCTTAACCTTACAGGAAACACGAACTATACCGTTTCGTTTAAATATTTTACAGTCGCTACAAATTTTTTTAACAGATGAACGTACTTTCATAACATTCAGACTCTCTATTTTTTCTTTTTGGCATTTTTTGCCCTGAACGTAACCCTGCCTCTCGTAAGATCATAAGGGGAAAGCTCGATAGTCACCCTGTCACCCGGCAGGATCTTAATAAAATGCATTCGCATCTTTCCAGAAATGTGAGCAAGAACTTTATGACCATTGTCTAATTCGACACGAAACATCGCATTCGGCAACGGCTCAATAATAGTACCTTCGACCTCAATAGCTTCTTCCTTAGCCATGGACTCTCCTGGAAATAGGTTTTTTCTCGAAAACTCGAAATACTAATCTATTTTTGTGCAAAAGAGAAGCAATTTTTATTCTAGGCATGCCTGCGACTCAACACTATTGGTCCATTCTCAGTCACGGCTACAGAATGCTCAAAATGAGCGGACGGTTTACCATCAGCAGTTACAACCGTCCATCCATCACGCAGAACTTTCACTTTTGATGTACCTATGTTAACCATCGGTTCTATCGCTATAACCATTCCAGGTACCAGTCTCGGTGATTGGTCACCCTGATGAAAATTCGGTATTTCAGGCCCTTCATGAAGAGCAGTGCCGATACCATGTCCAACAAACTGACGGACAACGGAAAATCCAAGCTTCTCCACATATCCCTGCACGGCAATTGAGATATCGGCAACCCTGTTACCGACAACCGCCTTCTCGATGGCTAACTCAAGCGATTCTTCGGTAGCCTTGAGGAGATCCTCTTCATTCCGGGTTATCTTGCCAACAGGCACTGTTATAGCCGAGTCACCGTAATATCCTTTGTATCTGACTCCGAAATCCAGAGAGATAATATCACCTTTTTTCAGCTTACGTCTTCGAGAAGGAATGCCATGCACTACCTCTTCGTTTATAGACGTACACAAACTGCCTGGAAAACCATGATACCCCTTAAATGCAGGTACAGCATTTTTACTTTTACAAAAATCTTCTGCAGCCCGGTCAAGATCCAATGTTGTCACTCCTGGTGCAATCATCCTTTGCAGGAGTATCAATGTCTCTGCAACAATCTGGTTCGCATCCAGCATGATCATGATTTCATCATGACTCTTCACCACAATGGCCTTGCTACTATTATGGCCGTTCATAAATACACTTACTTCCTACCACGAATTCGACCTTGTTTCATGAATCCTTCATAATTTCTCATGACAAGATGGGATTCAATCTGAGCGATGGTATCAATCGCAACACCGACTACGATGAGTAAGGCCGTTCCTCCGAAATAGAACGGGATGTTGAACTTCGATATCAAAACGGTAGGAAGAACGCAGATTGTACTCAGATAGATTGCACCCACCACAGTGATTCGCGTCAAAATTCTGTCTATGAATTCTGCAGTCTTCTTCCCTGGTCGTATACCAGGAATAAATCCCCCGTTTTTCTTTAGATTTTCCGCAACATCATCGGGCTTGAAGGTCACAGCGGTATAGAAAAAACAAAAAAATACGATCATTACAATATAAAGCAGATAGTATAGCGGGTGACCTGGGCTCATCATAGCCGAGGCTCGCTGTACCCACTCAACTTGGACAAACTGTCCTATCGTTCCGGGAAACATCATGATAGAAGATGCAAATATCGGAGGAATGACACCGGATACATTGATTTTCAACGGCAAATGGGTGCTTTGCCCTCCATATACCTTTTTCCCGACAACTCTTTTGGCATACTGTATCGGAATTCTTCGCTGCGACGTTTCGAAAAATACTACCAGCGCCATGATGATAAACATGAAAGCAAGCAGAAATGGCACAAAAAATAATGTAATTTCACCAGCTTTGACAAGTTGAATGGAATTAACTATCGCAGAAGGTCCACGGGCTACGATACCGGCGAAGATGATTAGTGAAATACCATTACCAATTCCCCTCTCAGTCATCTGCTCACCAAGCCACATGATGAAGGCGGTTCCTGATGTCAGAGTGAGCATCGTCATGAGTTTAAACTCTATACCCGGTTGCAGAACGATCGCCTCTCCGCCGGGACCGGCCATACCTTCTAAGCCTACAGCAATAAACATACCCTGTACTATGCTTAACAGTACCGTCCCGTAACGGGTGTACTGGGTAATTTTTCGACGCCCTGACTCACCTTCCTTTTTTAAAGCTTCAAGTTGCGGAACAACAACAGTCAATAACTGAATAATGATCGATGCACTGATATAGGGCATGATTCCCAGTGCGAATATGGAAAAATTTTCCAAAGCCCCACCTGAAAACATGTTGAACATCCCGAAAAGCGTCCCACCATTCTTTTCGAAAAAGGCTGCAAGCGCATCTCCGTTAATCCCAGGCGTTGGTATCTCAACCCCAACCCGGTACACGGCAAGCATGATCAGGGTGAACAAAATCCGCTTACGTAACTCAGGTATATTGGCAGCCCTTTGCAATCCACTCATTCGTCTTACCTATAAAAAAACTCAGATATTTTATGCATTACCTTCGCGGAAAAACAAGTACGGGAGGGACACACTCTTTTTTTCCCTGCACCTCTCATTCCTCTACGAATACAACTTTACCTCCAGCATTTTCTATCTGAGCCTTTGCCTGAGCACTGACTTTGTCAACCTTTACAGTGAAAGCCTTAGTGATCTCACCATTTGCCAGGATCTTAACCATACTGCCTTTGGATACTATTCCGGCTTCGATCAACTTGGAGTTGTCAATTTCGGTATTGGCCTCAAACTTATCCAATTGGCTTAATGAAACAATTTCACATAATTTTGCATGTACATTGGTGAACCCTCGCTTCGGAAGTCGCCGATACAATGGCATCTGTCCACCTTCGAAACCAGGTTTTATCCCTGACCCAGAACGTGCCTTGAATCCTTTGTGGCCTCGACCAGCGGTTTTGCCGTGTCCCGATCCCGGTCCACGCCCTACTCGCTTCTTTTGTTTGGTTGACCCTTCCTGCGGCGATAAATTAGAAAGTGTAATCATCTTAAACCTCTTCTATCCGAACGAGATGATTGACCTTAGCGAGCATTCCCCTCAACTCCGGTGTATTTTTTCTCGTCACTCTTTTATTGAGTTTGGTCAACCCTAAGCCAATCAAAGTGGCCCGAATTTTCTCAGTACTCCCGATACAGCTTTTGACCATGGTAAAAGTAATTGTCTCTGCCATTTTGTTACCTTATATATAATAATTCACGAAAATCTAAATCCTTTACAGCTCAACAGGGTAACCTGTTCTTGTTGGCTGGCCTATGCCTGAATCTCTTCGACACTTTTACCGCGCAGTGCAGCAATAGCCTTCACGGAGCGTAATGAACGCAGACCATCGAGAGTAGCTTTTACCATGTTATGAGGATTGTGAGAACCGAGACACTTGGTCAGGATATTTGATACTCCTGCCGCCTCGAGCACTGCCCGCACTGGACCGCCGGCAATGAGCCCGGTGCCATCGGAAGCAGGTTTGAGCATTACTTTTCCTGCACCGTACGTTCCAACAATCTCATGAGGAATTGAAGAGGTTGTCAATGATACCGCGCTCATGTCTTTTCTCGCTTTCTCAACTCCCTTACGAATAGCTTCAGGAACCTGATTAGCCTTGCCAAGACCGTATCCTACCTTTCCCTTTCCATCACCGACAACGACAATCGCGCTGAAGCTGAAACGTCGGCCGCCTTTAACCACCTTGGCTACCCGATTGATGAAAACTATTTTTTCTATCAGTTCCTCGGTATTTTCACTCTTGGAACGCTTAAACTCAGACAAGGGACACCCCCATATGTAGATATAACATTAAAAAATTAATCCGCCTTCCCGAGCTCCATCGGAAAGAGATTTGACACGACCGTGATATATATACCCCCCCCGATCGAAGACAACCTTCTCTATGCCTGCAGCCTTTGCTCGTTCTGCAAGTATATATCCTACCATCTTGGCTGCCGCGGATTTCCCTTTCACGTCATCGCCAGGCGAGTATCCTTTATCAATGGTCGACATGGCGATCAGTGTCTTTCCGGTCGCATCATTGATAATCTGCGCATATATGTGCTTATTGCTTTTGAAGACTCTCAGGCGTGGTCTTTCAATCGTACCAGCAATCTTTTTACGAATACGACTGATCCTCTTTGCCCTGGCCGTGATTTTTAAACTCGTCTTCGCCATAATAATATTCCGCCAAAAAGTAAATGGTTGTAGAATTCCAACCTTATTTCTTAGAACCCGATTTGCCAACTTTTCTTACAATGTGCTCGCCTTCATAGCGAATGCCCTTTCCTTTGTAAGGTTCCGGCTTTCTCACTTGTCTGATTTTTGCTGCGATAAGTCCGAGCAATTCCTTGTCGATCGATTCCAATACGATCCGGTTATTCCCTTCTATCGATGCCGTGACATCGCTCGGAACGGCAAACTCGACCGGACTTGAATAACCGACATTCAGGGTGAGATTATTGCCTGCAACATTGGCCTTATAACCAACACCCTCAATAAGCAGAACTTTTTTAAACCCTTCCTCAACACCTACCACCATGTTATTGACAAGACTCCTGGTCAATCCACGGAACGCGTTGACAGTTTTTCCTTCAGTTTTGTTGTTGATGTTTATGATATTGCCATCACAGACAACTTCAACCTCAGGCTGAATAGTTCTCACAAGTTTGCCCTTCTTCCCGGTCACCGTAATCATCTGTCCGCTGATATCGATCTTAACACCGGCAGGTACTGTAATTGGTTGCTTCCCTATCCGAGACATTCGTCAATTCCTCCATTTTCTGCGAAGATCATTACCACACTTCACAGAGTATCTCTCCGCCAGTATTCATAGTCCTTGCGGCTTTATCGGTTACTATGCCTTTCGATGTACTGACGATGGAAATGCCAAGACCGTTCAAAACGGTAGGCACTTCTTTCGCCTTGGCATATTGCCTCAGACCGGGCTTGCTGATACGTTTTATGCCCGTGATAACCGACTCCCGATTCGGACCATATTTCAAATCCAAAGTCAAAGTGCCCTGGGGACCTGACGCTGAAATACGGTAATCGCGAATGAAGCCTTCCTCTTTCAATACCCGGGCTATATCAACTTTGACATTTGATTTGGGCATTTCCACATGGTCAAATTTGACCATCGTTGCATTGCGTATCCTGGTCAGCATATCTGCCAGGGGGTCGCTCATTGACATGGCGATCACTCCTTCATTTTTTCTGAATTATCGTCTGAAAACCGGAGACCAAACCCTACCAACTGGACTTCGTCACACCAGTGATTTCTCCGCTTGACGCCAACTTCCGAAAGCAGATTCTGCATATCCCGAACTTCCGGATAAATGAACGGGGTCGACCACACAATGGACACCTGTTATATTGCCGCACCTCAAATTTCTGTTTGCGCTGAGATTTTGCAATTATGGATTTTTTAGCCAAACTGACCTCCAGAATCTTTCTATATGATCTTTAATTAATTTATCGATTACTTACGGAATGGCATCCCTATCATTTTCAGCAGAAAACGCCCTTCCTCATCCGTTTTTGCCGTAGTTACAAATGTGATATTCAAACCTTTGAGCTTGTCAATCCTATCGTAATCAATCTCTGGAAATATGATCTGCTCCTTCACACCCATCGAATAATTTCCGCGACCATCAAACCATTTTGGAGATAGCCCTCTGAAGTCACGAACTCGGGGTAGAGCGATGTTGATCAGTTTACTGATAAAGCCATACATCTTTTCACCACGTAGTGTAACACAGCAACCGATCGGCATTCCTGCCCGGAGTTTAAATGTTGCGATAGACTTCTTAGCCTTGGTGACCACTGCACGCTGACCTGCGATCTTGGTCAGTTCTTCGACCGCCCCCTCGACAATCTTCGGATTCTGCACCGCTTCTCCCAAACCCATATTGAGAACTACTTTCTCAATTTTTGGAATCTGCATCGGATTGGTATACCCAAACTCCTGTTTCAATGCAGGTACACATTCATTATCGTAATAATCCTTCAACGCACCCATGAATAACTCCTGGTGATAGTGTCTTTACAGTTTTATGCTTTCTTTTCGATGGATTCACCGCAACTCTTGCAAAAGCGGATCTTTGCGCCATCATCGAGGATCTTTTTTCCAATACGGCCGGTCTTGGTGCATTCAGGACAGATTAGTTGTAGATTTGATACATGAATCGGTGTTTCTTTCTCTACAATCTGCCCCTGCTGATTCATCTCTCTGGCCTTGGTGTGCCTTTTGACCATATTCACTCTTTCCACCACGGCCTTGTTCTCATCAGGCAACACCTTCAGCACCTTGCCGACTCTTCCCTTATCCTTGCCAGCAATTACTTCAACCTGATCATTTTTTTTCAGGTATGTTCTACCCTGTCTCATTGCGTATATTCTCCAATCAATGGATCTCACCCATGTGGGGCATGGACGGTTACAGTACTTCCGGAGCGAGAGAGATGATTTTCATGAATCCCTGATTTCTCAATTCTCTCGCCACCGGTCCGAAAATTCGAGTACCCACCGGTTCACCAGATGATGCCAGAATAACTGCTGCATTTTCGTCAAATTTTACCCAGGTATCGTCAGGACGTTTAATCTCCTTGACTGTGCGAACTATCACAGCCTTCATGACATCGCCCTTCTTTACCTTGGCATGTGGTATAGCCTCTTTCACAGTGACAACGATAACATCTCCAATACGAGCATATCGTTTCCTGGTTCCACCAAGAACTCGAATACACAGTACTTTTTTAGCACCAGAATTATCGGCCACATTGAGGACTGTTTCTGTTTGTATCATAATTTCACCCGGTATTTCATCAGCTGCAATTGAATATCCCCTCGTTCAAATCAATAGAGAGTATATCACGCAGCCTGCTCAAGTATGGTTCTTACACGCCATCGTTTCTTCTTGCTCAGTGGACGACATTCCTCGATGAGTACTGTATCGCCGATGTTGCAGCGGTTCTCCGGGTCATCCGCAAGGTACTTCACACTGGTCTTCACATACTTTCCGTACAGTTTATGACGTACCTTGCGTTCAACCAGAACGACAACGCTTTTTTCCATCCTGTTGCTGACAACAGAACCAGTTCGAGTCTTTTTTGATTTTGTATTTTCACTCATAATATATTCGATTCAAGATGTTTTAGTGCATGGACAACCCGCAATCACAGGTATTTTTCACTTGTGGTTAGGCTATATTGCCCTTCTGATTGACGACGGTATTAATCCTTGCAATATCTTTTCTAATTTTTCTTAATCGTGAAGTATCTTCCAATGGTCGTATACGATGATGAAAGGAGAGATTTCCCAGCTCTTTCTGCAATTCAACCAATTTTTTCCCCAATTCCTCACCGGACATTTTTCTCAAGTCTTCTGCTTTCATAATATGTTCCTCTTTGAAACGACCTTGGTGGCAAACGGTAATTTGTTCCCAGCAAGGGTCAAGGCCCGTACAGCAAGTTCCTCATCTACTCCGGCCAGTTCATAGAGTATTTTTCCAGGCTGAATTGGAGCGACCCAGTATTCCGGGCTACCTTTACCCTTACCCATCCGGGTTTCGGCAGGTTTCTTGGTAATCGGTTTAGCCGGAAAAACCCTGATCCAGACTTTACCACCGCGCTTTATCTTTCTGTTGATCGCAATTCGGGCAGCCTCTATCTGTTGAGCCGTCATCTTGCCACAATCCAAGGCTTTCAGGGCATATTCACCAAACGATATTGACGAACCACGCATGGCTACCCCTGTCATTCTTCCCTTGAAGACCTTTCTATGCTTTACCTTTTTAGGACTTAACATTCTCTACTCCGCTGTCAATACTGCTTATCCAGAAGACTGTTTGCCTCGTCACTGCTGAACGCCGCTTGAGTCCTTATCACCAAGCACTTCACCTTTGAATATCCACACTTTGACGCCAATAATGCCGTACGTCGTATTTGCTTCGGCGAGTGCATAATCAACGTCGGCCCTGAGCGTGTGAAGAGGTACCCTACCCTCTCTAACCCATTCGCATCGCGACATTTCCGCCCCGCCCAACCGACCGGAACAAGAAATTTTAATCCCCTGGACGCCGAAACGCAACGCTGAGTTTACCGCTTTCTTCATCGCACGTCTGAATGCAACCCTGCGCACAAGTTGGGAAGCAATACTTTCAGCAACGAGTTGTGCATCAGCTTCAGGTCGGCGCACCTCCTGAATATCCAAGGTGACTTTCCGTTGTACAAGTTTTTCGAGATCTTTTTTAAGGATTTCGATTTCCGCTCCTTTCTTACCGATTACTATGCCTGGCCTGGCTGTGAACAATTTTGTCCGGACTTTGTCTCCTGTCCGTTCAATTATCACTTTCGAAAGTCCGGCATGCTGAAGCTTCTCCTTGAGGAATTTCTTAATTTTCTGATCTTCAATAAGGTAAGTAGAGTAATCTTTCGATGCATACCAAATTGAATCCCATGTCCGGGTAATATTCAGTCTCAGTCCTAATGGATTAACCTTCTGCCCCAAAACAATCCTCCAGATTATTCATTATTCAAATTGATTAGCTGAAATTATCTCGTCTTCTCGATAACGAGAAGATCAATTTTCTCCCAGCACGACGGTAATGTGACTTGACCTCTTGATAATACCGGTAGCCCTTCCCATTGCCCTTGGTGTAATACGCTTGAGGGATGGTCCTCCGTCAATCAGGATTTTCTTAACAAACAGATCGTCCACGTCAACTTGATCATTCTGAGTGGCATTAGCTACAGCCGATTCGATAACCTTTCGCAAAATCCCGGCGCCTTTTTTCGGCATGAACCTGAGCGTCGTAATTGCTTTATCGACCGCCATTCCCCGTACCACATCCGCTACCAATCGTGCTTTCTGTGGTGATATCCTAATATATTTTCCTACGGCTTTTGCTTCCATAGTATCTACCCCTAAAGAGTTCTGCCTGAGAACCGAAATAAACGTTTATTTTTTCCCTTTCTTATCGGCAGAATGCCCATAATAGGTTCGGGTCGGAGAAAACTCTCCCAATTTGTGGCCTACCATGTTTTCAGATATAAATACAGGGATGAATTTCTTCCCGTTATGGACGGCAAATGTCAGACCAACCATTTCAGGAATTATATCTGATCGCCTCGACCAGGTTTTTATAACCTTCCGAGAGCCGCTGTCTACTGCCTGCTCGACCTTTTTCATTACGTGCTCGTCAATAAAAGGTCCTTTTCTAACTGAGCGTGACATCATTCACTCCTTTCGTATTAAGATCTCTTCTTGACTATGAATTTATCAGAAGACGTATTCTTCCTGGTCTTATATCCCTTGGTCGGGTACCCCCATGGAGTACATGGATGGCGCCCACCGGAGCTCTTGCCCTCGCCTCCTCCCATCGGATGATCTACCGGGTTCATGGCGACCCCCCGCACATGCGGTCTCTTTCCAGCCCACCTGGCGCGGCCGGCCTTCCCGAGTTTTTTGCTTTCGTGCTCACGATTGCCAACCTGACCGATGCATGCCCGGCAGAGTCGGTTGAATTTCCTTACCTCACCTGACGGTAAACGGACAAGAACGTATTGACCTTCCTTGGCCATAAGCTGGGCTGCAGATCCAGCGCTGCGCACGAGTTGAGCCCCTTTCCCGATCTTCATTTCAAGATTATGGATTATCGTACCGAGCGGAATGTTTGCCATCGGTAAACAATTACCCGGCTGAATGTCGACATTTTCCCCGGCAACGACCTGATCGCCTACGGCGATTCCATCAGGGGAGAGGATGTATGTTTTCTCTCCGTCGAGGTAACTCAATAAGGCAATATTCGCAGACCTGTTCGGATCATATTCGATGGAAATCACTTTCGCGGCAATGTCGATTTTATTTCTCTTGAAGTCAATGATTCGATACTTGCGTTTATGGCCGCCGCCTATATGTCGTGCAGTAACCCGACCATAATTATTTCTTCCACCGGATTTCGACAGGCTTACAACAAGAGTCTTCTCAGGACGACACTGCGAAATTTCTTGACTCGTTGTCGAAACGTGATGCCTTTTTCCGGCCGATGTAGGTTTATATGTCTTGATAGCCATGATTTCCCAATCGCTCCATCATCAATAATTTGATAGAATCTCTAAAGAACTTCTGTGCACGTTAACTGTATTTCTAAAATTACAGTTCATCGGCAAAATTGATCTTTCCTTCCGACAAGGTAACATAGGCCTTTTTCCAATCTTTTGTTTTACCTATGAATTTACCGACACGCTTTTTCTTCCCGTGCATATTGGCAGTCGTAATGCTCTTTACTTTGACTTTGAACATTTCTTCAACTGCGTTCTTGATCTCGATTTTATTAGCTTCAGGCCGAACTCTGAAAACAATTTTTTCATTCAGCTCCTGCAATTGGTTTGCTTTTTCAGTCAACCTTGGGCCCATAAGTACATCGTAAATATTTTTCATGCGATCAACCTCTTTTCAAGGTTCTCTATTACTGGTTGCACCAGAACGAGCTTCTTGTGCAACAAGATATCATATACATTCAGCCCTTCAGCCGGCAATACCTTGAAGCCATTAACATTACGTGCTGATTTATTGAGATTGTCGGTAGCTCCTTCTGCAATGATTAACCCGTTCTCAATATTCAGGACCTTCATCACGGAGACAAAATCCTTGGTTTTAATAGCTTCCATTGTAAAATCATCAAGAATTACGAGATTTCCTTCCTGGAAACGCGAACTCATGGCCATAGCTAGAGCCTGTTTTTTGACCTTTTTATTAAGCTTGAAGCTATAATCACGCGGTTTCGGTCCAAAGATGACTCCACCACCTCTCCACAGAGGTGACCGTCGACTTCCCGCTCTGGCCCGCCCAGTACCTTTCTGTCTCCATGGCTTAGCCCCACCACCACTGACCTCTACCCGAGTTTTGGTACACGCGGTGCCGGCCCTGCGCCCCGCAAGTTGCATACGTACAACATCATGCAAAAGGTATTCTTTCACTTCGAGATTAAAAATACGTTCATTTAATTCAATCTCGCCGACCCTTTCGTTTCTGGTGTTCACTATATTTACAGTTGACATTATTATCTCCTCGAACCTTCAAGTTCCGTAATCAATTACTTTGAAAATATTTTCAACAGGCCGTTTTTAGCCCCCGGAACCGGTCCTTTCAATAACACGATGTTTTCTTCGGAACGAACATCAACAACAACAACATTTTTCTTCAAGACTGTATTGTTGCCCATCCGGCCAGGAAGTTTCTTGCCTTTGACTACCCGACTCGGCCAAGCGCTACAGCCAATCGATCCAGGAGCTCTATGAAACGTGGAACCGTGCCCGGCTCCACCGCCCTTGAACCCATGACGTTTCATGACTCCTTGAAATCCATGACCTTTACTGGTTCCTTGAACATCAACATTCATCCCTATCTGAAGAATGCTATCGAGAGAGATATCCTGACCCAGTTTATATTGAGCAGGGTCAACTACCCTGAATTCACGAATGTGGTAGAAACCTGTTGCACCGGCCTTGGCAACATGCCCTGCTATCGGCTTGTTGACACGAGAAGCTTTTTTCTCTTCAAATCCGACTTGAATTGCATTATAGCCGTCAGTCCCTTCACTCTTTACCTGCAGCACTTTGCATGGACCGGCCTCGATAACAGTCACAGGAACGACATTACCCAGTTCGTCAAAAATCCGGGTCATTCCGATTTTTTTCCCTAAAATACCCATTGTCTTTGGCATAATCTATCCTGACGCTTCTTTTGCTTATTTTTCGGCCAACTAGGGCAGTTTAATCTCGACATCGACTCCAGCGGATAACTCTAATTTCATCAGCAGGTCAATGGTTTGCTGTGTTGGTTCAAGAATATCCAGCAACCGCCGGTGAGTTCTCATCTCAAACTGTTCCCGTGATTTCTTATCAACATGAGGAGAACGTAACACACAGAATTTATTTATAGAAGTCGGCAAGGGAATCGGCCCTGCAACCGCTGATCCAGTCCGTCGCGCGGTTTCAACTATCTCTGAGGTAGACTGATCAAGAAGTTTATGGTCATACGCCTTCAAGCGTATCCGAATTTTTTCTGTAGGTATCATCATCCACCCTATTTACGCTAATATTTCACTGATAACGCCAGCACCGACCGTACGGCCACCCTCGCGGATTGCAAATCGCAAACCGGCATCCATCGCAATCGGGGTGATCAACTCGGCCTCAACCGATATATTGTCGCCGGGCATGACCATCTCCACTCCCTCAGGCAAGGTCACGACACCGGTAACATCCGTCGTCCGAAAATAGAACTGCGGCCGGTAGCCATTGAAAAACGGCGTATGACGCCCACCCTCATCCTTGCCGAGAATATAGCACTCAGCCTTGAACTTCGTGTGCGGGGTGATTGACTTCGGCGCGGCCAGTACCTGACCCCGCTCGATCTCATCCCGCTTCACCCCTCGCAGCAACGCCCCGATGTTATCTCCGGCCTGACCCTCATCGAGCAGTTTGCGGAACATCTCGACTCCGGTTACCGTCGTCTTCACCGTCGGCTTGATACCGACGATCTCAACCTCTTCGCCGACCTTGATCACACCACGCTCAATCCTTCCGGTGGCAACCGTCCCCCGGCCGGAGATCGAAAACACGTCTTCGATCGGCATCAGGAACGGCTTGGCGATGTCACGCTCTGGCTCAGGAATATAGGTGTCAATCGCCTCCATCAACTCCCAGATGCACTTCGCCGATGCCTCGTCTTCCGGATTCTCCAGCGCCTTCAACGCCGAACCCTTGACAAACGGGACTTCGTCGCCGGGAAATTCATACTTATCGAGCAGTTCTCGTAGCTCCATCTCGACCAGCTCGATCAGTTCCTCGTCATCGACCATATCGCACTTGTTCAGGAACACCACGATCGCCGGAACACCAACCTGCCGAGCAAGGAGGATGTGCTCACGGGTCTGGGGCATGGCCCCGTCGGTGGCCGCAACCACCAGAATCGCGCCGTCCATCTGCGCCGCACCGGTGATCATGTTCTTGATATAGTCGGCGTGGCCGGGACAGTCCACATGGGCATAGTGCCTCTTGGTTGTCTCGTACTCGACATGGGCGGTGGCGATCGTTATGCCACGCTCCTTCTCCTCCGGCGCCTTATCTATCTCGCTGAAGTCCGTGAACTTCGCCATTCCTTTTGTCGACAACACCCGGGTGATAGCTGCAGTCAAAGTAGTCTTGCCATGATCAATATGACCTACCGTTCCAACATTGACATGCGGTTTTGTCCTTTGAAATTTTTCCTTTGACATATTTTCCCTCGATATTTTTATTCTATATCCCTCTGATTTTCTTAATTATCGCTTCTGCTCTTGCGGCAGGCACAACGTCATATTCCAGAAATTGCATCGTGAAATTGGCACGTCCCTGCGTTGCTGAGCGCAAGGCCGTCGAGTACCCAAACATCTCCGACAACGGCACATGTGCCTTCAATGTGTGGTAATGGCTTGCAGTTTCTACCCCGATGATCTTAGCTCGTTTACTGTTCAGATCAGAAATTACATCTCCCAAATACTCTTCAGGAGTTACAACTTCTAAATCCATAACCGGTTCAAGCAATACCGGTTTCGCTTCAATCGCAGCCCGCCGCATCGCCATCGAAGTAGAAATGCCGAACGCCATGTCAGTAGACTCGTCTTCGTGGTACGACCCACCTATCAGACTGACTTTCACGTCGGTCAGCGGATATCCCAACAATGGACCGGCATCAAGGCTGTCAATCACGCTCTTCCGTATCGCGGCAAGGAAAACGGATGGTATCTGATGATCATCAACCACGATTACAAACTCGAATCCTTGTCCTCGCCCCAATGGCTCGATCTCGATTTCAACGTGCCCGTACTGCCCTTTCGCACCAGTCAGCTGATCGAATTTCCCTTCGGCCCTTCCCTTGGAGGTCAGACTTTCCTTGTAAGCTACCTGCGGCTTGCCAATATTTGCTGAGACTTTGAAGTCGTTTACCAATCGATCAACAATTATTTCCAGATGCAGCTCACCCATACCGGAGATGATCGTCTGACCGGTATCACCATTCACGGTTATGGTGAATGACGGGTCTTCCAGGGCGATTTTTTTCAGCGTCTCTTCAAGTTTCTTTTCTTCGGCCTTGCTCTTCGGCTCGATTGCAACACCGATAACAGGCTCAGGAAAATCCATGCTTTCCAGCACGACAAAATCACCTTTTTCGCACAAGGTATCGCCGGTGGTCGTAAACTTCAGTCCGACGATGGCACCGATATCACCAGCCTCCAACTGTGCTACTTCCTCTCGCTTGTTGGCATGAAGTTTCAAGATCTTGGCAATTTTTTCCTGTTTCCCTTTACGAGAATTGAAGACTTTATCACCAACAGCGATGCACCCCGAATACAGCCGTATAAAAGCCAGATTCTCTACAAAAGCATCGCTCATCAGCTTGAATACGAGGCCGCAAAATTTGCCGGCCGCATCCGTTTCTCTGCTAACAGGGTTACCATTCTGATCGAGTCCAACTACCGGAGGAGCGTCCAATGGCGACGGCAAATAATGTATGATCCCGTCAAGCAACGGTTGGACGCCTTTGTTTTTAAAGGCGCTTCCGCACAGGACGGGCACCACCTGCAGTGCCAGCGTCGCCTTTCTCAAGGCAGCGTACATTTCTGATTTCGATACCGGTGTATCTTCAACAAATTTTTCCATGACACTCTCATCGAAGTCGGCCAACTTCTCGATGAGTGCCATACGTGCGGCCGTGAATTCTTCTATGTATGTCGCAGGAATTTCGTTCTCTAAGATTTCCTGCCCGAGAGACTGCTCGGTAAAAAGCAGCATCTTCTCCTCAATGAGGTCGACGACCCCCTCGAATTCGGCTTCCTTCCCCACTGGTAGCTGCAGGGGAAGGGGACAAGCCCCGAGCCTGTCCGCTATCATTGTCACACACCGATGGAAGTCGGCACCGACCCGATCCATCTTGTTGATGAAGGCTATCCGCGGGATCCTATACCTGTCCGCCTGCCTCCATACCGTTTCCGACTGCGGCTCAACCCCTCCAACAGCACAGAAAACAGCTATTACCCCGTCCAGCACTCGTAGACATCGTTCCACTTCGACGGTGAAATCGACGTGCCCGGGGGTGTCAATGATGTTGATTTTTGTATCTTTCCAAAAACAGGTGGTCGCTGCCGAGGTTATGGTGATCCCTCTCTCCTGTTCCTGCTCCATCCAGTCCATGACGGCTGTACCTTCATGGACCTCACCAATCTTGTACGACTTACCGGTATAATACAGTATACGCTCAGTCGTCGTTGTCTTTCCCGCGTCAATATGGGCCATTATGCCGATATTGCGCATGTTCGCCAGTTGTTCTCTATGGGTCGCCATCGACGTTCCTCAGAATAGCATCTAGCGCCGTTGACGCCGACCCTCTTGGACTGACGCTATAGTCCTACCACCGATAATGGGCAAAGGCCTTGTTCGCCTCAGCCATACGATGCGTATCATCACGTTTTTTCACAGACGCCCCGCGGTTGTTGTAGGCATCAACAATCTCAGCCGCCAGTTTTTCAGACATCGATTTCCCGGAGCGCGATTTTGAGTAATTGATAATCCATCGTATTGCCAGCGCATTCCGACGAGTCTGTCGTACCTCCATCGGGACCTGGTATGTGGCACCGCCAACACGTCGAGACTTCACCTCGACCTTGGGACGGACCTTTTCCATCGCCTCTTCGAATACCGTCAGCGCATCGGCCTCCTGCACCTTGGAGGTGACAATGTCCATAGCATCATAAAAAATGCGCTGGGCAATGCTTTTCTTCCCTCGTTCCATCAGGCCGTTGGTGAATTTGCTAACCAACACACTGCCAAAACGCTCATCTGCGTCAATTGGCCGTCTCTCTGCTGTCTTTCTACGCGACATTCCTACCTCTCTTTTTCAGCAACCAGCCATCAAGAAGGCCGTTTTGCTCCATATTTCGAACGACCCTGTCGTCGTGCAGTCACACCGAGTGTATCCAGAGTGCCACGAATTATATGATAGCGCACACCAGGAAGGTCCTTGACCCTGCCTCCACGTATCAGGACCACCGAATGCTCCTGAAGGTTATGCCCGATACCGGGGATATAGGATGTGACCTCTATACCATTGGTGAGCCTCACTCTCGCAACCTTACGAAGAGCCGAGTTCGGTTTTTTAGGGGTTGTGGTATACACACGTACACAGACCCCTCTTTTTTGAGGAGATCCTTTCAAGGCAGGGGTGTTTGTCTTTTTGACAATCTTCTCCCTCCCCAGCCTTACAAGTTGATTAATTGTCGGCATTGCTATTACAGCTCCTGTTTTTCTACCTTTTTCCTCTTAGTCCGACTATCGGGATGCAGATCAATAGACAAATTGCAGCACGAAAGCAGAAATAATTACTCTAACTCCTGTTAAGTGTCAAGACGAAAAACTAACGCCCCAAGAGGAATTATTGCTCGATCCCATTACCCCTTAGGCCAGTTCCTGCAGAGATAAGTCGTCCCATGATAACATTTTCTTTCAGTCCAACGAGTTCGTCGATCTTTCCAGCCATCGCCGCGTTGGTCAGTACCTTCGTCGTTTCCTGGAAGGAGGCTGCAGAAATGAAACTCTCGGTAGAAAGAGAGGCCTTCGTCACACCCAACAGCATCGGTTCAGCAACCGGTGGTGCCTGCCCCGCGGCGATCAGTCGATCACGTTCGTCCTCGAATTTCCACCATTCCACCTGCTCTCCGATCATGAATCTGGAATCACCAGCCGATGTGATCTGAACCCTTCGCAGCATCTGACGAACGATGACCTCGATATGCTTGTCGTTGATCTTGACACCCTGCAACCGGTAGACTTCCTGGATCTCATTTACCAGAAACTTGGCAAGCTCCTTGACCCCGAGGACCCTGAGGATGTCGTTAGGGACAACGGTACCTTCCATCAACGGTTCGCCGGCCTGCACGTAGTCACCCTCATGCACAATGATATGCTTGGCTTTGGGTACGAGATATTCCTGGGGCTCACCATACTCAGGTGTAATAAGAACCCTTCTCTTCCCTTTCAATTCCTTGCCGAAACTGACCCGCCCGTCAATCTCCGAGATAATGGCCGGCTCTTTTGGCTTGCGGACCTCAAACAATTCGGCGACACGTGGCAGTCCACCGGTGATATCCTTGGTCTTGGAAGTCTCACGCGGAATTTTTCCGACGACCGTTCCCGGCATGATCACGTCACCCTCGTTGACCGATATGATCGATCCGACAGGAAGACTGTAACGCGCATAGGCCTCGGAATCAGGAAGTTTGAGGGTCTTTCCCTTATCACCCTTTACTGAAATACGGGGGTTGAGCTGGGAACTACCGGCTGAATGGATGATGACCATCGACGATTTTCCGGTGACGACATCCACCTTTTCCTGCATGGTGATGCCCTCGAAAATGTCACCATACTTGATCGTTCCACCCACCTCGGCAACGATCGGAATCGTATAGGCATCCCAATCGGCCAGTATGGTTCCGGCAGCGACCTCCGCCCCTTCTTCCACAGTTATCTGGGCACCGTAGTTGACTTTGAACCGCTCACGCTCGCGTCCGAGTTCATCCATGATCGAAATCTCGGCGTTGCGGTTCATGACGATCTTAACACCATCAGCGTTCTCAACGAAGTGGAGATTCTTGAAGCCGACCTTGCCACCACGCTGGGTCTTCAACTCGGCCTGCTCAACTGAACGGCGAGCCGTACCGCCAATATGGAACGTACGCATGGTCAGCTGAGTGCCGGGTTCACCAATCGACTGCGCGGCAATGACACCGATGGCCTCACCGATATTGACCATATGGCCACGGCCGAGATCGCGACCGTAGCAGGCGGCACAGACACCCCTCCGCGACCTGCAGGAGAGCACTGACCTGATCATGACCCGATCAATACCAGCCTCCTCGATCAGACGCACCTTCTCTTCGGTGATTTCGTTTCCGGCCTCGACCAGAACCTCGTCGCTATAGGGGTCGCAGACATCTTCCAAGGCAACCCGCCCGAGGATACGATCACCGAGCGGTACAATGATCTCTCCACCATCAAGCAGCGGTTCCGCAACGATACCATCCAGGGTCTGGCAGTCACGTTCGACAATTGTCGATTCCTGGGCCACATCGACAAGACGCCTGGTCAGGTAGCCGGAGTTGGCGGTCTTGAGTGCCGTGTCGGCAAGACCCTTGCGGGCACCGTGGGTGGAGATGAAATATTCCAGAACCCCAAGACCTTCACGAAAGTTCGCCTTGATCGGAGTCTCGATAATGGCCCCGGAAGGCTTGGCCATCAGACCGCGCATGCCTGCAAGCTGACGGATCTGATCGCGCGAACCACGGGCACCCGAGTCGGCCATGATGAAGATCGAGTTGAAACTGGGCGACTCCACGAGTTTGTTGTCCTTGTCGCGGAAGTATTCCACCTTGATTTCGTTCATCATCTCGTTGGCGACATCTTCAGTGACCTTCGACCAGATATCAACGACCTTGTTATATTTTTCTCCGGAAGTGATCAGACCGTCGGTGTACTGCTGCTCGACATCAAGCACGTCCTTTTCGGCCTTCTCGATGAAGTCTTCCTTGCTCAGCGGAATCTTCATGTCATTGATACAGATCGATATCCCCGCCTTCGTCGCATACTCATAGCCGATATCCTTGAGACGGTCGGCGACAATGACGGTGTCTTTGGTCCCGGCATTGCGATACGTGAAATCAATGAGCTGCGCCAGGGCCTTCTTGCTCAGGACCCGATTGACTTCCTTGAACGGAACGCTGGTCGGCAGGAGTTGCCCGAGAATGATCCTCCCCATCGTGGTATCGATCATCTCGCCGCTCATCCGCACCCTGATCTTGGCCTGAAGGTGCACCTGATCGTAGTCGTAGGCGATCATCGCCTCGACCGGGCTGGAGAAGACCTTGCCCTCGCCGGCGACGTTGATCCTCTCACGAGTCATGTAATAGAGGCCGAGCACGATATCCTGCGAGGGGATGATGACCGGTTCGCCATTCGCCGGCGACAGGATGTTGTTGGTCGACATCATCAGGACCCTGGCCTCGACCTGGGCCTCAACCGAAAGGGGCACGTGGACGGCCATCTGGTCGCCATCGAAGTCGGCATTGAAGGCCATGCAGACCAACGGGTGCAGTTGGATGGCCTTGCCCTCGATCAGGACAGCCTCAAAGGCCTGCATGCCGAGGCGGTGGAGAGTTGGGGCACGGTTCAGGATAACCGGGTATTCGGTGACCACTTCATCCAGGACATCCCACACCTCCTTGACACCCTTCTCGACCATCTTCCGCGCACTCTTGATGGTCGTGACAAACCCTTTGCGCTCAAGTTTGTTGTAAATAAAGGGCTTGAACAGCTCAAGTGCCATTTTTTTGGGAATGCCGCACTGATGCAACCGCAGATGCGGGCCGACGACAATGACTGACCGTCCCGAATAGTCGACGCGCTTGCCGAGCAGATTCTGCCTGAACCGTCCCTGCTTGCCTTTCAGCATATCGGAAAGGGATTTCAACGGCCGCTTGTTCGCTCCGGTGATAACCCTGCCGCGGCGGCCATTGTCGAACAGGACATCGACGGCCTCCTGCAGCATCCGTTTCTCGTTGCGGATGATGATATCCGGGGCATCGAGTTCCAGAAGCCGCTTGAGCCGATTGTTGCGATTGATCACCCGTCGATAAAGGTCGTTGAGATCGGAAGTGGCGAACCTGCCTCCTTCCAGAGGGACGAGAGGACGGAGGTCAGGTGGCAGGACGGGAATAACCTCCAGCACCATCCACTCCGGTTTATTGCCGGACTCGCAGAACGACTCGATGACAAACAACCGCTTCCCGAGCTTCTGCCGCTTGGTCTGAGAATTAGTGGTCGCCATCTCCTCCCGCAATTCCTTCGACAGCGCCACGAGATCCTTGCTGGCCAGCAGGTCGCGGATTGCTTCGGCGCCAATACCAACACGAAATTTTCCGGGAAATTCCTCACGCATCTGCCGATACTGATCCTCGCTGAGCAGTTTCCCTTGCGGCAGGCTTTCGACCTCGGATTCGACCACGGCATACTGCTCAAAATAAAGAATCTTTTCAAGCTGCTTGAGTGTCATGTCGAGAACCGCACCGA
Organism: Desulfoprunum sp.; assembly: GCF_053613775.1. Classification (NCBI taxonomy): domain Bacteria; kingdom Pseudomonadati; phylum Thermodesulfobacteriota; class Desulfobulbia; order Desulfobulbales; family Desulfobulbaceae; genus Desulfoprunum; species Desulfoprunum sp. The sequence goes on from NZ_JBSHXH010000009.1 coordinate 77,962, forward strand.
TCTTGCTCGGCAGGCTCTTGAGAAACCAGATGTGGGCGACCGGGGCGGCGAGTTTGATATGGCCGAGCCTCTCCCTTCTGACCTTCGATTGGATGACTTCGACACCACATTTTTCACAGACCACACCGCGATGCTTCATGCGCTTATATTTGCCGCAGTTGCATTCGAAATCCTTGACCGGTCCGAAAATCTTGGCACAGAAAAGCCCATCCCGCTCAGGTTTGAATGTGCGGTAATTGATGGTCTCCGGTTTCTTGACCTCACCATGCGACCAATCCATGATCTTTTCTGGTGAAGCAAGCGAGATCTTCACCTTCCTGAATTGTGCGGGGGCTTTCGGTTTCTGAAAAAAATTAAAAAGCTCTTCCACGCTATCACCTCTCCCTTTACAAAGGATTCATCCGACAGCAGAAGCTGCTGTCGGATCTTGAAGAGATTGTCCCCTATATGGGCAATATTATTGAAATTGGCTCAAGTCTCGGTCGACGATCTCACAACCGGGCTTCTATTACTCAATCAGTTCCATATTGAGACACAATCCCTGCAATTCTTTGACAAGAACATGGAATGATTCTGGCAGGCCAGTTGTCAGGAAATTATTACCCTTGACTATGCGCTCGTACATGGTGGTCCGGCCCTCGACATCATCTGATTTAGCTGTGAGAAATTCCTTCAAGGTATAGGCAGCCCCATAGGCTTCCATCGCCCAGACCTCCATCTCACCCAACCGTTGCCCACCGAATTGAGCCTTACCCCCCAATGGCTGCTGGGTCACCAATGAGTATGGTCCAGTAGAGCGGGCGTGTATCTTGTTGTCGACAAGATGATGGAGTTTCAGCATATACATGACGCCAACGGTTACCTTGTTGGCAAACGGTTCCCCCGTCAGGCCATCATAGAGCTGGCTCTGTCCGACTTCATCAACCCCTGCCTCAACCAGCAGTCGGCGGATCTGTCCTTCCTCCGCTCCATCAAAGACCGGGGTCGCTACAAACAGGCCATTCTGGTGCTCTCTGGTCCAGGCGATCAACGCTTCATCATCCTTGCCGGATACGATCGCCTCGTACTCTCCAGGGCTGTAGATCAGGGCCAGTTTTTTCTTGATCGCATCGGCTGCATGTTCGTTGGCCAACTTAGCCAGCTGTTCACCTAGTTTTTTGGCCGCAAAGCCAAGGTGAACCTCAAGCACCTGGCCGACGTTCATACGCGAAGGAACGCCCAATGGGTTGAGCACGATGTCGACCGAGGTACCATCGGCAAAGAAAGGCATATCTTCTTCCGGCAACAGACGAGAGACAACACCCTTGTTGCCATGCCGTCCGGCCATTTTGTCGCCTACAGACAGCTTTCTCTTCGTGGCCACATAGACCTTCACCATCTTTACAACACCTGGAGGCAAATCGTCCCCTTTCCGCATCCGATCGATAATCCCTTCATATCGTTCGGATATCAAACGGGCCTGCTTTTCATACCGGGCAAAGGCTGCGTCAATCAGGTCTTCATACTTCGACTTTTCCGAAAAATCGATGTCTCGCAGGTTATGAAACCCTATCTCCAATGCCATGTCCGCCGTGATCTTTTTGCCCAGCTTGACGACAACTTGTCCGTTAATTCCAATAATATCGGCTTTAGCGGTCCGGCCTTCAATAATATTGCCTATCTCTCTGCAGACACCTCGTTTCAGGCTCCGTATTTCATCGATTTTATCCTGATTGAGTTTCTCAATTTCGAGATCCTCGATCATCAGTGATCGCTCGTCCTTATCCACTCCTTTGCGGGAAAATACCTTGGCATCGATAACAATGCCGGATACCCCGGGCGGAACCCGCAGGGAGGAATCCTTCACATCCTGGGCTTTTTCACCAAAGATCGCCCTTAAAAGTTTTTCCTCGGGAGACAGAACGGTCTCACCTTTTGGAGTAACCTTGCCGACAAGGGTATCACCGGCCTTCACCTCGGCACCAATTCTGACAATACCGGAGTCATCGAGGTTTCGAAGTGTTTCCTCACTGACATTGGGAATATCTCTGGTTATCTCTTCCTTGCCGAGTTTGGTGTCACGAGCCATCGTCTCAAACACCTCGATATGGACCGAAGTGAAGGTATCTTCCTTCAGCAGACGCTCGTTGACGAGAATCGAATCCTCGAAGTTGAACCCGCGCCATGGCATGAAGGCGATTGTCACATTCTTGCCGAGTGCGAGTTCGCCCTGGTCACAGGATGGACCATCCGCGAGTACCGTTCCTTGGGTAACCCGAGTTCCAGGAACAATCAACGGCGTCTGGTTGAAACAGGTGTTCTGATTTGATTTTTTGTATTTCCCTAAACGATATACCGCAACTCCGGTATCGTACCCATCAACGCCGGGTTTATCATAGCGAACAACAATCCTGTTCGAATCAGCCTCTTCGACAATACCATCACCAGCACTGAGCAGGCAGGCGCCTGAATCTCTGGCAACGTATCGTTCCATCCCTGTACCGACGAGTGGAGCCTTCGTCACCATCAAAGGGACAGCCTGTCTCTGCATGTTTGATCCCATGAGAGCACGGTTTGCATCATCGTTTTCAAGAAATGGAATAAGAGACGCTGCAACACTGACAAGTTGATTCGGAGCAATGTCCATGTACGTAATCTTGTCAGCCGTTGAGGTAACGACCTCTCCGTCCTCGCGAACGATGAGATTGTCCAGAGTGATTCTTCTTTGGTCATCCATCTCGACCAGAGCAGGAGCGATGACATGCTTCTGTTCTTGCAACGCACTCAGATACTTGACCTCGTCAAGAACAATCCTCTCTTCCACCTTTCTGTAAGGAGTTTCGATAAAACCATAGGGATTAATCCTGGCATAGGTCGCAAGTGAGACGATCAAACCAATGTTCGGTCCCTCAGGTGTCTCAACAGGACAGATTCTGCCGTAATGAGTCGGATGAACATCCCGAACCTCAAACCCTGCCCGCTCCCTGGATAAGCCTCCAGGTCCAAGAGCACTGAGACGCCTCTTGTGAGTGACCTCGGACAATGGATTGGTCTGATCCATGAACTGGGATAATTGACTGGTGCCAAAGAACTCCTTGATTGCAGCGGATATGGGCTTCGGATTGACGAGATCATGCGGCATGAGGGTTTCAACATCCTGCAGAGTCATCCTTTCCTTGATTGCCCGTTCCATCCTGACCAGACCCATGCGGTACTGGTTTTCCACAAGCTCACCAACCGTACGCACCCTCCGGTTACCGAGATGATCGATATCATCTACCCCGCCCTGTGTATCCTTCAACCGCACCAGATGGCGGATTGAATAGAGTATATCTTCGCGTGTCAAGGCCCTGTTGGATATGTCAATATCAAGGCCAAGTTTCGCATTAATCTTGTAGCGACCGACCTCAGACAGGTCATAGAGATCCTGATTGAAAAACAGATTATCAAAGAAGGATTGGGCAACTTCAACGGTTGGCGGACTGGACGGACGAAGACGCCTGTAAATCTCCAACAGAGCCTCTTCAGTCCCGGCGACCTTATCGGAAGCCAAGGTCTTGCTGAAGGAGTCCGAATACTTAACTCCATCGATCATCAAGATCAAAAATTCAGAGATCCCGGCATCCTTCAAGGTATCGAGCAGGGTATCGGTAATTTCGGTATTGCATAGCGCAATAGCTTCACCTGTTGTCGGATCAAAAATCCCTTTTGCGAGGATTCTCGTGACGACAGCCTCCTTCGAGATCTTCAGGTATTCAATTCCGGCTGATTTGATTTTCTTGCAGAGATTTGAAGTAATTTTCCGACCTTTTTTTGATAAAATTTCACCATCCAGGGGATTTACAAGATCAAATTCAAGCCTCTGGTTGATTGCGGTTTCCTCATCGAAACTGCAGAAAAAATTTTCCCCATCCCGTTTGATGGTGTTGATTGGATAGAATTCCTGCAATAACTCTTCCGAAGTATATCCTATCGCCTTGAGCAGCGTAGTTGCGGGGAATTTCCGTCGCCTGTCAATTCGTACATGCAATATATCCTTGATATCGAACTCCAAATCGATCCAAGAACCTCTGACGGGAATGATCCTTGCGGAATATAGAAGCTTGCCGCTCGCGTGACTCTTGCCGTTATCGTGGGTATAAAACAGGCCTGGCGACCGCTGGAGTTGCGATACAATAACTCGTTCTGTTCCATTGATGACGAAAACTCCATCCCCTGTCATCAACGGCAAGGAGCCGAGGAAAACCTCTTGCTCTTTGATATCACGTATGGATTGAACACCAGTTTCCTCGTCTACATCGTAGGTAATCAGGCGAACTACTATTTTCAGCGGAATTTCATAACTCATTCCTCGCTGCTGACATTCTTCTACGGTATACTTCGGTTCTCCAAATTTATATCGCACAAACTCGAGCGAGCATTGCCCATTAAAATCTCTTATAGGAAATATAGACTTGAGAATTGCCTGCAAACCATAATCTTCACGTTCATCTGGCTCACGATCCATTTGCAGGAATTTCTCATAAGAAATCCGCTGCATTGAAATCAAATGTGGTGGTTCAATAATGCAATCCGCTGTCGCAAAATTTTTTCTAACTCGTTCCATAGTTTTCCTCGAGGTTGCCGTAAGATCTTAAAACTAAATGTTTTCAGTCGGATCTTAAACTAGCTTAAGCGTGGAGATCAGAGGGGGCAGAAAGTGCAATGCAGAAGAAATACGACCTTGAAAGGAAAAACCAATGGCTGTTCCCGCACTGAAAGAGTACAGTTTATGTTAAGCATAGTAGTTCCTTTCTCAATGGTAGATTGAAGTGACCAACACGAGAGAGTCACAGTTCAATTATTTGATTTAATAATACTATTTACGAACTACCTTTATTGCTTTCCTAAACGCGACACGCTACGGGAATTAACCCGTAGCGTGTCAGTTACCAATAATTGTCATCCACAAAGGATGACAATGAATGAATATATTACTTGATCTCGATAGCTCCACCAGCCTCTTCGATCTGTTTCTTGATTGCCGCAGCTTCATCCTTGGAAACACCTTCTTTCACTGTCTGCGGAGCACCTTCAACCAGGTCTTTCGCCTCTTTCAATCCGAGGCCGGTAATAGCCCGTACTTCTTTAATTACTTTGATCTTCTGGTCACCGACAGATGTTAAAATAACATCAAATTCTGTCTTTTCTTCTGCTGCAGCCTCGGCCACAACAGGACCGGCAGCAGCAACCGCAACCGGAGCAGCGGCAGAAACGCCGAATTTTTCTTCCAGCTCCTTGATCAGAACAGAGAGCTCGAGAACGGTCATGTTTGCTATAAAATCAATCACATCTTCTTTTGTAACAGCCATTTGATTATACCTCGCTTGAATTGTAAAGATTCTCTATCATTCTCATGCAGTCACGAGCATGATCGATTAGTTGGCAGCCTGCTCTTTCTGATCCTTTATCGCCTGCAGCCCGTAGAGAAATGTCCGTGGTACGCCCGAAAGCACACGAACAAGACCCGTAGGTACAGCATTCATCACTGAAAGCAGTTGTCCTAGCAACACATCTTTCGATGGCAATTTCGATAAAGCGATCAACTCCTCAACACCAATTTTACTGCCATCAAAAGAAGCAGATCTGATTTTAAATTTTTCATGTTCATCTGCAAATTTTGCCACTACTTTGGCAGGCAATATTGGATCACCGTAGGCAATCACGACAGCAGTTGTTCCTGAAAAATCGTCACTGAGCGAAACACTATCGGTGTTTTGAACTGCTTTCTTTAAAAGAGTATTCTTGGCCACGCGGATTTCAGAGTCGCAGTTTCTCAGATCGATACGAATCTGTTGCAATTCCGAAACTTTCAAACCACAATAGTCTGCAACAACCGCAAATTTGGCACGGCTGAAGGAATCGTTCAATTCCGCGACTATTGCTGTTTTTTCATCACGATTCAATGTACTCCTCCCTGATTGGTTAAATTTTAAAAGGGTTCAAAGAAGCAGTTACAACGTTCAAGAGAGGCTTAATACCCATTGGAACGAATTATTCACAATGGGATTGATGATTCATTTCACCTTAGTCTCGGCAGGACGCATGAATTTCATGCGATTAAACGATTGTTCCCGCTGTCTTCGACGTTATCCAAAATATAAGTTGAGGAAAATATTCCTCTAATACCTTATTTAACTAAACTTCTGACATTCAGGGGATCAATCTTGACCCCAGGACCCATTGTCGTCGATAGAGTGACGGAACGAAGATAAATCCCTTTGCTTGTCGACGGCTTGAGCTGAACGATCTTTTCTATAAGTGTCAATATATTATCGTATAATTTCTTATCCCCGAATGACACCTTCCCAAGACCGGCATGAATGATTCCAGCTTTATCAACCTTGAAGTCTACTTTTCCACTCTTGATATCTTTCACGACATTAGCGACATCAAAGGTAACAGTACCAAGCTTGGCATTTGGCATCAGGTTCCGTGGTCCGAGAATACGACCTATCTTTCCTACAGTACCCATCATATCCGGAGTGGCTACTGTTTTGTCAAAATCAAGCCAGCCCCCTTGGATTTTTGCAACAAGATCATCTGCCCCAACAAAATCAGCACCAGCTTCAATCGCTTCCGTCTCTTTAGGTCCTTTCGCAAATACAAGAACCCTGGTAACTTTACCGGTACCATGTGGCAGAACTACCGATGAACGAATCATCTGGTCAGCGTGCCTGGGATCAACTCCCAGTTTCATTGCAATGTCAAATGTTTCGTCGAATTTGGCATAGCTTGATGCCAATGCCATTTTAATTCCTTCCTCCAGGGTGTGGAGGATGGTACGATCTATAGTAGCAAGTTTGTTTCTATGGTTTTTTCCATGTTTCGGCATATCTATCGCCTCCTACTTTTGACGAAGCAGAGGAAAAGCTCCGTTCAGCAGTGTTAATTGAATTTATTAATCAACAATTGTAATACCTACACTTCGTGCGGTACCTTCAATAATTTTCATAGCACTCGCAACATCATAGGCGTTCAGATCAGGCATTTTCGTTTCGGCGATTTCCCGTATTTTGTCTCTGCTTAATTCAGCGACACGATCAACTTTCGGATTGCTTGATCCCTTCTGCAGACCAGCAGCTTTCTTCAACAGTACTGAAGCCGGCGGTGTTTTGGTAATAAAAGTGAACGAACGATCCTGATACACCGTAATCACAACAGGGACAATGGTATCCCCCATGGACTGTGTTTTAGCATTGAATGCTTTACAGAATTCCATAATATTCACACCTTGCTGTCCCAAGGCAGGCCCAACAGGAGGAGAGGGGTTTGCCTTCCCCGCTGGAATCTGTAATTTGACGTATGCAGTAATTTTTTTAGCCATTTTATTTCAACCTCTCACATTTCGACATCGTAGTGAAATTCGGAAGGTTTGAACAAAAAGAATTATATTCTATCATTCGGCCTCCCTACTACCCTATTTCATGTATTTGATACTTGAACGAATTCCAATTCGACCGGGGTCTCACGCCCAAAAATCGATACCATGACACGTACACGGCCTTTTTCCGGAAAAACCTCGTCAACAACTCCTTGAAAATTCGCAAACGGACCATCGATGACCCGCACAACTTCACCTATATCAAATATGACTTTCGGTCTCGGTCTTTCAGATCCATCCTGTATCCGTCCGATTATTTTTGCAGCATCTTCATCTGACAACGGCACCGGATTGACATCATCACCCACAAAACCAACGACCCTTGGCATGTTTTCATGAACGGTATGCCAGGTCCTGTCATTGAGCACCATACTCACAAGCATGTATCCGGGGAAGAACCTCCTCGATGAGGTTTTCCTGGATCCTTTTATCATTTCAACAACTTGTTCAGTAGGTATAAGGAAACCACCGAAAAACTCCTCGAGACCTTCCTTTCGAATTCTCTCCTCAAGGGTTGCCTTAACCTTTTCTTCAAATCCAGAATGAACCTGAAGTATGTACCATTTTTTTTCCATTATGATTTCAGAAAAGCTTTATAGGCTGGCGTTAGATCGGTTACGTTCCCTGGAGTTATCTCTATTAACTTAATTTACTGGTATTATCTGAGTAAACTACTGACAATTTTACCGATAACGAGATCTATAGACCCTAGATAAAACGATAAGACCATAGCCATAACGACAACAATTCCAGTCAACCCTAATGTCATTTTTTTGTCAGGCCAAACAATCTTTCCAAATTCAACTTTCACTTCCAGAATAAATTTTTTTATCTGTGTTGGTGAATATGGAGAAACCGACTCGGCACTATCGGAAACTGGCTTTTTATCTTTGGCCTTATTTGTCATACATCCTACGCTCTGTTATTTCGAGAACTCGAACTCGCTTAATGATATGATCATATTCACCAAGCTTTGGGAATAATATGATTTTTACAACTGGCAGGCCAGGAGGGACTCGAACCCCCAACCCCCGGATTTGGAGTCCGGTGCTCTACCATTCGAGCTACTGGCCTATCACATTATTTTGTCTCTTTGTGCGGTAAATGAGCCCGGCAAAATGGGCAATACTTCTTAAATTCAAGTTTATTCGGGGTATTCTTCTTGTTTTTGGTCGTGGTGTAATTCCTGCGTTTGCAGGTTCCACATGCTAGCGTGATTATGTCTCGCATATTTTTTCCTAAATAAAAATCACCCTGCTCTATCAAAAGAGCAGGGTGGTTAGCTTGAACTTGAGAAACTAGGCTACTATTTCACTGATAACGCCAGCACCGACCGTACGGCCACCCTCGCGGATTGCAAATCGCAAACCGGCATCCATCGCAATCGGGGTGATCAACTCGGCCTCAACCGATATATTGTCGCCGGGCATGACCATCTCCACTCCCTCAGGCAAGGTCACGACACCGGTAACATCCGTCGTCCGAAAATAGAACTGCGGCCGGTAGCCATTGAAAAACGGCGTATGACGCCCACCCTCATCCTTGCCGAGAATATAGCACTCAGCCTTGAACTTCGTGTGCGGGGTGATTGACTTCGGCGCGGCCAGTACCTGACCCCGCTCGATCTCATCCCGCTTCACCCCTCGCAGCAACGCCCCGATGTTATCTCCGGCCTGACCCTCATCGAGCAGTTTGCGGAACATCTCGACTCCGGTTACCGTCGTCTTCACCGTCGGCTTGATACCGACGATCTCAACCTCTTCGCCGACCTTGATCACACCACGCTCAATCCTTCCGGTGGCAACCGTCCCCCGGCCGGAGATCGAAAACACGTCTTCGATCGGCATCAGGAACGGCTTGGCGATGTCACGCTCTGGCTCAGGAATATAGGTGTCAATCGCCTCCATCAACTCCCAGATGCACTTCGCCGATGCCTCGTCTTCCGGATTCTCCAGCGCCTTCAACGCCGAACCCTTGACAAACGGGACTTCGTCGCCGGGAAATTCATACTTATCGAGCAGTTCTCGTAGCTCCATCTCGACCAGCTCGATCAGTTCCTCGTCATCGACCATATCGCACTTGTTCAGGAACACCACGATCGCCGGAACACCAACCTGCCGAGCAAGGAGGATGTGCTCACGGGTCTGGGGCATGGCCCCGTCGGTGGCCGCAACCACCAGAATCGCGCCGTCCATCTGCGCCGCACCGGTGATCATGTTCTTGATATAGTCGGCGTGGCCGGGACAGTCCACATGGGCATAGTGCCTCTTGGTTGTCTCGTACTCGACATGGGCGGTGGCGATCGTGATACCACGCTCCTTCTCCTCCGGCGCCTTATCTATCTCGCTGAAGTCCGTGAACTTCGCCATTCCTTTTGTCGACAACACCCGGGTGATAGCTGCAGTCAAAGTAGTCTTGCCATGATCAATATGACCTACCGTTCCAACATTGACATGCGGTTTTGTCCTTTGAAATTTTTCCTTTGACATGTTCCTTGTCTCCTCAGGCCCTTAAAATATTTTATTATTTTTCTACTTTCTCTAAATGGAGCCCACGACCGGAATCGAACCGGTGACCTCATCCTTACCAAGGATGCGCTCTACCATCTGAGCTACGTGGGCGCCTGAACAAAGAGAGCAAAAAATGGAGCGGGAAACGAGACTCGAACCCGCAACCCTCAGCTTGGAAGGCTGATGCTCTACCATTGAGCTATTCCCGCCCAGTATTTGCACATCATGAGAGAGTAATGGTGGAGGGGGGAGGATTCGAACCTCCGAAGGCGCTGCCGACAGATTTACAGTCTGTTCCCTTTAACCACTCGGGAACCCCTCCAAAAGATCTGCCCGAAAAAGGCAGCTTCTCATTATCTCTTCAGATCTCTTTTGTAAAGTCTTATTTTTGGAGCTGGCGATGGGAATTGAACCCGCAACCTGCTGATTACAAATCAGCTGCTCTGCCAATTGAGCTACGCCAGCTCATGAAACAGAGCATTATACCCAGACCGTTCGTATTTTTCAAGACGTTTTAAAACCATTTCCAACGATTTTGATTTCCATAGCGACGAGAATCATTGTCGACGAATGATAATCATTGATATCATAAAGACAAAGAAAAGCCGAAACAATTTATTGCTTCGGCTTTTCCACTGGACCTTAGAGAACGTTTAAGTAACTATTTTTGCATTGCAAACGAACTCTCTCGATATCTCTCAAATGCAAGTGCTGTTGTCCTGTACACTATATGGGCAAATTTGGTATAGGGCATATAGAGAAAAAGCATCATGACAGATACTAAATGCAAAAAATATACAACATATCCAATAGTTGGCAAGCCCAACCAACGAAGGATCTCTGCACTGAATCCTGTTACTCCAACTGCCATGATCTCCCAGATGAGAAACCAATCATAAAAGGTTCCAGTGCTGGTCCCTTCACTTTCAGACCTGGAGCGATTGGTCCAGAGCACGTACGCACCGAAGATGAGGGCTATTGCTGACACATTGGCCATAATTTTAATCGGATCATAAATCGGCAATGGACCGTGCAGCGATGGCCAGAACAACCCTAGCACATCATTTTTCAATAACGACCAGCACGTGGTGATGAAGAGACCGATAAAAGCCAACATGATGGGAAGATGTCCCCTCACTCTATCGATATTGACCTTACATTCACGAAAGCGACTATGCTTAATTATTTCAACAATTGATGGCCAAAGAAAATTGGACAAAAATTGACCGACTGACGGGCGAAAATTTGGATTAACCCCAGCATTGGCAGCCATTGTCCTCCACAGCTTGGTTACACCCATGAATGCCGAGAAGACTGCTAAGCCAGCAGCTGGAACCATAAACAAGACGATAAAAAAGATATTCTTTGCATACCATTTGAAATCCCAGGTACCAAAAAACTGTTGATAGCCATGGCTGGCAAAATGTTCTTTGGTCGGGATATGCATGGCTCCGGAAAGCATCCACATTACAAAAATAATGGCCGCAGGAATACCAATCAGCAATGGCAAATTCTTGGCACTGGTCGCAAGTTTTGCCAACCCGCTCGGCCATCCATAAAAGGTATACGCATAGGCACGGATAGCACCGAGAACATCGCCTGGTTTTGCCCCTCGAGGACAATACGCGGAACAATCCCCACATTGATGGCAAAGGAAAATATCTGGATCAGCTACGAGATTATCCTTGAGCCCCCATTGCGACCAGATCATCTCCTTCCGCGGAAAAGGTTTGTCATCTTTTGAAAGTGGACAGACAACTGAACATGTTGCGCATTGATAGCACTTTTTGACAGTGTCTCCTCCCGCGCTCTGTAAATATTTTATAAATTCAAGATCGGGTTGAACATTCATTCTTTTCCTCCTGAGATTCATCAAACCCAGAATTAATAATCACGAAAACAAAACCAAGCTGCATGCGAATTTTCCTTAATGGCAAACTGGCATGCAACGTGGACGTTATTAGAAACCCTTGAATGGGTTCGGACCCATCTCAACAATTTGATCGACAAAATCATTGAGTATCATTGGGATCTTGTCATAATCGGTGATGGCAACCTGTTCTGCTGCACACCTTTCGGATTCAAGACCCAAACTCGATAATGTGTCCCCGATATTTTCCATACGTTTGTTTGCAATTTCAGAACCTTTGACGAAATGACACTGATAGTTGTCGCCATATGTACAACCAAGGAGCATGGCACCATCCATACCGGCTGACAGGGCATCACGGATCCAAGCCATATTGACAGAGCCGAGGCAGCGAACAGGGATTATCCGGACCATGTGATTTATTCCGTTACGCTTCATACCAGACATGTCAAGCGCAGGATATGCATCATTTTCACAAGCAAAAACGATAATTCTCAGTCGATCCTCGTCATCCTCCGGAACCTCTATTGCCTTTACCATGGAACCGATCAGATCGATATTGTAATCCTTAAACCCGATGATCCTTTCAGGACATGCACCCATACAGGTACCGCAACGCCTGCACCGGGTTGGATTCGGTAGCGGTGTGCCTTTCGCGTCATCATCCAGTGCACCGAACGGGCACTCTTCAGTGCACCGTTTACACTGTGTACAACGTTGCATGAAAAATTCAGGATACGTTGCATCACCCGAACGTGGGTGAACAGAAACACCTCGATCAGTTGACTCAAGGCACTGTATTGCTTTCAATGCAGCTCCGGTCGCGTCATCAATGGTTTCTTCTATAGTTTCTGCCTTCCGCACACCACCACAGGTGTATATACCTGTACGACGTGTTTCATAAGGAAAACAGATGAAATGCGAATCCGCATATCCATCAAACAACTCAAGGTCAGAGAATGCCGGGCCCTGGCGGTAAGCTAAATTGATAGTACTTTCATAAAGTGTTGACGGTTCCATGCCGGCTGCAAGGACAACCATATCAACATCCAGAACGAGATTTTCGCCAAGAAGGGTATTTTCTGCTACAACCGACAATTTTCCTGCTTTTTCCTCGACCTTGGTGACACTGGCTTTGGTCATGAAAATGCCATTGTTCTGTTGTGCACTCTTGTAGAAAAGCTCCATATGTCCGGGCGTCCGCATATGCTGATAAAGAATATACGCTTTCCCATCCTGATTGTCGGAGCAGACATACTGTGCCTGCTTGAGAGCAACCATCGAAGTCACGGAATTACAGTACGGAAAATCTTTGTCATCCTCTGCTCCCCCCGGACTCTGGATGAATGCAACATTGGCTGGAACCTTACCAGCTTTGGCCAACTCTTCGAATTCGACATTGGTTACCACATTTTTCACGGCGCCATAGCCAAGATGCTCATACTTGGAAACATCAGCTGGTTTCCAGCCAGTTGCGAGCACAACCGATCCCACAATCGTAGCTTCAGGGTTTACTTCGGTATATTTCTGCAAACCTGCGTTGGGATCCTCTTTCTGGCCCTTATCAATGAGGTCCTGCTCATCGACCCCAACTTTTGCTGGCGCATCCCACTCACTTTTTGTCCCCGTTGGTTTGAATGAAACTGCAAAGTTTCCTGGCGCTCCTCCAATCCGAGCGACCTCAACCCCTGTTTTAATGGAAATATTGCCGTCTGAGGTCACCTTTTTAATAAGCGCATCTACAGGATTATCCTCAAGGTCAGTCCACGGGGCCTTCGTTGGGAATGATTTTCTCCAACCAGCTGCCTTCCCGCCAAGTTTATCTTCTTTTTCAACGAGTAAGACTTGATATCCTGCGGCCGAGGCCTCGGAAGCGGCCGTCAATCCGGCGATACCTCCGCCCATAACCATGATCGTTTTGTTTACGGCCTCAAGCTGGTACGGCACTGGAAGTTCAGTCTTCTTTGCCCGGGTACAGGCCATGCGCATGTAATCAGCAGCAGTTTCCTGTAGAAAGGCTGCAGCTTCCTTGTGAGGTTCCTGCCCTTCTACCGGTTTGACTTCCGACCATATGACTTGTTCTCGAAGATTTGCTCTGACAACGATCTTGTCTTCTCCAAAATCAAACTCTTTGGTCATTACCCGCGGAGAGCAAGCCCCGATGACGATAGTATTCAAACCTTCTTCGATATCTTTCTGGATAAGGCCACGCCCATCGGCGCTGCACATGCAAGAATGGACCTTGCATTCCATCGACATCTCTTTCGTAACAACTCCATTGAGTTCATCGAGATCAAGAGCATCTCCTATCCCGCAACCTGAACACAAATATGCACAATATTTTTTTGACATTTATTTTACCTCCTGGAAACCTGAATGGCCTTGAGAGCGGCTGCGGTGGATGATTGAGTAGTTGTCACGACATCAGCAGCTTTTTTGGCACAACCAGCTGCAATAATGGCCTTATCCAGATCAGAAATGACAAAACCACTGCTATCGAGATTCATTGCAATCGGAGCACCCTGAACCGCGAGTTCTGGCTGCATGCCTGTTGCCAGAACGACCATGTCCACCTTTTGCGATATTTTTGCTCCGGTAACTGCGTTCTCGGCGACCACAGTGACGCCGCCGTCTGACTCGGAATTGATCTGGGCCACTTTCCCCTTGATGAAAAGGGCATTCGCGTCGCTCATTCTTTCTTCACGGAACTTTTCGTATTTCCCCGGGGTACGAAGGTCGATATAGAATACATAGATCTTTGCATCAGGATATTGCTCTCTGACATAGGACATCTGTTTGAAGGTCGCCATACAACAGATATGTGAACAGTATTCCAGATGATTCTCATCACGCGACCCAGCGCACTGGACAAAGGCGATGGAATCTATCGCCTTCCCATCACCGGGACGATTGATAACACCTTTGGTGGGTCCATTGGCAGAGGCCATCCGTTCCATCATCATATTGGTGATAATAGCGTCAGATGTTCCGAATTTCAGATTATCTATCTTTTTGGCATCGTAAGGCGCCCAACCAGTAGCCCAGATAATTGAAGATACCTGGATTTTGATCGATTCAGTCTTCATATCGAGATCGACAGCATCATATTTGCATGCGCTCTTCACCGCATCTGCGCCAACCGTGGATAATGATGCTTTCTCGATAACATAACGTCTTGGAAAGGCCATCTCGTGCGGTAGATACGCAGCTTTGCACATATCCATTCCAAAGTTGAACGCATTTGGGATTTCATCCGGGCAGGCAGCAGCGCAATCGCCACAGGCAGTACAGTTGCTGTTCACATAGCGTGGCGCAATTTCTAGAGTAACTTCGTAATTTCCAGGACCACCGGCAACCGACTTCACCGTAGTCATGGTGTAGGTTCTAATTCGCCTGTTGGCCTTTATCCTCTTGAAATTAATCTCCAGCCCACAACTTGGAGGACAAAGTTTCGGAAAATATTTGTTCAACTGGGCAACACGTCCGCCAAAACTTGCTCCCTTTTCTATCAATACCACGTCATTCCCGACCTCAGCGGCTTCCAGGGCTGCAGTCAGCCCACTGATACCTCCGCCTACGACCAAAATTGCACCGGAGGTGCCTTGCTCGTCAGTCATACTGTCCTCCATTGATTTCACTTAAAATATGTACTATCGACATGCCTCTAACATCACCCAACCATCGAGCAGTGAGAAAAACATATCAACTGTTGGCCTGGAATTTCATCACACAAACAACCTTTTATCCTATATCGGATTGAGAACCTAGATATTTCTCCAACCGATATAAAATAAAAGGCTACATAATAAAAATCTCCAGGAATCAATGACTCCTGGAGATTTTTACTTCAAACGACTACATCAATGAGCTGTTAATTACAGCCACGGATCGGTTGCGATAATGTTCACATTTTGAACCTTCTCGACCTTCCATTCCTGGGTATCCGGATTGAAGGTGGAGTTGACGAAACACTTCCAGTTCTCGTCATCACAGGTGGGGAAATCCGACCTGTAATAGAATCCTGGGTAACGTGATTCCTTACGGAACTCGATATGACGGATATGGGACTCAACACACCAGATGCGGTGGTAATTCTCCCAGCAGCGGAGCAACTCATGGAGATCACCGGCAGCCATCTTCTCAGAATCCTCGCGGAGCAGCTTGAGCAGATCAAGGCAGATGTTAAGCAGCTTCCCTGAGGTCATATAGTAGGTAGCGACACCACCACCATACTCATCGGTGGCCTTCATCAGACGCATCATCAAGCCAGAAGGCTTGCAGTAATTGGGATTAACATCGGCAGCAGTAGAGGCACCGACGAATTCCACATAGCGCCGTACCGGTGCATAGATCTCATCAGCCAGTTCTTTGGCGGTCTGTTTCAGTTCAGGTTTGAAGCTGGCGTTGTCACGAACGAATTTTACCATCTGCTTGGCAGCGATACGGCCCTCTGCATGAGAACCGGAGCTGAACTTATGACCGGATGCGCCGACGCCATCACCAGCGGTGAAGAGACCGTCAACAGTGGTCATGCGGTTGTAACCCCATTTAAACTTGTGTGCACGGGACGGATTCTGAATGTCCGGTACCCATGATTCTTCCGGTCCGGAGGTCCAGATACCGCAGCAACCGGAGTGAGATCCAAGCATGTAGGGCTCGGTCGGCATGATCTCAGATCCGATCTTCTCAGGCTCGATGTTCATACCGGCCCACAGACCGGCCTGGCCACAAGACATGTCAAGGAAGTCTTCCCATGCCTCAGACTCGAGGTGCTTCCAGTACTTCTGAACTGCTTTCTCGTCCATACCCTTGGCACGACGATCCTCAAGGAAGGCATTGAGGGCGACATCGGTAGCCATGTAGATCGGGCCACGTCCAGCCTTCAGCTCGTTGAGCATCAGGTGGTTACGCAGACAGGTCGGGGTAACGGGAGACTGACCGTACGGCATGAACTTGGCCAGTTCGTCCTTGACGGAGTCGCTATTGGCATAGAACTCGCCCAGGCCATTCTGTACCTTGGCCTTGAACAGCAGGAACCATGCGCCAACCGGGCCATAGCCATCTTTGAAACGAGACGGGGTGAAACGGTTTTCCATCATGGTCAGTGTAGCGCCGACCTGAGCGGCCAGGGTATAGGTGGAACCTGCGTTCCATACCGGGTACCATGCACGGCCCTTGCCTTCACCGGTAGACCGGGGACGGAAGATGTTTACTGCACCGCCGCAAGCTATGCAGCAAGCCTTGCAACGGAAGATGTGTACGGCGTTTTCACGGGTAGAGAAACCAACCGCACCGGCAATCTGGTTTGGTTTGTTTTTGTCAAGAAGCAGCTTGACGATAAAGATACGCTCGAGAATATTGTCAGCGCCCAGAGCGGTCTTGGCGGGCTCTGCAACGATGCATTTATAGGACTCACCGTTGATCATGATCTGCCATTTACCGGTTCGAACCGGCTCGCCACCCTCACGCAGGGTCGGTGCCGGCTTGGCGCCGTCAAGAGTCTCACCATTGGCGTCCTTCTTCCAGATTGGAAGACCCCACTCTTCGAACAACTTAACAGACTCGTCTACGTGGCGGCCGCAGTCATATACGAGGTCTTCACGAATAACGCCCATCAAGTCGTTCCGGACCATCTTGACATAACTTTCAATCGGGTTGCTGCCAATATAGGTATTGATTGCAGAGAGGCCCTGGGCAACAGCACCAGAACGCTCGAGAGCAGCCTTGTCTACCAGAACGATCTTCATGTCGGCCGGCGCCCACTTCTTAACCTCGAAAGCAGCACCACAAGCAGCCATACCGCCACCGACGATCAGAATATCCACATCATGCTCAACGATCTGCGGATCCACTACGGCAGGAATTTCACCTTTGGGTTTATTTGGCAATGCCATATCTACATCTCCTATATACTAAAGATTATGTTGGAATTTCGAACTCTATCCTAACCGATATTATTTAGGGGTAGGAAGGTTACCCTCGAGAAGCAGACATTCATCATCCAGACTGCCGCCCATCTGTCCTACATAAGCATTGGCGGCACCCTCAGCGGTGGTACGAACAGGGAATTTGAAACGTTTGATGTTCCCATTACGGAATTTGACTGTCCACATGATGGAATCGGCACTACGCATCGGATGCACCTGGCCACCCATCGGGACAAAGTCGTCATAACCACGAACAAAAATTGCACCCTGCGGACAGATCTTGACACAGGAGTAACACTCCCAACATGCATCAGGCTCTTGGTTGTAAGCCCTCATCTCTGCTTTCTCAAGGACCATGAGGTCATTGGGACAGATGTACATGCATGCGGTCTTGTCTCCACCTTTGCAGCCATCACATTTGGAAGGATCTACATAACTTGGCATTAAACTACCTCCTCAGTTTGTTTTCACTGTTGTGATCCTGCACATGCAGGACCCACTTTACCTGTACTCAATCCGAGTCACTGCAAAACTACAACCTGGTAATCAGCCAGATAATCTGCCCAACCACCAATTGACACCGTGAAGTAATTTCAACCAGAAAAGTCATGTGGTATAAATGAATGATTACTCATTTTCCAAGAACTTTTTTATATATTGTTGCCCTGTAATTGTCAAGATAATTTCAACAAACACCGCAGCTAACACACTATGTGTAATCGTTTCGCACCAATACTTCCCGCGCCTTGGAACCATCCGCCGGCCCGATGACTCCCTCCTGTTCCATGGCCTCAATCATCCGTGCAGCTCGATTGTATCCAACCCGTAGCCTTCTCTGCAGCATTGAAATTGACGCTTGACCGGATTCAGTTACAATCGCAACGGCTTCGTCGTAACGCTCATCATGTTCCGGAGGATCATCGTCACCCCTGCCCCCATCTTCTGCTTCAATTTCATCGAGTATCGACTCGTCATAGACAAATCCACCCTGATTCTTCAAAAATTCGACCACTTTTGTCGTTTCAGCTTCCGATATGTACGCGCCGTGAATTCTTTTGGCGCTGGAGGTTCCCGGGGCGAGAAAAAGCATATCTCCCGCACCGAGAAGGTGTTCAGCCCCCGATGCGTCGAGGATAGTGCGCGAATCGATCTTCGACGACACCTTGAACGAGATCCTGGTTGGAAAATTGGCCTTGATCAATCCCGTCAAAACGTCAACTGAGGGTCGCTGAGTGGCAAGGATCAAATGTATGCCTGCCGCTCGCGCCATTTGAGCGAGGCGGGCAATCGCCGTTTCGACGTCTTTTGACGCGACCATCATCAAATCAGCGAGCTCATCAACGATAACGACGATATAAGGTATCTTTTCAGTAGCCTGCTTGTTATACGAATCAAAATTCTTGACTTTGGCTTCTTCAAGCAGACGATACCGCCGTTCCATCTCCCTCACTGCCCAGTTCAACGCCCTTGACGCCAACCGCGGATCAACCACCACCGGATGCAACAGATGAGGAATGCCTTCATATCCTGACAACTCAATCCTCTTTGGATCTATCATCAGGAAGCGCACCTCCGCCGGAGTTGCATTAAAGAGAATGGAGGCGATGATCGTATTGATGCCGACACTCTTACCGGCACCGGTTGCCCCGGCAATCAGCAGATGTGGCATCTTTGCCAGGTTGTCCATGACTAGATTTCCAACGACGTCGAGCCCGAGAGCAATACTCAGTTTGCCGGAGTTGTGTCGATACGCCTCCGCCCCTATCAGGTCTCGAATATAGACAATCTGTCTCTTTTCATTCGGAATTTCAATACCTAATGCGGCTTTTCCCGGTACCGACCCAACCACCCGAACCGATTTTGCCCGCAGACCCAAGGCGAGATCATCTGCTAAGCCAACTATTTTGTTAATTTTTACCCCTGGGGCGGGGGAATATTCGTAAGTCGTTACCACCGGACCTGGAGATATACCAATGACCTTGCCGGATACCCCGAAATTGCCCAGTTGTTCTTCAAGCTGCTGAGATATCATATAATAGGTATCTTTCCCCACCTTTTCCTGAATCTGCGGATTAGCATCCAGCAGTGTCAGTGGAGGAAGTTGCCATTCCCCGCGGGTCTGTGATCGGTGCGTATTTTTTTCTTCTGCGATCTTAACTTCCAGAGGCTTGGGTACTTCCTTGACCAATGGCACAGCACCTGAATCCTGTGGCGGGTGTTCGACAGCGCCACCCTTGCTTCGACGGTTGCGTGATATCATCGGCTGGACGTCGCTGTCGGTTTCATCCCTCACCACCGGTCGACGGGGCACATTAACCATAACCTGCCATAATTCCGTAAGAAAACAATATGGCGAAAACCGGGTGGCGAGCATCATCGAGAGGAGAAGGACGAGAGCGAGAAAAAGGATTGTCCCCGGTCCACCAATCATCGATTGAAAAAATAGGAATATCCAGGTCCCAAGCAGACCTCCGGATTCGATGAGCAGGAGATTTTTTAATGCAAGCGACGACAGCAAACCACAAAAGGCGGTCAAGGCTAGCGCTAGCCCGAACATGACCTCAAGCAGGCGTGTTACGGTGATTTTTGGCCTGAAAAGATGGAGAGCGAAAAGGAACAGCAGAATGACGATGTAATAGGCTCCCCAACCAGTGAGTCCGAGAAGGGTCCGGGAGATTGTTGCACCAATCTCTCCACACCAGTTCTCCTCATTGTTGAGAGTGCGGGAGAGAATACTGAGGAGCAGGAAAAGTGAACCAAAAACGCCGAGCAGGGCAAGCGTTTCCTGTTTGAATCCAGGCTGTGGTTTTTCTGAAGGTGATACCATAAACAGCGCCGTACTCCGAATAACGTTCCTTGACTCCTGATCGATTATCTAATTGATATAACGGGAGTATGCAGAAAATGCAAGTCGGGGTGGCATGCGAAACTTCACCCGCGGAGGATTTTTCTCACTGCATCAAGAACACCGTTGACAAATGAGGGGGAGTCATCGCCACCAAAACGTTTTGCTATCTCGACGGCTTCGTTGATAGCAACTTCATCCGGCACATCTTCGATATAGAGCATCTCGCATACAGCCAGCCTGAGAATGTTCCTCTCGGCTACGGCAATCCTCGACAATCTCCAATTGACAGCAGCCTGCTTTATCAGATCATCGATCCTTTCACGGTTGGCGAAGGATAATCGCAATAATTCCAGGGCATACGAACGACCCTTTTTGCTGACATTAAAAAGTCCACAAAAAAGCGCGAATCGATCAGCCAAGTCTTCCCGTTCCAGTTCAGCCGGTTCGGAAAAGTCCTCCTGAAAGAGATACTGGAGTGCGGCCTCACGAGATTGTCGGCGAATTCCCATAAATAATGAACGACGAAGGCGAGGCATCAAAACTGGCATGGCATCGAAAATCCAACGCCGAGCAAGACCAATTGATGCCGATGGAAGAGAAGATCCGATCTCAAATAGAGCGGAGTGATTACAGAAGGTTGGAAATCAGGTTGGCCATCTCGATCGCTGCAACCGCGACATCCGCCCCCTTGTTTCCAGCCTTGGTGCCGCTGCGTTCGATCGCCTGTTCTATCGTTTCGGTAGTCAATACCCCGAAGAGGACCGGCACCCCTGTCTCGAGACCAACCTGGGCGGACCCCTTGGAAACCTCGTTGACGACCACATCGAAATGAGGCGTCGCCCCGCGAATGACTACCCCCAGACAGATGATCGCGTCGTACTTCTGCGATCCGGCCAGTTTTTTGGCGATCAGGGGAATCTCAAATGCGCCCGGGACCCGCACGACATCAATGTCCGAGGCTTGGGCCCCGGAACGTTGGAGGGTATCAAGAGCCCCCTCGAGAAGCTTTTCAGATATAAAGGAATTGAAACGGGCAACCACGATCCCGAATTTCCTGCCATCCGCCTTCAAATTCCCTTCAATAAAATTTGCCATTATTCTCACCAGAAATTTTCAAACAGCGCTCATCGCCCACAGCAGTACCTCAAAACTATTCAAGTACCTCAAACAGGTGGCCCATTCTATCACGCTTGCACTGCAAATATTCCTTGTTTTCGGGATTTGACAGTATTTCGATTGGATATCGAGCAACCACCTCGATGCCATAACCCTCCAGGCCGATTATCTTTTTGGGGTTGTTGGTCAATAACGCCATCTTTTTCACCCCGAGGTCCCTGAGGATCTGGGCCCCGATGCCATAGTCCCGCAAATCGGCCTTGAATCCCAGTTTGAGGTTGGCCTCGACGGTATCCATCCCCTGGCTGTCCTGCAGATAATAGGCCTTCAGCTTATTGATGAGTCCGATCCCTCTCCCTTCCTGTCGCATGTAGACGAGAACTCCGCATCCCTCCTGGTCGATCATCCTCATCGCCGCACTCAACTGGACCCCGCAGTCACAGCGCGAAGACCCGAACACGTCACCGGTCAAACACTCGGAATGAACCCGCACCAGGACTCGGTCGGCCTTCGAGATATCCCCTTTGACCAGGGCGATGTGGTGGTGCTGGTCGACATCGTTGGTATAGACGATCGCAGTGAAATCCCCGGCATGCTCGGTCGGCAACCGTGCCTCCGCCGCCCGGTGGACAAGCACATCCTGCCGCAATCGATAGGCGACGAGATCGGCTATCGTCGCGATCTTCAGACCATGCTTGGCTGCGAATTTCTCAAGATCGGGCATCCGTGACATCGTCCCGTCATCGTTCATTATTTCACAGATAACGCCAGCCGTGGTCATGCCGGCGAGTCGGGCGAGATCGACGGAACCCTCCGTTTGCCCGGTCCGCACCAGTACCCCACCCTGCTTGGCCCGCAGTGGAAAGATATGCCCGGGGCTCACCAGGTCGCCCGGCTTGGCGTCTTTTGCCACCGCCACCTGGACTGTGCGGGCTCTGTCGGCAGCGGATATTCCGGTCGACACCCCCGTTCTGGCCTCGATACTGATGGTGAAGCCGGTACCGTAAGGCGATTTGTTATCGCTCACCATCATCGGCAGCTGCAACTTGTCGACAAGGTCCGGACTGAGGGTCAGGCAAATCAATCCCCGGCCATACGTCGCCATGAAATTGATCGCCTCGTCGGTTACGGCCTCGGCCGCCATACAGAGGTCACCCTCATTTTCACGGTCTTCATCGTCAACCAGGATGATCATCTTCCCGGCCTTTATATCTTGAATCACTTCCTCAATCGAACTCACGGCCATATTAGTCACACATCAGAAAAAGTTTGAATTCCCCACCTTCGGCTCACCTGAAAAACCCATGCTCCGCCAGGAAAGCGGCATCTATGCCTTGCCGTCCGCCGTCGACGGCGGACGGTTGGATTTGCGGCCCGAGGAGTCTCTCGACATACTTGCCGATAATATCCACTTCAATGTTGACACGTTGCCCAACCTTCAGCGAACATAATGTCGTCATTTTTATGGTATGCGGGATGATGGACACGGAAAATTGTCCTGCAGAACAGGAATTGACCGTCAGGCTGATCCCATCGATCGCGATTGACCCCTTCTCGACAATATAACGGCTCTGCTCTTTGGGCAATGAAAAGGTGAAGATCGTATAATCACCGAGAGGCTTTCGACTGCTGACCACGGCGACACAGTCGACATGCCCGGAGACCAGATGTCCACCCAATCTATCGGAAAGCCGAAGCGCCCTCTCCATATTGACGAGATCACCGCTGCTCAACTCTCCCAATCGGGTACGGGACAGGGTCTCGGGGGAGACGTCGGCGCTGAAACGACGTCCGGATATGTTGTAGGCGGTCAGGCACACTCCATTGATGGCAATGGATTCACCTTCCTGAGGATCATCGAGTGCAAACCCCGCCTCGAGGTCAAAGGCGACTCCTCCACCAATTGTCCTTTTCCCCAAAAGCCTGCCTGTCCCTCCAATTATTCCGGTAAACATCGCTCTACATCCAGTCTTGATCAGGCGGCCCGTTCAATATCTTCCGCCTTTTTCTCATAGCTTTCGGCTATGCCGTGATGTCGAAAATTCCGGTGGATCGAGGCCACGGTGCGGTAGGCGTCGGCCGCTTTTCCCTTGTTGCCGGAATCGAGATAGATCAGGGCCATCTCCTCAAGTATCTCCACCGTCCCCCGCGGATCATTGTTGTGATGATAGCTGTCGAGCAGGTTGAGACAGGTCTCGATAGCCTTCGGGTAATTATTTTGTCCTCGAAAGACTTCGATCAACTTCTTCTGCAGAGCAATCATGCTCATCTGGTCCTGCAACTTCTCGCAAATTCCCCAGGCTCGCTGATAATGCTCCAGCGCCTGCTTGAACTCCTTCCGCGCCAGGCAGACATGCCCCAGTTGGTTTGAGGCATTTGCGATCCCCGCCTCGTCCCCTCTTTCGTCAAAACCAACCAAGGCATTATGCAGCGAGACGGCCGCCTGAGGGTATTCTCCGTTCTGGAGAAATCGCCGTCCCTCGTCATAGTCAGCCCGCACCGGGTCGGCAGGTTCGGTGTTGTTTCCGTCTGCCAGCGGGCCGATGGAATCGATATTTTGTAATGTTGTCGTCATGCTGTTTTCTCTCCATGGATCGCGCTGATTGCCTTCACTGCCTCAGCGGCTACCGTCGTTGTACTTGCCTTCCCGTTTTCCCTGACGATCAATGCGGCGTTATCGTCGCGCAGGACCATCAACTGCAAAGCGGCCTCCGTGGCCTTGACCCGCCCCAAAAGCCGGGCAATGAGCCCACGCACCTGGGGCTCCGGATGCTGCAGGAAATGGAAGAGATTAAAAAAAGGCGTATCCCGAATGAGATCCGGCCGTGTGCGGGCGATCTCGCCCATCGCCCATATAACCTGCATCTGGGTTGATTGCTCGCCGATATAGCGGAGCAGGTACCGGGTGAAGGCCCCGAAGATATCCGGCCGCTCGGCAATGACGTACCCGATGGCCTCGACCATCCCCCACGGCGTAGCGGCAGAGTCGGAACAGGCCTCGAAAAGGCGGTGCAGGAGCTCGGAGACCTGACCGGGTTCGCGGCTCGCTACCCGAGCGCTGACCTGACCAATCACCCAGGCGGTATGCCATCGTTCCTCCTCGTCAGGGTCATAGAGCAGCCGCTGCATCAGGCGCAGGGTTTTCTTGTCGTCAAAACATGACGCTACCAGGCCATCAATATCAGCCCGATCAACCATTTCCTTGACCGCCTGTTTCGTTGCCTTTCGGCGGACCCGATCCCTTGCAGGCGCGGCCTCCATTATCGGGACCCGCCCCTTGCCGATGGGTGCAGACTCGACAACCTGGTGATCTTTTTTTTCCTTCAGCCGTTGGGCCAATTCCGACATCTCGGTGTGCAGCCGGACAAAATACAACACTCCGCGTACATAACGGCCGTCTATATTCTTCATCTCGACGACCTGATGCAGGCTCTCGTCGTAATTTTCGATGCGGCCGGTCAGATAGTCATCCTCCGGCATCAATTCCCAGGCCAGATCCCAATTGTCACCGCAGGCGTAGACCAGGGCCTCGACCATCGCCGCCCCTACATTATGTCCGGTAGCGTCACAGGTATACACCGCACCGCACTGGCAGGTCCCCACCGGAAACTCCGTCAACTTGCGGGTGGGGGCCTCCGTTGGACGTCCGACCGTCTGTCCGCAGAAGGGGCACCACGGCCTTTTCTTCAACTTTTCCTTTGCCATACGTTCCCGCTTTCCAATCCTGTGCAATCAGGATCAGTTCATTTTTTCACGCAGCCGGGCAGCAAAGTTCGGATCAACGGAATAGCCAAGCTCTTTTGCCTTTTCCAGATGTTTCATTGCAGTCGCATATTCCCCGCTGAAATACAGGGCAACGGCAAGGTTGTTGTGAGCAAGGGGAGAGTCGGGTTCCAATTCCAAACCCCTGCGTGCGGCGGCGAGGGCCCTCTCGTCTTCCCCCTTCATTGTCAGAAGAGAAGTAAGGTTCATCCACACGGTGGCCAGTTGAGGATTATACTGGAGAGCCTTTTCATAGGCCTCGAGCGCCTGGTCCAATTCATTGCGCTGCTGCCTGATCAACCCTAGATTGGCATAGGCCTGCGCCCCTTCGGGGTGAACTGCGATCGCCTTTTCGTTGAGCGCCAGTGCCTTGTCGAGTTTCCCCAGTCCGAAGTAAATAGCGCCGAGATTGATCATCGCGTCCCCATTCAAGGGGTCAATCTCGATCGCCTTCTCCAGGGCGGAAATTGCCTGTTCCGTTCTGCCGGCTTTCATGTAAACCAGACCGAGATGGTGGAAGGCCGTGACCGAATTGGGATTCTCCCGGCACTTCTTCTCAAACTCAGCAATAACCTTTGGCAAATCTTCCCGCAACTGTTCCGTCATGCTCTATCCTCAAGGTTTATATTCTCATCATTAGACCATCCGCCACAACAAAACGAGCAGCAATCAGGGAGATCGAACCGAAATGAAGGGCAGTTTTAATGTAACACAAATATTCAGCAGTCGCCGGCAGGTGTGGAGTGATCACCTCATCTTCAGGCGGGTACACTATAGACAGCTTCATCCCACTTGCAAGGGGAAAATAGCCGTTGGACCCGACTCGCCAGGGCCGGGCCATCTTCAGGAATGGCTATTCTCCGAGCAGGAGATCATGAGTTCCTTCTGCTGATCAGCCAGCACCGTTTTCGCACAAATGACATCCCTGCCAATCTGCGACGCGAGCTCGGCCACGCTGGAAAATTTGTGCTCACCACGAAGGAATTTCAATAGATTGATCTTGATTGGCTTACCGTAGATGTCCTGATCAAAATCGAAGATATGAGTTTCCGCGACCAGGTCCTGGCCACCGAAGGTCGGATTGTGGCCGATATTCAGCACCCCTCCATAGCACTTTCCCTCGCAGATGACCTGAGCGACATAGACACCGTGCCTCGGCACCAGATCCTCGGGGTCGACCTGCAGGTTGGCCGTGGGAAAACCGACCTCCTTCCCCCCCCGCTGCTTTCCAACCTGAACTTCTCCCCGGATCTGGTATGGCCGTCCGAGAAGTATCCAGGCTTCCTCCACCCGCCCCTCGGCAACCAGTTGCCGGATCTTCGTCGAACTTACCAGAACACCGTCAAGATAGTAGGCTTCAACTACCGTCACCGGAAAACCCTTCAGCCTTCCCTTCTCCCGGAGAAATGTGATATTTCCGACCCGACCCTTGCCGAAGGCGTAATCATACCCCACAACCAATTCCTTCATGCCAATCCGCCGGAGGAGAATATCGTCGACGAAATGTTCCGCCGAAGTCGCAGCAAACTCGAGGTTGAATGGAATGATGAGCAGGGCATCGATGCCGGCCATCTGAATGAGTTCGATTTTCTGTTCACAGTTGGAGATCAGTTTAATACCGCCAGGACGCAGGATCCGAAGCGGGTGCGGTTCGAAGGTGATGGCAAGACTCGTACCTTTTCTTCTGTAGGCCTTATTTGCCACCTCGGCAAACAGCATCTGGTGTCCGAGGTGGACACCGTCAAAATTACCAATGGTGACGCAAACATCGGCAAAAGGTTCGACAATATCCTCTATCTGTCTATATATGTGCATAATATTCGATGTGGGTGTTCTTTTTTTTAACCTGTCACAAGAAAATCTTGACAAACGGAGGCCCAGGAAGCATATTCAACCCCGTTGCCGAAGTGGCGGAATTGGTAGACGCGCTAGGTTCAGGGTCTAGTGGGGGTATCCTCGTGGAAGTTCGAGTCTTCTCTTCGGCACCAATTTAAGTTCCATCGACGTTCCCTGAAGTCCATGAAGCCCGCAGCCGAAAAAGGTTTGCGGGCTTTTTCATTTTCTGCTGTTCCACGACGAAAAAACACCGCCCTTTCCCCGCTTCTGATTATCCTCGAAATGTGGATGCCCGGCAAACCGGGTATCGCCACCCTTCACGTCAACACCTTTGGTCTCTACCTGCAGCAATACAAAATGAATTTGTAGCGCGAACCCGAATGCGGTACCCCGGAAACCGACCGCGAGGGGTTGTCAAGGACGCAGCATACCCAGCGGAAATTCAGTCTGATATTACAACCCGTCGGCATGGAGAAACTGGTCGGTCCAGGATCAACGGCAAGAGATGAAAAATACTCTTAATCCGTTGTCAAGTCAACAAACACCGCTACCCTGCCAATCGTAACCCAAGGGACAATTGTACCCCCTGCCGTCTGAATTGATCCGAGGTCCACTCCCGTCTTCTGCCTCAAGGCCGGCAAAGGCCAAACAGCAGTGGTTAACAGACCTTATCTATGCCTTGACTGGCAAAATAAAAAAACCTATTATGGCTGCAGTCTGCAAACCGCCTCTTCTCTCGACTGCCATCGATAGATCTCGCGTAAGATATTTTCTAATCTCTCAAGGAGTTAAGCATGCTCGAACTTAAAAAAGGTGTCGACATCCTGACCGCTGTCGGGGCCATAAAGTCAATTGATGCAGCCAGGAATTTACTCGATGCACGACTTGACCAGGCGAACAAAGACAAACTGGCCAGAATCACCAATGAGGACGCCCTTGTCAAGATTGCCAACGCGATCTCGATCTGCGGTCCCGACAAGGTCTTCATCAACACCGGCAGTGAAACGGATGTCCTGTGGATTCGCAAGCATGCCTTGGATAAAGGGGAAGAGCGGCCACTTGCCAAAAAAGGACACACCATCCATTTCGATCTCCCCGAGGATCAGGCCCGCCTGGTCAATCAGACTTATTATATCATCAACGAAGGCGAGAAGATGAGTTCCCTCGCCAAAACGATCCTCCGGGCCGAGGCCCTTGCCTACGTCCAGCAATACATGCGGAACATCATGAACGGCAAGGTGATGATGATCGGGTTCTACAGCCGGGGGCCGGTAGGGGCCGCGGCAGCCCAGCCGGCGATTGAGATATCTTCATCCGCCTATGTCCTGCACTCGGCCGAGCTGCTGTACCGCAACTGTTATGCCGAATTTGATGCCGAGGCCATCCGGGCCGGCCTGTTCTACACCAACCTCCACTCGGAAGGAACCAACCGATCCGAGGACGTGCCCAATGCCAGGATCTTCATGGACCGCAGCTGGATGACGACCTTTGCCACCTTCTGCACCTATGCCGGCAATACCCTGCTCCTGAAGAAGGGCAATCATCGCTTCACCGTCGACTACGTCACCTATTACAAAGTGGAAGAACAACTGTCCGAGCATATGTTCATCACCGGCCTGACCGGTCCCGGCGGCCGCAAGACCTTCTTCGCCGGGGCCGCTCCCTCGGGCTGCGGCAAGACCACGACCGCCATGGTCGGAACCGATTTCGTCGGTGACGACCTGGCCCAGTTCTGGATCGCCGATGACGGTACGTTGCGGGCGATCAACCCGGAAAAGGGTATCTTCGGCATCGTCGAGGACGTCAATCGGGAAGGCGACCCCTACCTGATGGACTGTCTGCGGGGAGAAGGGACCGAGGTCATCTGGTCGAATGTGCTGGTCGATGAAAACGGTGTCCCCCACTGGGTAGGCCACGGGGAAGAGGTTCCGGCGAGTGGCTCCAACTTCATGGGCGAGTGGTATGAAGGCAAAGTGGATCACGAAGGCAATGTGGTCCCCCTGTCGCACAAGAATTCCCGGTGCACGCTGCTGGCCTCGGCCATCGCCAACCACGCCACCCAGGCTGCCGAAGACCCGCAGGGAGCACCCGTCAAGGTCATCACCTATTCCGGCAGGGACTCGGACACCATGCCGCCGGTATGGGTTGCCAGGAACGCCGACGAAGGCGTCGTCATCGGCGCCTCGATCGTCTCCAAGGCCACGGCGACCGAGGTCGGGGCCACCGGCGTCCGCCGTCAGCCCTGGGCCAATGCCCCGTTTATCCCCGGCGCCCTGGCCGACTATATGGCCGCCCAGTTCCAATTCTTCAATTCTTCGAAATTCAGTGATGCCGGCAGGCCCATCATGGCGGGGCTGAACTATTTCCTGACCCACGAAAATCGACAAGGACCGGGCAAGGGACTGCTCGGGGAGAAAAAGGACGTCAAGGTCTGGCTGGGATGGCTCGAGAAGTTCGCCCACGGGGATGTCACCGCCATTGCCACCCCTATCGGCTTTCTGCCACGCTACGATGATCTGAAACCGCTGTTCGCAGACATCGGCAAAGAATACCCGAAAGAACTGTATAATATGCAATTCTCCCTTTATATCGACAAGATAATCGCCAGGATCGACCTGCAGCGCGATGCCTACAGCAAGGAGGCGGAGATCCCGGCCAAACTGTTTGAAATATACGCCCGGCAAAAAGACGAGTTGAGCGCACTGAAAGAGAAATACGGTTCAGTCGTACCCGTCGACGCCCTGGCATAACCCCCCTTCTTCGACTACCCGCCCCGAACGCCGACTTGCGGGATAACGGCATTCGGGGCGGTCTCCAGACCTCCCCGTCTTTCCGGATACAGACCCCGTCTCCCCACTGTCGAAAGATCCGTGCCGCCGTGGCCGACCCGAAGGGAGGATCTACCCGGTTATTTGGGAGACCAGGACCTTGTCCACCCGATTGTGATCCATATCGACGACTTCGAAACGACAACCTCCATGTTCCACCAGATCGCCTTCCGAAGGGATTTTGCCGAGAAGGTAGATGATCAGGCCGCCGGTCGTGATATAGGCATTCTTTTTCTCCCCCGGGAAAGTATCATCAATCCGCAATTGCTGTTTGAGACGTTCGACCGGCACACTGCCATCGACCAGCCATGATCCGTCCTCCCGTTCCACAAAATCCATTTCAGCGGGATTATCGGATGAGGCCAGATCGCCGACGATGGAGGCCAAGACGTCGGATAACGTCGCCAGGCCCTGTACCTCGCCGTATTCATCAACGACCAGGGCACACTCCGAGTTGGCCCTCCTCATATTTTCGATCAGCTGCGTTGTCGTCACCCCTTCCCACAGATACAACGGCGGCTGCAGCCAGCGTTCGACCGCCAGTCGCTCATGCCCCAGTGCTGCCTTGAGAAGGTCGCGGATCCGCAGGATACCGAGAATCCGATCCAGGCCTCCGCGGCAGACGACCACCTGAGCAAAGGGGCAGTCGGCAATTTGTTGCAGTATTTCCGCTTCAGGGTTGTCGAGGTCGACCAGGTATATCTCCTGGCGAGGCGTCATCACCGCCCTCACACTTTGCTCATCGAGGCGGAGGACATTGGCCACCAATATCTTCTCGCTCTCATGGAAAACCCCTGCATCCGCACCTTGTTTCATCAACAGCCGGATCTCGGCATTGGTGACCGGCGGTTCCTGGCCTCTATCCTGCCTGAGAAGGCGCAGCACCAGGTTTGACGATGCCGCGAGGAGCCAGATCAAAGGCTGGGCCACATAGGCCAGTACCTTCATCGGCAGGGCAATGATCATGGCTATCTTCTCCGGTGCCATGAGACCCAGCTGTTTGGGGACGAGTTCTCCAACCACGACGGAAAAAAAGGTCAAGGTGACGATGACGACCGAGATTGCCATGCCTCTGGCGTACGGCTGTACCGAGGGGAATCCGGTGAGCCATGACGAGAGTGGATCGACCAGCGCCGTTTCGCCGATGGTACCACTGAGAATGCCGACCATCGTGATCCCCACCTGAACCGTGGACAAAAAGGGGACGGGTTCAGTCTTCAAGCTCAGCGCCGCCTGGGCCCGACGATTTCCCGTGTTGGACAGCTTCTGCAGGCGAAACTTGCGACAGGATATAACGGCAATCTCCGACATCGAAAACAGCCCATTCAGCAGGATGAGTACCAACAGCGCGAATATATCCATGATCGACAATCCTTCGGTCTTTGACAGGGTTGGGTGCAGGCCGGTCCACCATCGTTTCGAATCCTCCGATTCTACAGCCGTTTTCCGGCAATTGCCATTGCGATCCCAATTCTTTCGACGATGCAAGCATAAGCTATTGATGTCGATTTGATTTGCAATCCGGATGAGGAATACTTATGTTCTAAACGCTTTTAAAGATCCCCAGCAATTCCAACAAAGAACAATAACCGGAGCAAAGGTGCCGTCGATGACGAGGTCCTTGCCGGTCCCAGTTTACCATCGGCCGCGAATTCAGATCGGGAGAAATCATTTATGTCCAATCAAGATCAACAACCACCCTGGGGGAGAAGAAACAGACCACAGACCCCCGAGGAACTGGTCGCACAACTCATCAAAAAACTGCAGCAATTCTTCTCCGACTCGAAAAAGCCGGCGCCGGAAGGCGGCAACGGCAACTCTCCCGCCAGTGGTCCCATCAACCCGTTCGCCAACATAGGTAAAATCTTCACCGTGATTCTGGTGCTGATTGTGCTGCAGGGCATCTATCTCTCGGTCTTCAAAATCGCCCCGGGAGAGATCGGGGTTGTGTTGCGACTGGGCCAGTACCTGCGAAGCGCTGCCCCAGGCCTGCATTTCAAGGTCCCCTATGTCGATACCCTGTACAAGGTCGATACGGAAAGCATCCGGAAGGAGGAATTCGGGTTCCGCACCCGGACGGGAGGCCAGACATCGTTCGAAAGGACCGGGTATGAGGTGGAATCGCTCATGCTCACCGCCGACAAAAATGTCATCAACGTCGCCTGGATTGTCCAGTACAAGGTCAGCGATCCTTATACCTTCCTCTTCCAGGTTCGAAATGTGCAGCAGGCGATCCGCGACGCCTCGGAAAGCGTGACCCGGCGAATCGTCGGCAATATGGACTTCGACTATGTCCTCAGCTATCGTGAACTGCTCGCGGCGGAGGTGAAGAAGGAACTGCAGGCCCTGCTCGACAAGCTGGAAGCCGGGGTCGGCGTAGTAACCGTCCAGTTCCAGGACATCAACCCTCCCGACCCGGTTAAACCGGCGTTCAATGAGGTTAACGAGGCCGACCAGGACATGAAACGGCTGGTCAACGAGGCGCAGGAGACTTACAATCGGGTCATCCCGAAGGCCAGCGGCGACGCCAAGAAGATCATCCAGGAAGCACACGGCTACGCCGCAGCCAGGGTCAACAACGCCAAAGGCGAGACCGAGAGATTCACCGATATCCTCAAGGAATACAAGAACGCCCCCGATGTCACCAGGCAGCGGTTATATCTCGAGGCCATGCAGGAGATCCTGCCCAATGTCGACTCCGTCTATATCATCGACAAGGATCAGCAATCGCCACTCCCCCTCCTGAATCTCTCCGGCGCGAAAGGGTCAGCCGCCCCGGAAGCGAAAAAGCCGCTCAATTAGAAGGAACCCAGAATGAAACATATACTACGTTTAGCCCTTGCCGGTATCGTTCTGTTCGCGATCATC
This sequence comes from Desulfoprunum sp., assembly GCF_053613775.1. Taxonomy (NCBI): domain Bacteria; kingdom Pseudomonadati; phylum Thermodesulfobacteriota; class Desulfobulbia; order Desulfobulbales; family Desulfobulbaceae; genus Desulfoprunum; species Desulfoprunum sp. The sequence continues at coordinate 110,929 of NZ_JBSHXH010000009.1, forward strand.
CTCGTCTACGACGGCGTGTACGTCCTCGAAGAAGGAAAGCAGGTCGTGGTCACCCAGTTCGGCGCCCCGGTGGGCAAGCCGGTGACCAAGGCCGGACTCCACTTCAAGATCCCTTTCATCCAGATCGCCAATTTCTTTGAGAAGAAAATACTGATCTGGGATGGTGAACCCAACCAGATCCCGACCAACGATAAAACCTACGTCTTCCTCGACGTCACCGCCCGCTGGCGGATCACCGATGCCTTGAAGTTCATGCAGGCGGTGAAGACGGAAACCAAGGCCCAGTCCCTGCTCGATGATATCATCGGCGGCACGGTGCGCGACATGGTGAACAAGAACGACCTCATCGAGATTATCCGTAGTTCCGACTGGTCTCCGGAATCGATGTCGCCGACCACGGACGTTATCGGCACCAAGCCGAAGCAGGGACGCGACAAGATTGCCATCACCGTCCGCGACCAGGCCGCAAAGCTCACACCACAGTACGGCATTACCCTGATCGATGTCATGATCAAGCGGGTCAACTATATCGACTCGGTTCAGCTCACGGTCTTCAACCGTATGATCTCGGAGCGGAAACGTATCGCCGCGGAAAAACGCTCGATGGGGGAAGGCCAGAAAGCCGAAATTCTCGGCCGGGTAGACAAGGAATTGAAGCAGATCATATCGGAGGCCAACCGGGAGGCAACCACCATCCGCGGCAAGGCTGATGCCGAAGCGACCAGGATCTACGGCCAGGCCTATACCCAGGACCCCGAATTCTATGCCTTCCAGAAAACACTGGAAAGCTATCGGGATATTGTCGGCAAAAACACCTCTCTCGTCCTCTCTTCGGACACCGATCTGTATCAGTACCTGAAGAGTATCACCGGACAACGGCAGTAATCGCTGCACCGGGGGAAAAGGAGAACCGATCGCCTCTTCCCCTTTCCTTCTTGTTCGGCTTAACGGTTGTCTGGGGAATCAGGATATCCCTCGGTCAAGCCCTTCGCTCATGCCCGGGTAGGCTGGAGCCTGGTCCCGGCTGTAACGGATGCGCCCCTTGGCGATCAGCAGGCGCTGGAATCTCGCCAGTTGCTCGTCGTCCAGGATCTGTTCCACCCCCAACTGGTCAAAACGACAGTTGCAGCGATTGAGCTGCCCCATACACCAGGGGCAGACCTCCACCGGACAGCCGAACTGGTGGTACTCCCCTTCCAGGGTGAAACAGATCGGACATTTCTCCTTCGCCGACGGTGCGGCCGAGCTGTACTCCATCAGCTCTCTCAAGGAATTGCAGGCCTTGTGAAAATCCTCCTGCGCCGGGTAACCGAAAAAGGCCAGATACTCCTCGTCAAGGTCCGGCCCGTTTTCGCTGATATATACCACCCGATCGCCATCCATCGCATAGAGATACTCAAACCCGTGGGTGATGACGGCCAACAGCTTCACGCCCTGACGGGAGGCCACCTCGACCATCTTCTCCACCGGTTCCTCACGCACCTCGGGCAATGAACGGTAGAACTCACGCAGGAGAAGGAGCGCCGGGACATCATCGTTGTACCTGGCAACCACCTTCATCGCCTCTCCGTAGCTCTCCTCCGCTACCGCATACCGCACGTAAATCTCGATCTCCTCCGTCAATTTCCGGGCTCGACCGCTGTTCTTCACCACTGCCATACCACCACTTTGCATCCTGATTTTTTTTTTGTTAATTTCACCACCAACCAGGCTCACCCCAGTCAGCGTCACTTGGCCAGATCCTGTCCAACCGCGCAGTTCACCACCAGCGGCACATCCATCTCCAGTGCCTCTTCCATCGCCGCCTTGATCGGTCCGGTGCATGCATCCAGATCTGCCGGCGGCAGTTCGAACACCAACTCGTCGTGGACCTGCAGCAGCAATCGCGCCGGGAGTCCATTCTTGCTGAGGACCTGGTCGACGGCCACCATTGCCAGTTTGATGATATCCGCCGCCGTTCCCTGGATCGGGGTGTTGATAGCGGTCCTTTCCGCAAATTCCCGCTTCACCCGATTGCTGCTGCCAATATCCGGCAGGTTGCGGCGCCGCCCCAACAGGGTGGTGACATACCCGTCCTTGCGGGCCTGGGCCACCACATCGCCCATGAATCGCCTGACCCCCTCATAAAGACGAAAATATCTATCGATAAAGGTCTGGGCCTCCTTGCGACCGATGTTGAGTTGTTCCGACAGACCGAAACTGCTCATGCCGTAGACGATACCGAAATTGATGCTCTTCGCCACCCGACGCATTTCCGCCGTTATCAGCAACGGCGACACCCCGAAAATCTCGGCGGCGGTGCGGGCGTGAATGTCCTCACCGGCCCGGAAGGCCCCGATCAGCGCCTTGTCCTGCGAATAATGGGCCAGAACCCGGAGATCGATCTGCGAATAGTCGGCCGAAAGAAACACCATGCCTTGCGCCGGCACAAAGGCCTGGCGGATACGGTTGCCCTCCTCGGACCGGATCGGAATGTTCTGCAGGTTGGGATTGCTGCTCGACAGCCGCCCGGTGGCGGTGACCGCCTGATTGAAGGAGGTATGAACCCGCCCGGTCTCCGGGTCCTGCAGCAGTGCCAATCGTTCGACATACGTCGACTGGAGTTTGGCCAAGGTGCGGTAATCGAGGATACGGGCCGGGAGATCGTGGCGGAACGCCAGTTTTTCGAGGACCTTGACATCGGTCGAGTAACCGGTCTTGGTCTTCCGTCCATACGGGAGGTGCAGCTCGTCAAAGAGGATCTGGCCCAGCTGCCGCGGCGAGTTGATGTTGAATTCCCGGCCGGCCATGGCATAGATCTCCTGCTCGAGGACCACCAGCTTGGCCGAGAATTCGGCCGAGAGTCTCGCCAGAACATCGGGATTGATTGTGATGCCGATTATTTCCATCTTTGCAAGGATCGGCACCAGGGGCATCTCGACTTCGTAGAAAAGTCGCCCCATTCCCATCTCCTGCAGGAGCGGTTCATACTGGCGCCACAGCAGCAGGGCGGCATAGACATCCTCACAGCTGTAGTCACAGGCGGCCTGGATGTCGACATAGGCAAAGCAATCCGGCCGCTTATCGCCACCGGTCACCCTCTCGAACGAGGTCATCCGGATTCCCCGTTCACGCATAAGATCGTCGAGTTTGAACGACCGTCCGGTTTCCTCGATCAGATAGGCGGCGATAAGGGAGTCGTACAGAGGGCCATTCAAGGCCAGGCCGCCATTCTGGAGCAGGACGGTATAATCGTATTTCAGGTTGTGCCCGAGTTTGGGCAGCGTGGGAGACTCGAGAAACGGTCGCAAGGCCTGGACGACCGTCGCCAGTTCCAGCTGGCCACTGCACAGCCTGCCATCGGCATCCCGATGTCCGACCGGGATGTACCAGCTCCGATCGAGATCGACGCACAGGGAGATCCCCACCAGTCTGGCGGTTCGGGCATCGAGGGAGGTGGTTTCGCTGTCGACACAGAGGATGGTTGCGGACCTCAAGGCCTCAACCAGCTGCTTCAGGTCGTTGCCGTCGCGGACGCAGATGAATCCTTGACGCGGCACCGCCGAGAATGACTGGATCTCCTTCAGCAGGCTGGTGAATTCCAGTTCCGAATACAGATCCCGGATCTGTTCCGCGTCGGGATCAGCGAAGGTATAGGCGGTGAGCTGTTCAGGCACGGCGACATCGGATTTGAGGCGGATGAGGTTGCGGGCGAGAAATGCCGACTCCCGCCCATGTACCAGCTTATCGACCAGCTTCGGTTGGTTCAGCGAACCGATCCCGTCGTAGATCTTTTCCAGCGTACCAAATTGATTGATCAATTTTTCGGCAGTCTTCGGGCCGATGCCGGGGACGCCGGGTATATTGTCGGCACTGTCGCCGATCAGGGCGAAGCAGTCGAGGAGCTGTGCCGGGGCAACATTGTATTTTTTCTCCACCTCGGCGGAATCCATCACCTTGTCCTTCATCGGGTCCCACATGGTCACCCGCTCATCGACAAGCTGCAGCAGATCCTTGTCACCGGAAACGATGACCACCCGATGTCCCTCCCGGGTCAGACATCGCACCGCCGATGCGATCAGATCATCCGCCTCGACCCCGACCTGTTCGAGAACCGGGATGTTGGAGGCAGCCACATATTTTCTGATATAGGGAATCTGCTCGGCAAGGTCGGCCGGCATCGGCGGACGATTGGCCTTGTAGTCGCCGTAGATCTCATGCCTGAAAACCGGTCCCCGGCTATCAAAGGCCACCGCAACATAGCGGGGATTCCTTTCTTTGAACAGGCGACGGAGAATACTGATAAAACCGTAGATGGCATGGGTTGCCAGGCCCCTGCTGGTGGAAAGAGGGCTAAGGGCATGATAGGCACGATAGATGTAAGCGCTGCCATCGATAAGAAAAATTTCTTCCTGCACAGTAAAGATCTCCGGTTGAATAAACGTTTTCAGTCCGCGGCAACGCTCTATCTATACTGCATCCCACCTGCCCGCGCACCGGATTTCATCCCCCTGGTGGTTGCGCAGAAATCTCACGAACGGAAAAATCAGGAGTGGTGCAGAATCATCCTGCAGAGGCAGAAGCATAAAAAACAACGACCGCAGGCTGAATGCCTGCGGCCGCAGAATAATTATCACTCTTACATGCTACTTATGTCATTATCGGCTCGGACGCACCCATGACGCCTGAGGCCCTTTGTCGCCGATGGTCTCACCGAAGAGGACGCTGTCTCCTTCGGACAGTGCCTCCATTGCAATATTTTTCAAGGCGTTCTCATGGAAATATATCTCGCGTTCATCGTTTGCAATGATGAAGCCATAGGATTCATGGGGTGAAAGCTTCCTGATGATGCCGACCTTCTCTCCTTCGAGTTCGGCCTCACTCTGTTTGACGGTCTTTCGCTTTTTCCGCAGGATCTCCTTCAGATTGCCGGTCAGCACATCGAAGGCCTCAACCAGCAGGGGCCGTACCCCCTCCCCTCGCCGGACCACGACGACTGTATCATTCGGCACCGTTGCGATCAATTTGATCTCAAACCCTCCTTCCTTGTGATGCGTTGTAGCCTCAATGCTGGCGCGAAGATGAAGGACATAATTCGCATACAGCCGGACAATCTTCTCCTTTTCTTCTTCAATCTTGTCCTGCCAGCTTTTTCGCAACTCCACATTCCGGGCCTCGATCTTCAGTTCCATAAAGTTCCTCCGTCAAAAGCTCCGACGATGGCGTAGACCACCGTCACATCCGTGCCCGCAGGCACCTTCCCGGCAGAACCATCTCCGCTTTGGTGGAGCAGGAGAAGGTGGAGCACTTGCATGCCCACAATGATCCGCCTTTACCTTCATTATATCCCCCCCCATCCGATAATCAAGTGAGCCGCACCTCTTTCTCCCAACCCATCGTCCAATACCGGTAAATATTGAAAATAAATCTGGAGAACATGGCTATTGCCAGATACATCCAGTACAATTGTGCAGATTGGTTCGAAAATTCAGTGAACATGGCGAGATAATGGAAAAACAACTGATCGGAGTCCTCCTTCTCAATATGGGAGGGCCGGATAATCAGGCGGATGTGGCACCATTTCTGTACAACCTCTTCTCCGATCGCGAGATCATCCGGTTGGGGCCGCCCTGGCTACAGAAGCCGCTCGCATGGTATATCGCTCGAAAAAGGGCCGGCAAGAGCCGTCAGGCCTACGCCAGTATCGGTGGAGGGTCGCCGCTGAAACGGCTTACCATGCACCAGGCCCAGTGTCTGCAGGACAGCCTGCGGGACGAAGGCGCCTATACTGTAGCGATAGCGATGCGCTACTGGCAACCGCGTGCCGCTGAAGCCATCCTGTCACTGCTGAGCCGGGATATCGAGAGAATCATCGCCCTGACCCTGTACCCCCATTACTCCCGAGCGACCACCGGATCCTCGGTTATGGATTTGAAGACGGAGATGGACCGCCTGTGTCCGGGCATGCCATGCGATACCATCGAGTCCTGGTCTGATCATCCGCTGTATATCGACGCCCTGATCGACGCCATCAATCAGGGGCTGAACCGCTTCGACAGCCAGGACGTTCAGATCGTCTACAGCGCCCACAGCCTCCCGGTTTCCTTCATCCGGGAAGGAGACCCCTATGTCGATCACATTCTCAGGACGCTGCGGATCATCGAGAAACGGACCGGACGGACGGGCCGCCTCTGCTACCAGAGTCGAAGCGGCCCGGTCGAATGGCTGTCGCCATCAACTCCGGAGATGATCGAGACACTGGCCCGGGAAGGAGTGAAGAACATCCTCATGGTTCCGATAAGCTTCGTTTCCGACCATATCGAAACCCTCTACGAAATCGATATCCTGTATAAAAGCCAGGCGGAAAAACTCGGTATACGGCTGCGGTCGAGCCCCGCGCTGAACTCCCACCCGTCTCTCATCGCCTGCCTGAAAGATCTCGTCTTGCAGAGAAGCCGGCAATAAGCGACTGACCGAACCGGAAGATCGACACCAATTCTTCGTCAGATCTGGAATCGCCGCATACGGATGTTCATCAGGATCGCGAAGCCGATCATCGTCGTCAGCAGGGACGAACCACCATAGGAAACAAGCGGCAGCGGGATCCCGACGACCGGCAGAAAGCCCAGGATCATCAAAATGTTGATGACCGCCTGCCAGAATATCAATATGACCACGCCAAAGGCCAGCAGCACCCCGAAACGATCCCTCGCGTTCATCGCGATGTACAATCCCCATATCAGCAGGAAAAAGTAGACCCCAAGAAAGATCAGGCTGCCGACGAAGCCCCACTCTTCCCCCCACACCGCAAAGGCAAAGTCTGTATGTCGTTCCGGGAGGAAGTGAAGATGCCCCTGCGTCCCTTCAAGATATCCCTTGCCGAACTTGCCGCCGCTCCCCACTGCGATCTTGGACTGCAGGATCTGGTAGCCGTTCCCCATCGGATCGTCCTCCGGATGAAGAAACGTCTGTATCCTCAGCTTCTGATAGGGTTTGAGAACCTTTTCCCAGGCAAAGACAATAAAAGTGATGGCTGTTGTACCGAGAATCATGTAGGTCGATAATTTGAGACGGACGAAAACCGTCATCGAGACGGCGATAATGGCCAGCATCATCGCCGTGCCCAGATCGGGCTGAAGCAGGATGAGAAGAAACGGGATTCCGGTGAGGACAATCGGGACAATCAACTGCTTGAGAGAATATCCGTCAACCACCTCTTTTCTGGCGTAATAACTCGCCAGGGTGATAACCATAATCATTTTTGCCGGTTCCGATGGCTGGAGTTTGAAGAAGCCAAGGTTGATCCACCGCTGAGAGCCGTTGGCTTCGTACCCGACAAAAAATGCAAAGACGAGGAGGAGGAGGATCAGAACATACATGGGATAATTCCAGAACAGCAATTCCTGATAATCAATGCAGATAATCATCAGAAATATGGCAAAGCTGATAAGAAGAAAAATGCCCTGCTTGATATACGGAGTTGTCGCCAGCGATTTGGGGGGGTAGGAGGCGCTGTAGAGATTGCTCAGTGCCGCGGCGCAGACAACCAGAAGCAGGATCAGCAGGACAAAATCAAAATTTGCCAGCAATCTTCTATCGATACGGATTATATCCTTCATTTTTTTCTGCATACTCGGAGTCCCCTGCAAATCTCAATCACCGTATTTCCTTGACGATCTCTTCATCCGGTACGGACAGGCGATCCCTGAAGTACTCCTTCATAACAGCCGTCGCGATCGGCGCCGCCCCTGAACCTCCGTGCAAGCCATGTTCGACGAGAACGGTTACCGCGATCTCGGGGTCCTCTGCCGGGGCAAAGCTGGTAAACCAGGCATGATCACGGAATTTATAGGGAATGTCAGCCTCTTTCAGATGTCTGTAGGCAGCGACCTTGACAACCTGGGCCGTACCTGTCTTCCCGGCAACCGTAATCCCGTCGATCTTCGCACCACGGGCGGTTCCGTGCGGACCGTTGACCACCCCGATCAACCCCTCGCGAATGATCGCCATGTACGTATCCAACCCCCTGATCTCTTCGAGCAGTTCGGGCTTGAAGGTCTGGACCACCTTGCCGTCAGGCTCGGTGACCTGCTCGACCAACTGAGGGCGAAACAGCTTGCCGCCATTGGCCACGGTGGCGGTCATCTGACAGATCTGGAGCGGGCTGGCAAGATTGAAGCCCTGGCCGATGGCTGTCGACAGTGTTTCTCCATCCTGCCACTTTGTCTGGTAACGGGAGATTTTCCATTTTTTGGTCGGGGTCAGGCCGCTTTTCTCATGCTCCAGTTCAATCCCGGTCTTGCGCCCCAGCCCTAATTTGCCGGCGTACTCGGCCAGACCGTCAACACCGACCCGTTGTCCGACCTGATAAAAATAAACGTCACAGGATTCCTCGATGGCGCGTTTCAAGGTGACGGTTCCATGCCCTCCTTTTTTCCAGCATCCATAACGACGATTACCGAAAAAATAATGGCCGGGGCAATAAATTGGCGTGTCCGGCGTGATCACTCCGGTTGCAAGACCGGCCAGGGCGGTGACCATCTTGTAGGTCGATCCCGGAGGATAGGTCGCCTGCACCGTCTTGTTGATCAGGGGATGCTTCTCATTGGCAAGCAGTTCCTGCCATTTGTCACGCGATATGCCGCCGACGAAATCATTGAGGCGGATATGCGGCGTCGAGGCGATAGCCAGGATCCTGCCGGTCTTTACCTCCATGGCCACCACGGCGCCGGATTTTTCACCGATCTCCATCAGGTTTTCGGCCGCCTGCTGCAGGTCGACATCGATTGTTAAACGGATTTCACGCCCAGGCAACGGCTCATAGCTCTTCAACAGTTTGCGCTCAAACCCTCTTGCGTCCACCTCTGAATAACTGTTGCCCTTTTCTCCTCTCAGATCAGCCTCTCTGAGCTTTTCCAGACCCATTTTACCGATGAGATCACCACCGCGGTAGACCGTCTGGTCGGCACTCTCCAACTCGGTCTTGCTGATCGCACCAAGGTAGCCGATAACATTGGCAGCCAGGTCCTGGTAATGAAAAATCCGGACAGGTTGGACTTCAATCCGTATCCCAGAGAATTCCTTGTTGTGATTTTCCAGGTACGCCAAGGTCTTCCAGTCAATATCCTCCTTCAGTCGGATCGGGAGATAACGAGGGGTCCCTTCGGCTTCCCTGACTCTGCTCCACAGGGTCGAGACTTCGTCGTTCAGAATTGGGGCCAGGCGCTTGAGGACCTCGTCGAGATCATGGGAATCCTCACGCATCAGCACCACATTGAAAGACGGCCGATTGGTGACGATCTCCCGACCCTTGCGGTCAAGAATGTGGCCACGGGGGGCGGCAACCTGACGAATACGAACCCTGTTGGAATCGGCCCGGTTCTTGTACTCCTCTCCATGGTTGATCTGCAGCGACCAGAGTCTGAGAACGATCAGGGAAAAAAAGATCAACACGACAACGATGGCGCCGCTTACCCTGCGCCGCAGGTTATCGAGAGAAGCGATATCACATTCTGTGATTTCATCCGCTTCCTTTGAAAAAAGCTCTTTGAATATCATTCTGGGTTCACGCGGTGATCAATCCTCACGTCCTCCGTTTAAGCGGCCGCGGCTGTGGCTTTCGCTTCTGCAGGAATTCCCCGAGGGCATTGAGCAGGATGAAACATGGAATCGTAGCCACCAGGAGAATGCCGGTCTCGGCAAACAATTTTCCCCAGGACCATTCCGGCAGCAATTCAGGCTCTGTGAAGAGGTACAGTATATATCGAACCAGTTGAACAATGAAATAACTGAGCCCGACAAGCGGAATCTGATATGTCGATTCCCGCAGGGGATTATTGGTGGTCATGGCCTTCAAGCTGATAAAAACAAGAAGAACTTCCAATGGATAGATACCGAGATCAATCCCGCTCAACACGTCCATTATCCAGCCCAGGGAGAAAACCAGTAGAAGTCCGGGTATCCAGGCAAAACGATATGACGTATACGCGACCAGGATATAAATAAAATCAGGACGTCCCAACCATGAGGGAAATGAGTGCAGGAGAGTGGTTTCCAGGACAATGAGCAGGACGCCGAGAAGGAAGAAACAAAGTGTCAACACTTGCAATCCGTGTCATTCGACCGTCAAGTTCATTTCACGCAGGATTTTCTGCCTGTCGGTCGGATCGATGAATACATATTCCAGTTTCTGGAAATCGACGGCTGGCTGCACTTCGATCTCCAGAAACATCCCACGTTCCTTCTCCCTCACCGCCGAGACTGTTCCAAGGGGAATGCCGGCGGCGAATACCCCTCCAATGCCGGCAGTGACGATATGATCTCCTTCTGCGACATCGGTTTTTTTCAGCACATAGTTGAGAACAAAACCTTTCTCTCCGGCTCCCTTCAGAATACCACGAGCCCGGCGTTTCTGCACCATCGCGTCAATGGCACTGCTTGGGGCATTGGCAAGAAGCACCTTGGCATAATGCTCTGATACGTGAATTACCTGGCCAACGACACCCTGCGGGGTCAGAACAACCATGCCCGGCTCAATATCATCGGCCTTTCCCCGATCCACCAGGATTGTCTGGAACCAATAGGCTGGATCTTTGCCGATAACCCTGGCAGAGAGCAAATTGAATTCCTGTTTTTCCTTGAACTCGAGCAGGTTCTGCAGATGCAGATATGTCCTGTAGGCTTCTCGATATTCACCAAGCTCATTCATATACTTGTCAACGAGCAGACGCAGCCGTTTGTTTTCCGCCCTCACGCTCCACAAGTCAATATAATCACGGGAAAAATCTGAAAATCCGCCAACCGCCTTCGTCACCGCCTTTTGCAAAGGGCTGACGACATCGAGTGTCATCTGGTGCACAACACCGAATCTGTCACCGATCATGGACGCGAACACAAGAAGGGCAACCGTCAAAGCAGTCGCACCCAGAAGAAGAAGCCTGACAGTCGCTGTCCGAGTATTACCTTTTTTGCCGTTAGCTCGCTTTCTCACAGATCCCAACAAAGCAGGAGCAGCTAAGCCCCGTGAATATTACCCATTGAAAAAAAGCTGATTCGGAATTTTCTGCAGTCAAGGCATTCCGGTTAATCAATGGTAACTTCGCGAAGAATATCCAGATTGTCAAGGGCTTTGCCGGAACCAAGCACAACTGACGACAGAGGATCGTCGGCAACAATGATCGGCATTCCTGTCGCTTCTTTCAAACGCTTATCAAGATTCTTCAGCAGAGCGCCGCCGCCGGTGAGGACAATTCCCTGGTCAACGATATCGGCCGCCAGTTCGGGGGGAGTGACCTCCAGGGCGATACGGACCGCTTCGACTATGACTTCAATCTGCTCGGAGATCGCCGACCGGATCTCATCGGCGTTGATGGTCAAGGTCTTCGGAACGCCTGAGACCAGATCGCGCCCTTTGATATCCATCGTCTCGTAGGGCTCCTCCGGCATGACATTGCCGATGGTCGTCTTTATCAGTTCGGCCGTTCGCTCGCCGATGGCCAGATTATGTTTGCGTTTTATATACTGAAGAATCGCCTCGTCCATCTTGTCCCCTGCAACCCTGACCGATTTGGCATAGACTATACCTGCCAGGGAGATCACAGCCACTTCAGTCGTCCCGCCGCCAATATCGATTATCATGTTGGCTGTCGGTTCGGTGATCGGCAAGTTGGCCCCGATCGCTGCCGCCATCGGCTCCTCAATGAGGTAGACCTCTCTCGCACCGGCAGATTCGGCGGATTCTCGGACAGCCCGCTTTTCAACCTGTGTTATGCCTGAAGGAACGGAAATCATTATCCGCGGGTGGACAAGAGTGCGACGGTTGTGCACCTTGTTAATGAAATAGCGCAACATTGCCTCGGTCACCTCGAAGTCGGCAATAACCCCGTCCTTCATCGGCCGGATGGCGCTGATGTTTCCAGGGGTTTTCCCCAACATCATCTTGGCTTCATGACCAACGGCGAGAACCTTGTTTATTCTCCCATCCTGTCTGACGGCAACAACGGAAGGCTCTCTCAGTACAATCCCCTTTCCTTTGACATACAAGACGGTATTCGCAGTGCCAAGGTCGATTGCCAGGTCATTGGACAACCAGCCAAACAAAAAATTAAACGGTGAAAACATATATCCTTCCTCGCGATGAAGAGTACACTTCTGTGGTATATTGGGTAACTGTCCGGCCAGGAGAGCAGACCGGACTGCAATAGAAATAGTCACACGGAATAACTGAAAAATACACTAAACAAGATTTATGAGCATACCAAGATTCCTCTGCCTTAGCAACACATATGCATTTTCAAGACATGAAAATTGAAAAATTAATTGACACATCGACGAAACACTGGTATCAATTTCAGACATTTTCGGAAAAGAAAAATGGGGTTATAGCTCAGTTGGGAGAGCGCTTGAATGGCATTCAAGAGGTCGTCGGTTCGATCCCGACTAGCTCCACCAATTAAATAAGGGGATTTCGCAAAAATTTGCGTAATCCCCTTATTTTTTTCAGAGGACACGGGGCCTTTCGACATCTTGACTTCCATATGCGCTCGTCCGCGCCCGTTATCGGAATCCTGGACTCAAACCGCGGGATCGCTGGTCCGTGCGTTTACTGCGAAAGCGCTGCAGTTCCTCCCGATGACCAATGACCTGCACAACGCCTTGTAATCAGCGGTCAGCCTGAAACGAATCCGTAGGTTTTCAGCATACGGCGACATTCCACCTGAGGCACCAACTTCGCAGGGGAATGCATTCTATCGACACCCGCTCACACAACATCACAAGAAGGTCCCATCCCATGAAAAGAATAGCTATTCTCTGCATTATCGTTTCGATGCTTTTAACAGGCTGCTCCAAGTATCCATTCAGCAGTCTCCTGCAACCGCGGCCACAGCAACAGCAGCAACTGACACGAGCCGATCTGCACCGCGAAGCGGCGATCTTGAAAAAAGTCGTTGCGAAAAATCCAGCCAACGCCTCCGCGCAATACACCTATGGGCGAATCCTTCTTGCCCTGGATAAGCCCCGCCAGGCCCTGCCCCATCTCAAGAAGGCCAGCGCACTCACCAGAAACAACATCGATTACCTGCTGTGGCTCGGTGTCGCCTATGGAGAAAGCGGGAAATTATCCGAAGAACAGGTCAGCTATTCAAAGGTGCTACAGCGCGACCCGAAGCACATCCGGGCCTTGGTGTATCTTGGCAACAGTTATCTCAAATCCAAAAAATTTCAGCCTTCGCTGAACTGCTATCAGCGTACCCTGGCGATTCAGCCCGACAACGATCAGGCTCTCTACAACCGGGCCATCATATATAAACAGCTGCATCGTAAAACCGAGGCAAGGCAGGCATTCAAGCTCTATCTTCAATCACATCCTTCTGGAACACTCGCCATAAAGGCAGTAGACCATCTCAACCACCTTGATGATTTTTCATATCGCAACCATCATCTCGGTCACCGTATTGTCACACTTCCGGCAATGTCGTCCGCCCTCTCATCCGCCGATTTGACACGATCCGACCGGGCAAATCTCGACACGATCGGATCCGTTGTCGTCAATATGAAATCAGGCCCGCTCGATATCATCGTCTATCGGAAAAACGCCGGGAATCTCGCACGTGGCAGAGCCATCAGTATCAAACGCTATCTCGAGGATCGATTTCCGCCCCTTGCCGTCAATGGCCGCATCCGGATCAGTTGGTTCAATGTCCCCGAAAAACCGACATTCTCCGGTCATCGCGCCACGATTGAAGACTCCACGGTTTTCTTTCTCTCTCAAATTCCGGTAAAATCAACCAAATTGAAAAACCGAGGGAAGAAAAAAAGATGAGCTCAAATGTTTTTTCCTTCCCTGATGTGACCTTCCATCACCGCCAGTCGTATATCGTTTAACAGCTTACACGATTCGTTCAACTCAACAGACTATCCCGGCAGGATGCATTGCACAGACGAAGATATTGTCAAAGAAGTCCTGGCCGGGAGAACACAGCGATACGCGGAAATCGTAACCAGGTATCAAAATCCTGTTTACAATCTCATGTTTCGGTATACCCGTCATGAACTTGATGCTGCCGATCTTACCCAGGATGTGTTTTTCAAGGCCTTCAACCGGCTATCGAGCTATCAATCTGAGCGGAGTCTTTTCTCCTGGCTCTATACGTTGGCGGTCAATGTGGCCATCGACTGGAGTCGTGCCAGTACACGGATGCAGACAAAAACACCTCCACTTGAAGAACTGCATGCCACTTACCCGACAAACCGTAATCCAGCGATACGTTTTGAGGATCGTGAACGGGGAGCGCTGCTTGAACGAGCCTTGACCTTAATTTCGGCCGAAACTCGAGAGATACTCCTCCTGCGGTACAGGCATGAACAGCCTATCAAAGAAGTGGCGAAAATTTTTGGAATGAGCGAAAGCGCTGTCAAAATGAGGATAAAACGGGGTTTGGAACAATTGCAGGGAATTTTGCAGGAGATGAACAATCATGAACAATGAAACGTTCGATATTGAAAAAATCGAAATGCTGCTGCGAGATATCCCTGAGCGTGATCTTCCTTTTGGACTGCATGAAAGGATAATCGACAGCCTTCCTACCGGCAACAAGCCGCGAGGCATCCCTTCAAAGCTGAGAACCTGTTGGAACAAGATGCTGCTGCTTGCCCCAATGCCCATGAGAGCAGGTGCAGTTCTGGCGATGACCGTTGCCGCCTTTTGGTTGGGTACGGAAGTGGGCGCCGAAAGAGAAATCCAAAACAATGCGTTTGTCCAGCAGATACCTGGAAACACACCTGCAATCGATGATGATGAAAATGCCAATCGATTGAGCGGCATGGGCTTGTTCGAGGACGAGAATAATTATCCTCCGCGCTATTTTTTTTACAAAACCTCGTTACAGGAAGAACGATCGACCGGGATGAACAGATGGTCTGATACGGTTTTCCGGCACATTGAAAATCAGCCCGAGGATGAACAGAATTCCTATGGGACTGCCAACCCGGAGACCGATTCGGTACTGTTCCTCCTCAACCTCGCCCACAATCTTGCCGACAGCGGCAATTACCGTGGAGCTCTGCACCAGTACGAAAAAGTCCTGCGCCTCAATCCGCAGGAACAGACGGCCTTGTACAACCGGGCGACCAGTTATCATCACCTGAACGACAAAGCCGGAGAGCTACAGGCCTTCATCAGCTACCTGAATCAATTCCGGTCCGGAAAATGGGCCCATCAGGCGGTCGGCCATCTGCAGAGACTCGGCGTGTTCGATTATCAGGCCAGCATGATAGGCGGCAGAAAAATCGTAATCAACCAGACTGTTCTGCTCGGGCCAGAACAACTGGCTCGCCAACATGAATTAGAGCGACTGGCGACATACCTGCGCCAACCATCGGCAGGCGAACTCCATCTTGTCGTTTTTTACAAGAATGACCTGGATAAAAGCAGAATCATCGCCGCAGAACTCAAGCAGCAAATTGACTCCATCCTTGGAAAAAATCGGGAGCTGCCGATCCGGACCAGTTGGTTTGACGAACCAGCCCCGATCCAAACTGCAGGAGGAGAGAAACATGAATTGGAAAAAGGGCTCTTTCTCTTTACGCAACCATCGGCACAGCAAAGGAGCAACATATGAACACACTCAAATTGTATAAAATTTCGGCAATTCGGACGATTATGCTCTCAGGTATGATCTTTGGCCTGACCGCCGGAGTGTTGCCGGCACTGGCAGTCGACGAAGTCGACGATCAAACCGTAGAAAGCTACTACGCAAACCCGGCCCAGGCAGCCCATGCAGCCCAGTTAGCCGAACAGTACACCGAACAGTACGCCACGGATTACCCTGGAGTTTCGGATGCCCAGCTGGCAGTGAACGATGCCCAGGAAAAGGTTGATGGGCTGCAGTCAATCATCGACGATCCAGATGCGAATGAAGAAGAAATAGCTGCAGCGACATCGGCCCTTACCGAGGCTCAGCAGCAATTAACCCAGGCTGAGCTCTCCTATTCCGATCTTGTAGCAGAGGTGACCGGTACCACTGCGGCGGACATCCAATCCATGCGCAGTCGCGGTATGGGTTGGGGAGATATCGCCCATCAACTCGGCGTCCATCCTTCGGTTCTCGGACTCGGCCACAGCAAAAATGCCCGAAACCAATATACCGAAACAGAAGTAACCAGGACCGAGCTTGAAGGAATTGAAGTCGAGGAACTGACTGAGTCCACTACCAAGAACAACCGAGCCGGTATCACTAAAGGCCAGGGCAAGGGAGTCAGATCACAGATCCATGAACCGGGTACAGGCTTGGTAGAGTCACCCGACTCCGCCACAGGTAAAAACAGCAGCTTTAATTCACAGAATGATACCGACAAGGGAAAATCCGAGACATCAGACACCAGCGGCAATAACGGCAATAGCGATAAAGGTGGTGGCAATGACAAGGGAAACAGCAACGATAATGGCAACAGCGGTGGCAATGGCGGTGGTAATAGCGGTGGCAATGGCGGTGGTAATAGCAGCGGCAATGGCAGCGGGAATGGCAACGGCAACAGCGGCGATAATAGCGGGGGCAACGGTGGCGGCAATGGCAACGGCAACGGTGGCGGCAATGGCAACGGCAACGGCGGAGGGAAAAAATAAAATCCGAACCTCTCGCAAATCCTGATTATATTACTATGCATTTTTAGCGGCTTATAACCATCTTCCGCTACTTTTCATCAATCCCGGGGAGATTCTCTGCCCGGGATTGATCTCCTTCCAACCTCCCGCCAGTTCATTTGGTCCCGAAGCATAGCGGTTATCTTCGCCCTGAGTTCTCGAAGATTGCAAGAGAAATTGCCTCTAATTTGTATTTTTTTAGTTTCTTATCTTTACTCCATCGTCATATTTTGCTCAAACTCAGGATGTCAATGAAATGGATTGATAATCAGTTCCGGATGGTCCATAAATAATATCCCTGAAAGTTTCAAAGGCGACCGAATTATCAAGTGGTTTGTTCAAGTACCGTTTAGATAGTGTCTGTCCATAAATCGTGAATTTCGAGTAAGCGTCGCCACACCCTGACTTACTATATGCGCATCAATTCACCATCGACTATGCCGATAGTTTTTCCCTGTTGTCGGGCGCATATTTGTCGGCCCCAATGGCCTGCTCAAGACGCACTTCTCCCAAACAAGTCGAGATCGGACAGTGCGCCTGCGTCTTCAGGCCAATTGTTTGCGGGCCAATGTCAATAAATTTGCCGAAACGATCGAGGCCCGGACATAGCTCTTGAAAGACCTGAAACCTTTCCAGGTGCATCTGTCCAAGCCGAGGCTGCGCTTCAACCAGGATATTCCCGACTCAATCCCCGCTCGAAATTTCCGCAAACCTTTATACACTTGCCTGCTGCGACACATATCCTCTTCTTCAAGACCACGCCCTTTGGAGAAACAAACATCCTTAACACCGTTGGATTTTGCTTTTTCCAGGTTTGTATGAGAGGCGAACCCACCATCAAACGCCGCCTTCAAGGGGTAGCGACCATAAATGGCCTCTTGCCTGTCCAGCATCATCTCTGTTAATTCCGAATCGGCCGGGTTGCCTTCAAGAACCACACAATCAAGAATCAGATTCGAAGAGCCGCCCGTAACACAGATCTTGTGACCATAATAGGTGTCACGGCGGTCTTTTCGTATAATATCGGTATGTTCTTCGAATATCGAGACAATCTTTTCCTGGGCGGGGACCGACTCGCCCGCAAGTACCCTACGCCGGGTTTGACACACAACCTGGCGAACAAGGGGCATATGATGTTGCAGTTGTTGCGTAATATCTGATATCAACGCCTGTTCTTTCAAGCTTGCGGCGACATAACAATTCAATGCCCTCAATCCCTTCTCGCCATAACCAATTGTCTTTTCGGTGACTTCGATGAGATCCTTGTATGGCTTTTCCCTATCCTCAGCCTTTTTGGCATTCATAATTTCAAGGTTTCTGTGTTTGGCCCGGCGCAGAACCAGTGAAAAAGGGTCGGGTTTGTTGCCATGCAAGTTATAGACAGTATATCCAAAAAGAATATATAGCTTTTTTATCTGGAACCTTGGCATTGGTCAGACTGTCAAGACTGAGCGTTCCTAGCGTTGAACATTGCCAGCCAACAGCATGTGCATCAAAAGCAAATAACGCCTCCTGAAAAGGCTAACTTGTGGCAGTCACTGGTTCACATTATGATCGGCAATATGAAAAAATTCATCAACGGCACTTTCCATGGTATTTCTTCCTGTTACCTTCAGGGGTATCTTGATGAATTTTGCTTTCGTTTCAACAGAAAGTTATAGGAAGCGAAAATCCCATTACGTTTACTCAGTGCATGCTCTACCCATGTTCCAATCAAGAAGGCTGCGTTACATTTATAGCATCATATTTTTTTCACAACAACGAACATTCCTCGATTGTTTTTTTTCGCCCCTGCACAGTATGAGCGGCGTATAGGAGAATCTCCTCGGATCAGATATAAATGCCAGAGTATCCTGATAAAATTCGGCATATCCACCCTGATATTCTTCGAATTTAAAATTTATTTTTTCGGGAACAATTTCAATTTTTTTTAACATATTGAAAATTTCAAAATCGTCAGCATTCCCGAAAGTAACTCGATGATTTTCTACTCTTACATCGATATTCTCTAATCCAAGATCATAGACGAAGGAGTAGAGTTTTCTTCCTATATAAGGATCAAAATCGGTTTTCTCTTCCAGATCCTTCATCAACAGCTTAAAAGTATGTTCCAGTTTTGCAGGTATTCCGAAGTAATTAAAAGGATTATTATCTAAATCTAGAAGACAAATGATACCTCCTGGCTTCAAACACTTGGAAAAATTTTCAACCATCGCAAAACTTTTAGATTGATAGTATTCAAGAACAAAGCGAACCCATATAAAGTCAAACTCGTCTAGATATTCAAGCGGTTGTGTCAAGTTTCCGTGAACAAAATCGATTCCCTTTCTTCCATATTTTTTTTTTGCATATTCAAGTCGTTCAACTGATCCATCAACTCCGATAACAGTTCCCCCAGGTTGGACAAGGTCATGCAGTAGAGAAGTGATTTTTCCAGGTCCGCAACCCAAATCAGCAACCCGCATTCCGGGTTTGATCCCTGCCCATTTGGCCTGTCTTATGATGGATTTCGAATCAATTTTGACATCAAGGCGATAGGATTCCCATTCGCTTTCCATGAGGTAATAATTTTGCAGCATTTTCAGTTTATCCCCTTAAGCGGTGATTATCCAAAATGAGTGTTTCACCGGAAAATGTAACCGGCTTAAACTTTACGATTACGTATCTAGCAATACCCAGAAGGCCCGCGCCTCGGGCACTGAATGCCCTGAGGACAGCGCATTTTGATCGAGGGCTCCCTCTCGCATTGTACTTTCTTGCTATATTTCGAGATAAATTCATTCAAACTTAACCATTTTTGAAACTCGATTTTGGTTTTTGCAATGGTGTGTTCCTTTTGAGGTTACTATTTGGAGTATGTGACCATGATTAATAGGCAGAAAATTAATGTCTTACCCCGGATATATCGGTCAAGTCAGAAATTCAAAGGTAATCAGAGTTAAAATTTATAGGATGCCGATAGACTCAAACAATGACTTGCCGCTCCCGAAAATTCTCCATTGAGGGTGCTGTTGCGTACAGTCCTGTCTTCCTTCCAAGCATGCAAATAGGCAGCCCCGATTGACCACTGCTCTCGCAAGTTATACCTGATACCGAATGACGCGAACCAGGCATCGGAATCTGGGAGATCAAACGAAAGCGTCTCATCCGGGACCGGATTGCCATCGAAACCAAAACCACCCATCAGTGTCAGTCGTTGATCCCACAAGTACGTATATCCAAGCCTGAAGGCGTCGACGTCATCCCAATCCTTGACAATTGGATCATCAAAGGCGGCTGTAAGTACCGGGTGGCCCAAACTGACTGGATATGAAAAATCTTGAGTATCATTTGCTGACCAGAAAGTCCGGTCGTATACAAACTCCAGAGTGGATTTCTCGAAAGAGTAAGAAACTGCCAATGCAAGAACTGCTGGAAGGGGAGTGGATATGGAACCAGTCCCCTGGTAAAACCCGGTCGGGAAAAGCCCATTAAAATAACTGCTGGATGTATAAAGGGTCCCGGAACCTTCCATGTCCAGATCGATTTCCGAACGGTAGGTTGCCGCCAGGGCCAACTTGTCGGTGGGTTTGACGGACATCGCAAGATTATACCCGTATTCGGTGGTATCGCCGTCCATGTCTCTGCTGATATAGGTATACTCAGGGGTTGCGGGAAGCCCTCCACCGAGTCCGCCCGCAGGAACCGCCTCTATATTGCCGGCACTCCTGACAGTCGCATCGCTGTAGACAGCACGGGCGCCAAGTGCCAATGAAAACATATCGTTTACCTTGTAGGCTACGGTGGGGTTTGCTTCTACCACAGTCATAGCGAATTTATTGGCAAACGTACCCGGGAACACATCTTCCCACCTTTTGGACAGTCCGGCGGGAATGACTAAAGCGAAACCAACGCGGAAATTGTTGTAAGCTGGCGAAACAATATGGAGATTTGGTAGAAGGAAATTTTCCTCTTCGGAAGTACCGCTTAAAGATGAACTCCTGAAATCTTCATAGGATATGCTAGGTAGGTTAATATAGGAGACGCCACCCTCCATCTTCAATCCGGGGCTCAACCAGGACATATTTGCTGGATTGTAATAGGCGGCATCGGCATAATTGGCATTGGCTACATACGCACTGCCGAGTGCCGTTGCATTGATGGATTGTTCAGGTATGCGGTAACCGGATGCAAAAGCGGCCTCCGTTACAACAAGAATCGCCGTGCCAGCAGTCAAACATATCGTTCTCTGACGCATGTCAGCCCCCATTTTCATTTTTTTCCGTAGTATTTTCTATCAGATTGATTTTCTTTTATCCAATATATTTCTTATGTTAACGGCAAGGGAGGTTGGCAGCAGAGGCTTGTTCAACAAGGTATAATTATTTTGAAGAGCCCCTAGATGGGTTATAGCGTTATCAGTATAGCCGGAAATCAATATGACTTGTATATCAGGCTGATCCTGTTTGATCGCCTCGATCAACTGGGGTCCGTTCATACCCGGCATGATAACATCGCTCAAGATCATGTCTATTTTATTTTTTGATAATTTGCTGAGTTCAAGCGCCTCGGCGGAACAAGAAGCTGCCAGCGTCGTGTAACCGAGTGGCTGAAGGGTATCGACAATCATTTTGCGGATCGAATCGTCATCATCGACAATCAAAATGGTTTCATTGCCACGGGCTAACTCCAGACTCTCCTCTATAGTTGCCGCTTCAATTTCCTCGTTGACGATCGGAAAGTATATTTTAAAGCAGGTTCCATGGCCTAATTCACTATAGAGATTAATATGACCGTTATGCTGTTTGACAATGCCATACACAATAGCCAATCCCAATCCGGTTCCTTTTCCAACTTCTTTCGTGGTATAAAAAGGTTCGAATATTTTATCTCTTAAATCAGGATCAATACCCTCGCCGGTATCGGTAACACTGAGCATGGAATAATGCCCTTCTTTTAGAAACTTACCTTTCTGAGCATATTTACTATCAATATAAACATCACTCGTTTCAATAATCAGATTCCCTCCATGGGGCATGGCATCCCGGGCATTGACAACAAGATTCATCAGTACTTGGCCGACCTGACTGGCATCAGCCATGATGCTGCCTATTTTTTTCGACAGAAAAGTCTTTATCTGGATGTCTTCGCCAATAAGCCTGGAGAGCATTTTGGACATATCCTCAACAATTATATTGAGGTTTGTCACTTTCGTTTCCATTAACTGTTTACGGCTGAAGATAAGTAATTGCTTGGTGAGGGCGGAGGCCTTGAGACCGGCGTGATGGATGCTCTCTGCCATTTTAAAAATCGGATCCTCGCTATCAAGCTTCATACTTATCATCTGGCTGTACCCCAGGATAGTGGTCAGGATGTTGTTGAAGTCGTGGGCTACTCCACCAGCAAGACTGCCGACCGCTTCCATTTTCTGGATCTGGCGTATCTGCGATTCAAGCTTTATATTATTCAATCGAGAACCAATTTGCAGTGCGATTCCCATGAGTAAGTTCATATCTCTTTGCACAAGGGGTCGCTTGCTTACAATGTTGTCAACGGCGAGTATGCCAAGCGCCTCTTCATCATATATGATAGGGCAACAGATCATGGATTTGACTCCAATCTTCAAGGCAAACTCAAGGCTACGATTTGAAAGATCATCCTTTACTTCTTGGATGTCGTTCAGCAAAAATGGTTTTTTGTCTCTGAAAGAGACATAGAAAATCCCCCTAGATTGAGGGTTATCCAAATGAAATGATAAATTTTGCAGAAATTGTTCTTTATCCTTTTGGTAACCGAACCCAGCCTTATAGAGAAGTTTGGATTTATCATGGTTCGCCAACATGACAAGAATACGGTCATAATCTAAACGCTTATGAAGCAATTGTATAATCTCATCAAATAACGCTTCGTTCTCATATTGCGTTGCTAGAGTCTGAGCGATTTCATTAATAAGCAAGGAATTCTCATAATTGATATCGATTTGCTCAATGAGTTCGTCAGATGAATCTCTCAATGAATCGATAGTTCCGAGCAGATTTTTCGTTTCAACTTTATTAAGAAATAAGTTAAGCGTCAGAATGATTGTTATATAACCCGCATAAAATGGAATAACTTCCGAGAGAGGAATACGTGCAGTATCATTGGCTAATATATTGCCAAGGAATACAACGCAAAGAGCGCACAGCAACGCCACACCTATATTCCTAAGAGTTTTTAAAATGGTGACTGGTGACTTAGGCCAGGTAACAATATAACGACATTCTTTTCCACCTTTAAAGAGACACTCCGGATGGGCTATTTCAGAGGGTTTAAGTTTATAATAAGTGGACATCGCTTCAAAATAACCAATTCTGTTTTCACATTGAAATGGTTCTTCTTTGGTTCCAGGATATGGCGTAATAATTATTTCAACTTTATTTGAACTCAAAATATTTGCTTGACATTTTGAGGATTTTGTTATTAATGGAGCATATTTACTCAGTAATTCATAATATTTAACAGGTGTTATTAGAGCAAGAAGAGATCTTCGAATTGTATTTTCTGCTTCCGGAGATGAAGCGAAACGACCAGCCTCGCGAGCAATTTTCCTATTGCCAGTAAGTTCGACGAGTTTTTCATAAAAACGATTTATCTGTCTTTGGCTGAAAAAATGCCCTTTATCTTCGATTTGGTAAAGCTCCATCTCAGCATAATCCAAAAGTTCATCTATATTAATATAGCTGTACCTCTGTTTGATAAGCTTTAAATACAGATCTATCCCCCTGCTACCATACAGGGGTCTGTTTTCATCGTATTCTTTTATCATTATATGGTTTTTTAATCTTTAAGATTATCTAAACGCTTAATGATGTTTGAATAAAATAGTTCCGATTTCTTAGGGGCAGTTAGCCCATGAATAAATTCTAGATATTCGTTAAGATAATCTAGATTTAGCAACGCCAAAACGTATGTTTTTTCACTGGATAATTCAAGTTTTTCCATAACTGATTTAGGATAAAGCAAAATTGGGACTGTTTTATTCTCATAATATTTGACAACATTTGCTATTGCAAAATTATATGAGTATTTGCTAATCATATTTTGCTCTAATACAAAAAATTGAATACAGTTTGTTAACTCTGACATATTAATGCCAAAATCAGATATATTAACAATAATTACTGCCAATAACTCATCATCTTTTTTAAGAGAAAAAATTTTCTTTTCTCTTTTCAATCCAGCTTTGACATAGTCTTTACGAATCGACTCATCCATCAAAAATATTTCTGGATCGAGATCGAAGGCTTTTATTAATAAACCACCTGAAATTTGATCATACCAATATTTAAAAATTTCTAAATCTTCGATATCAGACTCACAAAATATCATTGATTCTGATTTTGGAATTGATTTCACATCGGGATGTAAATAAAAATATGCGAATTCATCAAGAGAACTTTTTTTAACATCTTTTAGGGAGCGAGCAGATTCACCAAAAACCCGATTCGCAAAACGGTTTTCAGGCCTAAAATAACATCCTATATAATTTATACATGCGGATGGCAGTGAATGGATTTCATAGATATATTGTAAAATATGATCCATCACGACTAATCCAGCCTTATGCTTATTTGATTTTACTGCAGCATGATGTTGGAGGAGCCAGGTTTTTTTATAATACCTGAACATGGAGACATGACCGTAAATTCTCCCTCTATCTTGATAAATTACATGGCGTGCAATTTCGGGATGTTCATGATAGAGCTTCTTATACACAGCGATAAATTTTTCTTTTTGTTCTGCTATGTGCACATATTTTGCAGGATAAACAAATCCTGTCTCAAAAAAGAAATCCCATAATGCATCGAGATCGATATTGTTACATTCAATATGGGAACATTTATTCTTTGCTTTATGGATCAAAGAGGAGAGTTTGATATGATCTTGCATATCCATGTCAAGAATCACCATGCCACACCTTACCACATCCTCTTTTGCTATTCGGTAAAGGACCTGAGCCTTGCAAACAATAGAAAGGCCATGAATAAGTTCGATTTCTAATTCGGGAATTATTAATCCAGGCAGCAGTACCGAAGTCTCACTATCCTCCTCCACAGAAAATCCAAGAGCGGAGATATCGTTTAATTCAAGTGTTATTTTTTTTTGAATTAATGGATGGTGAAATACAAGGTTGGGAAGGGGGGAAAGTACAAGCCGTTCAGTACGGTGTGCATAAAATTTTTTCTGCCTGATATCATCATTTTCATGCTTAAAGACCAGAATAGACTCGTTGGCATGTTTTTCATGACGAATGATCGTGCATTTGCCGGAGAAGATAAATTCTCCCTTGCACATCAATACTATGTTGGCTGAATTTTCCGTGTTGATTTCTAGATTGGCTTGAATTGATTGGGAACAATACTTAACGGCAAAGGATTCGGCACAAAAATTGATCAGTCTGCCGGTAACAACGCTTCCTTCCTGACTGATCTGTACTGAGACTTCTTTGCAAAGATGCCTTTTCACAGCACGCAACTTCATCTCATAAGAATATTCCGGGATCTCAACAATTATACCTGCATCATTGTAGTCCACAAGCTGCGCTTTAACCTCGATCTGGTTCAAGCCATCGTTAAAACTGAATCCTTCCAGATCATACAACTTCCATTTGCTCTTGATCCGGCCTGGTTCCGACCAAAGACATTCCAGAAAAGTGTTGTTACAAATTTGTGGCTTAGCCTTTATCAATATGTAATTATTATATTTTTTATGCTTAAATTTAAAAACGATATCACCGTTTTTAAAATTGATCCTATTCAAGGAATTTATCAGATTGGATCGGGGAATTTTCTTTCGTCTTTTTTCAACGTCAACCATATCCGAACTGCTGTCCAGATTCCAAAGCTTCTTAGACGATGTAATTTCCATGGGTTAAAAGGCCTGAAGGTATTCAAACTGCAATCGTTTATTCGATTAGTACCTGTTATATAACCATTTTTTTAAATTCGCCTGCGCAACTACCGAGTCCGTATCGCATATTCACACGAATTCAATCAGTTATACTTTTATACCTATTTTTTTTTAAATAGTCATCCAGAACTTGGGTTTGCGCCCGGTAAGTTGACACATCTGCTGAAACCAAGGCGTGGTGGGCCTTTTGGCGGAACATGCAAATTCGGCGTGTGTCTACAAGATCAGGCTGTCTCTGTCAGCTGAATGACCTGCGGTGGCACTTTAATCTTTAGTGATTTCAAGATGTTTATCGCATCTTGGGTCAACTCGTTGCGCATGAGCACACGGTATTTTAAATCAAAAAATTCTGTGATCCGGAGCATGTCCGGAGCCCTTTGAATATGATGCCAGGACCGGCCACATGCCGGCTCGGCGATCCTCTCGATGAGCAATGCCAGCACACAGATCTTCACATGGCTCTCAATCCGCCGGGATGCCCAGTGGTACATCGGTGTCAGCTTGATCTGGGTGCGCTTGAGCGAGCGGAAGCACCGTTCGATGACCATCAAGCCTTTATAGCCGCAGGCGGCATCTTCCAGGCCGATGGTGTCGTCATTGGTCTCGATCACCCATTTGCCGTCGTATTTGGCTGCCGCAACTATCTGCCGCTTGACCTCGGAGACGCTTGCCATGCGGCAGGCGAGGAGATACTTGCCGCAGGCTTTGGCCAACTCGGCTCGATTGTCCTCGGAGTTCATGCCCGAGTCGGCAACGAACATCGCCCGGCCGAGGTTCCAGCCTCGCAGATCGGCACGGACCCGCGCGACGGTGCCGACATCGGCGGTATTGCCGGGCAACACCCAGCTGCGCACCGGCACGCCTTCGCGGGTAACGGCCAGAGCCACCACGACCTGGGGCGCCCAGCCCCCTTCCTTGCCATGCCCGAATTTGCGCAGGGTAGCATTGGCGTCGGCATCCGAATCATCTTCGGCGTCGACATGGAAGGAAGCGGTCGTCGTGTCATAGAAGATCAGATCGACTTCCAGGTTGAACAGATTGGCGGTATTGAAAAACACCGTCTTCTCAACTTCATCGATGTTGGCATGGAGCAGGTCCATCGCCTCATACATATGCCTGAGTTTCAGGTTCTGGCAGGAAGGCAGGTGGACGGTGGACAGCCAGCGGTCCCAGACGCCGAGTTTCGATTCCGGATCGCACAGCCGGTTGGCGACCATGGCCAGCAGGGCGCGCTCGTACGGGACTTGGACCCCGGCGGTTTTCTCGAAAGTACTCGGCGACCGAGCCGTCCTTGTTGGTACGTTTTGTTGTTCGTAGATACATGCTTACATGAATAGCATCTTAATCCACTCTATGCAAAGATTAATTATCAATTCGTATGCCTACATAAAACAACCGGACCCTAACAACAAAAAAATTCAAGCAGCTGATTTTACATGATCCACGGTTTGTCCCAGGAGTAAAACCGGCCGGCTTTCTGCCTACTGGCCGCAAACCCAAGTCCGAAAGAAGATTGAAATGGGACGGAAAAAGATTTACCATCGTCGACACTGCAAATCTCGTTCAGTGCCTGGAATCAGCCGATTCAGGCAGTAAGGTTTCATACTCCACAGGAAGGGCTGCTCAATGCGTTCAGTCGTCATCAGCGGGACAGGTCTGTTCACCCCCCCTCACACCATTACCAATGATGAGTTGGTCGCCGCCTTCAACTCATATGCCGATGCCCACAACAACAGGAACAAGGATGCCATAGAACGCGGTGAAATCTCTGCCGCGCCGTATTCAAGCAGCGAATTCATCGAGAAGGCCTCGGGGATCAAACGGCGTTATGTCATGGTCAAGGATGGCATTCTCGATGTTGAACGGATGATGCCGATAATTCCCAGACGTGATGAAAATGACCAGTCTTTTACGGCCGGAATGGCTGTTGCCGCTGCGAAAGAGGCCATTGAAAGAGCTGGAAAGCAGCCAGCAGATATAGACCTGGTGATATGCGGCGCTTCAACGTCGGAACGGCCCTGGCCTGCAGTGGCGGTGGAGATCCAGGCGGCGCTCGGCTGCTCAGGCTACGCCTTCGATATGACCGTTGCCTGCTCGACCGCCACCTTCGCCATCTCTACTGCGATGGATGCCCTGCTGTCCGGCTCTGCACGTTGCGCCCTGGTGGTCAATCCTGAATTTGCATCCCCCCAGATCAACTACCGCGACCGTGACAGCCATTTTATATTCGGCGATGTCGCCACGGCCTGTATACTCGAGCTTGAGGAAACGTCGACAGCAACGCATCGTTTTCGAATCATCGACCGGCAATTGAAAACGTATTTCTCCAATAATATCCGGACCAGCGTAAACTTCCTCACCAAGGCCGAACCCAACATCACCTTGGAGCGATTCTTCGAACGTGATCAATTTTTCGCCCAGCAGGGCCGTAAGGTGTTCAAGGAATTGCTGCCGCTGATCTACACCCTGGTGGATGAACAGCTACAGAAAGAACAAATCGACATCAGAGAGATCAAGCGATTGTGGTTGCATCAGGCCAATATCAACATGAATCTGTTCGTCATCCGCCACCTGCTCGGTCGAGATGCAGGAGCCGATGAAGCGCCGGTCGTCCTGGATGAGTATGCCAATACCGCCTCAGCCGGATCGATCATCGCCTTCCACAAATACCATGATGATCTGGCTTCATGCGATAAGGGCATCATCTGCTCTTTCGGCGCCGGATATTCGATCGGCAGCCTGATCGTTGAAAAAATCTGAGCTTCTTCCTCGGTCGGGGCCAACGCGGGGAGAATCCCTATTCTTCCTGCTGCGCCCTCTGCACTGCCCCTTTGACTGACATCGCGTAGGGCTTGTATCCGCGAAGAAATTCCGGAATAGTATTCCTGGCATTGCGGGCAGCGGTCATCGTCGGATACTCGCCATAATACACGTATTGCACACCAGGATTTGATTCTCTCCTCAAAATGTAGAACTTGTCCGCCTGCTCCCGGTAATTTTTCTCACCCAACATCGACTTCAGTTTTTTCTCCGCATCACCAGATGTTATGACCATAAGGCGAACCGTATAACGATCATCCTTCAGGCCTGATAGCCAAGAAGCACCGGCAGCCACCCGACTGGTGTATATCTTGTCAACGCTATCGGTCCTCCTTGGTTTTTCGGATACCGGTACGGCTGCCTTGTCCGGGTCCGCCGCCTGTGGATTCTGTTCGGTTGAAGGTGCCAGTCGAGGCACCAGTTCCGACTCTTTTTTCTGCTCTACCGCCCTGATCGTAATCGGGGTAGCCGGCAGCTCAAAGGCATCAGGTTCATCTTCCTGCTTCAGGATTTTTATCCGCTGGCTGGTGATAGTACCGCGATTTGCACCAGCAAGCACCTCTCGGTGTTTGAAGACTTCCCGGGCCTTGATAATTGGAGGAACTATCGGACGTTCCGCAGTTGCATCGGCAGGCTGATTGGTTTCGGTAACCACGGCGACTTCCTGTCGTGTCAGCCCACTCTGTGATGCGGTATCGACAGCGATTGGCTCTGTAACCTCCGTCTCCACAGCAGACTCGGCTCTCCGGTCTGCTTCAACCGGCAGAGCTGGCCGTTTGTTTTCTTTTTCCACCTCCTGTTCGGGAATGTCTGCAGTCGAAGCTGCCAGTGGTTGTTTTTCCTCTGCTTCAGATCCAGATTCAGCGACAGGAATTTCAGGCTGCTGCGGACTCGCTACAACCGTCGGCTCAACGGAGTCAGCCGATGCGGTTTTTTCCGTTTCTGCAATTTCGGAAACCGGAATTTCCTGTTGGACTATTGGCTGTTGCTTTTCCTCTGGCTGAAGTCTGGTTCCGGCGGAGGGAGTCTCCGGTTGCTGCGGACTCGACACTACCACCGGCTCAGCAGGAGCTGGGATTCCAACTGGTGCCTGTTCTGCCACTTCAGGAGTTGGGGTTGGATGCGGCTGTTGTTCCCGCGAAATTGTTTCACCGATATGGACAACAGCGGCTTCTTCCTTTTCCTGTTTCTCCGGACCATTTTGTTCTATGGCCTCGGCATTGGGCTCAACCCGCTCCATCTCTTTAGGTTTTGAAATGACGATGGAAGTCTCGGAGTCCTGAACCGCTTCAACTTGAGGACCGACCGTTTTCTCCTCTGGACGGAACAGAAGAAAGACCAGAACAATACAGGCAGCACCACCTCCCCATGCAACGTACCGCCAATTGAGGGCAAATTTCGGTAGAACCACAGCTGGACGTTTCAGCCGTCGACGCGGTTTATCCTCCCTGATTTGCTTCTCCTGTCCATTATCTTCGACAGGGCTGAGCTGATCCTTGCCCTCGTATCCCCTCAGCAATTCATCGGCCAGGTAGTTGATCGACCGGAGATTACCCCGACTCGAGGCAAAAATCGCTGCAGCTGCCTTGCGATTGAAAAACGACCTTTTCTCCGACACTGCGTCAAGCATGGCGAATGTGAGATACTCATAGGTCTCGTCGTCTGTCAGCGGCTCGAGAGAGAAGTGCCTTTCCTCTGCCGGTTGGAAATTGCACAACGCCAGGTTTTTGAAATTTTGATGGAGACCGCTGCGACCGGACAAGACCATCTGGATGAAGATTCCGGAATGGTTGGCCAGGTCGAGCATTTTGCGAACCCGCTCCAGCGTGGCCAGGTAGATCCGCTCGGCTTCATCGAAGATAAGGAGCACGCGCTGATTGCGGTCATGCAGGTTCGATACGATGTTCTGCAGCAACCCGGCTCTATCTTTTGGAAGTTGATCAGTGGCCAGATCCAGTCTCTGAACTATCGCCTTCAATACGTCTTCGAATGAATCGGCCGTCCGGGGGAAATAGACAGTGGGATAATCGGGGTTGATCCGGCCCTCAAGCATCCGACACAATACGGTCTTGCCGCTTCCCTCGTCGCCGGTCAGGGTTACGATGGGAATACCGCCGGTCAGGGCGCTCACCATTCCATCGAGAACTTCCTGGCGCCTGCCGCCTGAAAAAAATCTTCCGGTTGCCGCAGATTCACTGAAGGGAGAATGCTCGAGCGGTAACTGCTCATGCTCACGGGAATCTTGTGTATCCATGAATATCGTTAATACGTGGAGCCTTTGGCATATTGTGATCGACCACCCTGCCAAGCCATTTGGACAGGTATTCACACCAGATTATTGGGTTCGGAAGCATCCGTTTAAAAATTATCAATTGTACCATGTCGAAGCAGGCTGGCGCATCTTTTTCTGCCCGAACACTTTCGCCATTTCCGACAACAGGGTGCGACAGGGTTGCCCGATATGCATCGGCCCGCTCCCATCTTTCCTCGGCTGCCATGTTGACTTTGCCGATAAAGGCAGGTAGTAGTGCGGGATGCCGGTATTTCGTTTATCCAAACAGGTCGTTTTCCCACCTCCGGAACTGGCAGAAGAGAGCGGTCTTCTCGCTGTCGGAGGCGACCTGAGCCCAGAAAGACTGATAGCTGCGTATAGTCGCGGGATATTTCCCTGGTACGGTGAAGGCGATCCGATTCTCTGGTGGTTCACTTCTCCACGCCTGGTACTCTTCCCGGCTGAGTTGAGGATTTCGCGACGACTGGCCAGATATGTGCGAAATACGGGCTTTCATGTCACTGTCGACACGGCATTCCCGGAGGTTATCGGCATGTGCGCCGATATCCGGACCGATGCACGACGGGAAACCTGGATTTCGACCGAAATGCGACAGGCCTACATTCGCCTGCACCATCTCGGGTATGCTCACTCCGTCGAATGCTGGAGCGACGGCGCCTTGACCGGTGGGCTGTATGGGATCGCGTTGGACCGGGTCTTCTTTGGAGAATCGATGTTCTCAGCAGTCAGCAACGCCTCGAAGATCGCCCTGATACACCTGGTCGCCCGGCTTCGGGAAAAGTCCTTTCAAATGATCGATTGCCAGATGACGACTCAGCATCTGCTGCGACTCGGGGCGCGGGAAATCACAGGTGAAAGATTCAGCGAACTGCTGTGCCAGTATATTCAATCAACAGCCCCAGACGGTAACTGGACCAATGACACGAAAAAAAAATCATGACCAATGCGCCGGATGCGGCCAGACAAAAGACCTTTTTCCGCTCAGCACCCAGATGTTCTGCCAGGGGTGCTGCGATCTCATCACCGGTGTCATCGACAATCCCGGTGACCTGGAGCGACTGCTGAAGATGGCAGAAACGAAATCCGAAAGCCGTCAGGCTGATGACGATCAACAGGCAGGGGAAATGAAAGCCCGGGAATTGCCCGACGTTCTCGATGCGGTCCGCTACCGGACGACCGATCGGGATCGCAATACCTGGTATGTGTCCGTCAGCGAGCTTGATGGCCACCCGGTCGAGATATTCGCCTCAACAGCATTCGACCGCGATCAGCATCTGCAGTCCCGCATCTCCAACCTGACCACCATCACCCGGCTCATTTCCCTTATTCTTCGCCACATCTTTCTGGGTGAACGCCTGACCCTGGAAAAGACCCTGACCCAATTGAACCGGAGTTCACGACAGAGGAACGATCTCCCTGAGATGCTGGCCCAGGTGCTCAGCCACTATACGAAGAAACAGAATCTGTATTCAGAAAGGGATGTTGAATCGCCGTAGATAAATAACCGTAACCACGGATCGTCGTTACCGGCATAAGGGGTCGTACGAAATAGTTGAATTTGTAATGGTTATTCCATGATGGCCCCTAACTTTCAAGATAGTACTCGAATGGAATCGCGGACCTGTCGAAATATCTGAGGACACGCGAGAGGACATGGAGGTCAGGGACGGAAAATATCATCTCCCATGACGGATGCAGGGAGGAATAGCTGGCGAGAACCTTCAGGTTGATGAGTTCCATCTCCTCCGGCAGGGCGTTCAAAACATCCATCACCTCCTGTCGTGAAGCCTTGAGGATGTACAGAACCTGCCGCTTGTTAACCTGGGTTTCTCTCAGCTTCCAGGTGATATTTACCGCATCTTCGCGTTGGAATTTGATCTCATGGAGTCGGCTGCATTTCTTGTGATGGACGGAGAGCCCCTTTTCCGTCAGCAATGCGCAGTTGTCCTTCGCCGTCGGATTCGGTTTACAGCAGGATGAAAGCTTGACCGACACCGGGTCAAGCGTCGTCAACTCAATCCGGTTGAAGGCTCCAGTCGGAGTGACCAGCGGAGAGATCCCGCCAAAAAGATCTTCCTTGATCCGATCGATCACCTCGCGCAGTCGCAACCTCCCCTCGCCGATGCGGATGAAGAGATCCTCAATGTTTTCAACAGCAATTTTTCCCAAAAGTTTCTGAAAGCCATCGCCGGCAAGGATATCGAAAGGAATTCCATAGCGCAGCATCTCCTGTCGCAGGAGAGAGTAACCAACTTCCTGTGACACCTTCCTGCGCCGGAGCCGGAAGCTCTTCGCCAACTCGGCACGGGTACGGGGAGTCTTGCAGTCATTGAGGATCTTGGGGTCGAAGTGGACCGGGGTGTCAGATCGAATAATCCTCACCATATCACCATCATACAGGATGTGATCTGGCGGTACCCGCTTGTTTCTGATCATCGCGCCAAGGCATGTGGTACCGATCTGGGTATGAACCCGGAAGGCAAAATCGAGCACGGTCGATCGGAACGGCAGGCAGACCAGATCCCCCTGTGGGGTGTACGTATATATCTCCTTCTTCCCGCTGGCAGCGATGACATCCCGATAGGAGACGAAATCCTCAGATCCCAGCACATCGAACATCTCTTGGATTTCTCTTATAAATTGCCCCTGTTTCCCCGACTTGGAGGTCCAGTTGCGAATCAACCCGCGTTGGGCCTGGCGGGCCATTTCCCGCGTGCGGATCTTGAACAGAAATTTCTGTCCTTTGATGATCGCCCGGGCATGCAGTCCCTGGTACCCAGTGGGTTTCGGGTTGGCGATAAAATCCCGGACAGTCCGCGGGATAGGGCGGAAGGTCTGGCTGACGACCCCGAGAGCATGATAACAGGACATCGTATCCTCAACGACGATCAGGATCTCCATCGGCGTGTCAATCCGCTTGAGCAGCAGCCGATTGCTCATATCATAGTAGGCCCATAGTTCCTTGACCCTCACCGTCACGTCACAGACGACATGATATTCCTGAGCCTGTCGCTGCAGTTCGGCAACAATCTCGCCGCCTATCGGATCCTGCATCAATTGACGGATATGTCCTTTAAGCTTGGCCCCCTGCTTCGGGAACTTATATGAAAGGGCCAGGTTGTACATCTCGCGCTTCAGGTTGAACAGGCCGAAGATCGTGGCGAGCGGTGCATAGATATCGATGGTCTCGTCGGCTATCCGCTGCCGTTTCCTCTCCGGCAGGGCCTTGAGGGTGCGGAGATTATGCAGTCGATCGGCGAGCTTTACCAGCATAACTTCCGGTCTGAGTGCCGCCCCGGAGAAGATTTTGCGGTGGGTGCGCCTGTGGTCCAGCTGGCTGTCGCCGGAAACATGGGTTACCTTCGTGCACCCCTCGACGATGGCCTGGACGTAGGAACCGAATTTCTGCCCGACCACCTCTGCAGTGACCTCTTCAACATCTTCTACAGTATCATGCAGGAGAGCGGCGGCGAGGATCTCGGGGTTGAGAATATCCATTTCCTCGGCAAGGATTTTCGCCACAGAACAGGGATGATAGATGTAGGCATCACCGGACTTGCGCCACTGGTCAAAATGCGCCGACGTAGCGAAATCGAGGGCTTCCCAGAACACCGGCGCGCCGACGGACCCGGCGAGCAGAGTCTGCATCTGGTTGCGATACGCCTCAAGATCGAAGGGGATGCGTCGCATATTTTCCTGATTGCGAGATGAAAAAGCAAAACAGGACAAGGGGCATTCGATCCCTTGTCCATCGTATTTCTTTGCCTGTATTCCGCGCCCTATGCTACACTGAATCACAGATATGCAAAGCTGGATGCCATAATCCTACATCAGTCTAACAAAAAACAAATAGCGGGGGAATCAAAAATACCGATGGCCAGGAAAAGACCCATTAACAAGGCAGGTTCCCAGCGGCCGCGACTCAAGGAAAGGCGACTTTCCCCCGAATCTCCCGTATCGATCGAAAACGATATCCTCGCCTTCTTATACCAACACGGCGCCCCGGCCGCGATCACCGAGCTGATGGCTGGACTCGCCCATGGCCAGGCAGAAAAAAACGACCTGGAAACCGCCATTGAAAGCCTGATTGCCGATAAACTCGTCAAAAAAAGCGGCAAAAGGGAATACTCCCTCTGCAAGCATGCACCGCTCTATGAGGCCGTCCTTGAACAGAACCCACGGGGATTCGGATTCGGGGCGCATTGTACCAGCACTGTCGACGCGCCGGCACTCAAGCGGGATCCTTTTATATCCGCATCTCGAATGAGGTTGGCCCGGCAGGGGGATCGGATTTTGATTCGGGTCCACCGAACACGCAGCGATGAACGGCCGGAGGCCTCGGTCATAAAGATCCTCGCCCGGGGAACCAAGCGATTGGCGGGTTTTTTCATCCGGGACCGGACCGGCTGTCATATCGTTCCCGAGGATATCCGTTTTCCTTTCACGGTCTCTGTTGATGCTGGGAAATATACGGATGTCGGCGATGGCGAAGTCGTTATCGTCAGGATAGACGAGAGCGACCAATCCTACGGAAACTTCAGGGGAGAGATACTTGAGATCCTCGGTCCGGCAGACAATATTGATGTCCAGATGCGGCTGGTGATCGAGAAATACAAAATCCCGTATGAATTCAGTGAGAAGACGGGAAAGGAAACCGCCGCCCTGACGGACGAAATTACCCCGGAGCCAGGCAGGGAAGACCTGCGTGATATCCTTCACATGACGATCGACGGAGAGACGGCTCAGGATTTCGACGATGCCATCGCCGTGATCAAGACCAAATCCGGTTTCCGGCTCTATGTCTCAATCGCCGATGTCAGTCATTTCGTTCCTGCCGAATCGGCCATCGACCATGATGCCTACGAGAGAGGAACATCCATCTATTTCCCAGGCAGAGTCATTCCCATGCTGCCGGAAAAACTCTCGAACAATCTCTGCAGCCTGGTGCCCGATCAAGACCGGCTAACCCTCACCGCCATCCTCAATTTCGATCGCCAGGGCACATTGAAAGAAAAACGTCTGGCGCGGTCAATCATCCGCAGCAGGCAGCGGTTTACCTACACAACCGTGCGCAAGATCCTGGTTGACCAGGACAAGGAGACCCGAAATGCCTTCAAACCTTTTCTCACCCCTCTCAAGTGGGCTGGCGAACTGGCAAGGGCCCTGCACCAGAAACGGAGGGACCGTGGCGCCCTCGGCTTTACCCTGCCGGAGGCAGACATCGAACTCGAAGAGGATGGGCGGATCAGATCAATCAGAAGGGCTGAACACAATTTCGCCCATCAGGTAATCGAGGAGTTCATGCTGGCGGCCAATGAGGCGGTGGCCGCCACCTTCACCGAGCAACAAAGGGCAATCCTCTATCGCATTCATGAACTGCCGGCCCCGGACAAGGTCGAGGAATTCAGCATATTCGCCAAGACCCTCGGGCTCCAGTTGCCGAAAGTGGAAAACAGTCCGCACTGGTTCGCCAGGGTCCTCGACCTCTGCAGTGGCAGTCCGAAGGAGTACATCGTCAACAATCTCCTGCTGAGAACCATGCAGCAGGCGCGGTACTCGCCGGACAACGTCGGCCACTTCGGGCTCGCCGCCACCGACTATACCCATTTCACCTCGCCGATCAGGAGGTATCCCGATCTGATGGTCCACCGCGAGGTCTGCCGATTGATCAAGCTACAGCACGACAAGGGGACATCCCACCGGAAACATTTCAACCTCAAGGAGGCCGGTGATTTTCTATCGTCCCGCGAACGGATCGCCATCAGCGCCGAACGCGAAATGACCGACCGTTTGAAAATGATCTTCATGGAAAAGCATATCGGTGAAACCTTTGACGCAGTGATCTCAGGCGTCACCGACTCGCTTCTCTTTGTCGAACTGCTACAGCTGTTTGTCAACGGAGCCGTCGCTGTCGAGGACATGGAGGGTGAGCATTTCTTCCATGATCCCCGACAGCATCGTCTTACAGGTGAAATCAGTCGAAAGGTGTATCAGATCGGCAATCTCGTTCGAGTGATTTTGGTCGATGTCGACAGATCGCGAAAACGGATCAATTTCAAACTGGCTTCTGACAAGGAGGAAATACCTGGATAGAACAGAACAGACTGTTACAGCTGGGAAAAACAAAAACAGCCCTACTGCATTTCCAGCTTGACGCTAACGGATATTTCTCATAAATAATCCGGATACGATCTATAGTCAATTTCATCTCCATCGCAAGGGAGACTTTTCGATATGGAAGAGAAAAACCTGATCGAATTTTTTTTCGGCAGTCCATTTGCCCAAGGTCTGACCCTTGGTCTTATCCTCTGCATCGTCGTATATATCCGCGGCTTTCTGCGGCGGCGCGAACTAACGAAGGAAGTAGACCGCCTGCGAGCTCATTTGCATACCAAACTCGAAATTGATTCAGCCGACAATGAACGTCGGAAAAACGAGATGAACGCCCTCCGGCAGGAACGCGACAACCTGCGCATTACGGTGCAATCTTTGAACCAAAAACCGGGTCGAAAAGAGATTCGCCAGTACTTTATTTACCAGACGGCCCTCGATATCATGTTTGAGAAAGCGCCCGGGTTCGCCCCTGCCTGGCAGATTACCCTCAAGGAAGCCGAAAGCCGATTTGAGAAATCGGAACGCGGAGTCGTTCCCCTGCTCAAACGCCTGATGCCGACAACCCCAGACAAGCAGGCGGAAGAATACGAAAAAATCAGCAGACTCAGCATCGCCGACACTGTCCACAAATAGTGGAATCGCGATCCAGGGTCCCCCTGTCCTTTGCAGTTTCGTCGCTGACGTCCGGGTACGGCATCATAACCAGCCATATTCGTCAGGCGACAGTTGGTAATCTGAAAAAAGGATAAATATATCAATTAGATCATTATTTCGATGCCCCTGCATATTGTTAGGGCTATTGTGGATATTTTCAGACTTTTTATGCATATCGACACCTCATTGCTCGACCATTTCGCCATCGTCCTCGTCAATCCGAAATTTGCCGAAAACATCGGGGCCGCCGCCCGTATCGCTTACAACATGGGGCTTTCCCGCCTCATCATCGTTCGGGACAGCATGCCCGATCACGAAACTATGGCGAAAATGGCAACCCACAAGGCGGCTCATCTTCTCGACACCATGGAAGTGCACGCCACTCTGGAGCAGGCCCTGGCACCTTTTTCCATCGTCATCGGAACGACCGCCCGGCGGGGACGGCAACGCCTCCTCGAGAAGAATCCCCGAACAGTGGTCGAAGAACTGCTGCCGCAGATAGCCTCCAATCAGATCGCCTTTGTCTTCGGGCCGGAAAATTACGGCCTGTCCAATGACGACCTGAAATACTGCCAGATGACCTCCGCCATCCCTACCGCCGATTTTTCTTCTCTGAATCTCGCCCAGGCCGTGGCAATTCACTGCTACGAACTTTATTATGGCGTCATCCATGCTCAAAAAGACATGAAGCCCTCCCCTCAATACGCCTCGACCTTCGAACTGGAGGGGATGTACAGCCATATTGAGTCTGTCCTTCTGCAGATTAATTTTCTCCACGAAAAAAGCCACCTCTACTGGATGAACAATATCCGCCAGTTCCTCAACCGGATGCGCCTCACATCCAAGGACTCCAATATCCTCAGGGGTATATGCCGTCAGTTTCTCTGGCACCAATCCCATACCGACGCCAAGCAGTCACAGGAAGACAACCCCACATGACCGGTCCACTGCCAAATCTCGAGAACGTCCCTTCGAACAAGTTCTATCCCCCCCACATTGATGTATCACGGTCTCTGCTCAGGACTGGACTCCTCACCGCACGGCTGAACGATGCACTTGTTTCCGACAAGGCCGTCGTCATTGAAGCACAGGCCGGCCAGGGAAAGACCGTCCTGATCGCCCAGTTCCTGACATATCACCGGCTCAACCATATATGGTACCAGATCGGGCCCGAAGATGCCGATCCCTTCTGCGTGCTGTCCTCCATTCTCTTCAATCTCAAGGAAAGATATCCGGAGTTTACCGGCACCGAACTCGAATCCATTCTCCGCAACGGTAAGCTGGATTCTCTTGATATCCAGAGATGTGCCAACATGCTGCTCCATGAGATCGATAAACGTCTCCCCCACAATCTCTATATCGTCTTTGACGATATACATCTCCTTGCCGGAAGCGTCCTGACTAACACCCTGTTTGAGCACCTTATTGATACATCACCTCCAAAATTGAGATTTCTTTTGGCCAGCCGGTTTCCTCTGCAGTTGAAGTGCAGGATCCTGCGCAACAACATTTCAATCTGCCGCCTGAGGACAGAGGACCTCGCATTCACTCGAGCAGAGATTGAAGAGTACTTGACATCCGTACTGAAGAGGAAGCCTGACCAGAAGCGTGTCGAAGGGATCCATCGCGTTACCGGTGGATGGATCATGGGCGTCGTCCTCGCCGGCCACGCCAGCGAGAGCTGGGACAAATTACCGCCGCAGACCGCCGCCTGCGGCTCGATGTCGCCTGTAGAACAGCAGTATTTATTCGATTTCTTTCGGGATGAGATCTTCGCTCATATCCCGGCAGAACTGCATAACTCCCTCCTGAAACTCTCCTTCCTCTCCGACATTCCTCTCCAACTTGCACGGATAATTTCCGGGCGAGGGGACATCGACTCGGTTCTTACCGACCTGGTTGCCCAGAACCTCTTCCTCTACCGGCAGGAGAGACATCAACAGACCTTCCGCCTGCATCAGCTGTTCCAGGAATTCCTGCAACAGCAGGCTGCAACCCGGCTCTCGCCTGACGAGTTGAGGCGAATACGAATCAGCGAAGCAGAATATTATCTCCAACAGGGAATCGAGGATAAAGCGATTCTCAGTTACATTCAGGTCGGTGATTTCACCGCTATAGAATCAGTACTGATCGAAAGGGGGGCCGATCTCCTCAACCGGAATACCATGTTCAGCATACTCTCCGCCCTCGATTCAATACCCGAGGCTACCATTCTTCGTTACAGTTGGATTGCGCTCTATGTCGGTCTGCTGCGGGTCGATCTCATTCCGTACACCACCTTGCCCTTCTTTGAGGCCGCCCGAACCGCATTCATTCGCGCCGGTGAGGAAAAAGGGGAGATCATGAGCCTGGCAATGATCGTCTATTACCACATTATTGTGTCGGGTGACTATCGCGCCGGCGCCACCCTATTGCCGCGCCTGGACGAACTCCTGCTGAAAAATGCGGCAACACTTCCTCTGCCGATCAAGAACGGGGCAGCCCGCAGCCTGGCATTCGGTTTTTTCCTCTTTGCCGGGAAAACCGAAAAGGCCCATTCCTGCCTTGCATTTCAGGGTTCCCAGAAAGGGAGACAGCAGCAATCGGCCATCGCCAGGGGACGATTTATCCGGGGTTATATCGAAATGTTTACCGGCAGTCATGCCGTATATATGAAAGAAATAGAGGCCTGTTCCGCCCTCCTCGGCCATCCGCTGGTGGGCATGTCGGACAAGCTGATTATTCGAATACTGCTCCTCTGCCACTTGTCGATGATCGGCGACCAGCTCAATTTCTCGGCGGAACGTCAGGCGATCGAGCGGATATTCACCCCCAAGGTACTGGAGCGCACCATTGCGGCACTGAACATCCATGCCTGGGAGAGCAGCAATCTCTTTGCGATCGGCAGGACCGCCGAAGCCATGGAGATTCTCGAACTGGGGTTGGCGATCGCTGCTCGGAAAACGACACCGTATATTCGAAGCCAGATCCTACAATGGAAGGCCTTCGGCCATGCGTTGCTTGGCCAGCGTGATAAAGCGCTGAGCGCTATCGAGCGGTCTGTCCATTTGCGCCATGAGGCCGGAGGTTCGATCCACCAGACCTTCAATAAGATAATCGCCGGGGCGGTTTACTCCCGCCTGGGCCTGGCAAACCAGGCGGAATTCTGCTTCGAGCAAGGACTGGAAGAAGCGCAAAGCATACGATCTCACTACTTTCTCGCCTGCACCCATCTCAATCGAAGCTACCACAAGCTTGTCACCACCGGGCCGGAATCAGCGTTCGACGACCTTCGGACCGGACTGGCGCTGATGAGAATGCACCAGATCGAGCATTTCTGGACCTGGGAACCAGCCATGATGACCCGACTCCTGTCACTTGCGGCAGCAAACGATATTGAAAAGGATTTTGTCACCTCCCTGGCGCAGAAGAAGCTCGATATCTCATTAACCGACGCCGGGCATGTGATGCCGCAGCTTCATTTTTTCCTGCTCGACCATTTCCATATCAGCCTCGGCGGCCGAACTCTCTTCCAGGCCAGCAATTTTTCGCCGTCGCAACGCGAGTTGCTGGGCATCCTGCTTACCACCAAAGGGCAGCAGATCAACCAGGAGCAAGTCCAGCTTGCCATCTGGCCCGACACCCCTCCAGTGAATGCCAGAAGAAGCTTCGACACCCTCCTGACCCGACTGCGAAATCGGATTGATCCTGCTCTGCCTTTCTCAGCCAAGCTCTATCTGGTCCTGAAAAAGGGAATACTCGAACTCGCTCATTCGCAGACAGATGCATTGCAATTCATCGCGGCGGCCAGGACCGGGCTCCGTCATGCCCGGTCCAGGGAATGGTGGCAGGCCGGCAACGCCTTCCGAACGGCCTTCAGCCTGCTCAACGGATTGTGGCCCGAGGATATCTTCTGCAGCGAAAAAGCGGTATCCCTGAATGATCGGATCATCAGCACCCTGATCGAAGCGACCCACTCCTGGGCCGCCATTATGATCAGGGCCGGAGAGATTGAGGAGGCGATTTCCCTCGTTGAACGGTCCGTGCACCTCTATTTTTACGACGAGCGATTGGTCAGCCTGCTCTATGCCCTGTACCGGGAGAACAACAACCATCTCAAGGCCGGGGATACCCTCGAACGCTACAGGTCGGCATTGAAGAGGAACAAATACACGGAGGAAGAAATCGATGATCTCCAGGACGAGATCGTCTCGTTTTCCCTCGGGCAACTGGTCGACCTGACCACCTGAGCCGTTGTATACAAATAACCGTAGCAATGGAGGGTCGTTACCGGCACAAGGGACCGTAACGAAATGGGTGAATATGTGATGGGTAATTCGTGACGGCCCTTAAGTATCATCTCCGTCGAAACTGTTGAACCCTCTGAGTGGACATCGATCGCACAGGGGACTTGTCTTTTTGCAGAAATGTTTGCCAGTCATGACGATAAGTGCATGAAATTCGTTATATAAATCGATATCTCGGGGAAGACGACTCTCGAACACCTCCTGGAGACTGTGATAATCGCTCTCTTCCGCGACCAGACCATGGCGGGAGAATATCCGATGGGTGTAGGCATCGATCACGAAGACCGGATGCCCTCCGGCGTACAGGAGGATCGAATCGGCGGTCTCCGGTCCGATCCCCTGGACGGAAAGCAGGTTCCGACGGGCCCTTGCCGTCTGGTCGGCAAGCAGTCTGTCGAGGTTCCCGTCATAGTTGTCACGGATCATCGCCAGAAGGTTCTTCAACCGTCTGGCCTTGATATTGTAGTACCCCGATGGCCTGACATACTCCGCCAGTATCTCCGACGGCAGCTCCAGTAGACTGTGGAAATCGAGCACACCGGCGGCCTTGAGGTTGATAATCGCCTTCCTGACATTCCCCCAGTTGGTATTCTGGGTCAGGATCGCCCCGACCATGATCTCGATGGCCGTCTCTCCCGGCCACCATCCCTGGGCGCCGAAGTGTTCGAACAGCCTGGCATATACCTCGATAAATGCATTACACCCCCCCACGGTTGGATCCTCCTCACGAGAGCGGCATTTCAACGCCACTGTCGCCGAGGCAGATGCCGATCTCTCGGGCCGTCAGGACCTTGTCGTCATCGAGGCTGACCTTCTTCCGGGCCTTGATCGCCTCGGCGATCGGCACGGCGATCATCTGTGAATTGCTCAGAGCCACCATGTGGCCGAATGTCCGCTGCTCGATCAGGCGAACGGCGGCGGCGCCAAAGCGCAAGGCCAGCAGGCGGTCGAATGTCGTCGGCGACCCGCCACGCTGCAGGTGGCCCAGCACCAGCGACCGGGTATCCTTGTCCGTCCGCTTGCGTATTTCGCTGGCAACCCATTCGCCGACCCCGCCAAGGATCACCTCTTCCCGACCGAGCTCACCGCTCCCTTTATTGAAGGCCCTGCCGTCAGAGGTCACCGCCCCTTCGGCGACAACAACAATGGCATAATGTTTATCATGAAGGGCATTGTCGGCGATTTTGTCACAAACCTGCTCCATATCGAAGGGGATCTCCGGAATGAGGATGACATCGGCTCCGCCGGAAATACCGGAATACAGCGCAATCCATCCAGACTCACGTCCCATCACCTCGACCACCATCACCCGGTCGTGGGACTTCGCCGTCGAGTGCAGCTTGTCGATGGCCTCGGTTGCCGTGGCCACGGCCGTATCGAAACCGAAAGTGCGCCTGGTGGCCATCAGATCGTTGTCGATCGTCTTCGGCACGCCGATGACCGGCATCCCCTTCTGGGCGAAGCGATGGGCGATCTCAAGACTGCCGTCGCCGCCGATGGCGATATGGCAATCGAATTTCATTCGATTGAAATTTCGAAGAATCTTATCCGAGATATCGACAATCTGGATCTCACCGGCGAGGTTTTCAACCGGTTTGGAAAACGGATTGCCCTTGTTGGTCGATCCCAGGATCGTACCGCCGGTAGCGTAGATGCCCTCGACATCCTTCAAGGTAAGGCGAACCATCTCATCGACATTCATCAACCCGCCATAACCGCTGCGGCTGCCGTATACTTCCCATCCTCGTCTGTAGCAGGAATGGACCACTGCATAGATCACCGCATTCAGGCCGGGGGCATCGCCTCCGCCGGTGGAAATCACGATCTTTTTCATACTGTTCTCCGGGTTGTACTCCGTAGATGGGTTCGGTGTCGCCTGGCGGGTTGGAATGGCGTCGGGAGTCTTTCAATCGGCTCCGCCAGATAGCCCGACAAAGATGGTTTTTCTTGTTTTGTCTTTGTAATGACGAGGACTTTATCATTCCATATTTTGGCAAGGCAAGGAAAAACAACATACACCGACCGCTTTTCCTTGCCATCGCCGACAAATTTCTTTATCGATGGTAGGCGAGTCATAAGGAATTTTCGAGGAATGGTCAATTGACTTCTCTCCGGGCTCATCTTACTATGTCGTAAACGAACCGCTTCCCCGCGGAAGCACACATGACAACCGCAGACAATCCCTTTAGCCATAGAAGATAAGGAGGCTTTTACATGTCTGAATTCAGCGTCACAACACTGGCAGTGGAAAAACTCAAGGAGTACATGGAGCAGAATAATATAGATTCCGCCCTCCGTGTCGCTCTGATGCAGGGCGGCTGATCCGGCCCCTCCCTGGGATTGGCTCTGGATGAGCCAAAGACAAATGACAAGGTATACGAGAATGATTCCCTCAAGTTCCTGGTCGAAGAAGGCCTGCTTAGTACCTGTGGTTCGATCAAGGTAGACTTCATCGATGCCGGCCCTCGTTCCGGTTTCGGCATTACCTCGGCCAACCCGATCGGGGGTGGCGGTTGCAGCTCGGGATCGTGCGGATCCGGCAGCTGCGGCTGATAACTTTCACAGCGTCTGTCGTCATTTCACCGGAGAATCATTGATCTGGTGATTTCAGGCAGATTCAGCATTCAGCAGGGCGGATCTCTCTCAACAGACCCGCCCTTTTTCTTTTCAGATCAATTACTTCTTCAAAATCCCTTCTTGACTGGCCCCGCATCAATCCTTAGCTTGTCTGTACCCTTGAAGCTCAAAGCAAACACTTTGCATCTCAACAGGATACAGCATCGGAGGATAACATGCAGTTTGACAAATTCACTCTGAAATCTCAGGAAGCAATCCAGGCAGCGCAGCAACTGGCTCAGGATAATTCCAACCAGGAGATCCATCCTGCTCATCTCGTCAAGGCCATCCTGGTCCAGCCAAACGGCTCGGTCGTGCCGGTGTTGCAGAAGATGGGAGTCGATCCATCGCTCATCCTCATGGGCGCCAACCGGCTGATCGAACAAATCCCCCGGGTCTCGGGCAGCGGCGCCGGACAGGTTTACGCCTCGCCGGAACTCAAACGGGTCCTCGACTCCTCCTTTGCGATTGCCACTCAGATGCAGGACGCCTATGTCAGCCAGGAGCACCTCTTCCTGGCCCTG
Source organism: Desulfoprunum sp. (assembly GCF_053613775.1). Taxonomy (NCBI): domain Bacteria; kingdom Pseudomonadati; phylum Thermodesulfobacteriota; class Desulfobulbia; order Desulfobulbales; family Desulfobulbaceae; genus Desulfoprunum; species Desulfoprunum sp. The sequence goes on from NZ_JBSHXH010000009.1 coordinate 155,785, forward strand.
ATCCGTGACCAGAAAAGCAGTGTCGCGGCGATGCTCGCCCAGTACGGCATCGACGAGAAAAAATTCCTCGAGGCCTTGCAGACCATCCGCGGTGAGCATAGGGTAACCGATCAGTATCCCGAAGAAAAATACCAAGCACTTGAAAAATACGGCCGCAACCTTACCGACATCGCCAAGCGCGGCAAGCTCGATCCGGTCATCGGCCGCGATGAGGAAATTCGTCGGATCATCCAGGTCCTGTCACGCCGCACCAAGAACAATCCGGTGCTGATCGGAGAGCCGGGGGTCGGGAAGACCGCCATTGTCGAGGGGCTGGCGCAGAGGATCATCAACGGCGACATCCCCGCAACGCTGAGGAACAAACAGGTCATCACCCTCGATCTCGGCGCGCTGGTCGCCGGCGCCAAGTACCGCGGCGAATTCGAGGACCGGCTCAAGGCCGTTCTCAAGGAGGTGGAAAAGCGCGCCGGTGAGATCATCCTGTTCATCGACGAGATCCACACCCTGGTCGGCGCCGGGGCCGCCGAAGGATCGATGGACGCTTCCAACATGTTGAAACCTGCCCTGGCACGTGGCGAACTGCATTGTGTCGGGGCGACGACCCTCGACGAATACCGGAAGTATATCGAGAAGGACAGCGCCCTCGAACGCCGGTTCCAGCCGGTCCTGGTTGTCGAACCGAGCATCGAGGACACCATCGCCATTCTGCGCGGCATCAAGGAGAAGTATGAGGTCCACCACGGGGTGCGGATCCAGGATGCCGCCACCGTCGCCGCCGTCATGCTCTCCAACCGCTACATCACCGACCGCTTCCTGCCCGACAAGGCCATCGACCTGATCGACGAGGCGGCATCGAAACTGCGGATCGAGATCGATTCGATGCCGCTGGAAATCGATGAACTGGAACGTCACAAAATTAAACTCGAGATTGAGCAGGAAGCCCTGAAGAAGGAAACCGACAAGGCCTCCCAGGAACGACTTGGTGAAGTGAAGAAAAGACTCGCCGAGCTCAACGAGCGTCTGGTGGCGATGCGAGGCCAGTGGACCCTGGAGAAGGATACCATCCAGAGCATCCGCAAGATCAAGGAGACCATGGAGGCGGCCCAGGTGGAGGAACAACGGGCGGAAAGGGCCGGCGACCTGAGTAAGGTGGCGGAAATCCGCTACGGACGGATCGTCCAGTTGCAGAAGGATCTGGAAGACGCCAACAGGAAACTGCAGGAGATTCAGGCCAACCACAGGATGCTGAAGGAAGAGGTCGGCGCCGAGGATGTGGCGAGCGTCGTCGCCAAATGGACCGGAATCCCCGTGGACCGTCTGCTCGAAGGGGAAAAGGATAAACTCGTCCACGCCGAAACCAACCTGAAGAAACGGGTCATCGGCCAGGATGAGGCCATCGTTGCCGTTGCCAATGCCGTGCGACGGGCCCGGGCCGGACTGCAGGACCCCGACCGCCCCCTCGGCTCCTTTCTCTTCCTCGGTCCGACCGGCGTCGGCAAGACCGAATTGGCCCGGGCGCTGGCCGATTTCCTGTTCGACAGCGACCAGGCGATGATCCGCATCGATATGTCGGAATTCATGGAGAAACACTCGGTAGCCAGGTTGATCGGCGCCCCGCCCGGTTATGTCGGGTATGATGAGGGCGGATATCTCACCGAGGCCGTCCGCCGGCGGCCCTATGCCGTCATCCTCCTCGACGAGATTGAAAAGGCACAC
>NZ_JBSHXH010000009.1:162500-303641 GCF_053613775.1 Desulfoprunum sp.
GGAAAGAGCCCAGACCGTCAGCTAAGGTCCCGAAATCTATGCTAAGTGGGAAAGGATGTGGAATTGCGGATACAACCAGGAGGTTGGCTTAGAAGCAGCAACCCTTCAAAGATAGCGTAATAGCTCACTGGTCTAGTGATACCGCGCCTAAAATTCAACGGGGCTAAGCATAGTACCGAAGCTACGGATCGAAATTTATTTCGATGGTAGGAGAATATTGTGGCCGCCTGAGAAGGTACACCGAAAGGAGTGCTGGAGGTTCCACAAGAGCTTATGTTGACACGAGTAGCGATAAACAAGGTGAGAAACCTTGTCGCCGAAAGCCTAAGGTTTCCTGTAGTCAAGTTAATCTGCTCAGGGTTAGTCGGCCCCTAAGGCGAGGCTGAGAAGCGTAGTCGATGGGAAACAGGTTAATATTCCTGTACCGTGTGTACAATGTTATGGTAAGGGGGGACGAAGAAGGTAAGGCCATCCGGGCGTTGGTTGTCCCGGTTCAAGCGTGTAGGTGGAGGACTTTGGCAAATCCGGGTCCTTGATAACACCGAGGCGTGACGACGATGTCTTTCAGACAATAAAGTGGCTGGGTCCATGCTTCCAGGAAAAGCCTCGTATCTAGTTGTACGTGCGACCGTACCGTAAACCGACACAGGTGGGCTGGTAGAGAATACCAAGGCGCTTGAGAGAACTCTGGTTAAGGAACTCGGCAAAATAGCACCGTAACTTCGGGAGAAGGTGTGCCTGCGGGGTGTAGTTATTTACTAACGAAGCCTAAGCAGGTTGCAGTGAAATGGGGGGAGCGACTGTTTACTAAAAACACAGGACTCTGCGAAGTCGAAAGACGAAGTATAGGGTCTGACGCCTGCCCGGTGCCGGAAGGTTAAGGGGACATGTCAGCGCAAGCGAAGCATCGAACCGAAGCCCCGGTAAACGGCGGCCGTAACTATAACGGTCCTAAGGTAGCGAAATTCCTTGTCGGGTAAGTTCCGACCTGCACGAATGGCGTAACGATTTCCCCACTGTCTCAACCAGAGACTCAGCGAAACTGTAGCACCGGTGAAGATGCCGGTTACCCGCAACAAGACAGAAAGACCCCGTGAACCTTTACTATAGCTTGGCATTGGTTTTTGAGGCAACATGTGTAGGATAGGTGGGAGGCTTTGAAGTGGGCACGCCAGTGTTCATGGAGCCACCCTTGAAATACCACCCTTGTTGCCTTAGGAATCTAACTGCGGTCCGTTATCCGGATCCAGGACATTGTCTGGTGGGTAGTTTGACTGGGGCGGTCGCCTCCCAAAGAGTAACGGAGGCGCGCGATGGTTCCCTCAGGCTGATTGGAAACCAGCCGTAGAGTGTAAAGGCATAAGGGAGCTTGACTGCGAGAGAGACATCTCGAGCAGGTACGAAAGTAGGTCTTAGTGATCCGGCGATTCCGCATGGAAGGGTCGTCGCTCAACGGATAAAAGGTACTCCGGGGATAACAGGCTTATCTCCCCCAAGAGTCCATATCGACGGGGAGGTTTGGCACCTCGATGTCGGCTCATCACATCCTGGGGCTGGAGCAGGTCCCAAGGGTTTGGCTGTTCGCCAATTAAAGTGGTACGTGAGCTGGGTTTAAAACGTCGTGAGACAGTTTGGTCCTTATCTGTTGCGGGCGCAGGATATTTGAGGAGATCTTTCCCTAGTACGAGAGGACCGGGATGGACGAACCTATGGTGTACCAGTTGTTCCGCCAGGGGCATCGCTGGGTAGCTAAGTTCGGAAGGGATAACCGCTGAAAGCATCTAAGCGGGAAACCCACTCCAAGATGAGATATCCCATGGTGTAAACCATCTGAAGGCTCGTTGGAGACTACAACGTTGATAGGTCGGGTGTGGAAGTGTGGCAACACATGGAGCTTACCGATACTAATCGGCCGTGCGGCTTATCCATATTTTTCTGATTGCAACGCTACTGACTGATCTACTATTCAATTATCGATTTTATCATAGAGGACGGCTCCGTCTCCCCTGCCCCGGGCTAGCGGACGGTACCGGACTCCACCGAGATTTTCGGTGGTCATAGCGAAGAGGTTCCACCCGTTCCCATTCCGAACACGGAAGTTAAGCTCTTCAGCGCCGATGGTACTGCATGGGAGACTATGTGGGAGAGTAGGTCGCCGCCGAATCCTTGCCCCGGGGGGCCCTGACGTTGATGACGTCAGGGCCCCTTCTTTTTTCCCCCGATCCCTTCACTTCGTTCTCTCCCCCCGGTCCGCCCTCCCCCTTTTCTTCGCACCTTTTCTGGTGCTCGACACATCAATGTGCAGTATAACTTTATGGGTTCCAAGCTGATTTCAGTCATATCAACATACTCAACTTGCTCCCATTGCATCCGCTCATGAACGTTGCAGGAAAACCGTACCGTACAATCTGGCTGGATCAGGAAGACACGCGCAGAGTCAACATCATCGACCAACGCCATCTCCCCCACCGCTTCATTGTCGAATCCCTATCCGAACCGGAACAGATGGCCAGAGCGATTGCCGAGATGCATGTCCGTGGCGCCGGTCTGATCGGGGCGGCGGCCGGCTTCGGAATGTATCTTTCCAGTCTTACGGCACATCAAAGCTCGCTCGATTCTTTCTTGGGTGATATGGCCAGTTCGGCCGAAATGTTGATTTCCACCCGACCAACCGCCGTCAATCTGAGTTGGGCCGTACATCGAGTTCTCGCCGCCATTGCGGCATCCGGCACTACAGTCGAGGACAAGATCAGGATATGCCTGGATTCCGCCCGCGCCATCGCCGATGAGGATGCCGATTTCTGCCGCCGCATCGGTCACCATGGGGCTGAAATCATTGCTGAGATCAGCGAAAGGAAGGCTGGAGCAACAGTCAACATTCTCACCCATTGCAATGCCGGTTGGCTCGCCTTTGTCGACTATGGTACCGCAACCTCTCCGATCTATGCGGCTTTCGAGCAGGGAGTTGATGTTCACGTCTGGGTCGACGAGACCCGACCGCGAAACCAGGGTGCCAGCCTGACTGCCTGGGAACTCGGACAACAGGGAATCCCACACACGATTATCGTCGATAACGCCGGCGGCCATCTCATGCAGCATGGAAAGGTCGACATGGTGATTACCGGATCCGACCGCACCACCTTCACTGGAGACGTCGCCAACAAGATCGGGACCTACCTCAAGGCCCTTGCCGCAAAGGACAACGACATCCCCTTCTACGTCGCCCTTCCCTCTTCAACCTTCGACTGGACGGTACGCGATGGAGTGAAAGATATTCCCATTGAACAACGGGACGGGGATGAAGTCCGGTATATTGAAGGGTTGGCAGAGAACGAAATCATCTCGGTTCTGATTACTCCGGAGAAAAGCACAGCCGCCAATTACGCCTTTGACGTCACTCCGGCGAGACTTGTCACCGGCTTGATCACCGAGCGAGGAATCTGCCCGGCCTCCGAGGATGGCATATTGTCCCTTTTTCCGGAGCATCGCGCGACTGTGCCCCACAGTTCCAACCACTTTCGATTTTGATCTCATGACCCTTCTGCTGGAACAAGAACGCCGATTAATCTGCCGCTTCGGCAGAAAATTGATCGAAGACCGACTGATTCGGGGAACCAGCGGCAATCTGAGCCTGCTTGACCGCTTAACGGGACTGGTCGCCATCAGCCCCAGTGGACTGGACTACCTGAAGATGACCCCCGACGACATAGTCGTCGTCGACCTCGACGGTCGAGTGCAGGATGGTACGAGGAAACCCTCATCCGAGCTACCCCTTCATCGGGTTCTCTATCAGAACAGGGCCGATATCGCCGCCGTCGTCCATACCCATTCAACGTTCTCCACCGTCCTCAGCTGTCTTGGTTGGGACCTGCCGGCGGTGCATTATATGCTGACCCCGGCTGGTGAGAATGTCCGCTGCAGTCGTTATGCAACGTTCGGTAGCGCCGCCTTAGCGGAAAACGCTCTTGAGGCGATGACGGATCGACATGCCGTCCTGCTGGCCAACCATGGACTCGTCGCGGCTGGTCCGGATCTGGCCGCCGCCTACGCCACCGCCGCCGAAACCGAATTTTGTGCCGAACTCTACTGGCGCAGCCGGTGTGTCGGCCAGCCGAATATCCTCGATCATACCGAGATGGAGAAGATGGCGATCCTGTTCAAATCCTATGGCCAGAAGTAGCCTGGCGACAATCGGCATGACACCTCCTGGGGCTGAGATTCCACCGTTTCCATCCTTGTATCTTCTCCAGCATTTGACGACGACCTGCCTCCGTTGTAACCGGAACTCTCCGGAAATCCAGCATTACATTACACTCCTGAACGGGGGGCGAACCAGAGCATGAAGGCGCTTCATCAATACAGGCAGATCTTTGCCATACTGACGCCGCCCAAAAAGGCTTTGTTGCTGCTTGCAGTGCTGTTGCTGATTGAAAACGCCGTGGCCCTGGTTATCCCATGGCTTGCCGGCCAATTCACAAAGTTGCTCCTCGATCGCCCCACGGCCCCTCCACCCTTTTCCTACCAACAGATATTACTCGTCTGGTTCGTCCTGCTGACGGTCCAGGGTCTGTTCGTCTATCTCAACCGCTCTCTGGCCGGGGCAACAACCGAACGAATGCTTGCCCGCTTGCGGACACGGCTCTACGATCACCTGCAGTCGCTGCCGCTCGCTTTTTATCATGGTCGCAAGCAGGGCGAAATCCTGTCACTGCTCTCCAACGATGCCGCCATTCTCAGCAGTTTTCTCACAGTCAGCCTGGTTCCCCTGGTTCCCCATATCGTCATCGCCTTATCGAGCCTGGGCTGCATCCTTCTGATCAGCCCACAGATCGCCGCACTCGCCGGCCTGCTCATCCCGATCTTCTATCTGACAACTAAAATCCTTGGCCGGGGCATCCGACCACTCACTCGGCAATATATTACCCAGTATGCCGATACCTTTTCGATCGCCCAGGAAAATCTCACCACGCTCCCGATCATCAAATCCTTTACCCGAGAAGATGTCGAATCCCGACGGTTTCAGGACAGCAACACTGAACTGGCCCGTCTTTCAGCCAGATATCTGCAGCATCAGGCCCGACTCACTCCGCTCGTCAAACTGATTTCTATGGCGATCATCCTCTTCATCCTGTGGATCGTCAGCGACGATATCGCCTCAGGACAACTGCGTACGGGCGACATCGTCAGTCTCATACTCTACGGCATGCTGCTTACGCAACCGGTCAGCCGGCTGGCCGATATGTATGGTCAAACACAGCGGGCCTTGACTGCCGCTGAACGACTGGTCTCAGTTTTCTCTGCCGAAGCTGAACAGTATGCCGGAGGAAAACCGTTGCCGCCGGTTCGTGGAGAAATCCGCTTTGCCGGAGTCGCCTTTTCCTACCCCGGCAATACAGAGCTGTTCACACATCTCGATTTCACGATCAATGCTGGCGAAACTGTCGCGATAACCGGTGCCAACGGAGCGGGAAAAAGCACCATCGCCCATCTCCTGATGCGATTCGCCGCCCCTGACAAGGGAGCGATCTCGATCGATGGCCATGATATCGCGGATGTCCGCCTTGACAGTCTGCGTTCGCAGATTGGCCTGGTCCAGCAGCAGGTGCTGCTGGTCAACAGCAGTGTCATGGACAATATCCTTTTCGGCCGCTATCAGGCAGATGACGCTTCCGTCATTCGCGCGGCGCGGGCGTCGCATGCCCTCTCTTTCATCGAAGCGCTGCCCCACGGGTTCGATACCCTGATAGGCGACCAGGGTGTCAAATTATCGGGGGGACAGAAACAACGGCTCTCCCTCGCCCGCGCCCTCATCAAGGACCCGGCGATCCTCATCCTCGACGAGGCCACAGCCATGTTCGATCCTGAAGGTGAAGAGAGCTTCGTCAAAGACAACCGGGAACTCTTCGCCAACCGCACAGTCATCCTGATCACCCATCGTCCCGCCAGCCTTGAACTGGCCGATCGCATCCTGCACCTGGAAAATGGCCGCTTGACGCCTCTCGAACCTATCAGGTAAAGTTGTATGTTCAAAAAATAATTGATTCAATTCCATTCGCAGGGAATTTCCAAGGACGACTGAGTGCCGATGGTTCGAGCAAACCCACTTGTCGCAATTGTCCTGGCTGCCGGCAAAGGCACCCGGATGAAATCAAATCGGGCCAAAGTGCTCCATGAAGTCATGGCGGTGCCGATGCTCCACCACGTCCTCCAGGCTATCGCCCCGCTGCAGCCGGATCGGACACTGGTGATAGTCGGCCACCAGCGAGAGGCGGTCGAGGCAACATTGACCGGCTTCAAAGTCGATTGCGTTGTACAGCAACAGCAGCGGGGGACAGGAGATGCGGTTCTGGCCGCTGAACAATCGCTGGCCGGCGGGAACTGGACCGTGCTGATTCTCTGCGGCGACACCCCGCTGATCCGGCCGCGGACCCTGGTCGACATGTACAACGCCCACCAGGGCAACGGGGCCACCGTCACCCTGATGACCACGATCCTCGACGACCCGACCAACTATGGGCGGATTCTCCATGGAGCCGACGGCACGATCATCGGCATCGTCGAGGAAAAGGACGCGACGGCCGAGCAGAGGGCGATCCGGGAAATCAATGCCGGCATCTACCTCGCCGACAGTCGGTTCCTGTTCCACGCCCTGCATCGGGTCGGAACCGACAACAGCCAGGGAGAGGTATACCTTACCGATATAATCTCCCATGCTGTCGCTGACGGCCACAGTGTCCATGGATTCACCGCCCCTCACCCGGGTGATGTGCTGGGCGTCAATTCTCGGGTCGAGCTTGCCGAAGCCCATCGGGAACTACAGTCGAGACGCAATCGGGATCTCATGCTGCAGGGAGTGACGATGCTGAGCCCGGAAACGACCTTTGTCTCGTTCGAGGCCGTCATCGGCGAGGACACCGTCCTGCAGGCCGGCACGCAGATCCGTGGCGCAACCCGGATCGGCAGATACTGCCGCATCGACACAGGCGTCATTCTCGACAACTGCCTGCTGGAAGACGAGGTGCGGGTCGGCGCCTACAGTTGCCTATCCGATTGCAGACAAGCGACACGGGCCGTTATCGCCCCGCATACGACGATATCGGGACCGGAAGAACCCACACCATGCACGTGAAACCTGTCTTTGATACGACTGCAGCCCCCGACACGAGGTTCCCCTGGTGCTGATCGGAGGCACATCCCACACTACCTGATAATCGATAGCGGAGAATGAGATATGAGCAACCTGAAATCGATGTATTCAACGATACTCGGCGATCATTTCCCGATGGAGATGACCATCTCCTTCGACGGCCAGACCCTGGTCTACCGCAAGAAGACCTGGAAAATTCGGCAAGAGGATGGCTCAGTCGACGAGAGAGGGGTGCGCTATGGAGAAAACCCCGATCAGCAGGCAGCCCTGTACGAACTGGTCAACGGCAATCTGGTTCTCGGGGACTGCTCCTTCATCGAACCGGGCAACGGCCTCGTCTCGGCGATCACGGTCGAGGACATGCTCCAGGTGGGCAAGCACCCGGGCAAGATCAACCTGACCGATATCGACAACGGCCTCAACATCCTGAAGTACCTGATGGACCGGCCGGCCGCCGTCATCCTCAAACACAACAATCCCTGCGGCGCCGCCTACGGCGAAACGCTGGCCCATGCCTTCGACCGGGCCAACCGTTGCGACCGGATCGCGGCCTTCGGCGGGGCTGTGGTCATGAGCCGGGCCTGCGACAAAGACACTGCGGAACTGCTGGCTGCCAATTATCTCGAGGTGGTCTGCGCCCCGGATTTCGAGGCGGGAACCCTGGATATCCTCAAAAAAAGCAAGAACCTGCGCATCATCCGGATAGCGGCGATCGATCGCCTCGCCGCCTTTGAGCGATTCCGCTTTGTCGATTTCAAGAGCCTGATCGATGGCGGCATCATCGTCCAGCAGTCGGCGGTCAACTCCATCCGCACCCCGGCCGATCTGAAACCGGCCGTCGCCACTTGGCAGGGCCGGGAATACCGTTGCGACCGGCAGCCGACCGAGAGGGAGATCAACGATATGCTCTTCGGCTGGGCGGTGGAGCACGGAGTCACCTCCAACTCCGTCCTCTATGTCAAGGACGGTTGTACCGTCGGGATCGGCACCGGGGAGCAGGATCGAGTCGGCGTAGCCGAGATCGCCGTCCACAAGGCCTATATCAAGTATGCCGACATCCTTTGTTTCGATACCTACGGCATCCCCTATGCCGATCTGGAACTGGCCGTCAGCAGGGGGAAACGGAACAAGGCGGAGAAAGAGGCGATCGATATCCAGGTGCAGCGGGACAAGGGGGGCATCCCCGGCTCGGTGATGATCTCCGACGCCTTCTTCCCCTTCCGTGATGGCGCCGATGTCGGCATCAGGCAGGGGGTGTCGGCGATCCTGCAGGCCGGCGGCTCGATGCGGGACTTCGAGACCATCGAGGCCTGCAACGAGGCAGAGCCGCAGGTGGCGATGATGTTTACCGGCCAGAGGTCGTTCAAACACTGACATCAAATCAGCTTCGCTGAAGAGGACAGATCCCATGCTTCCGCTTCAAAGTGTAATCAAAGATGAATACACAAGAATCTTTATCCACCACTAGTATAATTGTACGTTCTGCCGGCATACTTTCAAGCAAGGTAGACAGCGAGACCATCCTCCTTGGCATGGAAAAAAGCAGGTACTATGGAATGGTATCAACCGGAAGTCGTATATGGGATTTGCTGAGTTCACCCATTTCGATCGGTCGGATCATCGACATTCTGGTGCAGGAATATGATATTGAACGAGAACAATGCATGGCTGAAGTAGTATCATTTCTGGCTGAACTCTTGTCGGAGCATCTGATCGATGTAAAATAATGAGAAGAATCATCACATTCATCAGATTACCGTTTTCAGTTCAGAAGATCTATTTCAAGGCATTGCTACTTCTTCCCATCTGCCAATGCAGTGTACAATTGATTCCTTTCAAGTATCTCTTACACATATTTAAACTTCGCCCCAGCAAAAGGGAACTGCTGAAATCTCCGACAGATTCCGAGTCGGCATATGCCCAGACAGTCGCCTGGGTCATCAGCAAATCCCCCCCGTTGCCGCAGGCCATTCAGCCTCGATGCTTCGCCCAGGCCTTGACTGCCAGGATACTGCTGCATCAAAACCACCAGGAATGTCTGCTTTCGATCGGGGCGGCAATTGAAGGAAACGGCCTGTTGGCGCATGCCTGGCTCAGAAGTGGCAGTATCATCGTCACCGGACGGAACGGTCAGGATAATTATCGTGAAATTGTGTCATACCTCTGACCCATCCTCATCAGCACCGGCCGGCCGGAAAGATCTGACCTCGTGCCACTGACAGAATGCGGCCACATTCATGCATCTGCCGATCTCCAGCGCCATCCTGTTGTCCCTTCCAGCATCCGTTGTCCCATCGTTCCGCTGAAGTTCCGCGAATTTTTTCCCCAAGAGATCTCGATCGATCAATTGCCAGACCGACGATTGTGTACTGTGGAAGATTTCCTCGAACAGGGGTCGACTTTCGACCAGGCATCGGGCAAACGGCACCCCAACATTGAAAGGGATCTTGTCCTTTCTGAGTCGGATTTCATCCGGGACAAATCCGGCAATAGACCGTCTCAGGACCGATCGCGTCATCCCTTCCTTCAAAAATTCTCGAGGATGCACCGAGAGCATGAACTCGATTATTCGTATATCCAGAAAAGGGAAAACCTGTGTAACCCCGAAGATATCGTCGAGGTATTCACTGAGATCAAAAAACGGCCGGAAATAACTCGCCGACAACCTGCTGCACAACTCCTGTCTCGGATCGAGAAAATCATCGGATATATATCCGTATTTGCTGGTGAGCAGATGAGATGCGAACGGGCTGGAGAGGATCTGTTTGTGTATGAAGCCATTTCCCAGAGATCGATCTTCGTCCAGTCCCCGTATTCTCCGGTGGAATCGGAGACAGACATCCGGCAACATCGGTCTCAAGACAAATCGCTTGAAAATCTGGACCGGAGGAAGATTATATCGTTTTGCCACCCCGCCGAGGTTTTCAAGAAAATCTCGCCAGCAAAATTGCTTCAACAATAACGGCAGACTATTCAATCCCTCGGTTGATAACGTCTCGTCCCCCCCAAAACCGGTAAAAAGAGTTGTACATCCCTCCGCCGCCCTTTGATAGAGAGGACGGCTGAGGAATATAAAAGGGTTGAGGGGAAAACAGGATTGGGAACGAAAATATTCATGCAATAGTTTCTTTCCTGTGAAAGCAACTTCCGAGACAAATTCAACGAGGATCTCTTCCCACTCTGCGACCGTGCGGATAAAATCCCGCTCGTCTCGCTCCTTGCCATTCGATCCCGCTCCGTGAACCTTCGAAAAAGCAACCAGCCTGGAGCCTGATTGCTTCAAAATAGAATTGGCGATACAACCGATTGCCGATGAATCGAGGCCGCCGCTAAGGAGGATGCCGTTTGTCTGGTTCGGCGACACCCGATCGGCGACGGCCTCGATGATGAGATCTCTCGCCGCATCACCCGATTCTCCAACAGCCCTCTTAGGCAGCGAGGCGTCGTTAACCGCCGGTTGCCAGTATCGCTGAACCTCAATCGACTCTTTCCGTAACGTCAAATAGCAACCGGGAGGGAGCGCCGAAATATCCCGATAAACCGTTTTGCCGCTATCCTGGTAGCAGTTGAGCAGATATGCGAGCAAATACTCATCGTCAATACGGACTTTATCCAACCGTGTTACATTCCGGAGCCGATTCGAAAAACCAAAATATTCTCCTTTGATGATGCGGTAGTAGAATGAATACACACCAAGGTGATCAACAACCGCGAAAAGAACCTTCTCTCTTTTATCCCATATCGCACAGGAAAAATTGCCGGCCAGACGGCGAAAAGAATCAACCCCCCATTGAACAAAGCTTTCCAGCACCAGATCGATATCGCAAAGCTGGACCGCTTTTGCCCGCTCAATCTGGAGGGCTTGACATAAAGCTTCACGATTGAACAGTTGAGCTGAACCGCAGAGGAAATACCCCTGTCGCCTGGATATGCCCGTTCTCCCCACTTTCCCAGTTTTTTCATTACAGGTTGCCGATAACGAGACCGCCAGGCAATCAACAATTTCGAAGGCATCGCCGCCCGGATATCGCGGATCGGTTAACGAAAGCCATCCGTCGACTCTCTCGGCGGAGAGGGAAAAATTATCAAACGATTTGATACCTCGGTAATTTTTCACAATGCTGCGAATAGATTGATAACACGTAGGATTTGATCAGCCTGTCGAACCATCAGGCCAGATTCCAGGATTTTTCGATCTCATCAGCGAGTAGTCGGGGGGAATGAATTCTCTTATCGAAACTCAGTCGATAGATCTCGATATCGCTGCAGATGGCGTTGCACCTGGCGAACAGAGCTTCCTGATTTCCCATCCATCGAAGATATTCAATCCAGATCAGGTTCTTGAGCAACGCCTCCACCTTCTCGACACCCTTCAGGGAGGTTACCTCGATATGGTGATGGTCATTGACGGAGAGAACAAAAACCGCCTCCAGATACACATCTCCAGTTGCGAGACGATCTTTTACCGGAACGGAAAATTTCCCCTTGCTCTCATCAATCGACTCACATTCCCGACTATCCAGGCCCAACCTGAGCATCGTGTCGGGAAGCATTTTCAGTCGCGGTACTGAAGGCAGGACCCGTATCCGGGATCCATCGATATCATCGATGGCACAGACATCGTCTGAAACAAATGAGTATCCTCTTCCCAGACAGAGTTCGGCACCGATGGTCGACTTCCCAATGCCGGATTCCCCGGCGATTGCGATGGACCGTGCATTCCGGCAGAGAACGCCTGCATGTAACAACAGGATTCCACGCTGGTGGAGAAGGGCATTGAATACCGGGCTGAGCATGTATAAACGGAGATCCGGAAATCCGACCCGGGAATGGTTCGGAAACTGGACGGTGATGAACCTCCCACCCGATACCTGAAATAACGTACCGGAATCCATCTTGAAAACAAAACAGTCGATTGCATCAAAATGCAATCCTTCCGGAACATGTTCAGCAGTATATTTATCCTTGGCCTGGCCAGGGGCAATGACGACATCCGGGTTTTCGAACTTTTTTTCCGGCAATTCGGGCAAACGGAAATACGACCGGATATTCAACCCATAACAGCTGTAACAGTAGGTATTTTTTTCGGTTGTCATTCTCGCACAGGGGAAAAAAGTCATCACGATGCGATTCAACGCTCGGCCTGGGGACGATGTATCAGATTACCAATATATCAGGTAACTTATTATTGATTTTAATCCATTCATGCACAAAACATAATACTATTATTGTATTTCATTTATGTTAAGTTGAGAAGATCCTGTCAAAATCGATCATAGCAGGAAAATATGAGGATTTTTAAATTTTCGGCATCGATATTGCTTAACATAAGCCAGCACAACACCAACTATTTTTTATCCGGAGGTCAGCATGACTGATATTCAGATATCCCAGAAAGCGACCGATTCATCCGAACTTGAATCAAGAAAACAGGTTTGGACAACACCCACTTTACGGATGTTGAACATTTCAGAGACCAACGGCGCCCCCGGCGCCCCCCAGGGTGATGGCGATGCACCGTACACCGCACGACCCAAGGTCAGCTGATTGCAGAAGGAGGAAAGAGAAATGAAGAGATCGCATATCATCATCTGTTTATTCGCAGGTGCTTGTGGATTGGCGTCGGCCGGCACTGGATGGGGAACTACCATCGATGACAACTATATAGGCGGTATTTACACACTAATAGATGAACCTCAACCTCCATATGATGACATTCCGACACTTTACTCTGAATCACGAGATATCATCAGTGGCGGCGCCCCTTATGATATCCAGAAGATGGTGGTAAACATCGGGACCACCATCACGACGATAGACGTCTACACCAATTATGTAAATAAGGTGGCTTTCGATGAGAATATCGAATACGGCGACCTGTTTCTGAGCAACAACGGTTGGAACCCGTACGGCGACACCACAGAGGATTACTATGGCAACGGTGAATTCTGGGAGTTCGCCCTGGTCCTCGCCAACCACAGCGGGACCGCCACTGAAGGGATAGCCAGCCTGTATGCCATAACCAGTACATCTGAGTATATTTTGGCGGAGAATACCGGGTCGAGTGTATACCGAGCCGGACAGGAGGTTCAGTTCAATACCTTCTACTATGATACTCAATCTGAAACTCTATTGGCAAAAACTCCATTGGCAACCGGCAGCTGGTCCGTATTCAGCGATGGCTCTGGTACCGGTCTTCATTTCACCATCGGGACAAGCCTTTTGAATCTCGGTACCGATGACCTCGGCTTGAGATGGGCGATGACCTGCGCCAACGATATCATCGAGGGGAGCACCCCAGTCCCCGAACCGGCCACCATGCTGCTCTTCGGTACCGGTCTTGGCGGATTGGCCGGCATCGGTCGAAGAAAAAGAAAATAAATGCGTAATTGCCGCAAAGCGGGTAAAAGGTTGGAGATTCGGTCTCCAACCTTTTTTTTTGCCCCTTCAACAACATCCGGATTGGAGCCGGAACCGCCAACCCAACGATCTGCCCGAGACATGAAAGCCAACAAAACCGGAATCGCCCGCATCTTCGCCGCCTTCTCCTACTCCGCCGACGGCATTGGCGCCGCCTTCAGGCATGAGGCGGCCTTCCGCCAGGAGTCGCTGCTCTATGTCCTGCTCCTGCCGCTGCTCTATTTCCTCCCCTTCACCCTGGTGTTCAAATGCCTGTTGCTGGCCGTCAACACCATGGTGCTGATCGTCGAGCTGCTCAACTCGGCCATCGAGTCGGTGGTCGATCTGGTCTCCCCGGATTACAACATCTATGCCAAGAGGGCCAAGGACATGGGCAGCGCCGCCGTCCTGTTCTCGCTCCTTCTCGCCCTGGTCCTCTGGCTGACGGCATTCGCCGACATCTTCTTCCCCTACTGAACCTCGATCCATCGCCCTTCCTGCATCGAGACGAGGCACGCCTCGCAGACCTGGACGGCGTAGAGCCCTTCTTCCCCGGTCACCGGGTTGACGCCGTTTCCCTCCAGGAAGGTCAGCCAATCCCGCAACAGGTGCAGCACGGTGGGTGTCTGAATGAACTCCCGCCTTGTCTGCACGACGTTGCCCCGGATCACCTCGACAGCGGCATGGATCTGCTCGCCATGCAGCTGACCGTCCTGGCAGATGAACTCGTAGCGGCCGGTCCTGGCCCGGCCGACCTTGCTGACATCGACCGTCCCGATCACCCCATCCTCCAGTTCGGCGACGATCAGTACCAGATCCTCGAGGACCGCCGCATGGACCAGCCGGCCGTGGGCCATGACCCGCCGGACCTTCAGGCCGGTGATCAGCCGCAGGGCATCGAACACATGGACCGCCGTGTGGAAGAGCACTCCGGACCCGGCCGTTTCCCGGTCATCATGCCAGTCCAGCGTCGACGGCTCCAGCCGCTGGTTGACCGCAAACGAATGCAGCGGCCCCAACTCCGGCAGCTGCCGCTGCAACTCCCCGATCACCGGATTATAGCGCAGGGTCTGGCCGACGGTCAGCGGGACGCCGGCCGCGGCAAGCGAAGCGACGATGGCCCGGGCCTCGACCACGTTGCGGGCCAGCGGTTTTTCGAGCAGCAGCGGCTTGCCGGCACGGGCGCAGGCGGCGGCGATGGCTGGATTCAGAGCCGGTGGAACGATCCCGACGACCGCATCGACACCGGATGAGGCGATCATCTCCCGCCAATCCGGGTAGTAGGTGGTCGACCATTGCCGTGCCTGGTTTTTTCCTTCCTCGGAACGCCGCCATATCCCGGCCAGTTCCATCCCCTCGATATCGCGAACGATATGTCCGGCATATCGGCTGCCGTGCCGCCCCGTTCCAAGTATGGCGATATTCTTCATCCATCCCTCATCCGGCGGTCTTGCTTACTTCACGCCCGCTCTTATCCCAATCCGGGGTTATGCCCGGTTACCACCGACATGCCATCGCGCCCTGCACACCTAACAGAGCATATTCCGGGCAGCCTGGCAGCCATCTCCAGGCCACCGAGGTTTTCCGTCTTTCCGTAAACACCATCTTCATTCTCATTTTTCCCTCTTGAGAACAAAGTTTACCAGGCCTTGCAGTACGGCCTTCTCCTGCGCACAGGTCTCGTCCGGAAAGATATCGAGCTGCGCCAGGGCCAATGCCCCCATCTGTTCCGCCCTGGTCCGGGTCATCGTGAATCCATCGTATTTCGCGATCAGCCCGCAGACCTCTTCCAGTCCCTGCCGCCGCCCGGTTTCATCGCCGACGATTGCCTGCAGGCGATCGCGATCCTGCCTGTCAGCGTGCTGCACCGTAAGGATCAGCGGCAGAGTCATTTTTCCCTCGGCAAGATCGTTCCCCACTTTTTTGCCGGTCTTTCCCCGGTCTCCCTGGTAATCCAGCAGGTCATCGATCATCTGGAAGGCGCAGCCGAGATAGATGCCGTAATCCCGCAGGGCCGCCCGCTCTTTGTTGCCCGCCTCAGCCCATAAGGCACCCACTTCACAGGCTGCTGAAATGAGGATGCCGGTTTTTCCCAGGATAGCCTGCTGGTAGTCCTCTTCCGAAAGATTGAAGCAGGCGGCATTGCGCATCTGCAGAAACTCACCGTCAACCATCTTCCCGGCTGCCCCGGAAAAGACGTTCAGGGACTCGGTTCCCGCCAGGGAGCCGATGATGGCCATCGATCTGGCATGGAGAAAGTCGCCGGTGAGGATGGCCGCGACCGTACCGAATCGGATATGTACCGCCGGCTTTCCCCTCCGGGTATCGGCATCGTCGATCACATCGTCATGCATCAAGGTCGCCGCATGCAGGTATTCGAAGGCCCGGGCCAGCCGGTAGATCTCGGGACCGCATCGGCCGCAGATACGCGCCGCAAGCACCACGAGCAAGGGGCGAATCCGTTTGCCGCCATTGAACAGACAGTACTGGAGAATCTCGAGCAGAAGACCGTCAACCTCCGGCGCCAACCGTTCCAGATCGTCCCGCATGGCCACATCCACCAGCCGTGATTCGCTGCGGATCGTTTCCATCACCATTTCAGTCGCCGACATCGTCATATCACTCCAATTGCAGCATTGATCATACAACCCGGCCTTCAGTACCGAAAAACCTCGACAACTCCTGCAGGGTCCGTACTACCGGGGAAGGCGGGAGACTTTTGAGAAATATTCGACCATATCCTTTGGAGAAGAGACGAACATCGAGGATAGCGATCACTCCCCGGTCGGTTGCCGATCGCATTAACCGGCCCGCCCCCTGCCGCAGGCTGAGGATGGCCCGAGGCACCTGAAGATCAAAGAATGGGTTGCCGCCATTATCACTGATAGTCCGTATCCTGGCCTGAAGAACCGGATCGGATGGAACCTCGAACGGCAGTTTGTCGATGATCACGCAGCTCAATGACTCACCGGCGACATCGACTCCCTCCCAGAAGCTGGCGACAGCCAGGAGGACCGAATCGGTCGTATTGCGAAAGGTGTCGAGCAGATTCTGCCTGGAAGCCCTGCCCTGTACAAGTACAGGATAGCTCAGACGGCCGTCAAGGAAATCCGCCACCAAGTCCATCGCCTTCAAACTGGTGAAGAGGACCAGAGCCCTGCCGCGACTGATCCGGAGGATATCGAGTACTCGTTCGCAGGTCCTTTCCTGATATTCGCGGAAGGTCGGTTCAGGAAAGCTCGTTTCAGGAATGTAGAGCAGGGTTCGTTCCCGATAATCGAAAGGAGAATTGAATCGTAAAAATTCAGCCTGGTCATCGAGCCCGAGCCGGTCTTTGACATAAGCAAACGATCCTCCGGAAGAAAGGGTGGCGGAGGTCATGACGCAGAATCGGACCGCCCCATACAGATGGTCGCGAAGATGGCCGGCGATTTCGACAGGGGTTGCCGAAAGG
Source organism: Desulfoprunum sp. (assembly GCF_053613775.1). Taxonomy (NCBI): domain Bacteria; kingdom Pseudomonadati; phylum Thermodesulfobacteriota; class Desulfobulbia; order Desulfobulbales; family Desulfobulbaceae; genus Desulfoprunum; species Desulfoprunum sp. Next base: position 179,501 of record NZ_JBSHXH010000009.1, read on the forward strand.
CTGATCGTCCGCTCCCGGCGTTCATACCAATGCACATACCTGACCGACCCTGTCTCTGCCGGCAGGGCGATCTGCTGCAGGTTCTCCTTCAGTTCCGAAACCCGTTTGTCGAAACTGCCCCAACCCTCGCCGCGGCCGTCATGGGCTGCGACCAGCGCCTGCAGGCGCTCGAGGGCCAGCGACAACTGATCAATCTCGCTTCGCCAGGCGGCATCCGAGATCCGCTCAACCAGGGCGTCGAGATGAAACCGGCCCCGATCTTCGGGGAAAAGACGGAGGAAATGATCCAACCGCTGAGACAGGCCCTGCACCATTCCACGCAGGACATCGACCGCAGCCGGGTCAAGATCCAGTTCGGCCTGTCGCTCGAGGTCGGCAAACAGGTCGAGGAGTTGATACTGACTGAAAGTCCGTCCGAAAAACTGTGTTGCCACATTTTCGATATGGTGGGCCTCATCGAAGATCACCCCTTCATAGCGTGGCAGTACCTCGCCGAATCCGGAACTGCGCAGGGCCAGATCGGAGAAAAACAGATGATGGTTGACGATGAGCAAACGAACCGATCCCGCTTTTCTCCGCAACCGGTTGATGAAACAAAATGCCGATTCCGGGCAATCCCCCCCCAGGCACTGACTCGACTGGGCCGAGATCTTCGGCCACAACGCCGACCGGTCGGGAAGCCAGGCCAGCTCGGACCGGTCACCGGTCGTGGTGTCCTCCAGCCATTTCTCGATCCTGTCTCCATCCGGATCGTCAAGCAGCGACATCTGCATTGCAGCTCGATACTGGAACCAGCGATAATGACAGAGGTAATTCTGCCGGCCCTTGACGCACAGGACCGGGACCTGCTGGTCCAGCACCTTTTCTATCAGCGGTATCTCCTTGTTGAGGATCTGATCCTGAAGATTCAAGGTTGCAGTCGAGATAACAATCTTCCTGCTGGACAGGATCGCAGGAATCAGGTAGGCCAGGGTCTTGCCGATCCCGGTTTCGGCCTCGACAACCAGCACCCTGGCCGGATGAAGAGAAATATCCTCCTGGTCGCCTTGGAGCAGGTCGGCCACCGCCTCGGCCATGGAAAGTTGGCCTGAACGGGCCTCGAAATGTGCCAACTGACTCGCCAGCACACCATTCTCTGCGAATATGTCCCTCATTCATCGCCTCTGTCAACGCCAATCAAAAAAACAACGGCTATCCACCCCTTCCGGATTCCGAATAAATCCTTTAGAGTACCGCGGGTCTCACGGGTTTCATTTTTTCTTTTCATTTTCAGATAGACCTGTCATAAAAGAGATATGTGACCTCTGTTTGAACGGATATTTTTGAAAAATTGCCCGGCAGGAACTCGAACCGGTCCCTGAATCCACGGCATTGAATTCGGCACCCACACCCATCCATGGTTGAGCTGCTTTCACACCAAGACACACGCACCTCATTACCGACTGCCGCCCTCCTCGATCCCGACGAGTGTGTCGTCATTGTCGATGATTCGCCGGAAATTATCCTCCTCCTCAACCATTACCTCACAAAACAGGGTCTCACCGTGTATCAGGCCAGTTCAGCACATGAACTGTATACCCATCTCGAGCACAAAAAGGTAGCTCTGGTTCTCCTTGATATCGGCCTCCCCGATAGTGACGGCAATGTGATTCTCGACGATCTCGTCGCCAATCATCACGACCTGGGTATAATCATGGTAACAGGGTCTTTCGATCTGCAGACAGCGCTGGACTGCCTTCGACGCGGAGCCGACGACTATCTGACCAAACCCGTGACCATGGACCAAATCAACTATACCGTCAACAACACGCTGAAAAAAAGACGATTGGCCATCGATAACCGGATTTTCCAGCGGGAACTCGAAGCGACCAATTTCAGAATGCAATTCCTCCACCAACTCAACCAGAAGATGAACTCGGCCTACCTCGGAACGGTCGAACTCACCGGAATCCTCCAGGCCATCCTGGTCGGCATCACTTCCGAGGAAGGACTTCAGTTCAACCGCGCCTTCCTCGCTCTGTTCAATGAAAGCGGCGATCTCCTCCAGGGACGCATCGCCATCGGTCCTTCCAATCGTGAAGACGCAGACAGGGTATGGACCTCGATCAGGGAACATGACCTGCATCTACCCGACATCATAGCTCATTTGCGAAGTGAATATCAAGAAAGGGATATCGAAGTCAACCGAATCGTACATTCATTACAGATACCATCCTCCGAGCATGAACACGTTCTGATCAAGGCCGCCAGGTTGCGCAAGAGCATTCTCGTCACCGCCGCGAAGGCTGAAGAAGCACAAGTCCCCGAGGAGCTCTTGGACCTTCTCCAGGAAAACACCTTTGTCATAATACCCCTGTATTCTCCCAGCCGCTCACTCGGCGTCATCATCGTCGATAATTTCATTACCGGTAAACCCATTACCAGCGATGATATCAGTTCACTCGAAATATTCGCGAGCCAAGCAAGCTTGGCTATCGAACACAGTCACCTCTACAAGGACATGCTCCAGAAGATCGACGAACTGGAACTCGTCAGCCAGGAACTCGAACACAGCAAGGATCTTCTGGTCGAGGCGGAAAAATATTCGGCAATCGGCCATATGTCGGCGCAACTCGCCCATGCCATTCGTAATCCAATCACATCAATCGGTGGTACTGCCCGTCTTCTTGCCAGAAAGAGTGAAGATCCCTACACGATTAACTTTCTCAATATCATAACTAAAGAAGCCTCGAAGATTGAGACCATACTTGAAGATCTATTGAGTTTCGCCCAGGACCAAAAGCTTGAGCTTGCCAGTCAACCGATCAACCCGTTGATCCGTCGTTGTCTCATGGCCTTCTACCTGATGATGAGAAAGGCCAACATCACCTTCGAACTCGATCTCCCCGACCAGAACATCGCCGTTCAAATCGACGCCACCCGCATCAAACTGGCCCTGCTGCACCTTATCCGCAATGCCATCGAGGCCATGCCTGAAGGTGGAACCCTGACGGTCAAGGCCGTGGAAGAAGGTGAATTTTGCCGGATCACAATCACCGATACCGGCCTCGGCATCTCAGAGGCAGCACTCCAGCATGCGACCGATCCATTTTATACCACCAAGGTATACGGAACCGGAATGGGGTTGACGCTCGTCCAACGAATCCTGACCATGCACAGGGGCAGCCTTCAACTGAGGCCGAACACTGACGGAGGGATGATCGCGGTTGTTACCCTTCCTTTAATTTCGTCAACCATTCCTTAAGCTGGAAAGGAAGCAACCGGCAGCTGACAGTGACGCTGCCAGGTAGAATGTCCATTGAAGAGCGACCAGGAAATGCGGGATGTACTCTGCCTGGAAGGCATGCAGATCACCTCCGCCGCTGTATCGCGCAAAAACCAGCGAAAATACGGTCCCTGACAATCCCACCCCGACCAGCATACCGAGGTTTCTGGCGGTGGCGAGAATCCCCGAGGCAATGCCGGTATATCGCTCCTCGACCTTGGAGAGAATCGAAGCGCTGTTCGGAGATAAAAAGATTGCCTGCCCTGCTCCAAGAAATGACAATTTAACGAGAATTTCGATGATCGGTGTTTGTGTATCGAATCGTGTCATTGAGAATATTGCCAGGCTGCATACGGCCAATCCTGATGTTGTCAGTATCCTCGCCCCGATGTGATCATAGAGCCACCCCGCCAGAGGTGAAACGATGACAAGGCTGGATGGCAGGGCAAGCATGACGAGGCCTATACGATTCGCCGGCAGTTGAAGGATGGTATCGAGATAAAAGGGTATGATGAGAATGACGATGAACAGCACGGTAAACGACAGAGCCGCTGTAATCGAGGCAGTTGAAAAGTACCTTCGCCGAAAAAGGATACAGGGCATCAGCGGGTCTTGAACGCGTCGTTCCACCAGGACAAATGCGATCGAGACGAGCAGAAGGCAGATAATCATGAGTGCGATTATCCGGATCGACATGATCTCATAAAAGCTGATCAAATTGACAAACAGCAGAATCGACACCGCCCACAGAAAAAATCCTTTCCAATCGTAACTGCGGTTGAGCCTTGCAACCAGCGACTCCTGATTGAGCCGTAATTGAAATCTGCCGACAACGAACATCGACAGGCTCAGCGGCAATGTCACCAGGAATATTCCTCTCCACGAAAAATATTGAATCAGCAAGCCGCTTACCACTGGTCCGCTCATCAGTCCACACGACGTGGCAAGACCGACGAGTCCCAGGCCACGGCCAAGTTGATCGGGCGGGAATACCATCTTGATGATTGCCGGTCCCGACGACATCATCATCGCCGCCCCGGCGCCCTGAATACTGCGCATGGCCACCAGTTGGGCGAGGGAACCGGCACATGAACAACCGAGAGCGGCACCGGCAAAGACCAGGATGCCGACAAGAAAGGTTTTTCCTCTGCCGTAGATATCAGCGAGATGTCCCCATACGACGAGGGTGATGGTGATAGTCGAAAGATAGACGAGAACGACCAGTTGCGTGGCCGGAAGCGAGGTCGAGAAAGAACGCATGATGCTGGGCAGGGCGACATTGATCATGCTGCTGTCCATCGTCGACATCAGGACGCCGGCAGCCACCATGAAAAAATACGGCCATCGCCTGGGATTCACCGTTGCCATCACTCCCTGCCAGTCAGACAATAAAAAAGCGGACCCCGCAAGGAGGTCCGCTTCGGACGTTCTACTTCAGGCTCTTGAAATCGTTATTAGAAACCGATAACGAGGATCAGACCTGCACCGATGGCCGGCTCTTCAAAACCGTCAACGTCAAGATAACCGGCTTCAGCCGACAGGGTAGCACCGTCGGTTACCGCATAGGCAGCGCGACCGGAAAGCTCAAAGGCGGAATCGGCTTCAGAAAAGCTGTCATTAGCATCGATATCGAGATACGAGGCAACACCGGTCAGGGTCAACTGCTCGGTAACCTTCATGCTCGGCGACAGGAGAACGAAGTTGGTGTCACCAAACGCACCGACACCGTATGCGGTGGCGATGCTGCTGTCATCACTCAGCATGATGAACTGTTGAAAATCGCCGTCAACGACGAAACCGTTCTGGGTCGTACCAACGCCGCCCAGCAGGTTGACGGCGCCGACCGGGACAACGGCCTGGAGATAACCGCCGTAAGGATCGTCACCATTTGAAAAAAGCAATGGATCGACGTCAGCTTCCTGCCAATGGGCATCGGCGAGGACGGCGACGTTGCCGATCGTGCCGGTGACCTCGGCGAGAGCAGCAACGCCGTCACGGTCGCTGGCATCCTTACCCTGGTCGTCATTCATCATCATGACGGCACCGACCACACCCCAGCCGCCATCGAACTTCTGATTGACATAGACACCGTAACGATCCATGTCATCGTCGTCCACGAGATCCATCGTTCCGATCTGTTTACCATTACGATACACTGGATCGGTGGCCGAGTTGTCAAACTCGTCCATCTTCTGATAGAAGGCCATGACGGTGGTCATGTCGTTGACATACTTGACGTTGAGGCCATCAACGCGCTGGTCCCACTGGGACCACTTAGTGAGGTTCCAGGGCAGGAGACCGGCCTCGACGGCGAGCGGTCCCATCGGGGTGCCGACATAGGCCCAGTCGGTGTAGATATTGGAACCTTCGCCCAGGGCGCGGGTCTTCTGGGTCCCATCCCACGAGGAATCGGCAAAGCGGACCCGGGCGTTGGCGTAGGCGCCGCCCTTGGACTCGCCCTGGAAGATCACGCGGACACGGGACTGCCACTGACTTTTATCATCGTCCAATTTGTTACCGGCAGCATCAGTCAGTTCGCCAAAATAATAATTATCCCGGTACAGACCACGGGCACGAGCGTCGCCCTTGAAACTCATACCGGCCTCTGCCGAGGCGTTTGAAACCATGGCACCTACCAGCATCAGGCCGGCTGCGGCAACAATCAATTTCTTCATCTCATTTTCTCCTTAATCTCTTGTATTTCCCCCATTGATTTGGGGCTGACGAAAAATCCTTCTCATTCGAACCGGCACAACAGCCACGTTTTGCGCCAACAGAAAGAGAAAAAAGCTTCATCTCTTTGTATACTTGATCCCTCTCCATGTCAAGTATTTTTTACCACAAGTTTAAAAATTTATACCCATCCCGGGTCACTTTTTCGGCAGTTCGATTTCATACACCAAGATCTTGCTCTCTCGTGCGGCAAGGAATCCAAGGAATGTGCTGTCCGGCACTTGGCCGACAAACAGTTGCGCATTCGCCTCGGTTACGGTCCTCGCTCCGACATCTTTGGCGAGGATAAAACTGTAATCACTGATATATCCCGGGATGGTATTGGTAGTCCAGATCTCGCTCAGAGCCGAGTCGCGCCAGCCGAGGCAGGCGATGCTCCCCCCGTCGTATTCCCGGAAATTGCGAAAAAATAATGGCGTCATTCTCTTGTTCCTGCCGATGATTATCTCCTGCTGGCCATCGCCGTCGATATCTCCGGCCACCGGCCTTGTCGGGATGAAGGCGAGATCCCTGTCATCAGCGGATACCGATGCGACGCTGTTTGCGCCGCCTCGCTCTCCTTCGGCTCTCGACGGACCGAAATAATTCCTGCTGCCGCCATAATTACCTTCACTGACCCAGGTCAGGTTGCCCTGGTCATCGTAGACCAACAGCTTCTCATTCCGATCGATCGCCACAATTTCGCTGGTCCGGTCGCCATCGATATCGGCCCAGACGAAATCGAACAGGTTAACCCGATCGGGAACAGGCAATTTGGCGCCACGATGAATTTTGCCGTCCGCTTTTTTCTCGAGTCTGTAAATGCCCGTCCCAACAAAACCCCGTGCCGGATCGTTGCTCGACATCTGCCCCGCCAGGATCAAACCTTCTCCAGGCAGATCAAGCGGCCTGAGGAACCAGGCGATATTATCCTGCTGTACTGTCAAACCGTCGGCAGCCGACCATCGCAGAATCATCGAGGCGACCCTGAATTGCTCGTTCGCACTGATATAAATCTCAGCCTTTCCATCCCGATCGAGATCTGCGGTATTGACAGCATGTATTTTGAAGGTGGGCTTGAAGGTATGACTCCCAATCTTCTGGAATTTCCCCCCGCTGTATCTGAATACCTGCAATTCGGTACTGGAAACAAAGACAATTTCGGCTTCACCATCACCATCTAGATCACCGGTATCCATGGCCACAATGACCACTGGAATAGTGGAACTCCTCTTCACCCCTTTCGCCGTAACCTTGACACCGCTCCCCTCGCTGCTGACGATCGCTCCCCCGCCATACAATCCTTTCTTGTATTGTTTCTCCGGATGCTCGGTCTGGAATCCAGCCATCCCCTCAACTTCCGCATCCACCGTCTTTATAGTTTCGGGGTGTCGCCTATTGATCACTTTGTCGACAATATTGTCGGCAAGCGATCCGATTGCCGAGATGATATGATCTTCACCTTCAGCCACAGCCGTGAAACTCTGAGGTTCTGCCGTCGACTCGGCCGAAGTGACTACCACCTGGACCTTCAAGCGGGAATCGGTAGCATACACGGCTCCGGACACGAGAAAATCTGTCTGCAGCCTGGTAAACACAGCGGCGGCCTTCTGCTTATCGACCCCGGCCGCCTCCAGTTGCTTCAGATCCATTTCATGAACGGATGAATCAACCAACTTCACCCCGCTCTTGGCTGCCAATCGGCTTGCCAGCATGGAATGAACGCCATCGGCCAGGTATGCATATTTTCCAGCGGAACTGCTGTCGAAGGGAAGAAATAGAAACCGGGAAATTCCGACCCGTTCTTCACCAAGAGCCGCCGAACCACCGCCAATAAGGATCAGCACACAAACCACAATTCCCAACAATCTATTCAGCATACAAATCACCTGTTTTCGTTGTTCATTCGTCGCTAACCTCGCCTCACACCTTTTGTTATGTGACAGGCTACCTATATCGCACTTTCCAGTCTCCCGCAACAGGTCATCAACTCGGCAAATCCTACAGATCATCCACATCCAGCTGTTATTGGCCATTTTTCGAAACAACCCTCAGCAAACGAAGCCAGCCATAATTTAACCTTGACTTTCATCGCTAAACAACGCATATTCAGAGTATAATAATTTGTACCATGCGGTCCCATGAGCGGACTATGTTGACCTGCTAAATATGAAGAAGATGAAATTTTCGTTCCAGGTGCTCTGCACTCTTGCCTTTCTGATGTTGGTAGCGCCATATCTACAGGCGGAAGAGTCGCCCACCCACAGTTTGTATAAGGTTACAACCTACAACCTTGGGTCGGCGGCCGACTTTCAGGATTTTTCGCCTATAAATTCAACCAGATATCGACCACTTCTTATATCCAGTACCAAGGATGATGTTCTCGGCGCCGACCAGTTCAGAGATGTGACTCTTGGGACATCCGACGAAAGGGGCTCAGCCAATGGCTTTGCAATCGCCGCCGAATTCTCGCCTCTGTCAAAACTTGCCATCCAGGGTGTCGTGGGTGTCACGAAAAACAGCTGGGAGACGAGTACCTCGGATAACAAATCCAGTTGGGAAGCAAATCTCGGCGTGATCTACAGGATGTTCGGCAATCTGCAATATGAAATGCATTTCGGTTATATGGATACCGGTGATATTTTCAAGGAACGGAACGCCTATACCGATGTTGAAAGCATCATCATGATCAGCAATCAACTGACAATGAGTTTCTGAGCAGGCCGCAGCCACGACTGTCATTACGAGCCTCTCCCTGAAAAGAGCGGCTTTTTATTGTCAATGCCCATATTCATAACGGATCCCACTTCCACCAGCTGAGAGCCGATTCATATCCGCCGCATTATTGCAGAAGTTTCAGCCGTTTTCCTATCGCCTGGAGATCCACCCAGGCCGCCTTTTTCATTTCCGGATTCCTCAACAGAAACGATGGGTGATAGGTTGCTATCACCGGAATTTGCCGTCCTTCCCCAATGACAAGTGAGTGAAGACGTCCCCTCAGTTGCGAAAGCGGCAATGAACCTCCCACAAGGGCCCTTGCTGCGACCAGTCCCATCGCACAGATACATTCAGGTTCCAGCAACTCGATCTGTCGCTGAAGATACGACAGACAGGTTCGTATGTGGTCGGCTGCGGGTTGGTACGTTTCTGGAACCACACATTTTATAACATTGGAGATATAGACGTTCTCCATCGAAAGGTGAATTGCCTGGAGCATCCGGGCAACCATTCGATCTTCTTCAATGCCGAACAGTACTGAATCCGGGAGATTGGTATCGATTCCGCATCTGAGCCAGTCACCGACAATCATCAAGCGCAGCCCGGACCTGCCACCCTCCCCGGCCCGAACAGCCAGGCGCTGGTGACTCAGGTTGCATGCCCGGCATACCGCGACTTCATCAACGAGAGCGGAAAGGACTGCATCGACATCCATCAAGCCCTCGTTCATCTCTCCCGAAGCCGAAGGCCGGGAGGACGATTCCCCTGGAACATCTGCCCCGCCATCGAATGGAGGCAGTTGCGATTTCTGTCTTTTCACCGATCGTAGAAATCGTTCTGTCGTTTCATCGCCGGGATAATAGAGTATCCCGGAACTGCGATGATACTGCAGAAGTGTAATCAATTCTTGCAAGTATCCGGATTCGCGCATTTATCTCTCCGCTACCGTCAACTCATCCATTCCTCTGGAGCACTGCCCGGAAGACCTGAAGACAAGACACACGAAAATGACCTGCTGCAGCCCGGCAGGCCGAAATGGTGCGGTTCTGGTTATGAATGAATTACAGAACATTTTCTCGATTTGGTTTTGAAAAAATGAGAGACCAATGACCGGGCCATATGGTACGATAAACACTGGTTATACAATCTATTCTATAATTGTTTTGCTTGATATATCCGACAATCCGGCTACATATCTGTCTGCAATCACATTACGTAAGGACTTATTGCCTTGAACAAGGAAGAATTCGGATTATTCAGGAAAAAACTCGGCAAGACCCAGAAACAGCTGGCGGAACTGCTGGGCATGTCACTCAAGACCATTCACAGCTATGAACAGGGGTGGCGAACCGTTCCCGCCCATATTGAACGCCAGCTCTTCTTTCTCCTCATCAACCAGCGCGGGAGAAATACCAATCGTATTCCGTGCTGGGAGAAAAAACAATGCTCCGAGCGAGAACATTGCCCCGCATGGGAATTTCAAAGCGGTCATCTCTGCTGGTTCCTCAATGGTACACTGTGCCAGTGCACCCAGCAATCCAATAGCACGAACAAACTCGAAGTCTGCAAAGCCTGCCCGATCTTTCTCTCGCTCATGGAATAACTCATATCTTCGCACCGGAAGATGTTCGCCAGGTACCAGCCGGACATCTGTAAAGATTTTCTGCTGAAGCATTGCCTTCTATTTAAGCATTAACTATAATATCAGCTATTGAATGTTCACTCAAATGTTGAGCAATAACTTTAATATAATGAAATCAATAAGGAAGGTAGACGAATGCCCATTTATGAATATCAATGTAATGACTGCAATACCATATTTGAGATCCTGGTAACATCTGCCACGGGCAGTGACAAGGTTGTCTGCAGTCACTGCAACAGTGCAAATGTCAGGAAGATCCTCTCCAGCAGTGGTTTCAAACCCCGATCAGTATCTTCGGCACCGACAGGCGGTCAATGCGGATGCAAACCAAGTGGCGGATTTTCCTGAGCAAAATAAATCATGACCCGGTCGGGTTTATTTTGATTCTTTTCCCCGCTGTTGTGAAAAATCGTATATATATTCGTTTTTTTTCAACAAACCATGTTCACGCCGTGCAACCTCCTCAAGATAGCCAGGGTCGTTACGCAACTTCTCTGTCTCTTTTTCAAGTTCCTCGTTGCTTTGTTCAAGCTTGACCGTCCTTTCCCGAAGATTGTGCAATTTTGAACGCTGCTGCAGATACGCGAGAGCTCCGGACCGCGGGGAAAAGATAATCCAGGCGAGAGCGACTACGAGCAGGACGACCGTAATCCTGACAAACAACTTTTCCTGCAATGGGGATAAGTGCAGTCTCAGATTTCTCTTCATTGAATCAACCTCATATCCATACCGAACCTGATCCCTGGGCAAAAAGCTGCCCTCGGCAGTGTCTGCCGTGCCGATTCGCTGTCTTCGCGGATCCTTGGTCTAAGAGACCAGATATCACTGAAAACGTCGAGAAGATTTGATCACGGGAGGCGTTCCCCGGCATGCGACAGATCTCGTCAAGGTCGACGATATGCCGGAGGTCCAGAGGTATCGCCGTTGGTACCTTCTCTCTCACATCCCGGTGACCACGTGATCGAGATTTCCCCACGGCAGGGGTATCCTGAACCTGTCCTCCTACCTGACCCGCATCAGCATCAGGGCAACGATCCCGGCTTCATAGAGGAGATAAAGAGGGCCCCCCATCATCAGCATGTTGACAATGTCGGGTGTCGGGGTAAGCATTGCCGCAACGATGGCGATGACAAGCACGGCTACCCTCCGGTGCCGTTCAAAAAACTGCCTTGTGCACACTCCGACGCGAGCAAAGAATATCATCAGGAGAGGGAGTTCAAATATCCCACCGAAGGCCAGGATAAATATGGTGGTGAAATTGATGAATCTGCTGATCGATATGACCGGCTGCAATTCCGCCGAGCCAAATCCCAGCAGGAACTTGATCCCTAACGGCAGGGTGACGAAATAGCAGAACAGGGTCCCGGCATAAAACAACAGGCAGGTAAAGACCACGAACAAGACGGTATCTCGTCTACGTACGCTGAATGGCTTGCCTATCGCCATCCAGAAAAGGCTTGCAGCCCATGGCAACAAAACATAGATCGCGGCAAACAGAGACAGTTTGACATGGGAAAGAAATGGCTCGACGACCGAAAAAAAATACAACTTCTCGGCTAGGTGGGACTGGACTATATCAAGCAGACGAGGCGACAGGATGAAAATAGCCAGCGTCAGCCCGAAGGTCGTCAGAATGAGTGTCCTGATCGTCCGACGGAGTTCGAGCAGAATGATGACGAGAGGGCTTGTATGGGCCATGAATGTGCGGCTCTTCAGAAAGAAAAAATGGGCGCTGAGCCTTATAGGATAGCAAATACAGATCGGAAATGCAATTTGATAGAGGTTGCGTTCAGCACCCGGCCATGATAAACAGGGAGGGAAAAACAACCCTCTACTCCGAACCATTTACCCATACCCAAATATACAGCCATGCTCGAATTGCGATTCATACGGGAAAATCTCGATCTGGTCAAGGAGAAGACGGCGCGTCGCGGACAGGCGCCCGATATGCTGGAGCAATTCGCCGACCTCGATCAGCGTCGACTGACATTCCTGGCCGAGGTCGAAGGGCTGAAAAACCGCCGCAACACGGTCTCCAAAGAAATCTCGGTGCTGAAAAGGGAGCAGGGAGACGGCGCGGCGCAGGCCGACGCCCTCATCGTGGAAATGCGCGACGCCAACCAGCGAATCAAGGATCTCGACCAGGAACTGGCCCTGATCGAAGAGCAGTTGCAGAACATCGTGATGGCGATCCCCAACCTCTGTGACGACAGTGTGCCGATCGGCCGCAACGAGAGCGACAATGTCGAGATCAGGACCTGGGGAACGAAACCCGCCTTCTGCTTCACTCCGAAACCGCACTGGGAACTTGGCGAACAACTGGGGATTCTCGATTTCGACCGGGCGGCCAAACTGGCCGGGGCCCGCTTCGCCCTGCTGACCGGTTTCGCCTCACGTCTCGAGCGGGCGCTGATCAACTTCATGCTCGACCTCCACACCCAACGGCATGGATATACCGAGGTCCTTCCGCCCTTCATGGCCAACACCGCCTCGCTGACGGCGACCGGGCAGCTGCCGAAATTCGCCGAGGACCTGTTCAAGATCGACAACTGGGATCTCTATCTGATCCCGACGGCGGAGGTGCCGGTCACCAACATCCACCGGGATGAAACGCTCGAGGAACGGGACCTGCCGCTCTGCTACACCGCCTACACCCCATGCTTCCGCTCCGAGGCCGGCTCCTACGGCCGTGATACCCGCGGCCTGATCCGCCAGCATCAGTTCGACAAGGTCGAGCTGGTGAAGTTCACCACCCCCGACACATCGATGCCGGAACTGGAAAAGCTTCTCAACGATGCCGAGGAAGTCCTGCAACTGCTCGGGCTCCATTACCGGGTGGTCAGCCTGTGTTCCGGCGATCTTGGATTTTCTTCAGCCAAGACCTACGACATCGAGGTCTGGTTGCCGGGCCAGCAGACGTACCGGGAGATCTCGTCATGCTCGAACTTTCTCGACTTCCAGGCGCGGCGGGGATCAATCCGCTATCGCCCGGACGGGCAGAAGAAGAGCGGGCTGGTACATACACTGAACGGATCAGGCCTGGCTATCGGCAGGACGCTGCTGGCAATTCTTGAGAGTTATCAGCAGGAGAACGGCAGCATTACCCTGCCCGAAGTCCTGAAGCCGTATTTCGAAAATCGATTTTGATGGAGACAGCAGCGATTCAAGCCTTCGGCAGGCGGATCCGGATATCAATCTCTTCGATCTGGTCGGCGCATTTCAGCGATCCGACAAAGCCGTGGACAGTGCTGGCCAGGACTTCCTGGACGAAATTCTTCAACGGTATCCTTCTGCCATTGATGAAGAGAATTGTCCTTTCCTGACCGTTGCGATGTCCCAGGAGAAACCGCTTCTCAAGGAACTGCGCCAGTTCCAGGCTCTGATCCAAACGGAAGACGTTTTCTCCCTCCACATCTTCCAGGTCCGTGGCGACCGCGACAACACCATTCACCTTTTTGCGCAGCATCCGCTCGCGGTCCCGCAGCACCTCTATCTTGGCAACCTTTCGTGCATCCTTGAATCCTTCGCCGATAACGATATCAACATCGGGAAAATACCGGTATGCCAGCGCCAGCAGAGGAAGGTTATCGTTTGCGGCCTGCAGCACCATCTTGTCCGGTCCGACGAACATCACCGAGTCGGCCCCGGCCATCGTATGCTTGGCTGTGTCCGTCCCCGGGGTATCGAAAACGACGCCTGATTCCTTGCTGGATTTGATGACCGCGACACGATATCCCATCGTTTTCAAATGACTGACAACCTGACTTGCCAGCGTGGTTTTGCCGCTGTCATGCCAGCCGATAAAGGTGACGATTGGCGTCATATCTCCCCTTTTCAACGAACTGAAGCTGTTTCATGCGATTGATCATTTTTTTCTGCCACCGAGAGGAACACACTTTTTTCACCTCCAGGCAAAAAAAAAGGAAGCCGCCCCCTGGCAGACGGGTGGAGACGGCTTCCTGTTGAACCGAGACTATTGTACTTGAATTGTAAATGAAATGAATCAGGGAAGACCCTATTTTGCCGTAGGTCAAAAAATTACGTTTCTGTAGGTGTTTCTCTTACGTTATCGAGAGAGTTCTTACTGAAATTCTCCTTTTCCGTCCACAGCACCGCTCGCCTTGTCAATTCCACGGCACTCTTCAGGCACAGCTTCTGTTTGATCCGGTCTCGGTACGTCCCGATGGTCTTGATGCTGAGTTTCATCTGGTCGGCAATGGCCCGGGTCGACAGACCATGGCCGATGAGCCGGAACACCTCGAGTTCCCTGTCGGTGAGCACCTCTTCCGACTGACCGCTCTGGAAATCGGGATTGACCTGGAATTTGTCAAGCAGATGCGACATCATGTTGGCACTGACGTGTATTTTCCCTTTGAGAATATTACGGATCGCGACAATGATCGACTCCGAGGCCTCCTTTTTCATGACATAGCCTCGGGCCCCGGCGCGAATGGCCCGTTCGGCCCAGACCGACTCATCGTGCATGGAGAGAACGAGGACCAGTACGCAATGGTGCCCGCTGGCGATCTCCTTGACCAGATCGAGGCCATTTTCCTGCGCCAGCGAGATATCGATGATTGCCAGATCCGGTTTCTTTTCGATCAGTTCCCTTCTTGCCGACCGGATATCCTCGGCCACCCCGCAGACGGTAAAGTCCTCCTCCTGGTTCAACAATTCCTCCATCCCCATTCGAAAAACCGGATGATCGTCGACAATCAATATCTTAGCCATTCGTAGCCCTCATACACACGGTCCATCGGCGGTAGCCGATACCCTTCAAGTTCACTCGGCCGCCATACGAATATCATCCGCAGTCGACTTCGCCAGAAATTCTTTTATCCCTGGGTCTCACCGGACAGGGCCACAATGGTCCCGCCATGTTCGCCAGGGGTGATCGACAGCGAGGCACCGATAGCCTTTGCCCGGTACTTCATCGTATGCAGGCCCATCCCCTGGTGCTGGACGGCCTCGGCTATCCCGTCTCCATCGTCGGTGATGGTTACGTCCAGGTGACTGGCACCCTTGGAAATCGTAATCATGATATTCTTGGCCTTGCCATGCCGGGCGGCGTTGAATACCGCCTCGCGAATGATGTAATAGATATGGGTCGCCTCGTTGTTGTCGATTGCCTCTTTCACGCTGTTGAACGACAGCGTGCACTCGACATAGAACAGACCTTCGACCTCGACAATCAACTCCTCGATCGCCGCCTCAAGCCCCTGCTCGATGATATGAACCGGATACAGACCACGGGCCAGGCGCCGGGTTTTCTCGATCGCCTCCTGGATCAGGTTGCGGATGCGCTGGAGTTGCCTGGCCTTGTCCGGCGCGTCGGCCTCGAGCTTCTTCTGCAGAACCTTGGCCAGCATCTCGACGCCGCTGAGATGGGAGCCCAGATCGTCATGCAGATCCCGCCCGACCTTGCTTCTCTCCTCGAGACTGACGGCCATGATCTGCCGTTCCAGCCGAGCCATCTCGATCTCCGAGGAAGTCTTCAGGACGTGCAGCCACATGCCCTCCAGCAGCATCGCCATCTGCCTGAGGTCCGAATTGTCGTAATCCGAACTGTTGTTGCAGACCCCGGCGACTATGACAATCTTGCCACTGTTGTATATCGGCACATCGAGATGGCGCCGGACCTGCAGCTGATAGGGGTAGATCACTCCATTGTCGCCCTCCACGAAGGCATTGTTGATAATCGCCTTCTTCTGCATCACCGCATCGCCGGGCAGGCCGCCATCTTCAACCCGCCTCGATTCATTGAGCCGGCAAGATCCCGCTGCCTCCGGCCGCTGCGGGTTTTTCGAGAAGAAACTGCACAGGGACAGCTGGGTCTGGCCGGTATTGACCAGCGCCATGTAGCCTGCCTCGCTCCGGGTGATCTGGACGATCCGCTGCATGATGAAATCATATTTCTCCTGCAGGGAATATTTTTCCATCATCCCCAGGCGCAGCAGGGTATCGAGCCGGAGTTCGTCACGATGGAGGAGGAATTCCTTCTGGATGCGATCATCGATCATCCGATTCGCCAGGTTGCCGAGATCTTCAAATTCGGCGAAGGCCAGATCGGTTTTTTCGATCTTCACCTTCGAATCCGCCGCCTCCCGAAAAAAATTGGTAAAAAGGCTGATACCCTGCTTGATCTTCAGCGAATAAAAATAGGCGATCAGCAACAAGAGCGAAACCGCCACAATGAACAGCAGGACAAAGAGAAAGGCATTCTTGAAGGCGATGCGGATATAGGTCCTGGTTTCATCGATGATGGCCTTCTCCATCTCATCCATGTTCATACTGGCCACAAAGACCCAGCCCCATTCCTTGAACGCCTTTACATAGCTCATTTTTTGGTACACCTTCCCCTCAGCCGGCCGCAGTACGGCATAACTGACGTAATCCTCGTGGTCGCTGCTGATGCCGGCCTTCCACATCTGCTCACCGAAAGGCTCTCCCTTGTCCCCTGTCAGGTCCTTGATCGAGCGGCCGATCAATCGTTCGTCACGGTTGCAGATGATGGTTCCGTCGTTGCGAAAACCGAAGACCTCCCCATCCCGTCCGAAATGCATCTTCTGCACCTGGGCCAGGACGTCCTCCTGGATCAGCTTCTCCATGTCATCGATATAGATCCCGGCACCGATGAACCAGTCGAACGGCTTGAAATATTTAACGAAAGACACCTTTTGGTAGCTTGAACCAATGTATTCCGGCTTCGCCCAGTTATAGCGATACAACCCGGCGCCTTTTTCTTCGATAATCTTGATAATATCGCCGATGACATCGATCCCTGTCTCTTTCTCGAACCGAGCCCTGCTCTTGCCTTCGAAGTAGGGGTCGTCGGCGAAGAGATCGATGACCTGATCCTCGACCCTGCCGGCGAAATAGTACCCGCGCTCGTTGTTCCACCGGATGGGACGGAGGATTTCCAGCACCATCACCCGGAGATCATCGATACTCTTCTCATCCTTGTACTGGCTGTAGATATGGGATGCCGTCGTATACGCGGTCTGGACCTTCTGGCGAATCTCGTTCTCGATCAGGATATCGGTCTGGGAGCGCTTGTACTGGATGAAGTCCATCACCCCGCCGATTTCTTCCTGCAACCGGTCCCGGTACTGTTTCTGGTAGTTGTTGCGGATATAGCTGATGCTCTCCTGGTAGGCCTGATACTCGTTGAAGGCCCAGAACGTGCCGGTGAACAGGCCAAGCGAGAAAATAACGACCAGGGAGGCGTAAAACGGCGCCGAAGACAGGGAAATACGTCGCGACCTGGCAGTCATCGAATCACCCGGCTGGATGCCTCCCAACGGGGCTGGTCCATCAACATCGCCGCTCTCACTCCTTTACCACCTTCTTCAGATCAGGATTTATCTCGGTCAGATAGATAGTATCCATGCCCTGGTGGTCCTTCGGTCCGAACTGCAGGGTCACCCCTCCCAGATCGAAGGTGCCCACCTGTTCCATCGTCGAGATGAATTTTTCCCGAGTCAACTCGCCCGGCACCATGGTCGCGATCTGCGCGAACAGCTTGCCGGCCATATATCCCTCGAGCGAGATAAAACTGATCGGGGCGTCGTGCTGGTACTTTTCCATCGCGTCGGTATATTCGTGGATCAGGGGAACTTCGGTGTCGAGCGGATAAGGGACGACCTGGGAGACGATGACATCGCTGCCGTAACGGCCGAGGGCGTCCTTCAGGCTCTCGGTACCGACAAAGGAGATGTTGCAGTACAGCAGCCGTTTGGACGTCCTGGTCTTGCTGAGTTTGATGAATTCGGCACATGCCGAGTAGGTCCCGGCCAGGACCACCGCCTCCGGGTCGGCCTGGAGGACATCGGTCAGACCGCGCAGAACGGCAACGGTATTCCGTTCATAGCTCCCCTTCGATACCAGACGCAGGCCGCGTCGTGCCAGGGCCAGTTCGATTCCTTTCAGACCATCAAGACCATAGCTGTCATCCTGGTAAAAGCAGGCGATTTTTGTAATTTTTTTCTTTTCGATGAGATAGGAGGCGAGCCTCTCCATCTCCTGATAATAGCTGGCGCGAACATTGATGACATACTGGCGGAACGGCTGCCGCAGGACCTCGGCTCCGGTGAACGGCGCGAAAAACGGGATCTTGTACTCCTCGATCAACGGGAGAACGGCATTCGAGGTCGGGGTCCCGACCTCGCCGATCAACATGAATATCGACTCATCCTGGATAAAGGTCCTGGTGTTGCGGACCGCGCGATCAGGCTCGTACCCGTCATCGCGGCTGACAAGCAGAATATCCCTGCCGCCTATGCCCCCATCATCATTGACCTTGGAAAAAGCGGCCAGCAGGCCCGCCCGCAATTCAAGGCCGAGATTCTTGGACGGGCCGGTCAGGGCGCACGACTGTCCCAGGACAATGGGGACCTGTTCCGTATGCACGGCCTGCGCCCGCACCCCGGCAGGGAGGGCAGACGCAAACGCGAGGATGGCAACCATCATCGCTCGTGTCCTGACCACCGTCCTGATGACACCAGCTAGAAACATTTCGACTCCCCCGACTGTCCCCGCATCGCCCCGAATCCCTCCACCCCGGAAATTTTACCGCTTGATGCGCAAGAGCCGCCGCACCATTTTCAAGAGTACAATATCCATCGGAGAGGCACAACTACCAAGAAAAAGCCGCCGAAAGACGGGCGCATCGTCCTAAACAGTTGAAATCGACACCGAGTCTCTATAGGATGTACTCTCTTTTCGATGAGAGCACCTTCTTGATTCAGCCCGTGATCATTCAAGCCATTGACTGCAATACCATGAAAAACAACGTCACCCTGACCCACCTGACGACGGTAGTCACCCCCCAGGGAAGCCACCGGCAGGAAGAGCAACTGGCCATTGAAACACCGTATACCGTGGCGTTGAACGACGAAACCATCGGCGCCTCGATGGTCCTGCCTGTCGGCCTGGCCGAATTCGGGGTCGGCTTTCTCTTCGGCCAGGGGTATATCCGGACGCCGGAGGAGGTGAAGGAGGTGATCGTCTGCCCGGAAGGCAGAATATCCGTGTATGCCGATGTTGTATCGACCCGCCCGAAAGAGGTCATCATCACCTCCGGCTGCGGTGGCACCGGCAAGATACCGCGGGAAATGCTGGAGGGGGCCTTCGAGCCGCTGCAGGAATACACCCTCCCCTTCGAGGAGTTGCGCGACTTCATCACCCAGGCCCCCCGGATCTCGACCCTCGGCCAGGAGACCCATTGCGTCCATGGCTGCGGGCTCTGGGCCGATGGTGAAATCCTGGTCTACTATGAAGACGTCGGCCGTCACAACGCCGTCGACAAGGTCCTGGGAGCGATTCTCCTCGGCAAGGCGCCGATCCGGGGGGCCATCTATACGACCGGCCGGTTGACCTCGGATATGGTGCTGAAGTGCGCCCGGATGGGGATCCCGATCGTGCTGTCGCGCACAGCCCCCTCCTCGCTCGGCCTGGCCATCGCCCGACAGGCCGGACTGACCCTGGGGGCCTATGCCCGACCCGACCGCCTCAACGTCTTCAACGCCCCGGAACGGATCGTCGTCTGACGGCTGCGGACACGGCCGTCCCCTGTCTCGACCGGCGGCCTACCGTTGCGTCTTCCGGTCCTCGACAGCCAGTTCGATCAACCGCTCGAGGAACTGCGGGAAATCGAGCCCATGCTTCGCCGCTGCCTGCGGCATCAGGCTGGTGGCGGTCATTCCCGGGATGGTGTTGGTCTCGAGGAGAAAGTACCGTCCGGCTTCGTCGAGGATCATGTCGGTCCGGGAATATCCCCGCAGACGCAGGGCCGCATGGGCGGCCAGGGCATACTGCTGCGCCTCTGCCGTCAGCTCGGGACTGAGCGGGGCGGGACAGATCTCCCGTGAGGCGCCCGGCTGGTATTTGGCCGTATAGTCGAAGAAGGCGAACCCTTCGCCGGGGATGATCTCGATCAGCGGCAGGGCCGTCGGGTCGTCGTTGCCGAGGACGGCGGCGGTGATCTCACGACCCTTGATAAACTGCTCGACCATGACCTGCCGGTCATGTTTTTTCGCCGTCTCGATCCCGGCTTGCAGCTCTTCGACCGACCCGGCGATGGTCAACCCCAGGCTCGAGCCCTCGCGGACCGGCTTGACGATCACGGGCAGGCCGAGCCGGTCGACAATCCCCTGGAGGCTGCCGCCCTCCCCCGGCCGGATGATCACACAGTCGGCGACCGGCAGGCCGTGGAGCCGATACAGTTCCTTGGACAGGTACTTGTCCATGGCGATGGCGCTACCGAGCACTCCTGAACCCTGATAAGGGATGCCGAGCAGATCGAGCATCCCCTGCACCGTCCCGTCTTCGCCGTTGAGGCCATGGAGCAAAATGAAGGCGAAATCGATCTCGCCGGCATCGCCCACCAGTTTCGCCAGATCACAGGCGGGATCGTATCTTCTGACCTGGAACCGCCCTGGATCGAGGGCCCTTTCCACTTCCGCCGCCCCATTCAATGATACCGCCCGCTCCCCCGAAGTCCCTCCGGCGAGGAGGGCGATTCGCATCTTTTGTCCTTGCATTGCCGACAATCCTTATGTTAATCGGTATCAATTCTCAACCACGATCCGTATCACCGGACCGACCACGTCCCGGTGCTCCCCGCCGGCTGCACGTCACGACCGGACCCTCTGTATATTACCCCGATGAACCCGATTATCATTAAAAAAATTGCAGCTATTGTCGGCCCCGGCTTCTGTACGACGCGACGGGAAGATCTGCACTGCTATTCCTTCGACGGTGCAGGAAAAATCTTTCTGCCCGAGGCCGTAGCCTTTCCGGCGGCAACCACCGAGGTCGCCGCCATCATGCGCCTGGCCTCCGAATACGGGTTTCCGGTGGTGCCGCGGGGCGCCGGCACCGGCATGACCGGCGGGTCGGTCCCGGCCCGCGGCGGCCTCGTCCTCGCCCTCAGCCGGATGAACCGGATCGTCGAGATCGATGCCGCCAATCAGATCGCCATCGTCGAACCCGGGGTCATAACCGGCGACCTGCAGAAGGCGGTCCGGCAATTCGGACTCTTCTACCCCCCGGATCCCGCCAGCCTGAAATTCTGCACGATCGGGGGCAATGCCGCCGAATGCGCCGGAGGCCCCTCGGCCGTCAAATACGGGGTCACCAAGGACTTCGTCATCGGCCTGGAGGCGGTGCTCGCCTCAGGGGACATTGTGACCGCCGGAACCCGCACCGAAAAAGGGGTGACAGGGTACGACCTGACCCGGCTGTTCATCGGGTCCGAGGGGACCCTGGGGATCATCACCAGGCTCATCCTCCGCCTCCTCCCCCTGCCGGAGCACAAGGAGACATTCCTCGTCACCTCGACGTCACTGGCCCGCACCACCGCCCTGGTGGCCAAAATCCTCAACAGCAACATCCGCCCCTGCACCCTTGAGTACATGGACCGAACCGCCATCCGGGTCGTCACCGACAGGTTGTCGGCGCCTCCGCCGCCGGGCACCGAGGCCCTGCTGCTCATCGAACTGGACGGCGACCGCCAGACCGTCGACCACCAGACGGTCCGTCTCAAGACCCTGCTCGCGGCCGAACCGGACTGCCGCTGCCACCATGCCGCCAGCCAGGCCGAGGTCGATGAGTTGTGGCAGGCACGGCGTTCGATTTCGCCCGCCACCTTCAATCTCAGTCCGCACAAAATCAGCGAAGACGTGGCCGTGCCGCGGACCCGTATCCCCGACCTGGTCGCCTTCACCGAGCAGCTCTCGGCAGAGCTTGGTCTGACGATCCTGACCTTCGGCCACGCCGGTGACGGCAACATCCATGTCAATATCATGCTCGACAAGGACGACCCGGAACAGCTGCGACGCGGGGAATCCGCCAAAGACCGATTGTTTCGCCAGGCGATCGCCCTGGGCGGCACCCTCTCCGGCGAGCACGGCATCGGTCTCAGCAAGGCCCCCTTCCTGTCACTCGAACTCAATGAGGCCACCATCAAGCTGATGCAAGACCTGAAACATCTCCTCGATCCGCAGAACATCCTCAATCCCGGCAAGATATTTCCCCAAAAAAACGCATAATCGACGCTTTCCGTGCTATCCGCTCGAAATACAGGGCAGGTTCGCCTGGACGATTGGTGACCTTCGGCCAAGAAATGCATTGACAGAAAATGCTCTGGTTTTTATATAACAGGTTTCATGTCATGAAATTATGTCTGGTCTGACTCGCTCTTGCGGTTCTTACCGTCAGTTCCAGGAAACCAATTCGTTCAACGGAGCCCCCAGATGATTGAAGTGGAAGTTCGCGGCGATCTCGAGTACGCCATACGACAGCTGAAGAAAAAACTGCAGATTGACGGCATCAAACGAGAACTGAAACGCCGGGAGTATTACGAAAAGCCAAGCGTCAAAAAACGTCGCAAAGAGGCGGAAGCCCGCCGAAAGCTCCGCAAGTTCAATCGCATCAGAAAATCGCTCTGATTCTCGCCGGATTATGAGGTCCGGCCCCGCGCCGGACCTCATAATCCGTATCAAACCTTCGGCAGCGCATTTCACGAGATTATCGAACCTTCACGCCTCCCCGAACATCTTTCCTCCGTCGCCGAATCATTTCTCCACTATCTCATCTCCGAGCGGCGTCTTGCCGAAAACACCGTCAAGGCTTACGCCGCTGACGTCGATTTCTTCCTGAACTTTATCTGGCGCGCATCGATAGCCGATCTCGAACTGGTCGACATCCCGGTCATCCAT
Organism: Desulfoprunum sp.; assembly: GCF_053613775.1. NCBI lineage: Bacteria > Pseudomonadati > Thermodesulfobacteriota > Desulfobulbia > Desulfobulbales > Desulfobulbaceae > Desulfoprunum > Desulfoprunum sp. The sequence goes on from NZ_JBSHXH010000009.1 coordinate 202,557, forward strand.
CAATTTCTCGAACAGGCACGGGTGCACGGTATCGGCCATCGCAGCAACGCCCGGCGCATCTCCGCCCTCAGACATTTCTTCTCCTTCCTGGTCCGGGTCGACCAGGTCCACCGCAACCCTTTTGCAATCATCGATCTGCCGAAAAGCGGGCAGATCCTGCCCAAGGCCCTTTCCCTGGCCGAGGTCAACAAACTGCTGGCGCCACCGGCGGTCACCTCGCCGCTTGCCTGCCGCGATCGAGCCATGCTCTTTCTCCTCTACTCCACCGGCCTTCGCGTCTCGGAACTGGTCAGCCTGCCGCTTGCCGCCTGTAATCTCGCCTCCGGCTTTGTCCGGGTCTTCGGCAAGGGCGGCAAGGAACGACTCATCCCCTTCGGCATCCAGGCGAGGGAACAGATCGAGACCTACCTTCGACAGGGTCGGGCCCTGATCCTGGGCGGTCGACGCAGCAATTTTCTCTTTGTCACCGCCAGAGGTACGGCCATGACCCGATTACGGTTCTGGCAGATCCTCAGGAAAACGGCGATCGCCGCCGGGATCACCAAGGATATCTCGCCGCACATGATCCGCCACTCCTTCGCCACCCATCTCCTGGCCCACGGCGCCGACCTGCGCTCGGTGCAGATGATGCTTGGCCACTCCGACATCACCACGACCCAGATCTATACCCATATCGACCAGGATCGGCTGAAATCGATTCATCGCAAATACCATCCCCGGGGCTGATTTCCGATGGCTATTCCCGTCTGCATTGGTATACAATAGCAGGATATTCCGCTACAACCGACCGTCAACAACCAGCCTGACTCCTTCTGCGATGCGCATCATCACCTCTCACCTGAACGCTGATTTCGACAGCCTGGCCTCGATGATTGCCGCCCAGAAGCTCTATCCCGACGCCCTGCTGACCTTTCCCGGATCGCAGGAAAAAAACGTCAGGGAATTCATCTCGCAGACCCTGCTTTACCGCTATGAATTTCAGAAGACCAAAAATATCGACCTGGCCAGGGTCGATACCCTGATTGTCGTCGACACCCGGTCGTCCGAGCGGATCGGCCACCTCGCCGCCTGCCTCGCCAACCCCGGCATCAAGGTGCACCTGTACGACCATCACCCGGCGGCCTCCGGCGACCTGCGGGGTGAGATCGAGATCATACGCGATGTCGGATCGACCACGACCATCCTCATCGAAGAGTTGAAAAAGCGGGACATTGACATCTCGGTGGAAGAGGCGACCATTCTCGGCCTCGGTATCTACGAGGATACCGGTTCCCTGACCCATCTCACCACCACTCCCGACGATCTCATCGCCGCCGCCTGGCTGCTGGAAAAAGGAGCCAAGCTCGATATCATCGCCCAGTTCATCACCTACGACCTGACCTCCAGCCAGGTCGAGCTGCTCCACAGCCTGATGAAGACGGCGATCCAGTACACCATCCAGGGGATCCCGATCGTCGTCGTCACCCTGTCGCTACCAGCCTATGTCGATGATTTTGCCATGATCGCAAGGCGATTCATGCACATGGAGAACCTCGACACCCTGTTCGCCCTGATCTCGATGGCCGACCGCATCTACCTGATCGCCCGCAGCCGCATCGCCGAGGTCAATGTCGGCATCATCGCCCGCGATCTCGGCGGCGGCGGCCATGCCACGGCCGCCTCGGCCACCCTGCGCGACATGACCCTGACCGAGGCCCAGGAAAAACTCATCCACACCCTCCACCGCCACGTCCTGCCCCAGCCGATCGCCCGGGAGATGATGTCGAAGCCGGCCATCACCATCCCCGCCGACACGACGATCGCCAAGGCCAACGAGATCCTGACCCGCTACAGCATCACCGCCATGCCGGTCCTGTCGCCGCTCGCCGTTGCCGAACCAGGCCAAACCCCACCCCCCCGGGCCATACTCGGCATCATCTCGCGCATGGTGGTGGAAAAGGCCATCCACCATGATCTCGGCGGCCTGCCGGTCAGCGCCTACATGACCTCGGATATCGCCACCCTGACGGCCGACGCGACCCTCGCCGATATCCAGGAGCTGATCATCGAGCATCGCCAGCGGCTGATCCCGATCGTCGACAACGGTGTCCTCCAGGGCATCATTACCCGTACCGATCTGCTCAACCGCCTGGTCAACGACCCCGCTCACCTGCCCAAGGACCTGCTCCACGAATCGGAGCACCCGTCTCTCGAGCGCAAACGCAACCTGAACTCGATCATTGTCGAATGCCTCAACAAACCGATGATCGAACTGCTGCAGAAGATCGGTGCGGTCGCCGACGAACTGCAGTTCAACGCCTTCGCCGTCGGCGGCTTCGTCCGGGATCTGCTGCTGAAGAAGAGCAACCTCGATCTCGATATCGTCATCGAAGGGGATGGTATCCGGTTCGCCAAAAAGCTTGCCGGAATTCTGCAGGGACGGATCAAGACCCATGAACGCTTCGGGACCGCCATGGTCATGCTGCCGAACGGAACCAAGATCGATGTCGCTACCGCCCGGCTCGAGTATTACGAATACCCGGCAGCGCTGCCGACCGTCGAACTGTCGTCGATCAAACTCGATCTCTACCGCCGCGATTTCACCATCAACGCGATGGCCATCCAGCTCAACCCCGAACATTTCGGCACCCTGATCGATTTTTTCAACTGCCAGAACGACCTCAACCACCGATCGATCAAGGTCCTGCATAATCTCAGCTTCGTCGAGGATCCCAGCCGGATATTCAGGGCCATCCGCTTCGAGGCGCGCATGGCCTTCGAAATTGCCCCCCATACCCGGCGGTTGATGCATAATGCGGTGAGCATGCAGCTCTTCGGCAAGACCGACGATCCGCGATTCTTCTCCGAGCTCAAACAGATTCTCTCCGAGGAGGACCCCGTCCCGGCCATCCAGCGGCTGGCCGAATTCAATCTCTTCCCCTTCCTCTGGCCGGAACTCAAACCCCACCTCAAGATCGACCGCCGCTTCCTCCATATCCTGCACCAAACACAGAGGGCCATCTCCTGGTTTCGCCTGCTCTACCTCGACGAACCCTACCACAACTGGATGGTCTACCTCCTCGCCATCATGAGCAGATCACCGGAAGAGGTGTTGACCGCGTTCTGCAGCCGGTTCCAGGTTCCCCAGAAAATTGCCGACCGTCTCCTCTGGCAGAAAACCCATGCCGAAAAGACGGCCAACCTGCTGTCGAGACGAGCCATCATCGCCAACAGCGAGATTTACTGGCTCCTGAAGGAACTGAGCATCGAGGGACTGCTCTACCTGATGGCCTTGGCCCGCAAGAACCAGGTGAAGAAGGCCGTATCGAACTACGTCACCAAACTGCGCTACACCCGTGCCGATCTGACCGGGGACGATCTGATGGCCCTCGGCTACCGACCGGGTCCGGAATTCAAGATGATCCTCAACGACCTCCTCGACGCCCGGCTGGACGACCGGGTCCACAACCGCGAGGAGGAAATCGCCCTCCTGCGCCGGACCTTTCCTCCGGAGTCCCTTGCCGCCGCCGGCCCGCGTGCTTAGAATGACTGCCTGGCAGAAGGTCTTTCTGCATCGATAGTTTCATTCATTTTTTCCGGATATCTCATGAACAATTTCTTTACCGAGCTGATCATCATCGCCCCACCCCTGCTGTTGGCCCTCACCCTCCACGAGTTCGCCCATGGCTACGTGGCATACCGCCTCGGCGACCCGACGGCCAGGCTGGCCGGCAGGCTGACGTTGAATCCGCTCAAACACCTTGACCCCATAGGCACCATCGCCTTTTTTCTGATCAAAATCGGCTGGGCCAGGCCCATTCCGGTCAATGCCGCCTATTTCCGGAACCCGCGCCAGGACATGCTGTGGGTGGCCCTGGCCGGTCCGGCGACCAATCTGATCGTGGCCGTCATCAGCGCCATCGCCACCAGGGCACTCTGGCTGCTGATGGAGGTGGTGCCCTCGGCTCAGATCGTCGCGGCCATCCTGGTCCCATTCCAGGCCATGCTGATCGCCAGCGTCTGGATCAACCTGGTGCTCTGCATCTTCAACTTCCTGCCGATTCCGCCGCTCGACGGCAGCCGGATCCTCAGCGGCCTGCTGCCGCCCAACCTGGCGGCGGCATATTCCCGTTTCGAACACCTCGGCTTCATCCTTATCCTGGTCCTGGCCTTCACCGGAATACTGTCAAGGATCATCGTGCCGATCATCGACTTCGCCCATAGCCTCCTCCTCTCCTGACCGCAGGATCAACCGTGGGAGTTGTGGCTGTCGTAGAGGTAGCGCTTGATCTTGTGCGTCGCCGTCTTGACGAACTGTTCCCGCCGTTCGAAAATTTTCGTGATCCGTGACGCCAGCGGCAGCTGCTCGTTCAATTCACGCCGCATCTGTTCGAGCAGTCCGTCAATATGCTCGCGCCGCTCGATCCTCGACCGCCCTGCCGTCTGTTCGTCGATCACCTCGTAATCCGGGTGGACCCACGCCTCCAGCCTGCCGTTGTTTTCCAGCACCAGCCCTTCGACAACCCACCCGTAACTGTTGATCTTGTGCTCGATTGCCTCTGGATAGACATTTTCTCCGTTGGGCAGGACAATCACGTTCTTCGAACGGCCGCAGATGTGGAGGTTGCCGGCATCGTCGATGAAGCCGAGATCGCCGGTCGCCAGCCAGCCATCGGGGGACAGAACCTCGGCGGTGGCCTCCTTGTCGTTGTGGTACCCGATCATGATATTCGGACCGCAGGCGCAGATTTCACCGATACCGGTATCTGCTGCCGGGTTGGCGATCCTGATCTTGACCCCCGGAATCGGTTTCCCGGTTGAACCGATCGTGATGGTGGCATCTCCAGCCGGTCCTCCTGCCAGCAACGGCGAGGTCTCGGTCAGACCATAACCGACCAGATATGGAAATTTTGCCTCCGCCAGGAACGTCTCGACCTCGGGATTGATGGCGGCGCCGCCGATCCCCATCAGTTTGAGGTTGCCGCCGAAGAAATCGAGGAGTTTGCGCCCGATTTTACGATAGACAAACCGACGCGCGAAGGTGGTCTTGCACAGCAAGGTCAGCAGCCGGCTCTTCTCGATCTGGGGCAGGACCCGTTTCTTGTAGATCTTCTCGAGGACGAGAGGGACGGCGAAAATGACCAGTGGTTTCTCATGGTGACAGAATTTCTGCAGGATGGCCGGGGTCGGGCTCTTGCCGGCATAGGCGATTCGGCTGCCGGTGATCAGCGGCACGATGAAACCGCAGGTGAATTCATAGGTATGCGACATCGGCAGGATGGAGAGAAAAACCGACCCCGGCGGGATGGGCAGCAGGCCTGATGCGGCATACGCGTTGGAGGTGAGATTCTTGTGACTGAGCATTACCGCCTTTGAGTGGCCGGAGGTGCCCGAGGTATAGAGTATCGCGGCCAGGTCGTCCTGGTCGACATCGGGAAAGACCGGAGGCCCGCCCGCTTCGGCCAGGATTGTCCGCGCCCCGGCAAGGTAGTCGGTATATGTCACCACCGGCACCAGTTCCGGATCAGGAACATGATCGTCGAGGGTGATCACCCGGCCATGCACCCCACCCTTCATTTCGACGATCTTGTCGACCTGCCGCTGCGTCATGAATAGAATCTTCACCTGCATCTCGCCAAGGATATGGCGAACGTCACTCTCCGGCAGGTCCGGCAGCACCGGGACCACCACACCACCAAGCCGGACCGCGGCGAAGTAGGCAATTCCCCAGTGATGCGAATTCTCTGCGAGAATGGCGATCCGATCACCTTTTCCAACCCCCTCCCGCTGCATCCGGAAGGCAAGGGCGAGAACACGATCATGGACTTCGTTGTAGCTGATCGGCTCTTCGAGGGCCATACCGATGGCCGAGGTATCGCCATACTTGCCGCAGCTCGAATCCAGGACATAGTTCAGCGTCATCCGCACTTCCGTTGCAACCGTCATCGGTTCACCTCAATATATTGTATGCATGGTATTCCATATCTCATCCAAATGGACATCGCAGCTGTCATCCCACAACCGTATCCGGATTCCACACAAACCGCATATTCCGGTCAAACGCCCGCTACCGTCCTGTCTGAGAATGTACTTTGCCCTGAAGTCTTTAAAATACTTGACTTTGCCATATCGTCCAGCTACAAATTATCAGGCGTGCATCATTATTTCCCAGGTATAAACCCCCAACGCTTAAGAGATTATGAACAGATTGACCATTCTCGGCACAACCCTGCTTACATTTTTCCTCTTCACCGTCATATCCCTGTTCAGTCTCGCCAGTCATGCAGATGCCGCAACCAAGAAAAAATACAGCAAAAAACGTACAACCAGCACATCGAAGGTGGTTGTGCTGGGTAAATTCAACGATATCAGCAAGGTGAAACGGGTACTGCGATCGACCGAATATCCTGCCCCCGCAAAGGTCCAGGCAGTGTCCGGCCCTCGGAAAAAATCGAACACGTCCCTTGTCGACAACAGCAGGATCGGCAAACTCATATCGGCACGAAGCGCCATCATCCTCGATGGGAGGAGCGGCAGGACCCTCTACGCCAAAAATGCCGACAACCCGCGTCAACCCGCCAGCACCATCAAAATCCTGACCGGCATGATCGCGCTGAAGTCCCTGAGCGGCAGCGAGCAGGTCGCCGTCAGCCGCTGGGCCGCCGACCAGCCGCGCTCGAAAGTCGATCTCAATCCGAAAAAGCATTACCAGGCCAACGATCTGATCAATGCCGTGCTCTTGGCCTCCGCCAATGATGCCAGCGTCGCCCTGGCCGAAAAAATCGCCGGCAGCGAACCCTCCTTCGCCAGAATGATGACTGAAAAAGCCCGGGAGTGGGGGGCAAAGAACACGGTCTGCAAGACCGCCAGCGGCCTCACCGCCAAGGGGCAGGCCTCCACCGCCCGTGACCTCGCCGTGATGTTCCGGCATTTCATGCAGGACCCGGCCTTCGCCTCCCGGATGAAACAGGTCAAAGTGAAAACCAGCTACGGCAGCCTGCTCCGCAATCACAATAAAGCATTATGGCAGGTTGAAGGCACGCAGGGCGGCAAAACCGGTTTCACCAACGCCGCCCGCCAGACCTATGTCGGCAAGTTCAAACGTGGTGACCAGGAGATCGTCATCGCCGTCATGGGCTGTGAAACGATGTGGGCCGATGTCAAGAAACTGGTCCAGCATGGATTTTCCCTGCAGGATCGTCTTACCGCCGCCGCCCCCTCATCGACAATTGCCGTGCATGAGATTGTTGCCCAGTCGACTCCCTGATTCGCTTTATCGGTTTCATCCATCCTCAAAGCAGTTGCTCATTCCCAATCTGCCGGTGATCCGGAGAACACGGGGCACAGATTTTATTGCCTCATTGGGGCCCGATCCCTCCCAGACCGGCCTTCCTCTTACACCCGGTCCTGATCTCCCGATCGGCGTTCATTCCAGAATGTCCGGCATATCGAAGTGGTAGATAAAACGACTAAGCCGTTGTATACATATACCCGTATCAGCGGAGCGTCGTTACCGGCATCAGGGGCCGTGACACAATGGGTGAATATGTAATTTTTTTTCGTAACAGGCCCTAAATGTAACTGCGAAGGCGGAGATCAAGGGGATGGGGGTGGAGATAGTACTGTTGCCGCAGATAGGGCTGGTTGTATTTGCGGACGAAATGATTGAGCAGGGTGATCGGGACGATCAACGGGACATCACCGTTGCGGTAGGCATCGATGATCTCCAGCATCTCCTGCTTCTCATCTGCCGACAGATCATATTTGAAATAGCCAAGTGCATGCAGCAGGACATTGCAATGTTTTTTGGGCGTGGTCAGCACCCGCAATGTCTCGGCCAGGAGGAGGCCATATCCTTGATACGCCTCTTCGAGTTCCGCCGGCAGGTTGGCCACGAATCGGCCCATCCGGCGATAATGTTCCTGGCTGTGAGCAAGAAGGAGCATTTTATGACGGGCATGAAAATCGACAAGTACCCCCCTCCCGGACGAAACGGCGATAAGGTCGCGGAAGTGCCGGTGAACGAAGACGCTCTCGATGAAGTTCTCTCGCAACCGGTCATCGTTGAGCCGACCATCCTCCTCCACCGGCAGGAGGGGGAAATGGCGCACGAAGGCTCCGGCGAACATGCCGACACCGGCTCCATGGGGCACTCCATCCTGCGAGTAGACCTTGACCCGGAAAAGACCGCTGCTCGGTGACCCTTTCTTGAAGATAAAGCCGCACAGGCCCTCTCCCTCCAACTGTCGAACCTTGGTCTCCGCCCAGATCGACATTTGTTCGGTATGATCGATGCCGGTCCGGCGGGTAATGAGCCTGGGGTTATCCGTGTCGCCGATGAGACGCATCGCCTCTCTCGGAACAGGCATGCCGCACTCCACCTCCGGGCACACCGGCACAATCTCCATGTGTTGTCCCAGGATATCCCGGATGAAGTGATTGAGTTGGTGTCCGCCGTCATACCGGACCTTATGGCCGAGAAGACAGGCGCTGACACCGATCCTCAGTTTTCCTCTCTCTCCCTGTTTCGGCTCCATGGTTCGGTATCCGGGCAGGCCAGCAGAGTCCGGCACCCCGGACATATTCAGGCAGGTATGGTATTTGAAGGGGAAACCGGCCTGATCAGCCTGTGGACAGAATCCACCAGGTCAAGGCGGTTGAACGGTTTCGCCAGGGTTGTTACACGATCGATATATCCGGCCACACTGAGATACCTCTCCTTGTCGATGACGCCACCGCCGGAGATGGCGATCACTGGTATATCCGGATCGGTCTGACGCAGTTCCAGAATGGTTTTCAATCCGTCCTTCACCGGCATGACCAGATCGGTAATGACCAGATCGAACGATTGTTTTCTAAATATCTCGATCCCTTCCTGGCCATTTCTGGCTTCGACGACTTCATAACCCTCGATTTCCAGAATCTGCCGGAGGATATCAAGGGATGTTTCTTCATCATCGATAATCAATATTCGTTGCATGACTTACCATTCGAGTAAAGAACCGCACCTCTGAACCTGCCACCAAAGATTATACGGCATCTCGCAAAAATCATGAAACAAAAACACCCATAGAGGATTCTTTTCCATTCCTCCGTTATTCATCTTCATTCCGGGGGATGAAAACAATCGCGAGCGCGGTGTCAATTCCCCGCCACGATTGGGCAAAAGCGCTGCCCACACTCTTCGCAGTGCGGAACGATGATGTCCCGGCCACCCCCAGTGACCCATCACCCCCAAATCTGCAAGCCATCAATCCAGTGATCGGACCAGCCTGCCAAACCCGCCGGGAATGGTCGCGGATGACCAGAAACAGCGCCCCTGTTTGTAATCGACAAACCAGTGCCCGCTCGGCCGTCTCCGGGCTGCGACGAAGATGAACGGTTGCTCCCGCGAAAAACAGGGGTGGAGATGCAGCCCCTTGCCATTCAGTTGCGGTTCCATCAGCGACATCGCCTCTTCGAGGGTAGGCAGACGCCAATTATTGAAACCGGCAAGCCCCGGTTCATTGGTCTCGTCCACTCTCTTCTGCATCATCCGGTGGGAGGAGATGTCGAACCCTCCCCTCTGCCACATCAATGAGGTCCGAAGATCGATCGCCACCCGGCTGTCATCAACTCCGACGAGCAGATTGTCGAACCGACCCCGAACATTGCGATCGGCATCATAAAATTTCCAATGCCTGACGATGCCGGCAGCCTCTTCATCCCTGATATCCCTTGCGACAGCGGGCAGCAGGGTTATATTCCGGGGCCCGTCGACTGCTGAGCGGGACGGCAGGGCCGGGCCCATGTCTTCAATATCGATTTTTTCCTCGACCGGGACAACGAGCGAACCATCCCCGCCTTCAAGGACATTGTCGATCAGCCACTGTCTGACCTGGTCATTGATGGCATAACTCTGCTCAAAGCGCGACGATAGCCCCTGGCTTTCCACGCATCGCCTCACCAACTCAGGCGGGGCCTTGATTTCGGCGATAACTCTGGCATGCTTGACGGCCCGCTCCATCAGGCACAACTTGGGCTCTTCTCCCCAGTTGTCGATGAAGAAATAATAAACGAATTCGTTGTTATTGCGTACCCTCTCCCGTCCACCCCAGGACTCGTAGGTACCGAAACTGAGGTCCGGGTTCATCTCCCAGTCGATGGAGCTGATCGTTCGCTGACCGAACTGGATTCGGTGAAACGTTGCCATGTTCTTTCTCCACTGTAAGTTTTCCTCTGGCGTGCCGTCCTTCTGAAATACTTTATTCCAAGGCATGTTGTAGTGTATGCTGCAGAAGCACTTCCATCGCGCACGTCTCCGGCCCTTCTGTTTTTTAACGATAGGAATAATTATTATTTATGTCCAGCATTCCTCCTCCTTTTCGCAAAAAAAGAGGCAGCCCGGTGCCACTTGGTGTTTCGCCTTCTCCAGAAGGAGGATACAATTTCGCCGTGTTCAGCCGACATGCCGCCGGGGTCATCCTCATCATCGATTTTACAGCGACCGAAGGCACAGAGGTTCGCCATGAAATCCCGCTGCATCCCGATGAAAACCGGACCGGGGACATCTGGCATGTCCGGCTCGAAACCGGACTGGATCACTTCACCTACGGGTATCGCATGGATGGTCCCTTCTCACCGGCGCATAACGGACTCATCTACGACCCCGACACAATCCTCATTGATCCGTACTGTCCTCGCCTCCTGCCGAGGAAATGGGGGGAGAAATGCAGGTACGGCAAGGCCCCGTCCTGTACACCGGTCAAGCAGGATTTCGACTGGGAAGAAGATCGCCCCCTGAATACCCCCCTGCCGGACACGGTGATCTACGAACTCCACCCTCGGGGTTTCACCCGACACCCCAGCGCCGGCGCCCGCCACCCCGGAACCTATCTCGGGATCGTCGACAAGATTCCCTATCTGAAGGCCCTTGGAATCACCGCCGTCGAACTGATGCCGGTCACGGAATTCGACGAGAACGATATCGTCTTCCGCGATCCGGACAGCTCCGAACCGCTGAAAAACTTCTGGGGCTACAACCCTGTCTCCTTCTTCGCACTCAAATCAGGGTACGCCGCCGATTGCCGCAATCATGTCAACGAGTTCAAAGCGATGGTCAAAAGCCTCCACCAGGCCGGAATCGAGGTCATCCTCGATATCGTTTTCAACCATACCGGCGAGGGAGGATACGATGGCCCGACGAGCAGCTTCCGCGGCATCGACAACCGTATCTACTACCTTCTCGACCAGGAAACCCGAGCCTATCTGAACTTCTCCGGCTGCGGCAACACCCTCAACTGCAATCATCCGGTGGTTCGGAGCCTGATCCGTGACGCCCTGCGCTTCTGGGTCATCGAAATGCATGTGGACGGGTTCCGTTTCGATCTCGCTTCGATCCTCGGCCGGGACAGCACCGGCCAGGTCCTCGCCAACCCACCGGTCATCGAGATGATCGCCGAAGATCCAGTGCTGAGAGACACCAAGATCATCGCCGAGGCCTGGGACGCCGCCGGTCTGTACCAGGTCGGCTCCTTTTCCACCGACAGACGCTGGGCCGAGTGGAATGGCCGCTTCCGCGATGACGTCCGGGCCTTCATGTCCGGTTTTGACGACACGGTCACTCGACTTGCCACCCGCATCGCCGGCAGTTCCGATCTCTATCAGACCAGCTGTCGCAGCCCCCTGAGTTCGATCAACTTCATCACCAGCCATGACGGCTTCACCTTGTACGATCTGGTGAGCTATGAGGAAAAGCGGAATCGGGCCAACGGCGAGAATAATCGTGATGGGGAAAATCACAACCTCAGCTGGAACAGCGGCTGCGAGGGTGATCCGGCTCCGAGTGCCGTCAGAAAACTCCGTTTCCGGCGGATGCGGAGCATGGCAACCATCCTCCTCCTCGCCCAGGGGATCCCGATGATCACCGCCGGTGACGAGTTCGGCCGCAGCCAGCAGGGGAACAACAACGCCTGGTGTCAGGACAACCAGGTGAGTTGGATCGACTGGACCCTGGCCCGCAAGAACAAGGACCTGCTCCGGTTTTTCCGGCTCTGCATCGATCTGCGCAAGAAGCACCCGGTCTTCAGACGGGAGGAGTTTTTCCGCCACCACGAATCAGGCCCTGAAACCGGCCATGCCCCGGAAATTACCTGGCAGTATCTCGAACCCGGGCAACCGGACTGGGCGCCGGACTGCCATGGGCTCGCCTTCCTTCTCCATGGCCGACGGCCGGACATGATCCGGGATGATGATTTCTTCATCATGATCAACGGCAGTCGCGGGGAAACCCTGCGTTTCACCCTCCCCGACGTCCCGGGAGATACCGTCAAGCGTGTCTGGTTCCAGATCATCGATACCGCCGCTGCCGCACCGGATGACTTTGTCGACAACGGTGCCCACCCTCCGCTCGATGGCGGCGACTGTCTCGCCGTACTCCCCCAGTCTATCGTGGTATTGCGATCCAATGCCTTGAAATAACTTTTTTTCATGACCGTATTGCCACCCTCCCTCCGATGATGTCCGCAAGAAAACCTTTGGAGGAAACAGATGAGCATGGTAATATGGTGGAGTGGATTTTTTCTCGTCAATGATTATTTTTTTCAATAAAAATAACATATTGCTCAAACGAACATGTTCATCCGAACCAGTCAGGCCGCAATCGACAGTTTCCTCTTCCTCGGTGACTCTCTCGTCGCCGACAATAACTGGCAAAGTCGGATACCCTATTGCAAAGTGCTTAACTATGGCGTACCCGGGGCCACCGTCGACGATCTCCTTGCCGCCCTGCCAGACCTGAGCATTCGGGTGGATTCACCGGCCGCCATTTTGATCATGATCGGCACCAACGATGCCCTCGATGGGCAGTTCGATTTCGTCGACGGCCTGCGTCGCATAGTCATTCAGCTCAGCAGGGAATTTCCGACCGCGGAGATCATCGTCACCAGCCTCCTGCCGATGCGTCTCTCTTTTCCAGGGATGGCGGAGATTGCCAGAATCAACGAAGGCATCAAAACGATGACCATGCAGACGGGCAGCTGCTATCTCGACGTCTGCACCAAGTTCACCCAGTCGGATGCAGACCTGTTTCAGGCAGACGGAGTCCATCTGACCCCCAAGGCGTATGAAATCTGGACCAGGACCCTGCTCGAACATGTCGCCTTCCTCATCGAAAATGATGATGAGTAAGGCAAAATTATTCTTCCTTTCTTTTTCCACGATGAACGCGATGAGACAACCTTTCCACGGCAGACGTCATTCGGTGTGCACCTTTTTCCTCCTCATAACCCTCGCCCTCGCCAGCATTGCCACAGCGGCGACTCCCCCTCCCGACACCGGCAGCGGTACCGCCGGCGAAGGCAAGGTGATCGAAACGATGAACTCGGGCGGCTACACCTATCTCCTGGTCGAATCCGGCACGGACAGGACCTGGGTGGCAATCCCCGAAACCAGTGTCAAGGCAGGCGAATCCGTGCGGTACCAGCCGGGGATGACGATGAAGGATTTCCACAGCAAAACCCTGGATCGAACCTTTGCCACTCTCATTTTCTCGCCGGGGCTCGAGAAGAACACATCCGGTGACAATACAGCCAAAGCGGCGCCATCACCATCCGGCGGCAACGATACATTCACATCGGCCATCGCGGCCGAAAAATCCGCCGAAACGCCGCCGGCGTCGACTTCCGGAGGCAGCGGGGGAGCCGTCGTCCCCTTCGCCGAAATCTCGGTTGACAAGGCCAGTGGCCCGAATGGATACACGGTAGATGAAATATTCAAGAAATCCAAAGAGCTGAACGGGAAGACCGTCCGTGTGCGCGGCAAGGTGATGAAGATCAACATGAACATCATGGGTCGTAATTGGATCCACCTGCAGGATGGTACCGGCGATCCGCTGACCAACACCCACGACCTGGTCGTCACCACCGCCGAAACTCCGACCGAGGGGGCGACAATCACAGCCGAAGGCAAAATGGTTGCCGATAAGGACTTCGGTGCCGGCTACGCCTATGCCGCCATCATCGAGGATGCAAAATTCCTCCCCTGACAGGAAATTTCACGGGCATGCATATCCTTGTCGTCGGACCAGGCGCCCTTGGCTGCCTTGTTGCAGTAGCCATCAGCCGAGGAATGGCAGGAACTGAATCCCGGCTGTCTGTGCTTGACCACGATCAGAGGCGCGCCGACCTCCTCAACAGCCAGGGAATCGTCTATGAACTGGATGGAGAACGCCGCACTTTTCCTCTTGCCGTGACCGCAGATCCGCTCTCCGTCGGCCCGACCGATGTCATCATCCTCTGCGTCAAGTCCTACGATGTCCCGACAAGCCTTGCATCCTGTCTCCCTCTTTTGGTTGAGGGGACGGTACTGCTCTTTCTGCAAAACGGGGTCGCCCACCTCGACTGCGGTGCAGCAGCCGGTAAGGCGGCCATAGCCTATGGCACGACGACGGAAGGGGCGACGCTTATGAATCCCGGCCATGTTCGCCACGCCGGCCATGGGACCACGTTTCTCGGATTTCCCTCCCGGACGGATGCCCATAGTGCCCTGCTCCTCGACCAGACGGCCACGATCTTCGACCGCGGCGGGATGAGCACGGCCATCACCGACGGCATCCTTCATCGATTGTGGGCCAAACTGTTCGTCAATGTCGGCATCAATGCCCTGACCGCCATCCATGGCTGTGCCAACGGCGACCTCCTGACTCTCCCCGGCATCGCCGAACGAATGCGGGCCGCCGTGAATGAGGCCGAGCAGGTCGCTCGCGCCAAGGGCATCACCGTCTCCGGCGATCCTTTCATGGCCACTGTTGAGGTCTGCAGAAAAACGGCGGCCAACATCTCATCGATGCTGCAGGATGTGCGGCGGCAACGTCGGACGGAAATCGACGCCATCAACGGCGCCATCGTCAGAGAGGGGAGAGCCCTAGGCCTGGAATCCCCGGAAAACCTCCGCCTGGTCCAGCAGATCAAGGATATGGAGGCGGGCTATGACGCAGCCAATTGAAAATTAACTGCCATGAAGATCTTTCCACACGAGATTGGTTTCGACCTGGACGGCGTCATCGCCGATACCGCCGCCACCTTCATCCGTCTGGCCTGCGAGCAACACGACTACTGCTCGTTCACCCTGGCCGACATTACCTCCTTTCATGTCGAAGATTGTCTGGATATACCGATGCCTCTGGTGGAACAGATCTTCACCGACATCCTCGAGGATTCACTCGGCACCGGGTTGATGCCAATGCCAGGGGCGGTCGAGGTCATGACCGAACTCGCGGCTGCCGCTCCGGTAACGATCATTACCGCCCGCCCGCTGCTGCAGCCGGCCAGGGACTGGATTGACGCACACTTTCCCGGAGAGGCGAGTCGTTCCATCAACCTCATCGCCATGGGCGACCATAACGACAAGGCACGGTATATCCATGAGCACAAGCTCCGTTACTTCGTCGACGACCGAGCCGAGACCTGCCGGCAGCTGGCGGTTGAAAACATCACCCCGCTGGTTTTTTCTCAACCCTGGAATCAGGACCGGCAGGACATGCGATCAGTGACCAGCTGGCAGGAAATTCGTCAATTAATCACCCTGTAAACCCATTCCCCGTGCAGATGTAAATGCAGGCGACAATCGGATGCGCTGACGAGACTGGACAAATTCGGGCGGTGCCGGCCGGCACCACGCGAACGGGTCGCATCCCCCTCATCTGAAAGGATGAGAGGCAACGCTTGATTCGGAACCGAAGAAGGAACGCCGCAATGCACTGCCCCCACTGCAACCAACCTATCACCCTCCATCGCAATCCGACCCCGACGGTCGATATCATCATCGAGATCGGCGACAGGATCGTCCTTATCGAGCGCAACAATCCGCCGTATGGCTGGGCCCTGCCCGGAGGTTTTGTCGATTACGGAGAATCCTACGAACAGGCGGCCCGGCGTGAGGCCATGGAAGAGACTGGACTGACCGTCACCGATCTCAGGCAGTTCCACACCTACTCCGACCCGGGTCGCGATCCCCGCCAGCACACCGCCTCGACCGTGTTCATCGGCAGGGCGGAGGGTGAACCGACCGCCGGCGACGATGCCGGCCAGGCTGCCCTCTTTGACGGCAGCAACCTGCCGCGGCTGGCCTTCGACCATGCCCGGATCCTTGCCGACTACTATGCGGCAAAAGCGGCAGGAAGGTGAGGAACGAAACAGAGACCGCCTAAAAGATCATCTGCAGCAGCCAGAACGCAAGCAGACCCGTGCCTACGGATCCATACAACAGCAGTCAGGGGATGCAGTCGCTGCCGTACTTCCTGGCGATGACGGCGAAGGTGGCGATCCCGATCGCCACCGAAATGAGGAGGATGAGCAACAGCTCCATGGCGCACCTCAGGCCTTGAGTTTGACCCCGCTCTTCTTGCGCAGCCGGATCGATTCCGGCGTCACCTCGACGAGTTCGTCGTCGTTGATATAGGCGATACAGTCCTCCAGGCTCATCAGCACCGGCGGGGTGAGAATGACCGCCTCGTCCGAACCGGAGGCCCGCATGTTGGTGAGCTTCTTGCCTTTGGCCGGGTTGACGACGAGATCGACCGACCGGCAATGCTCACCGATGATCTGCCCCTGATACAGGGCAGCCCCGGGATTGATGAACAGCCGCCCCCGCTCCTGGAGGTTGAACAGGGCATAGGCAACGGCGGTGCACGGTTCCTTGACCACCAGCACCCCGTTGACGCGATTGATGATGTCGCCGGCATAAGGGCCGTAATCGTGGAAGACGTAATTCATGATGCCCATGCCCTTGGTGTCGGTCATGAATTGCGACCGGTAGCCGAGCAGGCCGCGGGTCGGAATGACGAACACCAATCGCACCATGCCGTTGGCGGTGGTCATCTCTTCCATCTGTCCCTTGAGCTTGCCCAGCTTTTCGATCACCGCCCCCTGATAGAGCTCATCGACATCGACGGTCAGACGTTCGTATGGTTCCAACAGCTGGCCGTTCTCGTCCTCCGTCATGATGACCTGCGGCCGGGTGACCTGGAATTCATAGCCCTCGCGCCGCATCTTCTCGATCAGGATCGACAGGTGCAGCTCACCACGGCCGGAGACCTTGAACCCGACGGCATCGGTCAGGGACTCGTAGCGGAGGGCGACATCGGCCAGGGTCTCCCGCAGCAGCCGCTCCTCGATATGCCGCGAGGTGACGAACTTCCCCTCCTTGCCGGCAAAGGGCGAATCGTTGGGAATGAAGTTCATCGAGATGGTCGGCGGATCGATCGTGATCAGCGGCAGCGGCCGGGGATCGAGCGGATCGGTGAAGGTCACCCCGACGGTGACATCCTCCATGCCGGCAATGGCGACAATCTCCCCCACACCGACCGTGTCGACCGCAACCTTCTCCGAACTCTGGAAACGGAAGATCTTCGAGATCCGCACCGGCTTGATCGAGCCGTCGCGTCGGGCGACGACGATCGGCTGGTTGATCGACATCGTCCCGTTTACCACCTTGCCGATACCCAGGCGCCCGAGATAGGGCGAGTATTCGATGGTGCCGACCTGCATCTGCAGGGGCTGATCGCTCGCCCCTTTCGGCGCCGGGATATGCTCGACGATCATCTCCGACACACTGTCCATATTGCGATGCGTCTCGATATCGTCCTCGAGACTGAGCATCGAATATCCCCCCTTGGCCGAGGCGTAGACCACCGCGAAATCGAGAATATGGTCGGGGGCGTTGAGTTTGACGAAGAGATCGAAGACCTGGTCGACGACCCAATTGCAGCGGGCCGCCGGCTTGTCGATCTTGTTGATGACGACGATGACCGGCAGATGGTTCTGCAGCGCCTTCTTGAGGACGAAATAGGTCTGCGGCATCGGCCCCTCCTGGGCATCGACCAGCAGCAGGGCCCCGTCGGCCATCTGCAGCACCCGCTCGACCTGACCGCCGAAATCGGCATGGCCGGGGGTATCGATGATGTTGATCCAGTAATCCTTGTAGTGGTAGGAGCCGTTCTTGGCGGTGATCGTGATCCCGCGCTCCCGCTCGAGATCCATCGAGTCCATCAACCGTTCCGAAACCTGCTGGTTGTCACGGAACATTCCTGAATGTTTAAATAATTGGTCAACCAACGTCGTTTTTCCATGATCAACATGGGCGATGATCGCCACGTTGCGTATCTTTGCCTGTTCCATTTCTCTGTCCTGAAGAAGTTGCGAAGGCCGCTGCATCCTGCGGCGGCGAGGTCGTATTCGGAGATGATACAACAAAAAAAGCACTCACCTGGACAGGAGTGCCGGCATTGAAATCCGTCAAATCGGATTTTCTGATAAAAAATAAATATTATACACCAATGGTTGTCCAATGGCAAGTAAAAGCCGAATGAATACTGAATCGGCGCGCCCATTCCGTCCGCCTACAATCGATTCAGGACGTTGCGACGGGAAACGGCCGATCGTCGCAGCACCGGGACTGATCCATCGACATAATCGTAGACCCTCGCCTCCTTGTTGGCGGCTGGACGCATGATCCGGCCGATGACCTGCAGCAGTCGTCCTTCAAAGGTGATCGGGGTGGTCAGGAACAGGCTGCTGAGACCGGGACAATCGAAGCCCTCGCCGATCAGCTGCAGGGTAGCAACCAGGACCTGGACATCCCCATTCTGGACAGCCGCGACAACGGTATGACGCCGCTCCTGGGAAATCTGCCCGGTCAGCAGTTCGACCCTGATCCCACGGCGCCGGAGTTCATCGGCAAAGATTTCACAGTGGCCGATGCGATCGGAGACGACCAGCGCCGTCCCGGCATCCGGCTCCTCGACCGTTTTGCAGATGTCCTCGATAATCTGGAGATTTCGCCCCTCGTGGCTGGTCAGGGTCCTGATCAGGGCCTGGTAGTCGCCGCGATAGCTGAAGGTGAACGCTGTTTCCCGCTGTATCAATCGCGGCTTGAGAACGGCCCCGGTTGCCTCCAACTCCCCCTGGTCGACCTTGTGAATCCTGTCGCCCATGAAATAGTAGATGAGCCTGGTAAGGCCGTCATCGCTGCGAAAGGCGGTGGCCGAGAGGCCAAGGAGGTAATGGCTGTCAAAATGCGAGACGACATCGGTGAACAGTGTCGCCGGCACCCGGTGGCACTCATCGACCACGAGGTGGCCGAAATGAGGGACAAGTTCCTGTACATGTTTACGCGCCGAATTGACAATGGCCACCGTGAACGGCTCGACGACGAAATGACCGTCGCCCACCAGCCCGACCGGACAGCCGAGAAATTCCACAGCCCGATCCCGCCACTGGTAAAGCAGTTCCCGGGTATGGACGATCACCAGGGCCGGCTGCCTTCTTCCGGCGATCAGGGCCAGGGCCATGATCGTCTTGCCGCTGCCGGTTCCGGCCTCGATGACGCCAAAGGATCGTTTCCGGGCGATCTCAACCGCCTGCTGCTGATAGGGACGCAGACTGCCGGTAAATTTGAAATCGATCTCCGTCAGCAGGCGCCTGCGGTCGACTATCTCCGGCGAACGACCCATCAATTCCCGGCACAGCAATATCGCCTGGTTTGAAAATCCGCGCGGAAACCGGAGACCATCCCCAACCGGGACAAAGTATTCCAGTGTCGGCTTGAGCCGTTTGCCGATCCACCGACCATAGCGTTTGGCCGCGATATACCGGGGGTTGTCGATGGTCAGCTGTCGTTTGAGTTCCTGCTCGACGCCGCCGTCGATTCCAGTCAGAAGGCAATCAGCAGATACGGTGAGGATCGGCGCGTTCATGGAGTGGGTGTCGATGATCGATGAAGGGTGGCTTGTGCTCCGTCGATGAATTGGCTACTATCACCTGGCGGCCAGTACCGGCGCGGAAGAGCGGCTGCCGCTATCGGCTCATCTTACCCGAAGGACAAAGGCTTGCCAAACACACTCTGCCATATCGCCCTGCAGATGCCGGCGCACAGGGCCGCATTCTCGGACAAGGTCCTGCCGTGGGTCGTGGCCGGCTGCATCATCCCGGATATCCCCTGGATCCTGCTCCGGACGTCACTTGCCCTCGATCTGGCGGCGCCATACACGGTCAGGCTCTACACCACCATCCAGGCCAGTCTCCTCTTCTGCGCCCTTTTTTCGGCCTTCCTGGCCCAGTTGTCCCGTCACCCGGCCGCGACGTTCGCCATCCTCACCGGCAACAGTCTTCTCCACCTGCTGCTCGATGCGACGCAGGTCAAATGGGCCAACGGCGTCCATCTTCTGGCCCCGTTCGACTGGTCCGCCTGGCAGTTTAACCTGTTTGACATCGACCATCCCCTCGGGATTCCGCTGACCATCGCCGGGCTGATCACTCTCCTGTGGTCCTGGCCGACAATCCTGCGCCGGCAGATCTGGGCCGCCACCACGAACCCTGGCCGGATTGTCGCCGCTGTGATCTGTATCTTACTCTACCTGACCGGTCCGCTCTTTTTTCTCGACGTTCTCGAACAAACCGATTTTCACTTTCTCCATACCCTCAAAAACAAGGCCGCCCGCCCCGGAAAATATATTGAATTCGATCGTGTCGCCTATGATCGGGCGGCGGCGACCGTCACCATTTTCAGCGGCGAAACAATCAGATTGGAGGGAGCGATGCCGGACAGTTCCGGATCAGTCTCGATCCGGGGCCGATTCGTCTCCCCGGATAATGTGGCAGTCGCTGACTACCGGATGCACAGCCGGTTCAGGGATCCGGCCTCGATGCTGGGAATTTTTCTGGCTTGTGTTCTGACATTGCAAACGATTATACTACCGTTGTATTCTCACCTCCCCAGCCAGACAAAGGACGCCACTCATGAAGACGACGATCAAAGCGATCATTCTCCTCCTTCTCCTCCCGGTGAGCAGCCTGGCGCAGACGACCGAAACGATCACCCTCAATCTCCCTGAAAGCGTGATGGCCAGGACCGTCCGAGCGGTACTGCCTCTGGATATCGACGCCAGATCGGAAGGGCTTCAGGGAACGATCAGGATCATCGGCATCGACAACCTGCAGTTCGGCGACAAGTACCTCTCCTGCCGACTGCACGTGGCCGGCAGCGACCTCCGGATCGTTTCCGAACTGGCCGGCCACCAGATCAATCTCAAGGTCGGGGAGGTCGAAATCGATTTCAACTGCAACGCCCGCCTGCGTTTTGATCCGCAACGCCAGATTCTCTATGTCAAGCCCGTGGTCGACATGATGAACGCGACCCAGAACGGCGGCCAGGACGATCTCGGCCAGGCTTTGGTGGCGCTCCTCAACGGCAGGGAGTTCCCGGTGTCGATGCAGGACATGAAACCGCTGATCGCCAGAAGCGGCGGCAAGACACTGATGATCGCCATGCGGTTCGTCAATATCGAGGCCCGCCGTGACATGCTGCAGTTCAGTCTCCTGCCGGAGGTCAGCACGAAATAGGCGAAGGATCTACCACATCAGGTCGTCAGGAATCTCGTAGCCGGCGTAGGCATCGTCGACGGTCGATTCGTTGTTATTCCGGTCCCGGTTCCACAAGACGATAACCGCCGGCTCAAGGAGGACGATTTTTTCGGCGATCGCCGCCGGGATGACTTCATAGGCGGAACCGGAGCGGGTAATGGCCAGCATCCCCCGGCTGAGGCCATCCACCATCGCTGCCGCAATGAAGATCCGCTGGATCCTGCCCGTGTCGGCAAAGCGAAAGGCCGTCCCCTGCTTGTCCTGGGCCAGGCGGTGGCTGGCAATCAATTGCCTGACCTGTTCAGCCTCCTGCTTGCGCCGCAGTTCTTCCTCGCGCTGCTGATTGCGCAGCCGCTCCTTTTCCTTCTTCTCCGCCAGGGCCTGCTTGGCCAGGGCCTTGTTCTCGTCAACGATTTGCTGGGCCCGGCTCTTCGGCTGCTGCTTCTTGGTCAGGTATTCCTTCTTCTTCGCCTGATCGACCTGTTTCTTCTCGACCAGACCCAGCTTCAGCAACTGTTCCCGAAATGAATTCCCCATCGATCAAATCTCCTTCAATTCCCTTGCGACCATCATCTTACCAATGGAACAGCGCCCGGGCAACGCCGACCGTTCCGGAATTCATTCTAGGTGAAGAATCAACCAATTGCAACGATTCAGGCAGCTCACGCGGATTTCCGGACTGCAGACGAGCCCCTGCCTCGGGCGATGTGTATTGGTGTTGTGCATGGGGTGGCAACGGCCAACGGTATCGGCCCGGCGTTTTGCGTCAGGCGTCGAGTCTTCACGGCCAATGCCGACGCATCTCAGAGGAGCAGGAATTCCCTGAATTCGCCGCGCATGCAGTGATTGGAGGCCATCGAAGCCGAATAGGCCCCGGCGTTGATCAGGGCCAGGAAATCCCCTGATGCCACCGGTGGCAACAGAACATCGGCGTACCAGACATCAAGGGCCTCATTGATATTGCCGACCAGGGTGCACGGCTCCCCGCCCGGCCGGCGACACACCGGCACCGGCTGGAAAGGGAGGCCATAGACGGCTGGTTCGACAGCGATGTTGAAGCCGGCGTCGACACCGACAAAGACCGTGTCCTGCTTCTTCTCCACCGCATTGACCGTGAGGAGCAGCAGTCCGCCATCCTTGACCAGGTAATCTCCGGGTTCAACCTCGATCTGCAGCCGGCGCGGCTGGAAATGTCGGGTCAGGATTGCCGCCCACTGCGCCAGGTCGAGGGGCCGGTCCTGGGCGGTATGGGGAACGCCGAGACCGCCGCCGACATTGACGGTCGTGACCGTGTCGATCCGGTCGACGAACCACAGGCATTCCTTCACCACCCTTTCCCAGGCGTTCAACTGCGGCGTCAGATAACCGCATCCTGTATGGAAGTGGATTCGCTCGATGGTGAGACCATACCGTGCCGCCAGTTCGACAGCCTCGGCGAACTGTTCCCGGTAGATCCCGAATTTGGTGGTCCGGCCGCCGCTGTACTGCAGCATCTCGTTGTGGGCCCGGCCGACGCCGACTGCCGGATTGACACGGATGCCGATCTTCCGTCCCGGTCGGCGCTCCCCCCATTGCCGGATCGAATGGAGGGAATCGCAGTTCATGACCAGGCCGTCGAGCCGTGACAGCCGATCGAAATCCCGGTCGGACAGGCTCGTCGCGGTGAATGAAATCTCGGCCGGTGAAAAGCCGCAACCGACGGCATGCTCCACCTCCTGGGGAGAACATGCGTCGATACTGCAAAGGCCGCTGGTCTTCATCCAGGTCAGCAACGGCGCAAACCGGTTGGCCTTCATCGCATAGTTGAGGCGATGCCGACCGGCGAATCCGGCCGTATCGAGAACCGCGTGCAGCCGGGTCAGATTCGCCGCCACCCGGCGGGCACTGTAGAAAAACGAAGGACTGCCGTACTGGTACGCCAGATCCGCCGCCGACCGGCCGGCGAACATCAGGCGGTCATCGGCGTACCGCAGATCATCGCGCTCCCACCATCCGTTCATTGCCAATCTTACCCGATGATCTTGTTGGCAGGGAAATCTGTCAGGTTATCGGAAATATACCCGGTTATCTGCTCTCTTCTGCCGGTAATCCAGCCACGGCAGTTTTCCGAGCCGCAACTGCAGGGAAACTGCTTGAACAGCACGTCCTCGGTCTGGGCATAGTCCATGTAGAGGTAATCGCCGGGCCGGATATCCCTGATGGCATGGACCACCAGATTCTCCATGTCGAGAGAGACATTCGGCGCACAGGAGTGCAGAAAATATCCGGAAAAATAGATGTCGTAGAGGTGGACGCCCGGCCTGATCTGCAGGCTGTGCTGGCGGATGTCATGGATGAGTTCGCCGGCCAGGGCGGCAATCAGCTCTCCCTTGGTAAAGCCTCTGTGGGCAACGACCCCCATACCGACGACTTCATCCTTGACCACCACCTCGAAGTCCTGACTGCGTGGAAACAGCACATTCTTGCCAAAATGCGATGGATACATTGTCTCTCGCTACTCTCCCTGTTGAGAATACCTGGATAGAGCCAGGCAGCTTTGCCGATTCGAACCCGGTGGACGCCACCGGGCCTTGCAGCTTGACTACACACATTCATTGGCCGATTGTTTTCAATCCCGGTGCGGCTGCCATCAATCCCATCGCTGTCGTGCAATACTCCAGCCCTACCTCGTCCGCTGGTCAATCGGCGAGTAGACCAGGTCCCGGGGGCCGGTATATTCCGCCCGAGGCCTGATCAAACGGTTGTTCGACCACTGTTCGAGGATATGCGACGTCCAGCCGACCACCCTGCTGATCGCGAAGATCGGGGTGAACAACTCCGTCGGGATCCCCATCGCATGGTACAGCGAGGCGGTATAGAGGTCGACATTGGGATAGACCTTGGTCTTCTCGAGAACGACGCGCTCGATCTCCCGGGTGATCGCGTAATTTTTGCCCTCGCCGGCCAACTCCGAGATCGATTCGGCGCAGTCGCGCAGAACGGTGACCCGGGGATCCTCGCAACGGTAGACCCGGTGGCCGAAGCCGGGGATCTTCACCTTGTTCTCGAGTTTGTCGAGAATATAGGGCTCGGCGTTCTCCGGCGTACCGATCTCTTCGATCATCTGCATCACTTCCATGTTGGCGCCGCCGTGCAGCGGTCCCTTCAGGGCCCCGATGGCGCTGGTCACACAGGAGTAGATGTCGGCCATGGTTGCCGCCGTCACCCGGGCCGCAAAGGTGGAGGCATTGAGCTCATGGTCGGCATGGAGGATGAGGGCCATATCGAAGGCCTCGACGATCTTCGGATCAGGAACCTTGCCCTGCAGGGTATAGAGGAAGTTGTAGGCAATGCCCTGGCCGGGGATCGGGTTGATCGGCTCATTGCCCTCGCGAAGGCGCTGGTGCGCGGCGATCAGCAGCGGCATGCGCAGGGTCAGGCGCTGAGCCTTGCGCAGACAGGCGTCGAGGGCGGTATTGCCGCTGTCCGGGTCCCAATGCCCCAGGGAGGAGACCGCGGTGCGGAGCACCTCCATCGGCGTCACTGATTTCGGGAACATCCGCAGGATCATTACCGTATTGCTGGGCAGGGACATCGACCCGGTGAAACCGGCAAGGAAGGCCTTGTACTCGGTAATCCTCGGCAGGCAGCCGTACCACAGCAGGTAGGCGACCTCCTCGAAATTGCTGTTCAGCGCCAGGTCGAGGGCGTTATAGCCGCGATAGACCAGGCGGCAGTTGTCGCCGTCGATAAAACAGATATCCGACTGGCAGGCCACGACGTCGGCAAGCCCCGCTTCCGACTGTCTCACTTCCGGTTCTTTGATGCAGTTCTTCGCCATGTTAGCATTCCTGTAACCAATTGATCACCCTGCCGGAACTCATTCCGGCGATCGTTTCCAGCCGCCAGGGTTCTCTTTTTCCCGTTCATAGTATCTTGGCACCGGGATCGCCTTTAGCATATATGGTGCCAGATCCGTTACACATACGTATCTACCTGATTTCACTTTTTTCCATCCCATGAGACCCAGCCTCCCGGCCTCGCAACGGAAAAATTTCGGAACTGTGCTTCCTTTTCAACTTTACCATCTTGTTTTCTTTACCAATAATCTGTATTTTGTAACGCTCGATTGCGTCAGCAACGTAACGATACAAAGGCTTTTTCGGTTCGACATCAGCATACAATAACAAATATTGTTGCGATGCAAACCCCCTTCCGCCAGGGATTCTGTCGAATTTTATCGGTATCTTCATACCGTTTTTATTGAGACCCTGGTTTACTTCCCGATTTCAGGAACTGAAATACCGTTTTAGGATATCATGCTCACCAGACTGATTTTTGCCCTGAAGGACACCGAATTGCAGAGACTGCTGGAAAACAACATTTCAATGGTGGCCGACGTCCAGATCGAATCCTTCGGTCACAAAAAAAACCCATGGCAGAAGGTGGTTCAGAGCTGCGGCGATATCATCGTCATCAGCGACGCCCTGATCCCCCAGCCCGTCGAGTCGGGGATCTCGACCCTGAACAACCTCCCTGAAAACCCGACGACGGTGATCCTCCACGATATCGACTCGGCCGAAAAACAGGCCCAGCTGGTGGCCGCCGGCGCCGATGCCGTGCTCTTCTCCGGCATCTCCCCCAAGAGCCTGACCGAGGCCATCGAGGCGACCCTGGAATCCCGGCGCCAGTTCTTCCAACTCGAACGGTTCGATCACCGGGGCCAGGCCAAACCGAAGATCAATGACCTCAACACGAAGAGCGAGATCATGCAGATCTTCATGAACGAGGTGCAGCAGGTCGCCCCCAGCGATTCCCTGCTCCTGATCACCGGTGAGACCGGGGTCGGCAAGGAACATCTCGCCAAGGTGATCCACGCCGAAAGCCCGCGGGCTGCCGGCCCCTTCATCGCCGTCAACACCGCCGCCCTGCCGGAACAGCTCCTTGAGAGCGAACTGTTCGGCCACAAACAGGGGGCCTTCACCGGCGCCACCCGTTCGCGGCGGGGAGCCTTCGAACAGGCCCATGGCGGCACCATCTTCCTCGACGAGATCGGCGAGATGCCCCTGCATCTGCAGGCCAAGCTGCTGCGGGTCTTGCAGGACTATGAGATCAGACCGATCGGGGCCGAGAAATCGGCCTGGGTCGATGTCCGGGTCATCGCCGCGACCAACCGCGATCTCGAAGAAGAGGTCGTCAAGGGCAATTTCCGCAAGGACCTCTTCTACCGCCTCTCCGTGGTCACCCTGCACATCCCTTCCCTCAGATACCGCCGGGAGGATATCCCCTCCCTCGCCCGCCGGTTTCTGATGCATTACAAGCACAAGATCGGCCGGGACGTCCGGCAGATCTCCGAACCGACGATGAAGGCCCTGTGCCGTTACGACTGGCCGGGCAACATCCGCGAGCTGATGAACGTGATCGAGCGCTCGATGCTCCTGTGCAAGACCGACGAGATCTCGTTGCAGGATCTGCCCAGCGTCTTTCACAGTGAGGATTTTTTCTCCCTGACCCACCCGAACGGGGAGAAGACCGCGCCCAGCAACTGGAAAGGCAAGACCCTGTCCCAGGTGCAGCAGGAGGTGACCGATGAGGTCGAGGATCTCTATCTCCGGTTGGTGCTGACCAAGAGCCAGGGCCGGATCAACCGGGCTGCCCAACTCGCCGGACTGAATCCGCGAGGGCTTTACAACAAGATGAGACGGCTGGGATTGAACAAGGAGGACTTCAAGAAAAAAACCGGTTGAATACCTGCCCCACCGGGGTCACCGCCCGTCAACCGGTCGCCCCCGCCTTCCATTCGGTCGCCAGCGCCCGGCCGGTGTCCACCATACCGGCGAAGAACCTCTCGATATCATCCTCATCGATCGAGACGTTGGTGATCAGCAGCCGCAGGACGAGCCGGCCCTCGACATAGGCGCAGCCGATCATGCTGATCCCCCGCTGGTACAGCCTGGTGCGCAGGGCGAGGTTGAACCGGTTGGCCTCGGCCTCGGGCCTGCGGTAACGGAAACAGACATTAAACGACTCGCGCGGGGCCATCTGTTCCAATTCCGGGTGTCGGCCCAGGCATTGTTCGGCATAGCCGCAGAGCTCGAGAAACCGTTCGACCCGGGCGGCCAGGCCGGCGCGGCCGTAAAACTTCCAATCGAGGAACCATTTGAGGCTGTCGACCCGGCGACCGCACTGCAGCGACGAAGGTCCGAGATCGAACATCCCGTCCTCGCCATCCTCCCTGAAGAGATAGCTGCCATCGCCGGCCGCCAGGGACGCACGAAGCGTATTCTTCCCCCGGTTCAGCATCAGGATATTGCAGATCAGCGACGAACCGAGCATCTTGTGGAAATCCATGGTGAAGGAGTCGGCCTTTTCCAACCCCTGCAGATACCGGCGGCGCAGAGTCTCGCTGAGCACCGTCGCCCCGCCCCAGGCCCCGTCGACATGGAGCCAGAAGCCGAACCGGGATCGCAATGCGAGGAGCGGTTCGATCGGGTCGAAGGCCCCCCGTACCGTCGTCCCGGCGGTGGCGGCGACGAAAAACGGTTGTTGCCCCTGGGCCTGGACCTCAGTCAGCCGCTGCGCCAGAATCTCGACATCCATGCGACCGCGACGATCTACCGGGACCCGGACCAGCTGTTTCAGCCCGAGGCCGAGGATGTTGGCCGCCCGATCCATCGAATAGTGGGCATCGGCGCTGACAAAGGCGACGAGCCGGCCGCGGCTCACACCCTCTTCCTTGATCACCGGGTCGTACAGGTTGCGGGCACACATCATCGCAATCATGTTGGCATTGCTCGAGCCGGTGGTCATCTGCCCCTGACCGCCGGTAAAACCAACGATGTCGAGCAGGCGGTCGATCATATAGTTCTCGAACAGCGTCGAGACCGGGGCGCTCTCGTAGGTGCAGGCCGAGGTATTGGAAATGGCGGTGACGATCTCGCCGATCACGGTCGGCAGGGTCGCGCCGCTCCACATCCGGTTGACGAACGCCGGGTGGTTGGTCTTGACCGCATAGCGGAGGTATTTCTCCACCCAGCCGAAGAGATTCTCCCAATTCTCACTGCCTTCAGGTCCGTCGAGTTGCAGCAGATCCGCAAGCTCCGCGGGATTATGGTAATCAAGGAAAATCCCCGACCGCTGATCTCTATAATATTGTTCAATAATCGCAAGAAGCTGCGAAAACACTTCGTTCTCTTCCATGGCCACCTCACTTGATTGCGATACCTTCATCGCTGGATGCAAAGACCGCAATTCTACCAGCCTCCACCGCTCAATCCCAGCATTTTTCACCGAACGCCGAGGCTGATAGAAAATTCTTTTCCACCGCCGTCCCATCAAGTGAAGGCTGCTGTCGCCCAGGATACACCGGACGGATTCTCCTTTTCTTTCCCGCCACTGTCCATTAAACCTGCTCGGATGATGTATTGACGCTTGAATACCCTTCACTCAAGATCGGCAAAAAGACATGATGATCACTGGGGAGCAGAAGAAAACACTCAAGAAATTCCTTGCACTGGCGCCCGAGCCGGAAAACACCTTGTCCTATGACCAGTTGACCGGATTTCTTTACGGCCTCGCCATTACCCCGGATACCCTGCTGCCGAGTGAGTGGATACCGCGGATCTTCGCCGGCAAAACACCGGAATTCGCCTCAATGGACCAGGGTCGGCAGTTGTTCGATGGACTGCGGCAGGTCCATAGAACCATCAAGGCCGCCTTCGATGCCGGCTGTCCCGCATTTCCATTCGATATTTTTTCTGCCAGAGATGGAGTGTTCGATGCAATTCTGGACTGGACCTTCGGCTTCGATATGGCTTTATCTCTGCGTCCTGACATCTGGGAACCGGAAGAATTGTCGGCACTGCCACAGACAATGGTCCACGATGTCATTTCCAGCCTGATGGTGATCGAGGGTTTGCTTGCTCCCGAAGTCCGGACCGTCGTCTTCGACCGTATGCCCCAGGAGATCATGAAGGAGGCCGTTACCGAGGACGATGCCGCGGAAGGCGACACCCCGGACCGGCAGTTGGCTGTACTCCTGTTTACCCTGCCGATGGCGATCGAACAGCTGCAGACGTATGCCGGTTTCCTGAATGAAATGAAGAGGCGGGGATTGAAAAAGAATGAAGAGGCGGGAACAGCCGAGGGGAAAGCAACGGCGCCGGCGGCAATGGGCAAGCTCATCCACGGCCGGTTCCCGCGGTCGCGCAGCTAGGATGCCACCGCCCCCTCCCCGCCTGCCGGCAGACTGCGGCAGCATTCTCCGTTACCTTGGGCTTTTGACAGTACCCGGCGAGCGTAACCACCAGGATGTGATGAAATCACGGGGACGAACAGGTGCCGGTGTCGATTGCGACCGTTTGGGCGAGGAAGACTTCAGCAGGATCAGCGAACTGCAACGGCACCGGCAGCGCTGATCCTGCCGGGAAGCAGCCGCAACGACTTCGGGCCAAACGTCATTTTGCGGCCCCCTCGCTCCTTTGCCCCGTTTCGTTGAGCATGTATTGATGAAGGGCCTCCTGCAGGGTCTCGACCGCCAGGGCCGCGCAGTGCTCCTCATCCTTGGGAAAGGTGCCGAGTTCTTTCAGCACATCCGCCCCGGTGATGCGGCAGACCTCATCAGGATTCCTGCCCATGGCCAGCTCTGCCGTAAAAGATCCGCACAGCGCGCTCGATCCGCAACCGTCGGTGAAATAGGTGGCTTTCTGCACCACCCCGTCTCTGAACTTCAAATAGATCTCCATCGTATCACCGCACCTGCCGCGGATACGGGCAAAGCTGTCGGCATCATTCATCCGGCCGTGATACCGGGTCTTGCGCCAGCGCTCGAATCCGACGTCGCCGAAGGCGCGACGGACGTCGCTCAAGACCTCCTGCTGAATCTTTGCTACTGCCGCCTCGAACTCATCATCGTTCATAGCCATGTTCACTCACCACCCCTGCCCGGCCCGGCCCCATCGCGCTCCGAGCCAGGCCGGCAGGATCAAAGATTACCAATGCCCCTCGGCGTTGGCAGTTTCAATGTAGTTGATCTTTCCTTCGACAAAGGCGACGACCACATCCGCCACCGTTCCGCTTATGTCGCTGCCGACCTTGATGCCGGCAGCCTCCAGGATCCGGAAGGCATTCGGTCCGCAATATCCGGTCAACAACACCTCCGCCCCCTCCTCCGCAATCATCGTCGCCGCCTGGATGCCCGCCCCCTTGAAGGCACTGACATTGACCGTATTGTCAATGACCTTGCAATCCTTCGTGTCTGTGTCGACAATCAGGATGTAGGCAGCGCGACCAAAGCGGGGATCTACCGCCGAGGCAAGATCCCGGCCCATCGATGTCACCGCGATTTTCATGTCTTTCTCCTCATGCCCGTCCGCTTAACGATTGCCGCCGCCGCAGACCTGATTGTCCTCGATCACCATGAGCTTGCCGGCGATCAGATCCTCGACGACCGGCCTGATCGCCGCCCGCTGGTCCTCATGAAAGACCGTGATACCGACCTGCCGGAAACCCATCAGCGGCCGCATGCCGATGCCTCCGACCACCAGGGCGTTGACCTTGTGCCGGGCCAGCAGGCTGACCGGAACCATGCAGCCGCCCTGGGTATGATCAACGTTGGGGATGGTCGACACCTCCTTGATGATCCCGTCTTCGAGGTCGACGAAGGTGAAGACATCGCAATGTCCGAAATGTCCCGACCGCATGCCGTCGAGGCCACCCTCGCCCTCAGATGGAATTGCTATACGTACCCGTGCCATGTTGCTGTTTCTCCTTGTTGTTGTGTTGATGTGATTACATCGTCCGTATGCCGTAACTGTTCATCGCCGGCGAAGCGACGATAGCGTGCCATATTTCCCGGACCGCCACGGCAATCCGGGAATCCTGCTGGTATTCAATGACGGTCCGGGCTGCGATCATCGCTTCGGTGAACAGCGGATCGAACGGGACGCGGCCGACGAGTTGCATCTTCCGCTCCCTGGCCTCATCTTCCAGTCTCCGGGTCATCTCCAGGTTGAGGTCGAACTTGTTGATACAGAGGAGACAGGGAACCCGGAAATGCCGGGCAAGATCGACCAGCCGGGACATGTCGTGCAATCCGGAAACCGTCGGCTCGACGACCAGCACCAGGGCGGTTGCGCCGCCGATAGCGGCAATGACCGGACAGCCGATGCCGGGGGGGCCATCGGTGATGATGATCTCCAGATCCTGTTCCTCCGCCAAGCGCCGGGCCTCGCGGCGGACACAGCTGACCAGCTTGCCGGAGTTCTCCTCGGCGATCCCGAGCCGGGCATGGACCATTGACCCATTGCGGGTATCCGAGACAAACCACTCGCCGCATTTCTGGATCGGAAAATCAATGGCCCCGGCCGGACAGAGATCAACGCAGACGCCGCAGCCTTCACAGGCAATGGGATCGACGGAGAACTCCCCTTCTATGGCCGCAAAGCGGCAGAGGTCGCGGCACTGGCCGCAACGACTGCAGCGTTCGGGGTCAATGACCGCCTTGCCGCCGCCCATGAATTCGTGCCGCTCACTGACCTCGGGCGCCAGCAGCAGATGCAGGTCGGCCGCATCGACGTCGGCGTCGCAGAGGATATGGCGGCCGGCCAGGCTGGAAAAAGCGGCGGTCAGGCTGGTCTTGCCGGTGCCGCCCTTGCCGCTGACGATAACCAGCTCTTTCATTGCTCCGTCCTCCCCTTTGGCGCCGCCTCGACCCGTTCCTCGATCCGCCGAAACAAATCCCTGAATTTTTCTTTCCACTCAGGCAGTTCCTCGACAATCATGCGGCCACGGGAATAAGTCTCGGCGATGCGGCGATCAAATGGAATTTCGAGCAGGACCGGCAGCTGCTCGCGGCGGGCGTACTGCCGAACCCGATCGTCCCCCATGTCGGCCCGGTTGATGACCAGGCCGCAGGGAATATCCAGCAGCCGCACCGCCCCGACCGCGAGTTCGAGATCATGGAGCCCGAAGGGGGTCGGTTCGGTCACCAGCAGGACAAAATCGACTCCGCGCATCGCCGCCATGACCGGACAGGAGGTCCCCGGGGGGGCGTCAATGATGACGGTCCCATCGCTCTTTGCCGCCGCACGTACTTTCCTGATCAAGGGCGGCGCCATCGCCTCGCCGACCCTGATCCGGCCTTGGACCACCGGCACCCCCGCGCCTTCTCCCCATTCGACGACACCCAGTTCCCGCAAGCCTTCACCTATCGCCTGTTCCGGGCAGATCACCTGACAGCCGCCGCAACTGTGACAGAGCTCCGGGAAGACAAGGACTTTTTGCCCTACCACCGCAATAGCTCGGAAGCGGCAGATGTCGGCGCATTTGCGGCACCAGGTGCACCGGCTGTCGTCCACCGCAGGGATAAACGTCGTCACCGTCTCGCGGCGCTCGATGACCGGGTGGAGGAAGAGATGGACATTGGGCTCTTCGACATCACAGTCGAGGAGCGTGCACCCACCTTCCATGCTGAGCGCCATATTGGTGGCCACCGTCGTCTTGCCGGTGCCGCCCTTGCCGCTCGCCACACTGATGATCATGTCCGCGCCCCCTGTACGGTATCCGCGTCGAGCAGGGCACTGAGCGCCTCCACCTTCGACATCAGAACGGCGGCATCGGCGCCGGAAGGATTGGGCGGCAACTGCATCAACACCCCAAGCCCCTCCGTCGCCTCATGAAAGTCCTCCGCAGCCAAGGCGCTGACCATCGCGCAATTGATCATCGGATTGAGACGAATGAGCCTGTTGACACAATCGACAGGATCCGTATCCGCAAGTTCTTCTCCCACCACCACCAGATGCACCGCTTTTCTTTGCACGGCATCAAGGGCAGCGGCAGCGGTATCGACCCCAATGATCTCTACATCCCCGTTCTGCGCCAGACCTGCCACCAATCTCGCCAAACCTTCATGTTCGTAGCTGGCCAGCACAACGCGCCGCATCGTCTTCACTCTTACCCTTCCCTTTTCCGGTTTTTTTCTTCCAGTTGTCGAACGGCGTCCATTATTGCCTCAAGTGCCCGTTGGCCCGCCGCGCCCTGTCCCGACGGCTGTCGACCTTCGGCCGCATTCCCTCCCGGGGTAAAGCCTGCCGTACCAGGTGCCGCACCGCCGATCATGCCACTCCGCCCGAGCCCCCGACCACCTCCCTGGCCCCGGCAGATTCCCTGCCCCCGGTTTCCGCCCTGGTTCATTCCTCGCCCCTGCGCTGCAGCATCGCCGCTTCTCCGACAGATTCCGCGCCCGCCGCCGGTCATCGGTCTTGTCCCCTCTCGCTCCTCGAAATTGGCTCCCGGCACGTTCCACCCCCCTTTGCGATTCATTCCCGGCATGTTCCGACCTCCTCTGGGTTCATGATTCACTCTTCACCGAGAACGATTTCCCGATGTTTTCAGCGCGCTCCAATCATTGCGTCTTCTGCAGCCTCCCGCACATCGACACCCCGGCATGGCAAAGGCGGAGATTGATTGCCCCCGGGCGAAGGTCTCGAGGATCGTCTCCGCATCACCGGCAAGAAAAGGTATCAAC
This sequence comes from Desulfoprunum sp., assembly GCF_053613775.1. Lineage (NCBI taxonomy): Bacteria > Pseudomonadati > Thermodesulfobacteriota > Desulfobulbia > Desulfobulbales > Desulfobulbaceae > Desulfoprunum > Desulfoprunum sp. The sequence goes on from NZ_JBSHXH010000009.1 coordinate 236,439, forward strand.
TCGACGTCACAGGTTTCGATGATATTGGCCAGCTCCTGCGAAACCGCCCCGCAGATCAGGACCTGTACCCCGTGTTTCCTGATAATACGCATCATCCCGGGAAGATATCCTGCCTCAACGAATTCTATGGCCTTATCTACGACCTTGCTTCCCGCCATCTCCACGACGAGCAGAGACCGTGCACAATCCAACACCGGCGAAACCCGGTCTCCCCAGACTGTCATGGCAACACGCATGGCCGATCCCCTCCGTTAGATAATTAACATATGCACAGCAATAGGCGTGCCAGAACCGGAAACCAACCTCGATTCACAATTATTCTGATTAAATATGGTGAGTTAGATAGGGAGCAGGAGTGGATTTACAGAAAAACAGCGGGGTAAAATAATAGCGGAAATGCAATCCTTGTAGATGCATATCGTTGCATATGAATGCGTGTATGCAACTATATGCCGAGATGTTGGCGGACCGATCGGCCATCACGGTCGGGGAGCCTGATACCCAGACTCCGGAGACGACGATACAGGGTGGTCTTGTGCATCCCCAACTCCTCGGCCGTCGCCCGGCGGTTGTAGTCGTTGCGCTTCAGGGCCTCGAGGATGATTTCGGCCTCGGTCGAGCGAATCGCCTCAGCCAGCCTCGGAATCTCCCCGGTGGTCACCGCCGGGCGATCACCCCTCCGGGTGGTCCCCACCGCCACCACACCGGCGGGGAGGTGGCGGACGCCGATCGTCCCGTCGGCGCAGAGGACAAAGGCATGTTCGATGATATTCTCCAGTTCCCGGATATTCCCGGGATAATCATGCGACATGAGCAGCGCCAGGGCCTCCTTGTCGATGCCGCTGACCGCCTTGCCCTTGAGGCGGTTCATCCGGGGGATGACGCGTTCGATCAACAGGGGGATATCCTCGCGCCGTTCCCTCAGCGGCGGCAAGTGCAGATGAATGATATTGATACGATAGAACAGGTCGCGCCGGAAAATGCCGTCCCCCGCCATCTGCGACAGATCGCGGTTGGTGGCGGCGATGACCCGGACATCGGTCCGCACGTTGGCAATCCCGCCGAGGGGATGGAACTCCCGCTCCTCGAGCACGCGCAGGAGCTTGACCTGGAAGGCCGGGCTGGTATCGCCCATCTCGTCGAGCAGGATCGTCCCGCCCTCCGCCGCCACAAACAGCCCCGGCTTGTCCCGATCGGCCCCGGTAAAGGCCCCGGCCTTGTAGCCGAACAGTTCGGACTCGAGCAGGGTATCGGGCAGGGCGCCGCAGTTGATGGCGACGAAAGGCCTGGTGCCGCGGCTCGAGAGATTGTGGATGGCCCGGGCCAGCAATTCCTTGCCGGTGCCGGTCTCCCCTTCGATCAGCACCGTGCTGTCACTGCGGGCAACCTGCTCGAGGATCGAGAAGATATTCTTCATTGTCCGGTTGCGGCTGACCATGTCCCCGAGCTGGACGCAACCGCTCAGTTCCCGCCGCAGTTCCTCGACCACACTGAGATCACGGAAGGTCTCGGCCCCGCCGAGCACATTCCGGTCGGCGCTTTTGAGCAGCGACGTCGAAACCGAAATCGGGATCCGCCGCTTGTCGCTGTTGATGATATAGGTCGACGAGTTGACAAAGGACTTACCCTCCTTCATCGTCCGTTTGAGGGCACAGTCGCCTTCGCACATGTTCGACCGGAAGACCTCCCAGCAGTACCGGCCGACAGCCTCATCGCGCGGCACGCCGGTTATCTCCTCGGCCGCCCGGTTGAACGAGGTGATCCGCCACTGATGATCGACGGTGAAAACCCCGTCCGATATGCTCTCGAGAATCACCTCGGTGGCGATGCTGGTGATGTCGTCCGGTGTTTTCGATTTGCTCATGGCCACGGTACGTTACCTGGATGCCTTGCTGCCGAGGACGGTGATCGCCTCCCTGACGAAGGGGAGGATATTGTCGGCGATGATCCGGTGCCCGGCCGGGTTGGGGTGGATACCGTCATCGCGATTAAGGGCCGGGTCGGTGGCCACCCCTTGAAGGAAAAACGGCATGAAGATCAGCCCCTTTTTCGCCGCCAGGTCGGGAAAAATGCGATTGAACTCGCCGGTATAGGCCGGACCGAGATTCCACACCATCTTCATCCCGGCCAGGATGACGACGATATCTCTCTGCTGCAGGAGGTCGATGATCTGCTCCAGGTTGTCCCGCACCATGGCGGTGTCGAGCCCGCGCAGGCCGTCATTGGCACCGGTTTCGAGGATGACGATGTCGGGGTCGAGGGTCAGCACCCAGTCGAGCCGGGCCAGGGTGCCGCTCGACGTCTCGCCGCTCACCCCGGCGTTGACCACCTGCACCTTCATCCCTTCGGCCCGCAGCGCCTTTTCCACCAAGGCCGGATAGGCCTCGCCTTCCTCAATGCCGTAGCCGGCGGTCAGGCTGTCGCCGACCGCGACGATGGTCAGGGAGGATTTGTCCGGCTCCGCCGGCGCCGCCGGCGGCTCCGGGTCGTCGCGGCACGATGCGACAAGGACCCCCAGAACCACGATCAGTATCGGCCAAATCTCCATCTTCATACGCATTACCCTCCCTTGCCGGTGCCGGCGTCCGTGTTGCGGGCACGCCCTTCCCCCCGCTTCCCTTGCCTCCCGGGGCGAAACCATGTAACCAGCAGCAGGGCGGCGATGATCGAGCAGGCGCCGGAGAAGGTAAAGGCCGGCAGCGACGAGAATCGCTCGTACAGCCAGCCGAACAGGATCGAGGCCGGCAGCAGCATGAGGCCGGCGGTCAGGTTGAACCAGCCGAAGGCGGTGCCCCTCCGGCCCTCGGGGGCGAGATCGGCCACCATCGCTTTTTCCACCCCCTCGGTGGCAGCCATGAACAGACCGTAAAAGCCGAAAAGGGCATACAGGCCGAGGCCATTGCCGCGCATCAGCCCCATCGCGAGATAAAATACCCCGTAGGTCAGGTAGCCGACAAGCAGCAGACGGACCCGGCCCCATCGGTCCGACAGCGCCGACAGCGGCGTCGAGAACAGCATCGCCACGGCGGAGACGGCGGCCCACAACAGCGGTACCCGGGCCTGCGGCACCCCGAGTTCCTGGGCCCGGAGGAGGAGAAACATGTTCGACGAATTTCCCAGGGTAAAGATCGCGACGATCACGAGATAACGGCGGAAGGCGGGCGGCATGTCGTGCAGCCGCCAGGATATCTTCACTGCCGGGCCCCGGATGATCCTGTCGGGTTCACGAATTTTCAGGGCCAGGACCAGGCAGAGGACTGCCGGGACAATCGACCACAGGAAGATGTCCTTAAGCGACATCCCGAATCCCAGCAGCAGGGAGGCCACCACAGGACCGAGGACCGCCCCGGCGTTATCCATCGCCCGGTGCAGGCCGAAGGCCAGGCCGCGCATGTCCGGGCCGGCGCTGGCCGCCAGCAGGGCATCGCGCGGGGAGGTCCGCAACCCCTTGCCGACTCGATCGGCAAAGCGGATGGCGAGCAGAAACGGCCAACTGGAGATGAAGGCGATCAACGGTCGGCCGAAGCCGGCCAGGGCATAGCCGAATACGATCCAGGCCTTGGTCCGGCTGGTATAATCGACGATCACGCCGGAAAACAGCTTGAGGATGCTGGCGGTCGCCTCGGCTATGCCCTCGATGATGCCCAGCGTCCGCGGCCCGGCCATCAGCACCGAGGCGAGATACAGGGGAATCAAGGGGTACAGCATATCCGAAGCGGCATCGTTGACCAGGCTGATCAGGCCAATAAGCCACACCGCCTGGGGCAGTCGACGCACCATGTCGAACATCAGAGTTCTCCGGTCATGCCGAACTCGATCGGGGTCTTGATGAAGAAGATATTGATCTCTTCGTCCTTCAACCGGACAAACAGACGATCCGCCTCCTCGCCGCTGACCGCCATCGTCACCTCGATCGGCTGCTCGGTCAGTTCGAAGAAATGCGCCGATCGGATCTTGCGGTCATGACCGAATCCTTCCGCCGCCGTGATCAGCGTCGCCCCGTTGATGCCGAGCCCCTGCGCCACCTCGAGCAGCCACTGGCCGAGGGAAACGCCATGGTGCCTGCGGTCCTGCTGGGTAAAGAAGGTGAGTTGGAATCCAAGCATACACTCTCTCCTCATCAAAGACGTTGTACCAGCACGACGGTGGCGATGCCGAGCATCGTCATCAGCAGCGAACCGGCGACATGGATCGATACCGCCACCCCGGCCCAGAGATAACGACCTTGCTGGAGCAGGACGGTGACCTCGGCGGAGAAGGTGGAAAAGGTGGTCAGCCCGCCGAGAAAACCGGTGATGATCAGGAGCCGCCATTCCGGCGCCAGACCGGGCAGATTGGCGAACACCGTCATCGCCAGGCCGATCAGGTAGCCGCCGACCAGGTTGGCGGCCAGCGTTCCGAGCGGGATGGCCGGGAACACGGCATTGAGGGTCAGGCCGAGCAGCCAGCGCAGCACCGCTCCGGCGGAAGCACCGATGCTGATGGCGAGGATGGGATGGAGCATGGCTGTCCTCAAAATTCGTTGCGGTCGTTGCGGTCGGCCGAATGAAGACCGAGCCGGGGGAGGGACCGAACCCGGTCCGGTACCCTTCGACTGTAGCAGCAGCACGAGCTGAAATCAAGGGCGGCCTCCCCGGCAGGCCGTGGTCGCCGCCGGGACCCATCGCCGCTATTCTCCTCCCTGTTGCCGCAGGAAATCGGCGGGTTTCTGACGCAGGATGAAGACCGAACTGAGCACGCCGAGCAGGATCACCAGCACGACTGTCCCGGTCATCACCGCCAGCGTTGCCATCCAATCGGCCCGGACGGCGATCTCGAGGACAAAGCGGCAGACGGCCCAGTTGATCGCCTGGGCGAGGACGACGGCAAAAACGGCGCTGGTCAGCCCAAGCAGCAGGTTTTCGTAAAAAAACACCGCCAGGACGAAGGAGGAGCGGCCGCCGAGGATCTTGTAATACACCGCCTCCCGCACCCGGGCCAGCCGCGTCGCCAGGATCGAGCTCACCAGGATCAGGGCCCCGGCCAGCAGGGAGAAGGCGGCGAAAAAGGTGATGATGCCGGCCAGCCGGTGCATCAGGCCGCCGAGCTCGGCGGCACTGGCGGCCATGTTGATGACGCTGACATTGGGGAAGGCGGTGACGATGCGGTTCTCCAGCCCGGGGATCTCCGTCTTGGCCCGGTGGAGGGCGGCGAAATAGGTCTGCGGCGCCTTTTCGAGATACGGCGGCGGGAAGACGAAGTAAAAGAAGGGGTAGAGCTTGGACCTGGTCCTGGTCCTGATGCTCGTCACCTCGGCCTCCAGCGGTACCCCCTGGATGCTGAACCGCAGGACGTCGCCGATCTCCATGTCGCCCATCTCGGCGACGGTGTCGAGAATCGACACCTGCAGGCCGATACGCCCGTCCTTGGCGGCGCGGAAGAGGCTGCGCCCGCGCCGCAGTTCCTCGTCGGGCAGCAGATCGTCGCGATAGGTCAGGTTGAACTCCCGGGTCAGGCTGTCGCCGCGCGGCGTCTCGTCCTTCTCCCGGACCACCGGCTGGCCGTTGATCGAAGTCAGGCGGGCGCGCACCACCGGAAACAGCTCGACATCGCCGCCGACCAGGGAGCGGAAGCCGTCGCGCTGTTCTTTCTGGATATCGAGACAGAAGAGGTTGGGGGCCGCGGCCGGATAGGAGTCGATGAAGGTCTGGCGCAGGTTGCGCTCCAGCAGGAAAATGGCCAGCAGGATCGCCAGCGACGAGGACAAGGTGACGACGATGGCGCGGGTGGCGTTGCCCGGCCGGACCAGGCTGCGGACCGCCAGCCGCAGGGCGAGCGGCCGGGGCGACAGCCGCCGGCTCAGCCGGAGGACGAGCCGGGTGAGCAATGACACCACCAGGATCAGCGCCAGGCTGCCGCCGACGAACCACAGGCCGACCTCGAGATCGCGGAGCTGCAGGACGACCAGGGTCGTGAGGAAAACCAGACCGACGGCCCGGGTGAGGTAATAGAGGACCCGCCGGTTGCCGTCGTTCTCCTCCCGCCGAAGGATCGCCGTCGGTTTAACCCGGTTCAGGCGCGACAGCGGCAGAAAGGTGAAGAAGAAGACGACTGCGAGACCGAGCGCCATTCCCTGCACCAGGTCGAGGATGGAGACCTCGACCTGGCTGCCGGGGGGCAGCAGGCCGGTGAAGAGCCGCGGCAGAAAGCCTTCGAGCACCATCCCGGCAACGCTGCCGGCGAGGCTGCCGATGATCCCGAGGAGCAGGGCCAGGACAAGGTAATGGCGGTAGAGAAACCCTGTGGTCGCCCCCAGGGCCTTGACGATGGCCAGGGTCGTCTCCTTTTCCCGCAGCAGGGCGGCGAGCGAACTCTGCATCCCGATCCCGGCGAGGAGCAGGGTGAAGAGCGAGATCAGCGAGAGAAAGAACAGGAGGTTGTCGAAGAAGCGCTTGATCCGGGACCCGGCGGTACGAAAGGTCTCGACCCGCTCCTGACCGGCGATCGAGCCGGCCCGCAGCTCAGCCGCCAGCGGCTCGACCTCGCTGTCCCGGCTGGCCTTGACCAGGGTTTCGTAGTTGACCCGACTGCCCTTTTTGATCAGATCGAGTACCGTCAGGTCGGCCGCGGCGACGAAGACCCGCGGCCCGAAACTGAACAGGTCGACCGGCCGTGCCGCCTCAAATGTCACCACATCGGCTACCCGCAGCAGGGCCTCGCCGATGTGGATCCGGTCGCCGATCCGCACCTGCAGCCGGTCGAGGACCTCGGGGGCGACGACGATCTCCCCCGCCTTGAGGACCTGGTCGAGCCGCCGCCCCGACTGCAGGCTGACCCGGCCGTAGAACGGGTAGCCCTCGCCCACCACCTTGAGATTGGCAAACTGGGTCCGCTCGCCCCGGGAACTGCGGATCAGCGAATAGAAGCCATAGGTATCGACGGCGGCCGCGATCTTCCCTTGCCGTTGCAGGCGGTCGAGCGCCTGCCGCAGGCCCGGCGACAGCTCGTAGTGGGAATGGAGGATGACGTCGCCGCCGTGCAGGGCGCGGGCATCACCGGTGATGCTGCGATCGATGTCGCGGCGGAAGCCGTTCAGGGCGACGGTCGTGGCCAGCGACAGGGCGACGCAGAAGATGAAGATCAGGGCCTGTCTCCGGCCCTGCCAGATCTCGCGGAGGAGGAAGCGGCGATGCAGCATCAGCTCCCCTCCCGACCCTCGACGATCCGGCCGTCGCGCAGGACGATGACCCGGTCGGCACGGGCTGCAATCTCCGGGCTGTGGGTGGCGAGGACGAGGGTGGTGTTTTCCTCCCGGTGCAGCCCGGCCAGCAGATCGACGATGCCGCGGCTGTTGTCGGAATCGAGATTGCCGGTGGGCTCGTCGGCAAAGACGATCTTCGGCCGGTTGATCAGGGCCCGGCAGATCGCCACCCGCTGCTTCTCGCCGCCGGACAGCTGCTGCGGATAATTGTCCCGCCGCTCCCACAGGCCGACCCGCCGCAACAGCGTCTCGGCCTTGGCCGGGGCCTGCCGGTCGCCGCGCAGTTCCGCCGGGAACATGACATTCTCGATGGCGGTCAGCGACGGCACGAGATGGAAGGCCTGGAAGACGAAGCCGGTCTCGACATTGCGGATCGGCGCCAGTTCGTCCTCGCTCAGCCCGGTGATATCGCGGCCGGACAGCAGGATCGTCCCCGAAGTCGGCCGATCCAGGCCCGAGAGGAGGCTGAGCAGGGTCGTCTTGCCGCTGCCGGACGAACCGGCGACGACGATGAACGCCCCGGCCTCGATCTGCAGGCTGACCCCCTTGAGGATATGTTCCCGCCGCTCGCCGATAGTGTATATTTTCTCCAGCTCCCTGGTCTCGATGATGAACTCCGCCATTGCCGCTCCTGCTTTTCCGGGATGTTGACAGCGCCTGTCGCCGCGTGCTGAAAAGCATAATCATCCTGATCGAAAAAAACGACCCCATCGCCGCCGCGAAGGGCCATTTGCCGAACACCCCCACCCGCCGCGGCGCTTTCTCCTTGGGTTTCAGACCATTGTCTGTTATAGCTGAGGAGATGGCCCGCTGAATCATCGAGACGGTCTCCTTCGATTCTTTCCGCCTCTCCCGCTACCTGGTGCCCGGAGTTCTCCGTGGAAACGACTTCTCCAGACAGGCCCGAGCCGGCTCGCCCGAATCCGGCCGGCCTCGCCCAGCTTCTCGAGCTGCTCCGGCCCTCCTTCACCCGGCACCGGCTGCGCCTGACGGCCGGCCTCACCGCCCTGATCGTGGTCGATTTTCTCCAACTGGTCATCCCGCGGATCATCAAGCACGGGGTCGACGGCCTCGCCGCGCGCACCATCAGCCGCACCGACCTGCTGCTGCTGGCGGCCCTGGTCATCCTGATCGCCATCGCCGTCGCCGGCCTCCGCTTTGTCTGGCGCTACCTGATCATCGGCTTTTCCCGCCTGCTCGAGGAGGCGCTGCGCAACCGGATCTTCTCGCATCTGCTGAGGATGGACGCCCCATTTTTCGAGCGCCATACCCCGGGCGACCTGATGGCCCACTCGAGCAACGACCTCGCCGCCGTCCAGATGGCCTGCGGCATGGGCATGGTGGCGGCGGCCGACGCCCTGGTGATGTCGGTGGCGACCATCGTCTTCATGCTCCATATCCACGTCCAGCTCACCCTCCTGGCCCTGCTGCCGATGCCCTTTCTCGCCTGGTTCACCCGCAGCCTGGCCGGCCGGCTGCACCATCGCTTCACCACGGTGCAGGAGCAGTTTTCCCTGCTCACCGAATTCTCCCGCTCCACCGTCGTCTCGATCCGCCTGATCAAGGCCTATACGATGGAGAAATTCCAGGCCGCACAGCTGGACCGCCTCGGCCGCAAGTATGTGAAGAGCAACATCGCCGTCGCCTTCATCCAGGGCCTGATCAGCCCGATCGCTACCCTGGCGGGCAACCTCGGCATGCTGATCATCCTCCTTGTCGGCGGCCGGCTGGTCATCGCCGAGGTCCTGACCATGGGCGACTTCGTCGCCTTCATCTCCTACCTGGCGATGCTGGTCTGGCCGATGATGGCCATCGGCTGGGTGGCCAATATCGTCCAGCGCGGCCTGACCTCGCTCAACCGCATCCACCACCTGCTCACCAGCCAGGCGGCCCTGCCCGATATCGCCGACAGCGGCGAACCGCCGCTCGCCCAACCGTCCTTCATTCTGCGGGGCCTGACCTTCAGGTACGCCCCCGACATGCCGCCGGCCTTAGGCGACATCGATCTCGAGATCGGTCCCGGCATCCATGGCATCACCGGTCGCACCGGCAGCGGCAAGTCGACCCTCTGTCGCCTCCTGGCCCGCCTCTATCCCGTGCCGGACGGGCGGATCCTGTTCGGCGGCCGCGATGTCAACAGCCTGCCGCTGGCCTTCATCCGCTCCCATATCGCCTATGTCGGCCAGGAACCGGTCCTGTTCTCGGACACCGTCGCCGCCAATATCGCCCTCGGCCGGCCCGAGGCGAGCCAGGAGGAGATCATCGAGGCGGCCCGCTCCGCCGCGATCGATGACGAGATCCGCGAGTTGCCCGACGGCTACGCCACCCTCATCGGCGAGCGCGGCGTCAAGCTCTCCGGCGGCCAGCGCCAGCGCCTGGCCCTGGCCCGCGCCCTGCTCTGCAACCGGCCGGTGCTGGTGATCGACGACGGTCTGTCGGCGGTCGACGTCGCCACCGAGCATGAGGTCTTCGCCGGCCTGCGGCAGCGGTTCGCCGGCAAGACCGTGCTGATCGTCTCCAACCGGATCAAGATGCTGTCCCTCACCGACCGGATCGTCGTCCTCGACGAGGGCCGGATCGTCTGCGCCGGCGGCCACGACGAGCTCCTCGCCGCCAGTTCCCTCTACCGCTCGATGTACGACAAACAGATGCGGCCGCAGGCCGGCGAGGGGGCGGCAGGATGAAGGATTTCGGCTACGATGAAGGCGGCAGGGCCGGCTCGCTGAGCGACATCAACATCTGGGGCCGCATCCTCCGGTACAGCACCCGCCACTGGCCGGCCCTTGCCGCCGCGGTGCTGCTGTCCTTCTTCGTCACCGGCGGCACCCTGGCCCTGCCCGCCCTGCTCCAGCACGGCATCGACGGCTTCATCACCGCGACCAACCTCGACGGTGCCGTCCGGCTCGCCGGACTGGCCACGACCTCGCTGTGGTATGGGCTGCTGGTGATCCTCGTCTTCGGCACCACCTTCGTCCAGACCATCGTCCTGGAATGGATCGGCCAGTCGATCATGCACCGCATCCGCCAGGACCTGTTCGCCCACGTCCTCCGCCTCGACCTGCAGTTCTTCAACGACCACCCCACCGGCCGTCTGGTCACCCGTCTGACCAACGATATCCAGAACATGTACGAGATGTTCACCTCGGTGATGGTCACCCTGTTCAACGAAATGGTCCGCCTGGTCGGCATCCTCGTCCTGCTGTTTTTGATGAATGTCGAACTGGCCCTGCTGATGACCATTTTCGTCCCGCTCTCGGCCCTCGTCACCGTCCTCTTCGCCCGATTGGCCCGCGCCCGTTTCCGGGCGATCCGCCGCCAGCTGGTCCGGCTCAACAGCTTCCTCCAGGAGGCGATCAGCGGCATGAGCATCCTGCAGCTGTTCGGCCGGGAGGGCAAGAGCCGCCGGGAATTCGAGGATCTGAGCCACGGCTATCTCGAGCGGACCCTGAGCCAGATCCGCCTCTTCGGCACCTTCATGCCGATCACCGAGTTCTTGAGCAGCCTCGCCACCGCCCTGATCCTGTGGTACGGCGGCGGCGAGATCCTCCGCTCCCGCCTCACCCTCGGCGAGCTGGTGGCCTTCATCTCCTACATGCGCCTGTTTTTCCAGCCGCTCAGGGAGCTGTCGCAGAAATACTCGATTGTCCAGTCGGCGATGGCCTCGGCCGAACGGATCTTCCAGCTGCTCGACACCGAAAGCCGGATCGCCGAGGCCGACCGGCCGATCGACAAACCGGCGGCTATCCGGGGCGAACTCCTTTTCGATAAGGTCCGCTTCAGCTACGACCAGCACCAGCCCGTCCTCCACGACCTGTCGCTGACCCTGCGGCCCGGCCAGGCCGTCGCCCTTGTCGGCACCACCGGCTCCGGCAAGACGACGCTGGTCAACCTGCTGCTGCGCTTCTATGAACCGCAGGCCGGGACGATCACCATCGACGGCATCGACATCGCCCGCTTCGCCCTCGCCGATCTCCGCACCATCGTCGGCGTCGTCCTCCAGGACGTGTTGATCCTGCAGGACAGCCTGCTCGCCAACATCGTCATGAACAGCGGCCGCAACCGGCCGGAGGTGGAGGCGATCCTCGCCCGCACCGGGATGGCACGCTTTGTCGGCCGACTGCCGCTCGGCCTCGACACCCTCATCGGCGAGGGAGGACATGAGCTGTCCTCCGGCGAGAAACAACTGCTCGCCTTCGCCCGGGTCCTCTGTCGCGCCCCCGCCATCCTGGTCCTCGACGAGGCCACCGCCGCCATCGACACCGAATCGGAGAATATCCTCGAGGAGGCGATCGCCGACAGCTTTAAGGGACGGACCTCGCTGGTCATCGCCCACCGTCTCTCCACCATCCGCCGGGCCGACCATATCGTCGCCATGCAGCATGGCCGCATCGTCGAACAGGGCAGCCACGAGGAACTGATGGCCGCCGGCGGCTACTACGCCGAACTGGTGGCCATGGACCGCCATAACGGCAACGGAGAGTAGGGCTGCCCCTAAACGTCGGGCACTTGCCCCTTGCCGCCCGCAACCGCCAGAATTCCCTTGCCTTTACCGATGTTTGCCAGCACAGTGGGAGAGGGGGACAACGGCCTCGAAGAGACGAACAGAAATGTGCAGGAGCAGCATGGGTCAGGTCAGCGATGAAGAACTGCAGCGGGTAATCGCCGATTTCCTCGACATGGGCCATGTCGACAATATCGTCGCCATGTTCCGCCGGGATCCGCGCTACTACGACTGGACCGGCGAGATCCTCGCCGACCGGCGCTTTGCCGTCCGGCTCGGGGTCTCGATCCTGTTCGAAGAACTGAAGCGCCTGCAGCCGGAGCGGCTGGCCCAGGCGATCCCTTCCCTGCGCCGGGTGCTTCGCAGCGAGGAGCCGCTGCTGCGCGGCGAAGCGGTCAGCATCCTCGGCATCATCGGCACCACGGAGGCGGTCGAGCTGGTACAGGCCAGACTGACCGATCCCAGCCCGCAGGTCCGGGAGATGGCCGCACTCGTACTGGAGGAGCTATGAACGGGCGGTCAAGGAGGCGACCGCCGATCTTCACCAGGATCCCGTGGTGGTTCTATGTGCTGATGGCCGGCGCCAGCTACGCCTTCCTGAAGTATTTCGCCCCCGATCTGGCCGTTGCTGCCGGTTATCCCGCAATAAGCGGTCTCCTACCCCTCCTTGGTCCGATCCTCACCATTGGCTTCCTGCTCCTCGCCGCGGCCCGACTCTATGACCGCGACGGTCAGGATCAGGTTCCGCCGACGAGACCGGGACAAGCAACCGACGGGCGGAGCGAGGAAGCCGATCCGGACCGGGATCTCTCCGGTAAACAATGACCCGATGCCGACCGGGGAGCGTTTTTTCCACCGACATCCGATTGACCTTGGCGCATTTTCTTCGCTACAATAGAGAACTCCACAAATCCACCACCCCGGGAGGTACACGATGATTGACGACACTGCCCACCTGGACCAGGAAATCGGCATCCCCGAGACCTGCCATTTCTCCTGCCCGGTCTGCGACAAACCGTACCGCATCCGCTACGATGCCTCCGGCAGAAAGATCTATGACGGCAAGTACGACGAATACACCTGTTTCATCAAGGAAGGGCGCTGCCGGTACTGCGAAACAGCACTCTACCTCGCCTATGATGCCGATCATCTCTGTATCCTGGCCTATGATGCAGCGGCCGAGGAACGTCGCCGTCGCTTAGCGGCCAGACATGATAAACGGCAGCGGCAGATGAAAAAGATCAAACAGCTGCTCAAGGAAAATCCGACCGTCGACCTGATGACGAAGAAGTCCAAACTGAAGCGGAAGCTGGAACGACTGGAGATAAAGATGATCACCAGAAACGAGCAATATCTCGAACAATGCCACCAGCTGATGACCGCCCGTCGACTGGAGGACAGTATTCCCTTCTGAATCCCGAGGCGGTGCTCCCGTCCAACAATCCGACCGGATCTGTCCCGGAGGTACACCATGGCCAAAAAAGATAAAGGCAGGAACACGATCGAACAACGCGAAGGCGAGATCTGGGGAATGGCGACATATTATTTTTTCTGTCCCGTCTGCGACAAATCCTACAGCCTCGAATACGACGCTTCCGGCAGAAAGCGTTTCGACGGCCGATACGAGCCTCATACCTGTTATATCAAGGAAGGGCACTGCCGGTTCTGCGAGACCAGGCTCTCCGTCGCCTATAGTGCCGACCAGCTTGGCGTCGTTGCCTATGACGCCGATGAGGAGGAACGGTGGTCGGCCCTGTACGACAACTACCGGGACCAGTGGAAGAAACTGAAAAAAATCAAGCGGGAGCTGGAAAAGGACCCCGACAGGGACCTGAAGCGAAAGAAGGATGTCCAGAAAAAGAGGTGCCGGGAACTCGAACAGGAACTACTCGCCGGCGAAAAGCGGTATGCCCGACGCTGTGAACAGCAACTGCTCGCCCGGGAACGGCAGGAGAGCGTCGACTTCTGAAACCTATGCCACCTCGACGCAACGGCGATTGCACCGGCACCGCGTTCTTTCGGCACGGTCACCGGCGATGCCGCCGCTGAAGGGATCGCATGGGGTTCAGGTGCTGCCCCGCATCGTCATCGCCACGGCCCTGCTCCCGGCGGTGGCGACACATCCGGGTTATAGCCGGTCGGCCAGTTCCATCCCCTGCAGAATCGCCCGTTCGGCGTCAAGCTCCCCGGCCTCCAGCGCCCCACCGATGATATGGCACCTGTGGCCGGCGGTCGCGATGTTCTCGGCCAATCCCCGTTCCGACACCTGGCCGGCGCAGATCACCACCGTATCGACCGCGATCAGCTGTTCCTCGCCGGCATGGCGGATCCATAGCCCCTGGCCATCGATGCGCCGGTACTCGACCCCGCTCCAGAATCTGACCCCGTTCTTCTTCAGCAGCGAGCGGTGAATCCACCCTGTGGTCTTGCCCAGCCCTTCCCCCGGCTTGCGCGACTTGCGCTGCAGGAGATGAATTTCCCGGCGCGGCTCGGGCCACACCGGCTTTTTCAGCCCCCCTGGTTGCCGATACTGGCGGTCGATCCCCCAGGCGTCGAGAAAATCATCGATGCCGGAGGCTGCCGCCCCTCTTTCAAGGAGGAAGGCGGCAGTATCGAAGCCGATACCGCCGGCGCCGATGATGGCGACCCTCCGGCCAACCGTCGCCCGGCCGCCGATCACCTCGGCATAGCCGTGAACATGGGGCAGGTCGGCCCCCTCGATCGCCACCGGCCGCGGCCTGACCCCGGTGGCGATGACGATCTCGTCGTATTCCCGCACATCGTCGACCGTCACCCGACAAGACAACCGGATTTCAACATTGTACCTGGCGAGTTGCACCCGGAAATAGCGCAGCGTCTCGGCGAACTCCTCCTTGCCCGGTATCGCCCGGGCCAGCAGAAACTGGCCACCGACCTCACCGGCGGCCTCGAACAGGGTGACCCGATGTCCCCGGGCCGCGGCGGTCACCGCGCACGACAGGCCGGCCGGCCCACCCCCGATCACGGCGATCCGTTTCGATGAAACGACCTTGGTGAAAGGTCTGATCGTCTCATGGCAGGCGCGGGGATTGACGAGGCACGAGGCCGTCTTCCGGGTGAAGATATGGTCGAGACAGGCCTGGTTGCAGGCAATGCACGTATTGATCTCGTCGGCCCGGTTGTCGCCGGCCTTGCGGACCCAGAAAGGGTCGGCCAGAAAGGGTCGGGCCAGGCTGACCATGTCCGCCTCTCCGGCGGCCAGCACCTGCTCGGCCACCTCCGGGGTGTTGATCCGGTTGCTGGTGATCAGCGGGATCCCGACCGCCCCCATCAGACGGCGGGTGACCCAGGTGAATGCCGCCCGAGGGACGATGGTCGCAATGGTCGGCACCCGGGCCTCATGCCAGCCGATGCCGGTGTTGATCATGGTGGCCCCGGCCTGCTCGATCGCGGCCGCCAGTTCGACCACCTCCTCCCAGGAACTGCCGTTGTCGACCAGATCGAGCATCGACAGGCGGTAGATGATGATGAACCGTTCCCCCACCTTCTCCCGGATACCGTGGACGATCGCCACCGGCAACCGGATGCGGTTGGCGAAGGAGCCGCCCCACTCGTCGCTGCGCTTGTTGGTCCTGGCGGCGATGAACTCGTTGATCAGGTAGCCCTCCGAGCCCATGATCTCGACCCCGTCGTAGCCGGCCTGGCGCGCCAGGACCGCGCAGCGGATGAAATCGTCGATGGTTTTCCTGATCCCGCGCCGGCTCAAGGCCCAGGGCGAAAAGCGATTGATCGGCGCCTTGAGCTTCGACGGTGCGACACAGAGCGGATGGTAGCCATAGCGGCCGGCATGGAGGATCTGCATGCAGATCGCCCCGCCCTGATCATGTACCGCCTCGGTAATGAGTTCATGACCGTCGAGCTGTGACGCTGACGCCAGCCGGAGCGAAAAGGGCGCGACCCAGCCGGAGCGGTTGGGGGCGACGCCGCCGGTGACGATCAGCCCGGCCCCGCCCTCGGCCCGCAGACCGAAATAGGCGGCCATCCGCCTGAAGCCGTCAGGCTCCTCTTCCAGTCCGGTATGCATCGATCCCATCAGGACCCTGTTGCGGATGGTGATGAAGCCAAGGTCAAGAGGTCGAAACAGGTGAGGAAATGCTGAATCTGTGGTATGCATATGCTCGTCTCCGTCAATTGTAAAACTACCATCACCGGCAACACGCCACCCGGCAGGCCGGGCGGGCAGAACATCGATCTCCGGGCAACATCGAGGAACAGACATGGACTATCAAGGCAACATCTTCCGCCCCCCGAGCGAGGCGAATTCCATCCTGCTGCAGGTCACGAGGGGCTGCTCGCACAACAAGTGCACCTTCTGCAACCTGTACAAGGGGACCCGTTTTACGCTGAAGGACGAGGCGACCATCGAGAGCGATATCGAGTTCGCCCGGACCTACTGCCGTCGCCAGAACCGCCTGTTCCTCTGCGACGGCGACGCCCCGATCCTGCCCCAGAAGCGCCTCGTCTCCCTGTTGACCGCGATTCGCGAACAACTCCCCTGGGTGACCCGGGTCGGCACCTATGCCAACACCAGGAGCATCCGGGGCAAGACCCCCGAGCAGCTCGAGGAGTTGCGCGACCTCGGCCTCGCCATCGCCTACCTGGGCCTCGAATCGGGAGACGACGTGACCCTGCGGGCGATCGTCAAGGGGGCGGATTCGGCACGGATGATTGAGACCGGCCGGAAGATCCGTGCCGCCGGGATCAAGCTGTCGATCACCGTGATGCTCGGTATCGCCCAGGAAAAACGGTCAGCCGCCCATGCCGAGGCGACCGGCCGGGTATTATCGGCGATCGACCCCGAATATGTCGGGGTGCTGAGCCTGATGCTGACCCCGGGAACGCCTCTCTACACCGACTGGCGGGAGGGCCGCTTCGTCCTCCCCGGTCCGGACGGGATGCTGGCCGAACTGCGGCGGATGCTGGCGGCGACCAATCTCAGCGACGGCTATTTCCACGCCAACCACGCCTCCAACTATCTGCCGATCAAGGCTCATCTGCCGCACGACAAGGCCAGGACACTGAACCTGATCGACCAGGCCCTCCAGGGCAACATCGGCCTGAAACCGGAATATATGCGCGGTCTCTGAGACCTCTCCCTCCTGCACAAAAAAAGCCCTTGCAACGCAGAGCGGCAAGGGCTTTTTTGTTACCGTTGAAAAAAGATCAGAACTTGTAGTTCAGGCCAACGGTCACCAGAATCGCCGAGGCGTCGGTAAATTCGCCATAAGCGGTGCCAAGCGGGGTAACCGTGACTTCACGTTCTTCCTTGTAGTCATAGAGGAGGGCCATACCAACATCCATCTTCTCGTTGACCTTATACTGGGTTCCAACCGAGAACAACCAGGCGTCGGAATCAGGGAGTTCAAACCCGATGGTCTCCTTCGGCACCGGGGTTTCGTCATAGGCGATACCGCCCATCAGGGTCCAGGTCTCGTCGAGTTGATAGCTGAGGCCGATGCGATAGGCGCTGCTGTCGTCCCAGTCTTTCGTCTTGGGAGTTTCGAAAGGAGAACCTACGGCCGGGAAGAAATCGAAATCGAGCTCCTCGTACTCCGACCAGAAGGTCCGGTCCCAGGACAATTCGACAGTCAGGGCCTCGACCGGCTCGAAGGCGGCGGCAAGGGTCAGGACCGCCGGGGCCGGAATGGAGACTTCCCCATCTCTGGTCGGCAGGGTCCTGCCGAGATAGAGGTCGACATCACCCTCGAAATCGAGGTCGACATTGGACCGGTAGGTGGCGGAGAAATTCAGCTCCTCGGAGGGTTTGACGGCGACGGCCAGATTATACCCCCACTCCGTGGTATCCCCATCCACTGTCATGACAGCTGGGGTTCCCACATATCTGGCATCGGTCTCCACCCTGGCCTCGCTGTAAACCAACCGCGGTCCGCCGGAGATCGAGACCATGTCGTTGATCTTGTAGGAGACGGTCGGGTTGAAATCCATGACGGTGATAGAGAATTCCTGGGCAGTCGCCCGTGGGTACGGATCATTCCAGCGTTTGGCCAGACCATAGGGGGCGGTGATCGACAGACCGAAACGGAAATCCCCATAAAAGGGGGAGACCAGAAAACCGGTTGGCAAGAGGAAGTTCTCGTCCTCTGATTCGGCATCGAAATACGGTGAGCGATAATCCTCGTACGAGATCGACGTCAGGTGGATATAGGTCAGGTCCGCCTGGGCCTGCCAGCCATCGCTGAGCCATGACATGTTGGCCGGATTGTAGTAGGCCGCATCGGCACGGCTGGCGGAGGCCACGTTGGCACCGGCCTTGGCCGTCGAATCAACCGACTGTTCCGGAATCCGGTAGCCCGATGCCAATGCGGAAGTCGCGGTAAACAATGTGACCAGTGCCAGTGCAGAAATTGTCTTCTTCATGCTTCTCTCCCCTTGAGCGGGTTCATTTTACGTGTCCACCTGCAGCGGTGAACACCCCCTGTCGATATACTGCCTCCTCCTCGCTCTTGCCCATCACCTTGCGGTGACAATTTCGTTCATAAATTCATAATCATACGAAATTACGCTGCTCTAGTTTACCTTTACGTTTGTGTAATATACCGACAGGATCACTGTCAACAAGAATTGCTCTTGCCGCAGCAATATCCGTCCGGAATATGATCAATGGTCAGGCAACTGCTCAGCCCGTGCATCGTTACAATTCGTGCGCTCAGTTGGGAACGCTCCTTCCCAGTCTCTCAATCTGTCCGCGTACCTCGCCTTCGAGGGTCATCGCCCGACCGGAACGGTCGGCGATAACGAAGGTAATCTTGGCGTCAGCGGCAACCTCCCCTGTCCTCTTGAGGATGATTTTCTGCAGCAGCACCGCGCTCTTGCGGCCGATCTTCTCGATCTCGGTCGAAACATGGACAATCTCTCCGACGCCGACGGCCTTGCGATAATTAACATTGATGTTGACGACGAGAAAGCTCAGGCCCTTGGCCGCCCATTCCAGGAGATCGATCGTCGATTCCAGATGCGCCCAGCGATCTTCCTCGAAAAATTCGAGATAACGGGCGTTGTTGACGTGGCCGTAAAAATCGGCGTGATACCCTCTCACCTTGATTTCGGTCAAATATTCCATCCTGCTGAACCCTCCGTTTTCCTTGCGTTGACAGCGGCAGGCGGTATCCCCGTCCTGCCGCCGCCTCAGGCTTTTTTACCGAAACAGCGCAGAAAAGACTGCAATGCTCCGGGATTGTTGGACTTGATCGTTCCGGAGAAAAAATCCTTCATCCCCGGCCGATAGTCGTCCTGCCAGATACGCAGGAAGAATTCCGGGCTGGTCTTGCAGACGCAGTCGGCATTGTCGACTGTCTTTCCCGTCTCGACCTTGCAGGCATCGGGGGAGACGTGAACCGTCCGCTTCGTCTCCCCGAGCGTAAAATAGAAGCTGACCGGAGCGTCGACGGCACCGGGAACGAAGGCTTCCGGCAGCCGGTTGAATATTTCTTCGAGCATCCCGGCCTCCCTTACAGCGCCATGATCTTCTCGGTCAGCAGCGGCACGAACTGCTTGAGATCGGCGACCACCAGGACGTCGGCGACATCGCCGATCGGCGCATCCTTGTCGGTATTGATGGCGATGATGAACTCCGATTTCTTCATCCCGGCGAGGTGCTGGATCGCCCCGGAGATGCCGCAGGCGAGGTAGAGCTTCGGCGTCACCGTCTGGCCGGTGGTGCCGACCTGGCGCTTGTGCTCGACCCAGCCGGAATCGACCACCGGCCGGCTCGCCCCGTATTCGCCCTTCAACGCCTTGGCCAGGGCGGCGATCAACGCCACGTTCTCCGGCTTGCCGATCCCGCGGCCGGCACTGACGATGATCTCGGCCTTGGTCAGATCGACCCCGCCCGCCTCGGCCGCCTCATAGCCGCCGAACTCCAGCCGGCCGCCACCGCCGCCGCCGATCTTCTCCACCGTCGGGCTGCCGGACGGCGCCTCGGCCAGCCCGAAGGCCCCGGCCTGCAGGGTCACGACAATCTGCTTGGTCTTCGGGGCGACGGCTCGACGCAGCTTGGCGTTGCACGCCGGCACCACCAGCGCCCCGTCCTCGACCTCGACCACCTCCGACACCTGCGCCGCCTTCAGGGCGAAGGCGAGCCGCGGCGCCAGGTCCCAGCCGTAGGACGAATGGCAGAAGGCGATCATCTCCGGCTGCTCCTTCGCCACCACATCGAGCAGCAGCTGTTTGTGGACATCCGGATTGAACTCGCCGCAGGCCGAGGCCTCGGCCAGATAGAGTTTGCCGGCGTAGGCCGGCAGTGCCGCCTCGCTGCCGACCACAAACATCGCGCTGTCGGCGCCCATCTTCGCCGCGAAGGCGATCAGTTCGTTGACGCTGCCCAGCAGCTTGCCATCCCTGTATTCCGCTACAAGCAATATCTTCATCGTTCCCTCCTAGGCCAGAACGCCGGTTTTTTCCTTCAGAATCTGGATCAGCTGGTCGGCCAGCTGCCCGATCTCCCCCTCCAGCACCAGGCCGCCGCCCTTTTTCGCCGGGAAGTACATCTTCGCCGTCGCCTGGCGGGCATCGACCTTCAGCAGGTCGGCCACCGGCAGCGACAGCAGCTCCTTCTTCTTCGCCTTCATGATGTTGGGCAGGGTCGGATACCGGGGGGTGTTGAGGCCGAGCTGGCAGGTCACCAGGGCCGGGACCGTGGTCTTCACCACCGCCTTGACCCCGCCTTCGAGTTCGCGCCGGGTCTCGATCCGCCCGTCGGCGTAGGCGAACTGGACGATCGTCGAGATGCTCGGGATCCCCAGCATCTCCGCCACCAGCACCCCGACCTGGGCGCTGCCGCGATCCTGCGACTGCATCCCGGTGAAGATCAGGTCGAACTGCTTGTCCCGGGCAAACTCGGCGATGATCCCGGCGATCTCGAACGGTTCCTTCTCCGCCGCCTTGTCGTCGGCGACATGGGCCCCGCGATCGCAGCCCATCGCCAGCGCCTTCTTCATCGTCTCCTTGACCTGATCGCCGCCGATGCACAGCACGGTCAGGTCGGCATCCCCCACCTGCTCCTTGACCTGCACCGCCTGCTCCACCGCATACTCGTCGTACTCGTTCATCCGCCAGGCGAGATCGGCGGTGTCGTACCACGTCCCGCTCGCCGCCACCTTGAATTTCGATTCCATATCCGGAACCTGCTTGATGCACACCAGTATCTTCATCGTATCTCCTCCAGTTCTTCGCGGGATAGCTCCCGGTTGTGATGGCGCCGGCCGCAGCCGACAACCTATTTGGCGATCCGTTCCGCCAGGATCTCGGCAATATCCCGGGGACGCAGCGACTCCTCGACCCCCGCCCCCTTGACCCCGTCCTCGAACATCGTCAGGCAGAAGGGACAGTTCGACACCAGCACCCCGGCCCCGGTGGCCTGCGCCATCCGCACCCGACGGATATTGATCCGCTCGCCGATCTTTTCCTCGGCCATGATCCGGCCGCCGCCGGCGCTGCAGCAGAAGGCCTCGGCCCGGTTCTTCGCCATCTCGGTGATGGTGCCGCCGGCCGCCCGGAGCAGGGCCCGCGGCGGGTCGTAGATATCGTTGTGGCGGCCGAGATAGCAGGAATCGTGGTAGGTGCAGGCCAGATCGTCAGCCTTGATCTGCAGCCGGCCGTCGCCGATCAGCTCCTCGAGGAACACGGTATAGGGCTCGACCGCCACCTCCAGCCCCAGATCGCGGTAATCCTTGGCCAGGGTGTTGTAGCAGTGGGGGCAGGTGGTGACGATCTTCTGCACCCCGGCGGCATTGATCAGCTCGATGTTCTCCCGGGCCAGGGTCTGGTAGAGGTACTCGTTGCCCATCTTGCGCATCGGCTCGCCGCAGCACTTCTCCTCCTTGCCGAGGATCCCGACCCTGATCCCGGCCGCCTGGCACAGCTGGATGAAGGCTCTGGCGACGGCGATATTGCGCTTGTCGAAGCTGGCGTAGCAGCCGACGAAGTAGAGGATGTCGACATCGCCATCCTCGCCCACGGTCTTCACCCCCAGGCCCTCGGCCCAGTCGCCGCGCGTGGCGTAGCCGATGCCCAGCGGATTGCCGTTGACCTCGGTGGCCTCCATCGCCGCCATGACCTCGTCGCCGGGAAACTCGCCCTCCATCAGCACCATGCTCCGCCTGAGCTCGACGATCTTGCCGACATGCTCGATCGCCGCCGGACAGATCTCCTGGCAGGCCCGGCAGGTCGTGCAGGACCACAGCACATCCCGGCCGATCAGCTCGATCAGCTGGCTGTCGGGGGCGGTGAAGGCCGCCTCGCCGATCTGGTTGACGACCGTCATCGGCGACAGCGGCTTGCCGGTGGCCCAGGCCGGACAGCGGTCCTGGCAGCGCTTGCACAGGGTGCAGGCGTCGGCGTCGAAGATGTCCTTCCAGGTCATCTCCTTGAGGCTGGTGGCGCCGAAGGTCTCGGACTCCTCGTTCTCGAGGTCGAGGCTGACCAGCTTGCCCTTGGGGCCGCGGTCGGCGAAGAGGTAGTTGGCGCTCGTCGTCAGGATGTGGCGGAACTTGGTGAACGGGATCAGGCCGATGAAGGCCATGACCAGCAGCAGATGGAACCACCAGGTCAGCTTGTGGATCGCCAGCAGGGTCCCCTCCCCGGCCCCCGACAGCAGCCCGGCAAAGGCCATGCCGACCGGCGACCACGGGGCCAGCGGCGTCCCGGTCTCGGTGACCGCCATCCGCGCCCCCTCGATGACGAAGCCGGTGATCAGGATGGTCAGCATCAGCCCGTGCATGATCGCGTCGTCGGGCTTGGTGATCAGCCCCTCCGGCCTCAGGACATAGCGCCGGAACAGCAGCCCGCCGAGCATGACGATGGCCACCAGGCCGGCGAGGTCGAGGACGATCGAGAAGATCTTGTAGAAGGTGCCCGTAAGGAACTTGATGTCGAACAGCAGGTCGGTGAAATCGGCCTGGATGACGATCAGGGTGGTGCCGATCAGCAGCAGGAAGAACCCCCAGAAGAACAGGCCGTGCAGCAGGCCCGGCCAGACAACCCGGGTGACCTTCGTCTGCAACAGGACGTTCTTCAGCATCTCGACCACCCGCTCTCCCAACTGGTCGGTGCGGTCCAGCGGCAGGCCCTGCCGGTACACCGTAATCCGCTGCCGGAAACCGTACACCAGCACCGCCAGGGCGATGATCACCAGCAGGTACATCGGCACCAGGGTGCTCGCCCCGTGCCCGACATTCCAGTAAATCTCACGCGTAAATTCCATCGTCGTCTCCATCGTCGAACCGTTCGTTCCTCTCATTGCTGCCTTCAGCTGGTCAGGGCCGTGCCGATCACCACGCGCCGGATCTCACTTGTTTCCTCATGGATCGAGGGGATCCTGGCATCTCGCATCTTCCGCTGTTCTTCTGTGTGTTCAACCTTCAGCCTTCCATTCTCATGACAGTGGGCCACCAATTTTAATCTTTTTTATTATTTTGCCTATATATATAAAGTTTACGTAAGGGTCAAGATTTTTCCCTCAATTCTTCGCCCCTCCATACCATCTCTTTGGTATAATGATATTTTTTTAAAAATAAAAAATTGACATAACAGGAAAAAGCATGCTATGATAAATCCATAGATTACGTAAAGGTAAAACTTTGTATAAAACAGCAGCCTTCATTAGGGACAGGCTCTTTAGGTATGCTGACACGATACCTTACGGAGACGCCGGATCGTGGAATCCTGAAAGGATAGAGAATGAACACCCAAGAATCAGTCCAAATCGGTGCACTGGCAAAAAAACTCGGGATCACCACCCGTACCATCCGCTACTACGAAGAAATCGGCGTTCTGGGCAAATCGAATCGGCTGATAGGCGGGACGCGAACCTATACCCGAGACGACATCCTGCGCCTTAAATTTATCCTCAAGTTGAAGGATATGGGCATTTCGCTCAAAGAAATCCAGGAACTCTCCAATATTTTTGATATCAACGCCCAGAATTTCAACACCATCACCCCCAAGCTGATCGAGATCCTCGATCAGCACATCTCCAAGGTTGACGACAAGATCGCCAGTCTTTCGTCATTACGTCAGGATATCGTCGAATACCGGATTCGCATCACCGATCTGCTCGCCAAGGGTGATACGAACTGACTGCCGCTGGTCAGTTCGCACCCCCCTTGCCGGCCTGCGGCTTGAACTCCCCTGGAATCTTCCCCGTTAAAGGACGGGGCCGGAGAAATCGAGCCGCATCTGCTTCTTGTTGAGTTTACCGACACTGGTCTTCGGCAGGGCATCGAGCAGAACGATCGTGTCCGGGACGCCATAGCGGGGCAGACGCCCATCTTCCGCCGCCTGCTTCATGTAGACCTTCAGGTCCCCCTCGGTCACCTGGCCCTTGAACATATCCTTCAGCACCACCAGCATCAACGGCCTCTCCCCCCACTTGGCGTCCTGAATACCGATGGCTGCCGACTCGAGCACCGCCTCGTGCCGGCTGAGGATATTCTCGAGATCGAGTGAACTGACCCACTCCCCCCCGCTCTTGATGACGTCCTTGATCCGGTCGGTGACCTGCAGGTAGCCATCGCCATCGATATGACCGACATCGCCCGAGTGCAGATAGCCGTTGCGCCACAGTTCTCTGGTCTTTTCCGGCGCCTTGTGATAACCCTCGGTCAGCCACGGGGCGCGGAACACCACCTCGCCGGTGGTCTCCCCGTCGTGCGGCTTGGGCCGGTCCTCCTCGTCGACGACCTCGACCTCGACCAGCGGAATCGGTGTGCCGGTCTTGGTGATGACGTCGAGGATCCGATCCTCATCCCAATCGAGCATATGCGGTTTCGGCAGGGAGAGCGAGATGATCGGGCAGGTCTCGGACATGCCGTAACCGGTGAACACGGTCATCCCCAGATCGCGGGCGGCCTTGGCCTGCCCCCTTGAGAGCTTGGAGCCGCCGATGATGACCTTCCAGTTCGACAGATCGGTGTGGCGGCAGTCCGGATCGGTCATCAACATCTGCAAAATCGTCGGTACGCAGTGGGAGAAGGTGATTTTCTCGGTCCTGATCAGCTCGAGGATCTTCTTCGGCTCGTATCTGCCGGGGTAGACCTGCTTGGTGGCGAGCATTGTCGCGACATAGGGCACACCCCAGGCATGGACATGGAACATCGGCGTGAGCGGCATATAGACATCGTTGGAACGGAAACGCCCCTGATTGTCGTAGCTGCCGGCGGCGATCGCCAGCGACATCGAGTGCAGCACCAACTGGCGGTGGGAGAAGTAAACCCCCTTCGGGTCGCCGGTGGTGCCGGTGGTGTAGAAGGTAGTGGCCCGGGTATTCTCATCCAGATCGGGAAAATCGAAGCGTTCGGCGGCCGCCTGGAGCAGCCCCTCGTATTCGCCGTCGAAGGAGGAGGCGTCCGCCTGGCTTTCTCCCTCCCGTATCAGCACATATTTCCGCACCGTGGTCAGCATCGGCCTGATCGCCGTAACCAGCGGCAAAAAATCACTGTTGAAGATGATGACCGAGGCCTCGGCGTGGTTGATCGTATAGACGATCTGCTCGGTTGACAGCCGCCAGTTGACGGTCTGCAGTGTTGAACCCATCATCGGGATGGCGAAAAAACACTCGAGATAGCGCGGACTGTCATAATCGAAGACCGCTGCGACCTCGCCCGGCTTCAGGCCGAGGGAGGTCAGACCGCCGGCCAGGCGATGAATCCGGTTGAAGAGATCCCGATAGGAGTAGCGCTGCTGATCCCGGTAGACGATCTCCTGGTCGGTGGCGTTGACCATCGCCGTCTGCAGCAGCTTCTTGATGATGAGCGGGTAGTTGTAAGCCTGACCGGGGGCGTAGGTTCTCTCTGTCATGATATCCTCTTCTGAATCCATATTGTCTTCAAGACGCGAGACCAGCTCTCGTGTCCGCGTTTATTCTCCGACGATGCAGAATATCATCCCAAGCCGAACAATCGCCCAAGCTTGGTCTTGATACTGCCGACGACATAGGGGGCAAATCGTCTCTTCTCCTTGAGTATCTGTACGAAAAGATCCTTCTTCTTTTCCGGGACCGGTGCCCGGCCGGCCGGCACCAGCGTCAGCGAAACGGTCGGGCAGGCCGAAATACAGGCGCCGCAGCCAAGGCAGTGGTCGGTCTTGACCTCCACCCGTTTCCTGCGGGCGCCGTTGTCGCAGTCGACCAGGTCCATCGCCTGGACGTTGCAGGCCTTGGCGCAGAGGCCGCAACCGAGACAACTTTGCTGATCGATGGCGATGGTGTAGCCGCTCTTGGCGATACCGTGCGGGAACCCCCGCATCACCCCGCCCAGCAACTCGCAGCAGCAGGAACAGCAGTTGCAGATAAAGGAAGGTTTGTGACGGATATTGTCGGTGATGTGGGTCAGCCGCAGGTCCCTGGCCCGATCGATCACCGCCAGCAGTTCCTCGACCGAGCGCTCCTCGGCGAAATCGCGCCGGACCATGAAGCGGGCGGCGCTGCCGAGGGAGATGCAGATCTCCCTGGTCGGGGCCCCCTTGTCGCAGGACCGGCCGAGATGCTCCTTCTTGTGCCGGCAGTAGCACATGCCGACGGCACCGTAGCCGGCCCGGCGGATAATCTCGCGGGCGCTCTCCCAGGTGGTGACCACCGATTCGACCGGGATATGCTCTTCGTACGGCAGGGCCCGGGTCAACGGGGTGGCCCCGCCCAGGAATTCCCGCCCCATCCGGTTGTCCGGATCCTCGAAGAGATACTCGTGCATCAGCTGGGCCAGTTCCTGGACCGGCAGGTCCTGGCGCTGCTTCATGAAGGTGAACTCGAAAAAGCCGATCAACCCCGGCATCAGCAGATAATAGGTGCGGCTGCCGTACTGCAGGTCCATGATCAGGCCCTTGTCGGCCATCCCTTCAAGCAGGGGGAGCAGCCGCTGCCGCTCCCAGCCGGTAGCGCGCACCAGTTCGGCCAGGGTCGCCTCGGTGAGGGGAAAACGGGAGGCGACGAAGGCCTCGTCCGCGGAAAAAAGAATGGCCAGGATCCGGCGCAGGGTCTCGCTGTCCGGCAGCCCTATCGGATACCTGTTGAGCCGGTCGATCAGCGGGACGATACTGCTCTTGCCTTCATGATGGTGACCCACGCCTTATCCCTCCACGTTGTAATCAATCCTGCATCGTATAGCAGTCTCGCAGGACGTATACCTGATCCGCCCAGACGCGGGCTGTTACTGCCGTATTCATAGCAGGTTTTTTCATCATTGAGGAGTAGATTGCCTCCTGCTCCGCCGTATTTTCATGGTTAAGGATCATCTGCAGCGCAAAGGTTGAAAAATCGCTGATCAGAAAGGCGAAGATCTGTTCGCGGAGATCGACGTCGAGCCGGTGAATTCTGGCGTTTTCAAGGATCAGCTGGGCATAGACGACCAGAGTGAAGAGCTGGCCCGCAGCCAGCATGTAGTCGATATTGCCGACCTGTTCAGGGCTCGGCGGCGCCTTCAGCAGCAGACGGCGGAACAGCTCGACCTGCTCGCGGAAGACGGCGATGTTCGGCGACTCGATGCCGTCATAGGCCAGGCGATAGTCGGGGAAGCGGACCTGTGCCAGCCCGCCGGTCTTCTGGCGGAAGAGATAGCCGTCGTCGCCGGCCTCGGCCCGCCGCGGGACGGACGGATAGTCCTGCGGATCAAAGAAGTAGTTTTTGACGAACTTGATGATCAGCGCCATGTTGACATGTTCGGTGCCCTCGAGCTTGGGCAGCATGCCGATATCGCGCAGGGCCATCTCGAAGTAGGTGTCCTGCTCGAATCCCCGGGCGGCGATGACCTCGTGCAGCAGGGCGACGACCTTCTCGCCCTGGCCGGTGACCTTCATCTTGACCACCGGGTTGAAGAGGAGATAGCGGCGATCGTCGTCGCCCGCCGCCCGCATGTAATCGGCGGCCCGCATGGCAAAGAGCTTCATCGCCGTCAGACGGGCATAGGCCTCGGCGAAGAGGCGCCGGACGTGGGGAAAATCGGTGACGGCACGGCCGTAGAGGTTACGCCCGGCGGCATGGTTGAGGGCCTCGTACAAGGCATGGGTGCAGATGCCGATCGAGGCGCAGCCGAGCTCGAACTTGCCGACGTTGATGGTGTTGAGCGACGAGTTCCAGGCCAGTTCGCCGCGCGACAGGATATCGGTCTCGCTCACCGGGTAGTCGTGCAGGGCGTATTCGGCGACGTAGGCCTGGCGGACCCCCGAGGTGTCGATCTTCTTGACGCATTCGTATTGCGGCTCCTGCGGGTCGACGACGAAGAACACATACTCGCCGGTACCGGCGATCCTGCCGAAGGTCGAGACCAGGGCGGCGCAGTTGCCGTTGCCGATATAGTATTTCGAGCCGTTGGCCAGCCAACTGCCGTCGCCGGCCGCGGTCAGGGTCATCTCGGTGGAGTAGAGGTCGGCGCCGTGGGCCCGCTCGGAGAGGCCGAAGGCGAAGACCCCGCCGTTGGCCAGCAGGCGTGCCGTTCGCCGCTTCGCCTCCTCGTTGTCGCCCATCCAGATCGGCCCGAGGCCGAGGATCGTCACCTGCCAGGCATACCAGTAACAGAGTCCGTAAAAGGCGAGGATTTCGTTGAACTCGCTGATCCGCCACATGTCCCAGCGCCGGCCCGGCCGGCCTTCGCCATAGGCGGCCGGGGTCAGCAAATCGGCAAAAACCCCTTCCTCCTTGATGAATTGGAGGAAATCCTCATACCAGACCATCGATTGGTCGTCCTCCTTGATCCGCCGCAGGCCCTTGTTTTCGAAGAAGGCGATGGTCTTCTCGACGAGCTGCCGCGACTGTGCATCGGCGTGTTCACGGTGGTAATTGTTCGGGTTCAGCAACAACATCTCTATTCTCCTTTCGGTTGCATATTCAACCGCATGGACACCGGTTTCCCGTTGGCCTCAGATCCTGGTCCGCACCCGGTCCCAGCCCTTGACCTGCCAGATGGTAACGGCGGTGGCGATCCGGTTGCCCTGGACATCGCTGATCCGGCTCTCCATCCGGATGGAGACCGCCTCCTGCTGGCGCAGCGGTTCGATGATCTCGAGCTGCAGCCGCTCCTCGGGCAGGTCGCTCTCCGACACGATCCGGTCCTTGGCCTGGTAGACATAGTCGACCTCGATCCGCGACATGATCAGCCGGTACTGCCGGGGATCGAGGCGGCTGAGCAGCAGGTAGCCGCCGGAAAACTCGGCGATGGTGGCGATGGCGCAGGCGTGGATGCCGCGCAGGTGGTTATGGTTGCTGCGGCGATAGGGGGCGGTGGTGCGCAGATAGTTGTCCCGCAGTTCCTCGATGACGAAGCCGTGCGGCCGGTTGAAGGGGATGATCCGGCCGAGCAGCAGATTGAGCAGCCGCAGCCAGCTCTGCGAGGTCCTGGCCCGGGCGGTCAGTTTCGGCAGGAGGGCGAAACCGTTCATCAAATGGTCCTCCCGGCCTGCCACCCCTGATGACTGGCCTCGAACACGGTTCCGGGGGTCACAGCATCGCCGGCCGCCACACAGCGCAGCCCGAGTTCCTCGGCCACCTGGCGGAGAGGATTGCGAGCCCTGGTCCCGACCGCCAGCACCACCGTGTCGACCGACAGGTCGATGATCTGCCCCCCGCGCTCGAATCGCAGGCCGGCTGGAGTGATCTCGACGACCCTGGCCCCGACCAGCGGTTTGATGCCATAGCGTTCGACATCCTGGAGCATCCCCCAGCGGGTGGTCTTGCCGAAATTGGCGCCGAGCGATCCGGTCATCTCAACCAGGGCAATCTCCCGGTCGTGTTCGGTGGCCAGGCGGTAAAGTTCACCCGGCTGTTCGGCGCCGTGCACCAGCAGGAATTTCAATTCATCGCCGGAGAGGGATCCCTCCTCGGCCAGATAAAGGGCGGTCTCGACCCCGACTGCCCCGCCGCCCAACACCGCCACTTTTCTGCCCGCCTGCCGGTTGCCGGCGAGGATATCCCAGGCCTGGACCACCAGGGGCAGATCAACCCCGGGGATCGGCGGTACGATCGGTTCCCCGCCGGTAGCCAGGATCAGGACTTCGGGACGCTCGAGTTCCAGCAGCCGGCGATCGACGGTCGAATTCATCCTGATCTCGACACCGCTTACGGCCAGTTGCCGCTCCAAGTCATCGGCGAGGACGAGAAATTCACTCCGCCCGGGAGGGCGGCCGGCCAGATGCAGCTGGCCGCCCAGCCGTAGCCCGCCTTCATGCAGGGTCACCCGATGTCCCCGTTCGGCGGCGGCAAGGGCGGCAAACATCCCGGCCGGGCCACCGCCGACCACCATGACCTTTTGCGGTACGGCGGCCGGCTCCAACTCCTCTTCCTCATGGCCGGCCCGGGGATTGCACAGGCATTCCACCGCCTTGTTCTTGAAGATATGGTCGAAGCAGCCCTGACCGCAGGCGACGCAGTGGACGATCCTGTCGTCGTGACCGGCCGCCGCCTTCTCGGGAAAACGAGGATCGGCGATAAGGGCCCGGCCGACCGCGACCAGGTCGCAGAACCCTTCGTCGATGAGGCGCCGCGCGGTCTGCGGGTCATTGATCCGATGACCAGCCATGACTGGAACCGCCACCTGTTTCTTGATTTCGCGCGCCATGTAGGCAAAGACCCCGCGCGGCACCTTAGCCACGATCTGCGGCACCTGGGCCTCATGCCAACCGACGTTGATGCTGACGGCATCGGCGCCGGCGGCGGCCAGGGCGGCGGCAAAGGCCTGCTGCTCGGGCCGGCCGATCCCGCCTTCCATGAAATCGTTGCCGTTGACCCGGACGATGACCGGTATCTCCCCGGATAGTCGCGCCTTGACCGCCGCGAGCACCTCGAGACCGAAACGCATCCGGTTCTCCAGGCTGCCGCCGTAGCGATCTTCCCGCCTGTTGGTCAGCGGCGAGAGGAAGGAACTGATCAGGTAGCCGGTCCCGGCCAGGATCTCGACCAGGTCGAATCCCGCCTCCCTGGCCCGGCCGGCGGCCTCGGCAAAGCGACGTATCGTCGCGGCGATCTCGTCGACATTCAATTCCCGCGGTGTCTCCCGGGTCAGGCGCGAGGGGACGGCAGAGGGTGCCACTGCCGGCTTGCCCCCGAGATGGAAGGAGGGGTTGTAGCGGCCGGCATGGTTCAACTGGATCCCCGCCCGGGCCCCGCCCCCCTTGATTACCGCCGCCAGCCGCATCAGGCCGGGGATGTGGTCATCGTGGTGACAGCCGATATTGCCCGGCCCCCCCGAATATTCATCAACAGTGGCGTAGCCGACGATAATTGCCCCGGCGCCGCCTTCGGCCCGTTCGCGGTAGAAGCGGATGAGCCGGTCGCTGACCTGGAAATTCCGGCACATATTCATATGCATGGCCGGCATGAGGATGCGGTTCTTGATGGTAAGGCCGCCGATGGCGATCGGCGTGAACAGGGAATCGGACATGTGTTTCTCCTTACAGGCCGACGGCACGGCAGAAGTGCTCGGCCACGTCATCGAACAGGCCGATCGCTTCGAGCGATCCCCTCAGCTGATCCGGCTGTTCGAGAAAATCCTTCATGAATACGATTTCCGAGGCCTTGAGGTAGATATGGAGCACCTCGGTCATCGTCCCCCCGAAAAGTCGATGAATGATCTCGGCGATGTTGTCTTCACGGCGGTAGGGCCGCAGTTGCTCGACCCGCTGCAGCATCTTGACGACATAGAAGCGGATGATGGCATCGACGCTCTCGACCGTGTGCCGATGCCCCGGCAGGATCCGCTTGCCCCGGAGGTCGGCCAGCTTCAGCAGCGTTGCGCAGTAGGCCTCGTAGTTTCGGAAGCGACCGCCGGCCTGAAGATCGACGTCGAGCAGCGGCGACTGGAAGATGCCGCGCAGCAACGTATCGCCGGTGACCGCCCACTCGTCGCCGACATAGACCAGATCGCTCTGCGAATGGCCCGGACAGCTCAGGACCTGTATGCCGAGATGCTCCGGCAGATCCCGCTCGGCGATCAGATGGTTTTCGGGGAAGGGCGGGAACAGGACGCTACGCTGCAACAATTGCCGCAACGACTCGATATAATCCGCACTGAAGCCCTTTTCCATAAGCAGATCGTTCATCCGCTCCATCCGCCGCTTGTCGTGGCTGACCTTCAGGCTGTCGCGATAGGGCAGATAGATCGTCGCCTTGGTCTGTTCCGAGAGCCAGAACGACTGGCCGTAGTGATCGATGTGGCAGTGGGTGACGATGACGTGCCGCAGGCGATCGAGGTCGATATGCATCTGGAGATAGCGCCGGCCCTCCTCGGTGGGAGGGCCGGTATCAAACAGAACCAGCTCGCCACCCAGTACCGCGGTATAGCAATGGACCGGCCCGACCATATAGGGCGTGTTGATGGTGTGCTGGATGATCTGCATCGATGCCTGCTGCTGAAACTGCGGTACGAGCTGATTCCTGAAGACAGCCCGGGACCGGCGCGTGGAGGAGTAACCGGTACCCGGGCTGCTTGCAGGGGCTTGTCCCGACAAGCGGGACAAGCCCATTTTACGAAAGATGCTTGATGAATACCATGACGAGCATATTTTCAAAAACTAGAAAAGGTACTTTTCGTCCTCACAGGCGGCCTTGGCCAAGGTCCGTTTGGCGGCGAGCAGCCCGGTGGCGTCATACTTGGCAAACCGCCGGATGCCGGAGAGAACCATGGTCAGGGTGTCGCCCTCTTCGATGTAGAAGGCGCCCTTCTTCGCTGCCGTGCCCACCACTTCGGTGGCCTGGAAGGCGAAGGCCTTGACCGCCGCCTGCAGCAGCTCCTGCTTGCGGCCGGTCGATGCGGCATAAATCTTCTCGGCCCGCAGGACCGCGCTCTCGAGGGCGAAGATCTGGATCGCGATGTCGGCGGCGGCGATCAGGATCTCCTGCTCGTCGGCGATCTTGTCCATATACTTCTGGACCCCGATGCCGGACAGGATCAGGAACAGGGTTTTGAGATTGTTCAGCAGCGCCTTTTCCCGGGCGAAAAGCTGGTCCTCGTCGATCTCCTCGAAACTCGGGGTCATCAGCGACTCGAAGGCCTTCATCGCATGGGCCTGCAGCGGCAGCTCACCCTTCATCGCCTTGCGCAGGATCATGCCGGGGATCAGCAGCCGGTTGATCTCGTTGGTGCCCTCGAAGATCCGGTTGATCCGCTCGTCGCGGTAGAAGCGCTCGGCCGGGTAGTCGCTGACGAAACCATAGCCGCCGTGGATCTGCACGACCTCGTCGACGGTCTTGGCCAGGACCTCGCTGCAGAAGACCTTGGCGATGCCGCACTCGGAGGCATACTCCTCGATGCCCTTCTGGTACTCGTCGTAATAGTTCGCTCCCCCCTTCTCGATGGTCTCGAGCTTCCGGTCGAGCAGTCCGGCCAGGCGATAGACCAATGATTCGGCGGCAAAGATGTCGACGTTGAGATCGGCGATCTTCTCGGCGATGGCGCCGAAGCTGCTGATCCGGCGCTTGAACTGGGTCCGCTCGTTGGCATACTTGATGCCGACCCCAAGGGCCATCTTGGCCGCACCGGTGACTGCGGCGCCAAGTTTGAAGCGGCCGACGTTGAGGACGTTGAAGGCGATCTTATGGCCCTTGCCGATCTCGCCGAGCAGGTTTTCCACCGGCACCTGGCAGTTGTCGAGGATAATCTGGGTGGTCGACGATCCCTTGATGCCCAGCTTCTTCTCTTCCGCCCCGACGACCAGGCCGGGGAAGCTCTTCTCCACCAGGAAGGCGGTGAAGTGCTCCTTGTCGATCTTGGCGAAGATCGTGTACAGGTTGGCGAAGCCGCCGTTGGTGATGAACTGCTTGGTGCCGTTGAGGATATAATGTTTGCCGTCCGCCGACAGGACCGCGGTGGCCTGGGCGCCGAGGGCGTCGCTGCCCGAACCCGGTTCGGTCAGACAGTAGGCGGCGCACCACTCGCCGCTGATAATCTTGTTCAGGTATTTTTCCTTCTGGGCCGGAGTGCCGTAGTAGATCAGCGGCAGGGTGCCGATACCGGTATGGGCTGAAAAGGCGACCGAAAACGAGCCGGCATAGGAGATTTTTTCAGCGACAAGCATGGTCGAGGCCTTATCGAGCTCGAGCCCGCCGAACTCTTCCGGCGCATCCATCATCAGCAGGCCGAGTTCGCCGCATTTTTTCATCTTCTCGACGACGAGATCGAAGTTCTGGTGCTCGATCTCATCGATGTTGGGCATGATCTCGTTGGCCACGAACTGCTCAGTCGTCTCAGCCATCGAGCGCTGCTCGTCGGTGAAATCCTCGGGGGTGAAGACCTCGGTGCAGTCCGTTTCGGCGATCAGGTATTCGCCGCCTTTTGCTATATTTGCCGCCATGGTGGTAACTCCTGTAAAAATGGTTTTATAATCTCTCGAAGATTCCGGCCGCACCCATGCCGCCGCCGATACACATCGAAACTATTCCGTATTGGGCCTTGCGCCGTCCCATCTCATGCAGCAGGGTCGCCGTCAATTTGGCGCCGGTGCAGCCCAAGGGGTGACCCAAGGCGATGGCCCCGCCGTTGACGTTGGTGATCTCGGTATTGATACCCAATGTATTGATGCAGGCCAGGGCCTGGGCGGCAAAGGCCTCGTTGAGCTCGAACAGGCCGATATCCTCCAGCTTCATGCCGGCCAGCTTCAGCGCTGCCGGAATGGCGGCGATCGGGCCGATGCCCATGACTTCGGGCGGCACGCCCTTGACTGCAAAGGCGATAAAACGGGCCATCGGATCCCTGCCGATCCGTTGCAGATACTCCTCCGACACCACCAGCGTAAAGGCCGCGCCGTCGGTGGTCTGCGACGAGTTACCGGCAGTCACCGGACCGTCGATCTTGAACACCGGCCGCAGTTTGGCCAGGGTCTCGACCGTGGTGCCGGGGCGGACACCGTCGTCGACGGAGACCAGTTCCTTGACCCGCTTCATCTTCCCCCCGACCAGGGACTCTTTTTCGATCTCCACCGGGATGATCTCGTCGGTGAACCGACCCTCGGCAATGGCCGCGGCGGCCTTGCGGTGGCTGGCGGCAGCGAAGGTGTCCATCATCGCCCGGTCGATGCCATACTGTTCGGCCACCAGTTCAGCGGTCACCCCCATCGATGAATACGACTCGGGCCAATCGACCATCATCCCCGGATTGGCGGCGTATTTCAAGCCGCCCATCGGGACGCTGGACATCGATTCGGCGCCGCCGGCGATGATGCAGTCGGCAAAGCCGAGCATGACCCGCTCCGCCGCCATGGCGATGGTCTGCAGCCCGGAGGAGCAGAAGCGGTTGATGGTCTGCCCCGGCACTTCGACCGGCAGGCCGGCCTTCATCGCCGCGATCCGGCCGAGGTTCATTCCCTGCTCGGCCTCGGGGAAGGCACAACCGATGTACACATCATCCACGGTGGCCGGATCAATGCCGGTCCGGTCGACCAGCCCCTTGATTGCCAGCGCGGCGAGATCGTCAGGCCGCATGTCCTTGAATTTGCCTTTGTTGGCGCGGCAGCCAGGAGTCCGGTAACTTGCCAGAATATATGCTTTCTTCATGTTGATCCTCTCTATGGGAATGCGTTATCGGCTCAATCAGTTCCTGAGGGCCTTGCCCTTCTTCAGCATGTGCTGGATCCGTTCGACGGTCTTCTTGTTGCCGCAGAGCTTGAGGAAGCCTTCCCGTTCCAGTTGCAGCAGGTAGTCTTCTGTGATCAGGGTGCCGGCAGTGACGTCGCCGCCGCAGATGATCTGGCCGATCAGGGTTCCCATCTCCAGCTCGTATTCGGTGATGAATTTGCCCATCATCATGTTCCACAGCTGGCTCTTGATGCTGGCGGCGATGCCGCGGCCGGGGGCCGGGATATTCTCGACCGGCCGCTTTGGCCGGTAGTTGACCGCCAGGGCCAGGACCTTCTGTTTGGCGTCGGCGATCAGCTGGTCGATATCCATGGTGATGCTGTCGCCCCGCCGCAGATAGCCCATATTGAACAACTCGGGGGCCCCCATGGAGACCTTGGCCGTCGCGATCTGCTCGAAATATTTGATTATGAACGGCTGGGGGTCGGTTTTGAACTGCTGCCCCAACTCCACCGCCCGCAGACACATCTCCTTGGTGCCGCCGCCGGCCGGCAGCAGACCGACACCGATTTCGACCAGCCCCATATAGGTCTCGGCGTAGGCGTTGACGGCATCGGCATGGAGGCAGAACTCGCAGCCGCCGCCCAGGGCCATGTTGAACGGTGCCGCGACCACCGGCACCTTGGCGTACTTGACCGCCATCGTCGCCTTCTGGAAGGAGCGAATGGTCATGTTGATGTCGTCGTAGGCCCCTTCAGCAATGGCGACGGCCAGCATCATCAGGTTGGCCCCGACCGAGAAGTTGGCGCCATGGTTGGCGATGACCAGGCCGACCCCCTCCTGTTCGGCCCGTCCGATCGCCTTGTGGGTCATGGCCAGGATGTCGCCGGTGATGGCGTTCATCTTCGAGTGGAACTCGAAGCCGAAGACGCCGTCGCCGAGATCGAGGACCGAGCAGCTGGCGGTCTTCTCGACCACCCTGCCGGCCTTCCTGAGGATTTCCAGACGGATCTGGCCCGGTTTTACCGGCACCGGCAGATAGCCCTCGGCGGCAAAGTCATAGAATTCCCTGCGCCCCGATTCGCCATAGCGATAGAACGACTCGACCTTCTTCAGCTTCTCCGGGACATTGACGCCGTCGGCCTCGGCCCGCTTGACGAACGATTTGACGCCGATGGCGTCGAACATCTCGAACGGCCCGATCTCCCAGTTGAAACCCCATTTCATCGCGTTGTCGACGTTGACCACATCATCGGCGATTTCGGGAATCCGGTTGACCGCGTAGATCAGGGTGTCACGGATGCTGCGCCAGGCGAATTCGGCCCCGGTATCCCTGGCCCCGAGGACGGCTTTGATCTTCTGGCCCGGATCGTCGATCTGCTTGACCAGCGCGGCCGAGGGATACTTGGGCTTGGTGATCGGCCTGTATTCGCCGGTGGTGTAATCGAAATAGAGGATCTCCTTGCGGCCGTTGACGGTCTTCTTGGTGTAGAAGCCCTGCCTGGTCTTGTTGCCGAGCTGTTTGTTCTCGATCATCTTGGCCATGAACGGCGGCAGCTTGAAGACCTCGCGTTCCTCGTCGTCGGGCAGCAGATTGTAGGAATTGGTGCCGACATGGGCCAGGGTATCGAGTCCGACCAGGTCGGCGGTACGGAAGGCGGCGCTCTTCGGCCGGGCAGTGACCGGGCCGGCCATCGAATCAACCTCCTCGACGGTCATGCCGAGATCCATCATGTGCTCGATGCCCTTGTAAATCGCATAGACCCCGATGCGGTTGGCGATGAAGTTGACCGTATCCTTGCCGTAGACAATGCCCTTGCCGGTCCGGTTGCTGAGGAATTCGGCCATGTCCTTGACCACCTCGGGGTCGGTCTCCCGGCAGGGCACAATCTCCATCAGCCGCATATAGCGCGGCGGATTGAAGAAATGGGTGACCAGGAAACGCCGTTTGAGGTCATCGGGCAGGACCTGGGCCATCTCGTTGACCGACAGGCCGCTGGTGTTGGTGCTGAGGACCGCGGTGGCGGAGATGTGCGGGGCGATCTTCTTCAGCAGCTCGAGCTTGATCGGCATGTACTCGACCACCACCTCGACGATCCAGTCGCAGGTCGCCAACTTGGCCAGGTCATCCTCGAGGTTGCCGACCTGGATCAGGTTGATGTATTCCGGCAGGTAGAACGGCGCCGGTTTCATCTTGATCAATCCCTGGAGGCCGCCCTCGGCGATGCGGTTGCGGACCGCCGGGCTCTCCAGGGTCAGCCCTTTGGCCGCCTCCTGCTCGTTCAGTTCCCTGGGGACGATGTCGAGCATCAGGACCTCGACTCCCGCATTGGCCAGATGGGCGGCAATGGTGGCGCCCATGACGCCGGCGCCCAGCACCGCTGCTCTATTTATCTGCCTCATTGTTCTTCTCCATGTGTTGATTTCGGGTGAAAAACGAGAACATTCTCATTCTTTGCGTACAGTTCCTCAACAATGTCCGCGTATTTTTTCAAGATCTCCTTGCGCTTGAGCTTCAACGTCGGCGTCAGTTCCCCGCCTTCGATCGAGAAGTCCCGGGCGACCAGGGCGAAGTGCTTGATCGTCTTATACGGCGGATACTGCTTGTTGATCGCCTCGACCCGGGCGCTGAAGAGCTGCTTGACCTTGTCGTTGTTGACCAGTTCATCGATATCGAGATACTGGATCTTCTTCTCCTTGGCGAAATCGAGAAGCCGCTCGATATCGGGGGTCAGGACTGCCACCACATATGGCCGGCGATCGCCGAAGACGATGGCCTGGGAGATGTACTTGTCGAGCCGCAGATCGTTCTCGATCGGCTGGGGGGCGATGTTCTTGCCGCCGGCGGTGACGATCAGCTCCTTTTTGCGATCGACGATATAGACGAATCCGTCGGCGTCGATCGTGGCGATATCACCGGTTTTCAGCCAGCCGTCCTCGAAGGTTTCCTTCGTCGCCTCGTCGTTCTTGTAATAGCCCTGCATGACCATCGGCCCCTTGATCAGCAGCTCGCCGTCCTCGGCCAGTTTGAGTTCGACCTGGTGGAGCGGCTTGCCGACCGAATCGAAACGGATGTGATCCATGGAACAGAGAGTGACCGCCGGGCTGGTCTCAGTCAGGCCGTAGCCTTGAAAGATCGGCATGCCAAGGATCCACATGAATTCATTGATCGACTTGTCGAGCGGGGCCCCGCCGCTGATAAAGAACCGCAGGCGACCGCCGAACCGGTCTCGGATCTTGCTGAACACCAGACGGTCGAAAAAGCGGTACTGCAGCCCGAGAAAGCCGACCGGTTTTTTCTCGATATATCTGGTTTGGACATACCGGCTGCCGATCTTCATCGCGTAGTGGAAGAGGTTGCGTTTGAACGGACTCGCCTGGTGGACGCTGTCGTAGATGCGCGAGTGGATCTTTTCGAACAGGCGTGGGACGCTGACCATCGCCGTCGGCCGGATCTCCACCATGTTCTCCATGACCTTTTTGACGTCCTCGGCAAAGGCAATATGGTTACCGCTCAACAGGGCGGCGTAATAGCCGGCGGTCCGTTCCAGGACATGGCTGAGGGGCAGGAAGCTGAGGAAGGTCTCATTGCTGCCCAGACCACCGAGTTGGCGCATCCCGTAGTCGCAGTCACACAGAAAATTCCGTTGGGTCAGGAGAACCCCCTTCGGAACCCCGGTCGTCCCCGAGGTGTAGATGATGGTGATGATGTCGTCCTGACGGATGGCATCGATCTGCTGTTCGATCCGATCCCGCTCTGCCCGGGTCAGCGGCGCCTCGATCTCGGACAGCTGATTCTGGGTGAAGGCGGGGAAGGTGCGGTCCCCGATGTACCGCTCGTAGGAGACGATCAATTCGACGTTGGGTATCTTCTCCCGTACCGACAGCAGCTTCTCGTATTGCGCCTTGGTGGAGACGAAGACCACCTTGGCCTCGCTGTGAGTGATGACATAGGCCGCCTGCTTGCCGGTGTTGGTGGCGTAGATCGGGACGGTGATCGCCCCGGCGCTCTGGATGCCGAAATCGGAGATGGCCCAGCCGAGGCGGTTTTCCGAAAAGATCGCCACCTTGTCGCCCCGTTTCACTCCTGCCTTGCCGAGCCCGCGGGCAAGAAGCAGTACCCGTTCGTAGAACTGGGCATAGGTCAGAGAGGTGTAAACGCCATTCTTCTTGAAGGAGATGGCGGTTTTATCGCCGAATTTAACTGCGTTTTCCCTGAGAATCACGGGAATAGATTGATACGAGAGAAGGTCCATGGCTTTTCCCCATAAAGAAAATGACGCTCTGAGACTACTGCCCTCACAACAATGCCGAAGAATCCGTCCGCATTTTTCCGAAGAATCCGTCCGCATTTTTTTCCCTATATCTTACCCTTACGTTTAAGTCAACTTATATTCAGATTTTCTTCCTCCAATTTTTTCTTTCCCCGATGAACCGCCAGGGACCCTTAAATTCCTTATGAAAATTCTTTATCATGGAATTTGCATGTGTTAGAACGATGAAACGGTTACCACAGTCTGGATATTATCGCCACTGCTTGACCTCATCATCAAGATTTGCCCCGTAGTTCCACAAAACGTATTACGTAAACCATGACATTGCTGGAATCCCGCGCTGAAGCGGCAGGAACGGTCACGATTCAGGCCATGTCCATCGCTGCCGACCTCGTGGGTCCGGCCGGAAAATCCCTTCGCCAGACGGTGGCGACCAACCGGATAACTAGAATATTCCATTGTATATCGGTGCTATCAGCACAATCAATGTCATTTGATGCACCGACGTCAATCCCAGCCGGCGGACTTTCTCCGTCGAGGCAAACGCCGGCATCGATCAACGATTCAGACCATGGACTTTCATTGGACCACGAGGATCGGATATGCCAACCCGGAACATCCGCCATGAGATACCGGCCCGCGAATAGACCGATATCCTGCTGGCCTCCAGTATGATTTCAGACCTGTTTACGCTCTATTCGGACGCTGTCATGGTGACCGCGGATTGCTGTTCCCACCCGCCTGGCGACTTCATTAACCCAACCGCTTTTTGACCCGTTCATACACCTCGTTGAGCCGGACGAAGCGCTCGTGATCACCGCCCGCATCGGGATGCGTCTCCTTGGCCCGCTTGCGGAAGAGGCGGGCCAGTTCCCGTTTCGACATCGACCGCAGCTCCTCGAGGGTCCGGCCGAAGATGGCATTGACTTCCGTCGCATCATCCGGCTTCCACTCGGG
Organism: Desulfoprunum sp.; assembly: GCF_053613775.1. NCBI lineage: Bacteria > Pseudomonadati > Thermodesulfobacteriota > Desulfobulbia > Desulfobulbales > Desulfobulbaceae > Desulfoprunum > Desulfoprunum sp. The sequence goes on from NZ_JBSHXH010000009.1 coordinate 276,959, forward strand.
CCAGCGGAACTGCCGGTGCCGGTTGATGAAATCCCGGGTGAAATCATATGTGAACGACCTTGGCGGATAACCGTAATCAAAGAACATCACCAGATAGCGCTGCAGGTGCGGACGAAGACTTCCCTGCCCCTCAACCTCCTCCCAGAATCCATCATCGCCATTCAACCGGCATATCTCCTCGACCAGGCGGTCGGCCATCAGCTCCTGGTCCAGGGCCTCCGGCATGTATCGGGCGAAGGACTCGCCGAAGAACCGCTGGAGGTCAAAAATGGCGAAGACATAGGTGCGGTACTCGGCAGGATGAAGGACCTTTTCCTGCTCCGCGATATAATATTCCCTTTCGTCCCGGCACTGGCCAAACAATGGACGGCACAGTTTCTTGTGCAGACGATGAATGCGGCTCTGATCCACTGCCCCGTAACGGAGATAATAGAGCCGCCGGCGATCGAACAGATGGATTTCCCGCCGCAGTCTCTCCTCGTCCTCCGGGGTGAAGGGCATCAGCTTGACAGGCTGGCGCCGGCGAGTACGGGCCAGCTGTTCCCGCTCCTCGCTGGTCAAAAATTCCCACAGCAGTTCTTCCAGCAGACCAGCCACATTGCTGTTTCCCACGGCTCGGGCGACCGCCTCTTCCAACCCTTCATCGAAGAACGGCAGCCGGTACTCGCCGTGATGGATGAAGTCCCCCGGTCGCGGACCCAGATCATAGACCTGGCGAAACAGATAGCGGCCCAGGCCCCGATCGAAGATGGACTTACGGAGCAGGTACCGCATCTCCTGTCCCTGGCGGATTTTTGCAAGATACATGCCTCCTCTCCCTCACGATGCGCTTCGTGCGGCGACGGACCGCACCGCCCTGCCGCCGGAACCAACGGCGAAAATGGCTTGGAAAACGTGCGATCCCGGCCTTCCGCCGGTTCTACCGCAACCTCCAATCGGGTATCATCATAAAAAAGTCACCATCCTCGATCAAAAATCAAGAAGACCTCGTGCCATCACGAAAGCGGCATCGCGGCCGGCTCATCTGTGAATATCCGCCGGAGCGGCATTTTATCACCCTTTATTCTATTTCTTTTTCGCATAGTCGATTTGAAACTGTATAATAAAACACTGAAATACTCCATACAGCCTCTGCCGAATGACGATGAGCAGACGAAGGCGGACGAACCCTGACGTGGCAGGAATGCATGTGGGGGAAAGGACTCGGCGCCACCGACACAGCGCAACTCCTCTTCAAGAAAGGCAAGAGCATCGCCAGGTGTGGGCTTGGACCGGTGCCGGCCGGGGATGACACCATTGTTGCCACTGCTGCGGGATAGTCATTGTTGCAGTTTGCTGCTCTTCCTGAAAGGTGGACCTGGCAATGCAACCATTCAGTGCAAATCGAAGCGGGGAATACACAGATGGGTACAAAAAAAATCGGCATCCTGATCGGTGGTTCCGGTCTTATCGGCGGCACCATCGTCAATTTCTACAAGACCAGATATTCCGATACGGTCGATATCCGCGCACCGAGCAGCAAGAAGCTGTCCATCCGCGAGGAAAAGGATATCCGCCATTACCTGACTGACGTGAATCCCGACTTCGTCATCAACGCAGCCATGGCCAGCCTCGGTTCGGACGGTCAACTGGCATACGAGGTCAACTATCTCGGTCCCGTCAACCTTGCCAGGGCGGCGAACGCGCTCAACATTCCCTACATCCATATCAGTTCCTCCGCGACCATGCCGGCCGGCGAAGACCTGCGGGAAGAGGACACCCTGCCGCTTACACCCCAGCTGAGCAACTACGCCAAATCAAAACTCATGGCCGAGTTGACTCTGCGGCGCATGGCGGCAGAGGAAGGACTGGATTACACCTGCATCCGCCTGGCGATCGTGTACGGCGCCCATGACCACAAGATCCAGGGGTTCCACCGGATGTTCTTCTCCATTGCCGACGAATCGATGCCGGTGCTGTTCACCAAAAGGCACACCTTCCATTCGTACAGCAATGCCCGGAAACTGCCGTTCTTCATCCACCATGTCCTGGCCAATCGTGCCGAGTTCAGCGGCAGGACCTACAACTTCGTCGACAAGAACCCGGTGGAACTGGCCACCCTGATCCTGACCATCAAATCGTACCTGCAACTGAACCAGCCCAGGGAGATCTATGTCCCCTACTGGCTGGCAAAAGGCGGCAAAAAAAGCCTCGATGTCCTCCTCAAGGTTCTCAGACGAATCGGCCTGAAGGCCAGCATGCCGCCGGAGCTGATGTTTCTTGACAGCTTTTACAAACCACAGACCCTGTCGAGCAGAAGACTGCAGCAATCCTCGTTTGTCGACCCGAAACCCAACGAGACCATTTTCACCCGGCTGCCGGAACTGGTCATCTATTACCTGACGCGCTGGAGTCATGAGAACCTGATCTCCACCTTTCCCGACTGCCTCGATCCGGATAAATCGATCAACCAAACCTTCTCCCACAATCCCGAACACCTTATCGAGAAGGTTCATGCCCAGGGGATCGGTCCGTTCCCCGACATGAAGAAAAAGGTGGGCCTGACACGCGATACCGCAACGACGAACTGAACCGGATGTCCGGCCCAAGCCCTGTCCCGCATGGAACATCGCGAATCCGGGCATCTCACTATGGGGAAGGGGATGCGGAACGACCGCCGCCACAACCCGAGCATCCTGACGATCCTGGCCAGCGTACACCTGTCGACAGTTTGCTGTATCGTGCTGTTGCGGCAGGCGATGAGGGTGAAGGGCTGAGGTCAGCCATCGGTCGGTCCATGCCCGATCGTAGCCTATATCTATATGAAATACCATCATAAGCAGATTGATGAAGGACCGGCGGCGATCTAATGAAGATCGACAAAGCGATCGAAATTGACTACAGTATCAGATACCGGCATCGCAGACGACCCTTCGGAATTGCAGAAGCACCTCACATATGACACCCACCACGCATCCAGCCGCCCGCTACAGCAGGGGTGAAGAAATCGCCAACAGCATCACCCACGGTCTCGGCACGGTCCTGTCCATCGGCGGCCTTGCCTTGCTGATCGCCTTTGCCAGCCGGTACGGCAACGCCTGGCATATCGTCAGCTGTTCAATCTTCGGCACCGCCCTGATCCTCCTTTATGCCGCCTCGACGCTGTACCATGTCGTGCAGCGGCCGGCGGCCAAGTCCGTTCTGCGCATCCTCGACCACGCCGCGATCCTGGTGCTCATCGCCGGCACCTATACACCATTTACCCTGGTCAGCCTGCGCGGCCCCTGGGGATGGACGCTGTTCGGCGTCATCTGGGGCCTCGCCGTAATGGGGATCATCATCGAAATTACCCGCCTGCGGCGATTCCGTGCCGGACTGATCGCCCTCTATGTGATCATGGGGTGGGCGGTAATCGCCGCCATCAAACCGATGCTGGACAGTGTCAGCAGCGGCGGCCTCCAACTGCTGCTCGCCGGCGGGCTGGCCTATACCGGCGGCGTAGTCTTCTATCTTTGGAAACGGCTGCCTTACAATCACGCTATCTGGCATCTCTTTGTACTGACCGGCAGTATCTTTCATTTCCTCGCCATCCTGCTCTACGTCATCCCCGTTTTCGGTCCTGCAGGATAATCGGTCATATCGTGAGGGGTGCAGACCCGCACCATCTCCTCTCCGGATTCCTCCCCGCGGCAACGGCGTCCGCCACCATCCTTCGACCGGCTTCATGGGACAGGACAGCGGGAACGGCATCCGCACCGACGATGCCAGACGCCTATCGATTGACCGTCATGGCTTTGAACGCGTGCGCACACCGAATACCCGATTCGCTTCGGCAGAATCACGGTAGTACCAGTACTCGACACCACTGTTGAAATTGAACGACCACGCCGACGATGCGTCGCGTGATTCCGCCCATAACAACCACCCGCTCGTCTTGAACGCAGGAGGCATGTTGCGCTCGCCGGTATCCGGCTGATACAGGCCTTTCAATTCCTCACGGGTCGGCAGGCGCCAACCGCCGCCGGCAACGCTGGAACCGGCTACCCACTGCTCGGCCTGGGAATAGTTGGTGTCCTTGTCCGGCCCGATGACCCACTCGAGACCGGTAGTAGCATCTGCGATCACCCCTTCCGCAGAAACCGTAAACCGTGTGGCGCCGGTGGAAAGGTCCACCACCGGTATACCACCGTCGATTAAAAACGCCTCGGTGATCTTGATGGGTTCGGTCAGGAGCGCCGTCTCACCCAAAGGGGCACTATCCACCTCTGCCGCTGTCTTGCTGGTCCACTTGTCTGATTGCGGCTTGAGCACATATTTTGACGAGGGGTATAATCCGTTCAACCGGAAGGTGCCATCCGCCTTGGTCACCGTTTCAAGCTGGGCGTAGCCTTTCAGAGGTTGTACCTGCGAGGCTGTGATCTTCACTCCTGCAACCGGTTTGCCATCCCAGTCTACCAGTTTCCCCTCGACCGCTGATTGATCACCACCGCAGCCGCCAAGGCCTAACACCAGAGAAATAATCAACGCCGATATTGATCCGATTTTCATGTCCCTCACCTTTATTGTATTGTCCCTGACAGTTGTACTTGAGATAGTCCCCCCATCTTACAACAAGAGGGGACGAATGCCAAAATATCTCCCCGCTCTCACCAGACAATAAAAAATTCGCTGACATTGATTGACAGCGGGTTCAAGGAAATTTCGGACGTCTTCGAAAATCAATCTGCCGTCTGCCTGGCCAGGTTTTTGAAGTTAGAAGAACTGTTGGTGGGTAAAAATGCAGGAGATGCGGTGTCCTGTCATTTCGGGTTGTGGCGATGCAACTCGTACTTTGCCACTGGAGTTTCCTCATAGTGAATGAAATGACAGGAGAGGAAAGGTCGAATTGATGAGATATTCAGACGTTCGTATAGACGATAAGACTCGATTGCCTATGATTTGCCATAGTAGTTTGCCACCCGTTGCATTGTGCAGGATAAGCCTCGATGTTGTTGACAACGTGGCGCAAGGAAAAGTCAGGTCACTGCCGATCGCGCCCGCATTAGACTGCAAAAGATTTTACGCGATGTTCGGGTTCGTAGTTGGTGGAACCCAAAATACAACGATCTCTCCCCAAATTTCAGTTGAAGAACACCGTCATGACCCTTAATTCCTCGAGAGCAATATTATGAAGGATTACATAATGCTTTGGTTGAGGCCACTCCGCCTCCTCGTTGAGGGCCGAGGATATTGTGCGCCTCAAGACTTCAGTAATAGTTAGTAAGCAGTCCTGGTTGCTTGATTTCCAACGTCGTGTTTACGAAATAAAACCGGTGATCATGAGAGAACTGATTGAAACACAAAGTACTACACTTTAGTCACGTAAGAGCATGTCGACTATAGGAACGATTTTAGACTCACCACCACAAATTTTTGAACTATACTCCTCACCCATATACGTCCACCGACCAGCATCGGTTGATGCGGATCCACTATCATCATTATTATCCAGAACAATCATAGAAATATCGTTCTTTTTAAGACAGTACGTCCCAAGCGTTTTCCATGTAACATCATTGCCTATTTGGTTAATTACTGTCGCAAATACTGGTTTAGCTGTTTTGTTTGTTGCGGCGGTGGTAGTGGTGTTAACATAAACGGCATAATCTGCGTCGAAGGTTCTGTTCTCAGTGGCGAAATAACTCGTCTCAATCTTGTAAAAGCCCGTTTTTGGAATTTGCACTCTCCAAAATGCGATACCATGGCGCAGCGGATTTACCTCCACGGATGTATAGCGATATCCAGTGTTGTTACAGGTTGGCCAGTATCTCCACTTCCAAGCACCATCATCAGAATACGAACCTAGGGCAAGATTTGTATTATCATTATGGGTTTCTGAATCTATCGTTATGATATTCCACGCATATCCAGCAGTAGCGTTCATAAAAACAGAAATGGTTACCAACGTAATGAAACTAACCGTATGAGTTATAACCCTAATAATCTTCCTTCTCAGCATTTTGATATCTCCATGGATAATAACATCAATTCAATTGGTAAATATTACATATTGAAGGCGGATTGAAAAGCAGGTATTGGCATGTTCATTGCTATCAACAAATGATAGAATAGATGAGATCTGTTCGTGGCAACCAGAAATTTACATGACGGAACCTCTATCCCAGGTCCAGTTATGCGAAATACGCAATATATCCGACAGTATATATTGTCGCAATCATCAACAAAAAATTGTGGCGGAGAAGCAGGGATTCGAACCCTGGGTGGAGTCACCCCCACAACGGTTTTCGAGACCGTCCCGTTCAACCACTCCGGCACTTCTCCGCTTGGGTCATTTAGATACCAGCAGCGCAGGTAATCTTCAACATAATTGAGCAGCTAATACCGTTTTCGACGCAATTGATATCTGCCACCAAAAATCCGATATTTATCGAATCGTATCCGCTACCCGTTCCCTCAAGGCTCTTTCCAACTCTTTCTTGACCAAATCGTTAAAACAAGCAAAGATTATCTTTCGCAGAGAAGGTGCAGTCAACAGATAAGAATACACCGTGTTCATCGCAATGGTGCAGGCTTCGGGGATCGGGAAACCATACACCCCACAGCTGATAGCGGGAAAGGCGACCGTCATCAGACCTTTTTCCTCGGCAATCTTCAAGCTTTCCCTATAGCAAGAGGCAAGCAATGCACTTTCCTGAGCCTGCCCCCCCCGCCAAATCGGCCCGACGGTATGAATGACATACTTCGCCGGCAGGTTGTAGCCTGCGGTAATCTTTGCCGATCCCGTCGCGCAGCCACCGAGCCCGGCGCATTCATCCAACAAAGCCCTGCCAGCGGCGCGATGGATGGCGCCATCCACTCCGCCGCCTCCCAGCAGTGAAGAATTCGCGGCGTTGACAATAGCATCGACGACAAGCCTTGTGATATCAACTTTCTCAATGGCAATGCGGTCTTCAATCATCATTTTGATCAGCCTGCATCAAGGATGAAATCATTCTTTGGCTGCCCGGCTGAAACTGAATTAAGATTGAACTAACCTGCAGATAACCACGATCCATCTCGATGTCGAATTAGCTGTGTTAAGGTAAAACGGGCAATCTTTTCCGTTCTACTTGGGCCATCATTCTTTCGACGAAACTACTTCACATACACAATCAATGTCATTAACTTAACGCCCTAAATATTCGATTAAACATTGTCAAAACAATATGTTAATGCTATATTTCGATAGTTTCTTCCATCTTAATCACTTCATTTGCAGCAGGAGGTCGCTATGTCCGATTTTTTTAAAAATTTTGAGCAAACTGGCACGGAGGATGCTTTCCAAGACTTGTGCCAATCTGATTGAATTCGTACAGAAAATCATCTTCTCTCAAGATTTCGTCAACCGCAACCGGAAGCATTCCTCTGATTTCACACGCGACAGAAAACTGCCTTTCTCCGCGCTCATCCTGTATTTCTGCAATTTCATCAAAAGCACCTACCAGCCGGAACTCAACAAGTTCTGGAAAATCCTCTCAGGCACAGTGGTGGCACGACATGTCGTCTCCAAGGCCGCCCTGTGCAAAGCCGGAAAAAAGCTCGAGCACGAGGCGTTCGTCGAACTCAACACGGAAACGGTCACCTATTTCAACGAACATTGCTCTCCTTTGACCTGGAACGGTTTCTTCCTGAAAGCGGTGGATGGTTCGACGGTGAAACTGCCGGACTTTCCGGAATTTGCCGAGCATTTCGGCGCATGGCATCCCAGGCTGGGAGAGCCGGTGCCCATGGCTCGGATCTCTCAACTATTCGATCCGCTCAACAAAATAACGCATCATGCCCTTATCGCGCCCAAAAGCTGCGGAGAAAGGGGACTGGCGGCCACGCATTTCCAGCATCTGAACGAAAAGGATCTGGTCTTGCTGGATCGAGGCTATCCCGCATTCTGGCTTTTCAAGTTGATTCTTTTTCATAGAGCTGCTTTTTGTGCCAGAATCTCCTGTAAAATCTCTTCGCCGAACTTTATCATGAACGTTGGCCCATTGAAGAGGACTACAAAGTCATGAAATGTCGAATCGAGGTGGAAAATTTCTCCGGCAAAAGCTCACTCTCAGTATACCAAGACTTTCATGCCGCAGTTTTCTCACAAAATATCACCTCGATACTGGTCGCCTCGGCACGTGAACGAGTCGAAAAAGCAGCAGCATCCAGAACAATTGGCTACAAAAGCAATTTCACCCAGGCTCTTTCGACCATGCGGGATACGATCGTTGTGCTGTTCCGGGGAACCAGAAAAACCATTCTGCGAATCATCTCCGATCTTCTGGAGACAATCGCCAGGGCGGTGGAACCAGTGAGACCGGGACGAAAATATCCGCGTAACCACAAAAGAGCACAGAGAAAATTCTGCTTAAACTACAAACCGATCCTTTAAGTTAATGACATTGAATCATACCATGAAGAACTTCACAATCGCCGATATTTTCGTCACTTCAAGGTGCTGCGTCTTCGAGTTCCCCAGTTGATTGCTGTTCCATCCGAACAACATCTGACCAAAGAAAAACCACCTGAGCTGATTATGCCTCAACCACTGTATTTAATGGCGCGCCCGGCACGATTCGAACGTGCGACCTACGGATTAGAAGTCCGTTGCTCTATCCAACTGAGCTACGGGCGCAATACATAAACTCAACGTGATTGGTTACGGCAAATTGCTGAAGACAAGCCATCAACGAGTTGGTGGCAGTTATCAATAACGGACACGAAAAGCTATGCCTATGCCATCTATTGGTAACAACTTCTCTCAATGATTATCAGCGACTGATAACCGGGATCGGCCTGATTCCTCGTGCGACCCATCGTTGGGCGAGCATCGGCTTCCATCATCTCCCTTTGATTTTCATCGGAGCGATATTGCCATCGTCGGCCAGAGGCACGATCAATCCCCAAAGGAGTCTCTTACTGATCAGGCCCCAAATAACGACATACCGACCCGATATTTCGTCATTCTTTCAAACATCACTGCAAGCATTGGCAGCAAATTGCATCTGGAGAAGATTGGCCGCACCACCAGACGGTGCTTCGCCAATCGTTCCCGCACGATCACGGGACATATTAACCAAACACCTCCAAAAATCAACACGATTCTGCTATTCGACCTCCGCCACCTTCTTCCAGATCGGCCCATTGACCGTGTCGATGACGATGATCCCCTTCTGTGCCAGTTCGGTCCTGGCCGCGTCGGCCGCCTGCCAGTCCTTGTCGGCCCGCGCCTGCTCCCTTTTCTGGATCAGGGCATTGACCTCGGGAACCAACTGACACCCTTTCAGGCGGAAGATCTGCAGCACCTGGTTGAGCCGGTCGAGGCTCTCGATAATGTAATTTTTCTGATCCATATCGAGATTGTTGACCTGAAGGGCGGGATGGGCCTTGGCGATGAAATTATAGATCGCCCCCATCGCCTTTGATACGTTGAGGTCATCATCCATCGCCTCGAAAAACTGCTCCTCCATTGCCGAAACGAAGGCGGTGATCTCCGGGTGCGGCTTGCCGGCCGGCAGGCAGAGAAGCCTGCAGGTAAATTCATCGAGACGGCGCAACGCCGTGCGCACGTTTTCCAGACGCTTGAACGAAAAATTGATCGGCTTCCGATAGTGCACCGAAAGCAGCATGAAACGCACCTCCCTCGCAGTGAAGCCGCGATCGAGGATATCACCCAGGGTGACGGTGTTGCCGGTATCGGTCGACATCATCTTGCCGTCGACCAGAACTAGCTCGGAATGGAGCCAATACCGGGCCAGAGGCTTGCCGGTCAGGGCCTCGGCGATGGCGATCTCGTTCTCGTGATGGGGAAAGATCAGGTTACGGCTGGCGGTATGGATATCGAGCGTTTCGCCAAGGCGCCGCGTCGCCATGGCCGGGCATTCCACATGCCAGCTGGGACGGACATTGCCCCAGTCGGTCTGGAAAAATATCCCCTTTTTCAGCTCGGACAGTGTCGATCGCTTCAACAGTGTGAAATCACGAGGGTTATCCTTCTCGTAATTATCGAGATCGACGGTCTTGCCGAGCTGGATCTTGCTCAGATCGATCCCCGAAAGGCGACCGTAATTCCTGAATTTCGAAATATCAAAGTAGATCGATCCATGCTTTTCATAGGCAAAGCCTTTGTGTATGAGTTCGTGCGTGATCTCGATCATGTCCGTCACGTGTTCCGAGGCCTTGGGGTAACCGGTTGCCCGTTTCACCCCCAGCGCATCGATATCACGCATGAAATCGTCGATGTACCCTTGCGTGAACTCCCCCAGCGGCTTTCCGGCGGCCTCGGCCCCGGCGATCGTGTTGTCGTCGAGGTCGGTGAAATTCATGTACGACTCGACCGTCATCCCCTTGGCCTCGAGATAGCGGGTGATCAGGTCGGAGACCACGAAACGCCGACAGAGCAGGAGGTTGGCAGGTTCATAAGCCGTTGGTCCGCAGGAATAGAAGGTGACCTGCCGTTCCTTCAGGGGGGCGAAAACTTCCTTCTTCTTGGTCAGCGTGTTGAAGAACTTGAGCTGGGACTTTTTCTCCTCCGCTTTTTTCGGCGGCGTGAACAGCGGCGTGCTGAGGTAGCGCTCACCGCCATCCGGGAAAATGACGACTACCATGCCGCCGGTCAGGTTCCTGGCGAAGTCGATCGCCGCCGACATCGCTGCACCGCTGCTCATTCCGACCAGTATCCCCTCCTGGCGGGCGAGACTACGCGCCGTGCGGAAGGCATCGTCATCCTTGATGTGCACCAGGTGCTGCGGAATGTTCTTGTCGAAGATGCCGGGTTTGTAGGACTCTTTCATGTTCTTCAGCCCCTGGATCTTGTGACCGAGATAGGGCTCCACCGCCACAATCTCGACATGGGGATGAAATTCCCGGAACCAGGCGCACAACCCCATGACAGTCCCGGAGGTGCCGAGGGTGGCGACGATGTGGGTGACCCGGCCCTCGGTCTGGCGCCAGATCTCCGGGGCGGTGCCGTAATAATGGGCCTTCCAGTTGGCATCGTTGTTGTACTGATCGGTTAGAAAATAGCGGTCCGGGAATTCCCTCACCATGGCATAGGACTTCTCGATCGCCCCATCGGTGGCACGTTTGGCCGGGGTCAGCAGGATCTCGGCGCCGTAGGCCTGCATGATCTTGCGCCGTTCCACCGAAGCCGATTCCGGCATGACCAGGACGCATCGGTATCCCTTGGCGGCACAGACCATGGCCAGGCCGATGCCGGTATTGCCGCTGGTCGCCTCGAGTACGATCTTGTCTTTGGTCAGTTCGCCGCTCGCCTCCCCCGCCTCGATCATGGACAAGGCGATTCTCTCCTTGATCGAGCCACCGGGGTTGCTCGACTCGATTTTGCCGTAAATGGAGACCGAATCACTCTGAAAGAGACGGTTGATGCGGACGATAGGCGTATCGCCGATTGCTTCAAGAATAGTAGAGTAAGGCATCTTCAAACCATGAAAAAAAACGATGAGAGCCGACAGACGATGGTCTTCCGGCCGGATGATTCTGATATGAACTGCTGGACTGTGCCAAGGAAGATACCGCTTTCCGGTCAGCGGTCAAGTCAATTCTGCAGCAGAAGGACGGGGCTATTTGCGGCAGCAGGCCCGGACCAGATACCAGAACCGGAACAACGCCTCCCGGCATTGCTCGTCGTCGATGAACGAGATCCGGTTCCTGAACTCGGCGACCTCGCCGACCGGCGGCGGCACGAATTGCACCGGGGTCTCCGGCGGCTTTTCGGCCTCGGCTTTCCCCTTGGGCAGGGCGTACTTGATATCGTCGATCCGCGATCTGGTCAACGTCGCATTGATCGTCTCCAGCAACTGGTACTTCTGAAATCGTAACTGCTGCAGCCAGGCCGAATTCTCCACCTCGAGCCACAGGACCCCGTTTTTGATCCTGAGCGGCCGGCAATGCACCGCCGTATCCGGATCGACGAGCGAGGCCCAGATGGCGAAGACCGAATGGAGGTCGAGCTGGATCTCCCAGCCGTGCTGTCGGACCAGGCGGGGCAGTATGTCCGCAACGGCCGGTTGGCTATTTTTCTTGATTCGCGGCATTCCACCTCCATGTCACCGGCATCCCTTTCCGTTCATTTACCGGTAAAAACGGAGATTGGCAACCCTGACCGGCCCCAAAAAGCAATGGCCCGCATATCGTCACGACATGCGGGCCACGTGCATCGGACCAGAGAAGCCTCAGAGGGTATCAGTACACCGAGAGATACTCATCGATTTCCCAATCCGTGACGGTAATCCTGAAACTGTCCCATTCCTTCTCTTTGGCGGTGATATACTTTTCATAGATATGGTCGCCAAGGGTCGGCCTGGCAATCGGATTGGCCTTGAGTTCCTCGATGGCCTCCTTCAGACTGCCGGGCATGACGGCGATATTCGCCTCATCCATCTCGGCGGCGCTCATCTTGAAGATATCCTTCTTGACCTCGGGCGGCGGGGTAAGGTGGTTTTTGACGCCCTCGAGCCCGGAGTTCAGCATCATCGCGAAGGCGAGGTAGGGGTTGCAGGTCGGATCCGGGCAGCGGATCTCGGTACGGGTCGAGAGCCCGCGGGAGGCCGGGATGCGGATCAGGGCCGAGCGGTTGGAGGCCGACCAGGCGGCATACACCGGCGCCTCGTAGCCGGGGACCAGCCGTTTGTAGGAATTGACCAGCGGGTTGGTGACAGCTGAAAAACCGCGTGCCCCCTTCAGCGCCCCGGCAATGTAGGAGTAAGCCACTTTGGAAAGCTGCAGCTGGTCACTTTCGTCAAAGAAGGCGTTGGTGCCATCGAGGTTGAACAGCGACTGGTTGGTGTGCATCCCCGAGCCGTTGATGCCGAAGATCGGTTTCGGCATGAAGGTGGCATGGAGGTTGTACTTCTGGGCGATCGACTTGACGACCCACTTGAAGGTGACGGTGTTGTCGGCGGCGGTCAGGGCATCGGCATACTTGAAGTTGATTTCATGCTGTCCCTCGGCCACCTCATGATGCGAGGCCTCGATCTCGAAACCCATCTGCTCGAGAGTCTCGATGATCTCGCGGCGGCAGTCATTGGCCTTGTCCTCCGGATCAAGGGAGAAGTACCCGGCGACATCGCTGGTCACCGTCGTCGGCAACCCGTTCTCGTCCTGCTCGAAGAGGAAGAACTCGGCCTCGGTCCCGACATTCATGGTGTACCCGAGTTCTTTGGCCTCGGCCAGCACCCGCTTGAGGTTGACCCGGGGACAGCCCTCGAAGGGGGTATTGTCATGCTTGTAGACATCGCAGATGATCCGGGCGGCGGCCACGCCGTTCCGGTTTCTCCACGGCAGCACGGAAAAGGTGTTGTAATCGGGCTTGAGGTACATGTCCGACTCGTTGATGCGGACAAAGCCGTCGATCGACGAGCCGTCGAACATGATGTTGCCGTCAAGGGCCTTGCCGATCTGGCTCTTGGGCAGGGCGACATTCTTCATGAAGCCGAAGATGTCGACGAACTGGAGGCGGAAAAAATGAATATTCTCGTCATCGATGATCTGCAGTATTTCGTCTCTGGTCATTGCATGCGTCTCCTTATCTTTGATTTGAATTGCCGGCATCAACTGAAACAGACATTGTCTGGTCGATCCCAAATTAACATTTATTACGTTTTTTGCAACAAACAATGAAATATTTATTACATGATTGTCATTTTTTATACAAAAAAAATCGCTCCACCGGCCCGGAAATGCCCGCCTGGCTTCCGACCGAAACCGCCCTAGGCCTCCTTATGCCCCAAGGCATAGAGCAGACCGTGCACCACCTCGCGCTGGAATCCGGCATCGATCAACTTCCGTCCCTTCGCGTCGAGGACATAAAAGACATCGATCAGCTGCTCGACCTCCGTGGCGATATACGCCCGGTGGATATTCATGCCGAAATCGGCAAGGGTCTGGGTGATCCGGTTAAGCATGCCGGGGAGGTCCGCCGAATGGACCTCGATGACCGAGAAGACATCCGAGCTGTCGTTGTCGATGATCACCCGCGGCGAGATCCTGCCGCCGCGATCGTATCGCCGTCCATATCCGGACGACAGCTTCTTCAATAACCGCTGGCCGAGATCGAGGCGATGGGTGATCGCCGCATCGAGATCGACATTCATCGCCCGCCAGTCTTTCTCTGCAAAACCCAGACCATCGACGGGCCGCACATCGAGGACATCGACGACCGTGCCGTCATCCCAGGTAAAGATCTGGGCCTTGACCACCGCGAGATTGTTGAGGGTCACGACCCCACAGATCTTCGCCAGCAACCCCGGCCGGTCGCTCGACAGCACCAGGATCTCCCACAGATCGCCGTGATCCTGCGCCAGAACCAGCGACTTCTGCCGCAGCAGGCGATAATTGTCACGGTGAAGACGGATGTGGTCGGCGACCTTCTCCGGCGCGAAACTGAGGATGTAATCCGACGACAGGCTGGCGAGGTTGATCAGGGGGCTGGCCTCGCCGGCCAGCAGGTCCTCGACCTGGCCGCGCAGCCATTCCGCCCCCTGCTCCTCATGCCGGTCGATCTCCACCAACTCCTTGGCCTGACCGGCGGAGAAATCGAGATACGGAAAGATCCGCAGAAACATCTCCTGCATCAGGGTGGCCTTCCAGTCGCTCCAGGCCGAGGGCCCGGTGGCCCGGGAATCGGCGATCGACAGGAGATACAGCATCGCCAGCCGCTCCATGTCACCGATGGTCTCGGCGCACCGCTGAATGAAGGCGGCATCGTTGAGATCCCGGCGCAGGGCGTTTTCAGGGATGAAGAGATGGTATCGCACCAGGAAGCCGAGCAGATTGCACTCGGCCGGCGACAACCCCAGCCTCCTGCCCACGGCGACGGCAAGCCCGGCCCCTTCCAGGCTGTGATCCCTCCCGGACCCTTTGCCGATATCGTGCAGCAGCGCCGCCAGGTACAGGATGTGGGGAGAGGCGATCTGCCGGTACACCGCACCCTGTTCCCCGGCGGCGATTCGCAGCTCGGCAATGGTCTGCAGCGAATGCCGGTCGACGGTATAGATATGGTAGACGTCATGCTGCGCCAGGGTCACTATCCTTGCATATTCGGGGATATAGGTCTGCAGCATGCCGGTCTCAAGCATCGTTTCGAGCACCGGAAAGATATTCTCGGCCTCGACGAGCAGCGCCAGGAAGGCCTTCGACATCCGCGGTGAAGTCCTGATCTTGTCGGTGACCAGGGCCAGGTTGGCCATCACGGCCTTCTGGGTCCGATGGTGAAGGGGCAACCCGGTTCGCGCCGCCGCCAGAAAGAGGCGCATCAGCACATGCGGCCGCGCCTCCAACTGCTGCTGGGACAGGACCAGGTGAATAGAGCCGTGACGTAGCACCACCCCTTTCTCAATCTCTTTGTCCGGTAAAGGCAGGTGACCTTTGCCGGCAAGCCCCAGGACCTCGTCGACATGATCGAAGAAGAGGTCGGTCGTCACCGCAACAACCCGCAAGTGCCGATAGACATCCCGCATGAAGTTCTCCACCGCCAGAACTGCATCATTCCCCGTATAGCCGAAGGCCTCCGCCATCTCGACCTGCTGCTCGAGATAGAGCTGGTCGTTCTTGCGCCGGCTGACATAATGGAGCCGGTTGCGCAGGCGGATGAGCATATCCCAGGAGGCGATGAACTCCTTCTGTTCCTCAGGCGACAGCAGGCCGGCATCGAAGATGTCCTCTATGCCGGAGAGACCGAAGACCACCTTCGCCGTCCAGACCATCGCCTGGATGTCCCGCAGCCCTCCCTTGCCTTCCTTGATATGCGGCTCGAGAAGATAACTGTGATGACCGTAGCGATTTCTTCGGCGGCGGCGATGCTCCTTCATCTTCTCGACAAAGACATCCCGCCGACCTTCGATCAATTCATCCCGGAACCGCAACAGCAGGTTACCGAAGAGTCCGGCCGAACCGGTGATCAACCTGGCGTCGAGCATCGACACCTGGAAAAAGTAGTCTTCTCCAGCCTGCAGCAGTGATTCCTCGACGGTCCGCACCCCATGCCCGACCTCCATGCCGCTGTCCCACAGGGGATACAGCACGGCATCGGCAATCCCCCTGACCTCCTCCCGGAAATCCGGGCGATACAGCACCATCAGATCGATATCCGAGAACGGAAACAGTTCCCGACGGCCGTACCCGCCGAGGGCAACGAGAGCGACGGCATCGGGAGGCAGGTTTTTGGCGGCGCCGGTGAAGCAAGCGGTGATAAAATCGTCCACCAGCCGGCTATGGTGCAGGAGCAGGGACCTGCCGCTCAATCCCTGCTCCCAGAGCTTCTCGAGGGCGTCGCGCTCGGTTCGCAGATGAACGGTCATCTATCGATCAGACCGCGTCACGATTTTCCTCGCCCGTCCGGACCCTGACAACCCGCTCGACCGGCAGCACGAAGATCTTGCCGTCGCCGATCTTGTCGGTATTGGCGGCGGCCCTGATCTTGTTGACGACGAGATCCACCTGATCCGCCGGCAGTACGATTTCGATCTTGATCTTGGGGATAAAGTCAACCACATACTCGGCACCGCGGTAGATCTCGGTATGACCTTTCTGCCGGCCGTACCCCTTGACCTCCGAGATGGTCATCCCCTTGATGCCCAACTCGTTGAGGGCGTCTTTTACATCGTCCAGCTTGAATGGCTTAATGATCGCTTCAATCTTTTTCATATTCGTCCTCTCCGAAGGACTCTCCCCTGCATGGAATCGAACAGGGGAGAGGATAATTGCTGCTCCACGGCAGATTCCACCGCATCAGATGCTGTAACCTACCTCACTATGTTCGACCACATCAAGACCCTGCTGTTCACCTTCACTATCTACACGAAGACCAACTATCGCGTCTATTACTTTCAGGATGACGAAGGTCACGATCACCGAGTAGACGATCGCCGCGCCGGCACCGATCGCCTGCACCGTCAGCTGATGCGGATTGCCGTACAGCAAGCCCTTGGCGCCGACCGAGGCGAAGATCCCGGTGGCGAGCGCCCCCCACAGACCGCCGAGGCCGTGCACCGCGACGACATCGAGGGCATCATCATAGCCGATCCGGGTCTTCAGGATAACCCCGAGATAACAGAGGACCCCGGCAACCCCGCCGATGACCACCGCCCAGATGGGCGTTACGAAACCACAGCCGGGGGTAATGGCGACCAGACCGGCCACGGCACCGGAAGCAGCCCCCAGGGTGGTCGGTTTGCCCTGGATCTTCCACTCGGCCAGAACCCAGCCCAGGGCGCCGACACCAGTCGCAAGTTGGGTCGTCATCAGGGCCAGGGCGGCAATCGGTCCTGCCGTCAAGGCGCTGCCGGCATTGAACCCGAACCAGCCGAACCAGAGAATGGCGGCACCGAGTACGGTCATCGGCAGGTTGTTCGGATGGATCGCGTCCTTACCGTACCCCCTGCGCTTGCCGATGACGATCGCACACACCAGGGCCGCTGCCCCCGAATTGATATGAATGACCGTGCCGCCGGCGAAGTCGAGGGCACCCATGTCAGCCAGCCACCCGCCCCCCCAGACCCAGTGGCAGACCGGGAAGTAGACCAGGCTGACCCAGGCGGCGATAAAGAGCAGGTAGGCCGAGAATTTCATCCGTTCGGCGAACGCTCCGGTGATCAGGGCCGGAGTGATGATCGCGAACATCAGCTGAAAGGCACAGAACAGCATGTCGGGAATGGTTCTGCCGGTCCCCGCCTCCCAGCTCACATTTTTCAGAAAGGCGAAATCGAGATTGCCGATAACATTGCCGACATCCGGCCCGAAGGCCAGGGAATAGCCGTAGACCACCCAGATGATCGACACAATCCCCAGACAGAGGAAACTCTGCATGATCGTTGCCAACACGTTTTTGCTGCGCACAAGACCACCGTAGAACAAGGCCAGACCGGGCGTCATAAACATGACAAGGGCCGTGGCGATGAGCATGAATGCGGTATCCCCAGTATTCAGTTCCATACAATTCTCCTCTGCTCTATTTTCTGTTCAATCATTTCCGGCAAGAGGTTGATCGGACGGCGGTCGGTGCACGGCAGACAATCAACTCAGTTATTATAGGCGGTTTCGGAATGCTCACTGGAATCCATTCCTTCCACCTCGGCCTCTTCCGTCAGTCGCATGCCCAACGCTGCATGAACCACCTTGAAAAGAAGCCAACTGACGATGAACGCATATACGCCGACTACCACAACCCCCAACGCCTGCTTGCCAATTTGGGCTGAACTGCCAGCCAACAGACCATCTACTCCTCCAGGATTCACCTGCGTCGAGGCAAAGATACCGAGACACAATGTCCCGACCATTCCGCCAACCCCATGAATCCCGACCACATCCAGCGAATCGTCAATACCGATTCTCCCTTTCATACTGACCGCCAGGTAACAGACAATCCCGGCGATGGCACCGATGACGATGGCCGAGTTGGGCCCGACAAATCCTGCCGCCGGGGTGATGGTCGCCAGGCCCGAGATCGCTCCCGACGCCGCACCCAGAGTTGTCGCCCTACCTCGGAAGACCCATTCCATCACGACCCATGACAGCATTCCCGTCATACCGGCGAAATGGGTGGCGACAAACGCCGTCGCCGCAATTTCATTGGCCGCCAGAGCCGAACCGCCGTTAAACCCGAACCAGCCGAACCACAGGATCCCGGTTCCCATGACTGTCATCGGCAGATTATGGGGCATGTAGCTCATCCTGCCGTATCCCCTTCTCGCCCCCAGGACCAGAACGCCGGCCAGGGCTGCCGCTCCGCATGTCACATGGACCACAAGCCCGCCGGCAAAATCCAACACCCCAAGCCGACCGAGCCATCCTCCCTTGCCCCATACCCAGTGGCATACCGGATTGTAGACCAGTATCGCCCAGAGCACCGAGAAGACCAGAAAGGGCACAAACCGTACACGTTCAGCAAATGCGCCGGAGATCAAGGCCGGAGTGATCACGGCAAACATGCACTGGTAAACCATGAACACCGTCTGCGGTATCGTTGTCGCGTAATCCGGGCTCGGGTTGCCCGTGACCCCCTTCAAACCAAACCAGGAGAGATCACCGATGACACCACCCACATCGGGACCAAACGACATCGAATACCCCAGATACACCCACTCGATCGAAATCAGGGCAATCATGAACAGACTCTGCATGATTGTCCCCAGGACATTCTTGCCACGCACCATCCCTCCGTAAAAGAGGGCCAAACCCGGTGTCATCAGCAGCACCAGCCCGGCAGAAGCCAGGATGAATGCCGTATCCGCCTTATCCATTGTGTTCTCCTTGAAAGAAATCAGAACCGGCGCCTGGCGGGCCCACCATTTCCGGCTCCAGTTGATGACAAAAATGATATATAACACATTTTTGTCATATATTTATATTTCTTTGTCGCGAAGATAACACAATTGAATTTTATTTCAATCGGATGATTTCTATATTCCAAGAGGCGTGCCAGGAAGAATTATTTAATGTAATATACCAGTATTACTAGTTTTTAATGAATCACAAAACTACCGGGCACTTAATTTCCGATTCTTTTTTGTCATATTGATATTTTTACGTTACATATTTGTATTATTTTTTCATTCTTGGATCTCTCCACTAGCCCCCGTTTTCCTCTGCCAGAGCCACTCCCTCTCCCTGCCGTAACAGCCGCATCCTTGACAGCGAGGTATATTTATGGTGTAATTTCATGTGCTAGGACTGATCGAACCGACACCATGGAGTGGGAAAGAGCTCTCCGTCAATCAAGAGGCCGCTTTCTTGCAGCAGGCTACCGGCCGGCAACGATCTCACCGGGAGACCAGCGGTACACGGCATGGCCCGGGAAACATCTTCAGGAATTCAGGAAATGACAGAAACGGAAAAGAGAAGATTCATCAGGTACGATGCACTCCACCTTCTGGATTACACCGTAATGAATGCGGACGGCAGCAAAGGCATCTACTCGATGGGTCGGACGCTGGATGTTTCAATCGACGGCATCAAAATGGAGATCAAGGACCGTTTTGAACCTGGTACCTTGCTGCTCGTCACCGTCGGCCTGGAGGACAACCTGGTCGAGTTGTTGGGGGAGATCATCCACACCACTCCGGCGGCGGGACGATTCGTGTCGGGTATACTATTCAAGAAGATGACAAAGGAAGGAAGGGCAATCTTCGCCCGTTACACAGAAGCCTTCAGGCAACGCCGGCAGCAAATGCAAAAAACGGAGCAGACAGACTGAACAGCCTCCCGATCCCTCCATCGCCGTTGCGGCACTTCATTTCGTTTTCAAGCCGGGATTGGACCATCAGGCAGCCATCCCCGGAGATGACTGTTCCGAGTCGCTGAGGCGTGGCCGATTCCAGTCCCCCGGCCAATCGCTTCACGCCTGAACAGGGGCCGGCAGACCATCATTGCTGGCGGCCGTAGACATCTTCAAAACGGACGATATCGTCTTCGCCGAGGTAACTGCCGATCTGGACCTCGATCAGCTCGAGGTCGATCACCCCGGGATTTTCCAGCCGATGCACCGTTCCTGCGGGAATGTAGGTCGATTGGTTCTCGTGCAGGAGGATGACGGAATCACCGTTAGTCACCCGGGCCGTGCCGGACACCACCACCCAGTGCTCGTAGCGGTGATGGTGCATCTGCAGGGAAAGCTTGGCCCCGGGGTTGACGGTGATCCGTTTCATCTGGTAGCGGGGCTGTTCTTCGAGGACGGTGTAGCAGCCCCAGGGCCGATATACCGTGGAATGGCTGAAAAACTCCTTGCGTTTGGTCTTCTTCAGGTATTCGACGACCTGTTTGACTTCCTGCGAGCGCGACAGCGGTGCAACCAGGAGCGCATCCGCCGTCTCGACGACCAGCATATCCTCCAAACCGACCGCGGCGACCAGCATATCCTCCGACCGGATCAGGCAATTGCGTGTTGCCTGCAGATAGACGTCGCCCTGACAGACATTGCCGTCGCCATCCTTGTCAAGCACCTGCCACAGGGCCTGCCACGAACCGACATCGCTCCAGCCGAGGTCAGCCGCCACCACCGCCGCCTTCGCGGTCTTTTCCATCAGGGCGTAGTCGATGGAATCACTCGGGCAGCGCTCCATCTGCTGCCGGTCCAGGCGGAAAAAGCAGCCGTCACGCTCTCCTTCGGCAACGGCCTGCGCCATGCTCGCCGCAATGGCCGGGGCATGCCTCTCCATCTCGGCCCGGAAGGATTCGACGGTGAAGGCGAACATGCCGCTGTTCCAGAAAAACCTGCCGCTCTCCAGATACCGTTCGGCGGTCGGCCGATCCGGTTTCTCCTTGAAGGTGACGACCTCCCCCTGTTCTCCGCGCTCGATGTACCCATAGCCGGTCTCAGGGTATTGCGGGGTGATGCCGAAGGTGACGATCGCGCCGCGGCTCGCCAGTTCCGCCGCCTCAGCCACTGCTTCCTGAAATTTATCCTGATTCCTGACGATATGGTCGGCCGGCAGGACCAGCAGGACCGTCCCGGCGGCGTTGTGCCGGCCACTGTATTCGGCGGCGGCACAGACGGCAGGGGCGGTATTGCGGCCGAGCGGCTCGAGGACAATGGTGTACTCGTCGAAGCATTTCAGTTCGTCGACCTGGGTCCGGGTGATGAACCGGTGCTCCTCGCCGACGACGATGAGCGGCGGCAGCACCGCCGGCAGTCGGCCGGCCCGCAGCAGGGTCGTCTGCAGCAGCGAGGTCTGGTCGATGAGCTGCAGCAGCTGTTTCGGGTAGAGCTCGCGGGACAGGGGCCATAATCTCGACCCGGTGCCGCCTGCCAGAATGACCGGTTGGATGGATGTCATATTCAAACCTCTACTGATGTATCTGCGCCACCCGCACACCAACAGGATCGATCGGTGGCGACGCCGAAGGGGACGCTGGTGCCTGCTGTTTCGTTTTTTTCTCCTGTCATATCGTTCTTTACCTCTGTCATTTCTTCAATTCCCCTGTCATTTCGAGCGGCAGCGAGACATCCCGTCGTTCCCGGTAGGGCGAAGGGCGTGATGCCACCCCCTCTGTCATTTCGAAGCGAAGCGAGAAATCTTGTCCTTTCCTGCCGGTTGGGTACTCTCATTTCCGGCAATACACTCCCTCGACAGTTCAATGGATCATCTGCCGCAGCTCGGCCAGGGTGCGCGCCAGCAGGGCGGCATCACCCCGGGTCTCGATGTTGAGCCGGAGCAGCGGCTCGGTGTTCGACTTGCGGATGTTGAAGCGGACATCGGCGAAGGCGATGCTGAGCCCGTCGGTCCGGTCGATGGTGCCGTGACCATACCGCTGTTCCACCGCCGCGATGACCGCATCGGGGTCGGCGACCCGGAAGTTGATCTCGCCGGACACCGGATAAGCCCGCATCCGCTCGGCCACCAGGCTCGACAGGGTGGTCCGGCGGCGGCTGAGCAGGGAGCAGATCAGCAGCCAGGGGATCATCCCCGAGTCACAGTAGCCGAAATCGCGGAAATAATGATGGGCCGACATCTCGCCGCCGTAGATCGCGTCCTCGAGCCGCATCCGCTCCTTGATGAAGGCGTGGCCGGTCCGGGTCATGACCGGCACCCCGCCGGCCCCCCGCACCAGTTCCTCGGTGTTCCAGGTCAGCCGGGGGTCGTAGAGGATCTTCGCCCCCGCCTCCCGCTCCAGCATCTCGAGGGCGAGGAGACCGACGATATAGTAGCCCTCGATAAAGGTGCCGTGCTCGTCCCAGAAGAAACAGCGGTCGAAGTCGCCGTCCCAGGCGATCCCCAGGTCGGCGCCCGATTCCACCACCAGCCTGCCCGTCTCGGCCCGGCATTCAGGCAGCAGGGGGTTGGGGACGCCGTGGGGTAAGGTGCCGTCGGGATCATGGTGCAGCCGGACGAAGTCAAACGGCAGCTGCGGTGCCAACCGGTCGACCACCGCCCCGGCGCAGCCGTTGCCGCTGTTGACCACGATCTTCAGCGGCCGCAGGCCGGCGGGATCGATATACTCGAGCAGATGCCGGACATAATCAGCCTTGAGCGACCGCGCGCCATACCGCCCCTTGGTACTCGCCGGCGGCGGCAGCGTTCCCCGACAGATCTGTTCGGCCATCTGCGACAGACCAGCCTCGCCGGTCACCGGCCGCGCCCCCCGGGTGACGAATTTCATCCCGTTGTAGTCGGCGGGATTATGGCTGGCGGTGACGATGATGCCGCCATCGACGCCCTCACCCTCGAGGCTGAAGGCGGCATGGTAGATCTCTTCCGTGCCGCAGAGCCCGAGGTCGAGGACATCGGCGCCCATATCGACGAGGCCGGCGATCAGCGCCCGGGACAGCTCATGGCCTGAA
Source organism: Desulfoprunum sp. (assembly GCF_053613775.1). NCBI lineage: Bacteria > Pseudomonadati > Thermodesulfobacteriota > Desulfobulbia > Desulfobulbales > Desulfobulbaceae > Desulfoprunum > Desulfoprunum sp. The sequence goes on from NZ_JBSHXH010000009.1 coordinate 300,255, forward strand.
AGGCGGATATCGCGGCCCACCGCCACCTTCCCGGCCTGATGGACGCTGGCGAAGGCCCGGCCGATGTCGTACGCCAGCGGCGGATTCAATTCATCGGGCACCCGGCCCCGGATATCGTAGGCCTTGAAGCACGGCGGCGGCGACCAGTCCATTTTTTTTTGCGTTTCCTTTTCGTTTGGGGTTCGGTATATTCCCAGACTCATCGGGCGATACTAAAAGACAAGCTCGCCTGCAGCAAGCATTTTCCACCGTTTCAGTGACGAAGAGCACCAATGAAAGGCATCATCCTCGCCGGCGGCTCCGGCACCCGGCTCTACCCCCTGACCCGGGTCATCAGCAAACAGCTGATCCCCATCTATGACAAACCAATGATCTATTACCCGCTGTCGGTGCTCATGCTCGCCGGCATCCGGGACATACTGATCATCTCGACCCCGCACGATCTCCCGAGTTTCCGCGAGCTATTCGGCGACGGAGCGCAGCTTGGGCTGGCGATCAGCTACGCCGAGCAGCCACGCCCGGAAGGCCTGGCCCAGGCCTTCATCATCGGCAAGGAATTCATCGGCCAGGATTCGGTCTGCCTGATTCTCGGCGACAATATCTTCTTCGGCCCCGGCTTCACCAAGATCCTGCGGGAAAGCTCCCAGCTGACCAGCGGTGGCCTGATCTTCGGCTACATGGTGAGCGACCCCGAGCGCTACGGGGTGGTCGAGTTCGATGCCGACAACCGGGTGGTCGGGATCGAGGAGAAACCGCTGCGGCCGAAGTCGAAATTCGCCGTCCCCGGCCTCTACTTCTACGACAACGATGTCGTCGCCATCGCCGAGCAGGTCAGACCGTCGGCCCGCGGCGAACTCGAGATCACCGACATCAACAACGAGTACCTGCGCCGCGGCACCCTGAAGGTCCAGCCGCTCGGCCGCGGCTTCTGCTGGCTCGACACCGGCACCCACGAGTCGCTGCAGCAGGCGGCCAGCTATGTCCAGGCGGTCCAGGAACGGCAGGGGCTGAAGATCGCCTGCATCGAGGAGATCGCCTACCAGCTTGGCTACATCACCCTCGATCAGCTCCTCCATCTGGCCAATGATCTGATGAAAAATCAGTATGGCCAGTATATCACCGATGTCGTCGCCGAGATGAAGAATGCACGCTGAGGGAAAGATGAAGATACTCATCATCGGCGCCCGGGGCCAGCTCGGCTCGGACTGCTGCAACATCCTGTCCGCCGACAACCAGACCCTGGGGTGCGACATCCCGCAGATCGATATCGGCGACCCGGCCAGCGTCGACCGCTACATCGATGATACCCGTCCGGAGGTCATCATCAACTGCGCCGCCTACACCGCCGTCGATACCTGCGAGACCGAGGTCGAGCTCGCCTGGAAGGTCAACGCCGAAGGACCGAAAAACCTGGCGATCGCCGCCCGCCGGAACGACAGCCGGCTGATCCACATCTCGACCGACTATGTCTTCGACGGCACCAAACCGGCGCCGCAGGCCTACAGCGAGGACGACCCGACCAACCCGCTGTCCCAGTACGGCCGGAGCAAACTGGCGGGCGAGGAGTACATCGCCGCTCTGGGCGGCAACGCGATCATCCTGCGCACCGCCTGGCTCTATTCGGCCTATGGCAAAAATTTTCTCAAGACGATGCTCCGTCTGGCACTCGCCGATTCCAAGCGGCCGCTGAAGGTCGTGGACGACCAGTACGGCTCGCTGACCTGGTCCTACACCCTGGCGCTGCAGATCCGCAAACTGCTGCACTCGGACATGACCGGCATCATCCACGCGACCAGCGACGGCCACTCCACCTGGTACGGCGCCGCCCGCTACTTCCTCGAGGCGATGGAGGTGCCCCACAACCTCATCCCCTGCGCCACCGCCGAATACCCGACTGCGGCCCATCGACCGGCCAACTCGATCCTCGCCAACACCCGGCTGGACAAGGCGGGCATCTCTACCTTCGGCAGCTGGCAGCGGGACGTCGACACCTTTGTCAGTCAATTCCGGGAGAACCTTATCGAAGAGGCCAAGGCGGCACTGCGGCAGGGGTGATAACCTGCCATCGCGACCTGCCCCCGCTGTCATCTCGACCTGCCCCTTCTGTCATCTCGACCTACCCCTTCTGTCATCTCGACCTACCCCTTCTGTCATCTCGACCTGCCCCTTCTGTCATCTCGACCTACCCCAAGCTTAGCGCATCCGCTCCATGTAGCCGTTATAACCGCTCCATCGTAACCGGTAACTATTGGTATTTCTGCGTGATAATTGTTAGGGTCACTTTGTAGTGCCATAATATTATTCAAGGGGATTGACTTTTGCCCCCGGATATGGCTATGCTGTGGCCATGTATATTCGACAAACCAAAACCAGCAGCAGCCCGACCGGGGAAACCTACAGCACCTTCCGCCTGGTCGCCTCGGTACGGACCGGCGGCAAGGTGCGGCAACAGACCCTGCTCAATCTGGGCAAAAATTTCGATCTTGCCAAGGAGCTCTGGCCGCAACTCTGTACCAGAATCGAACAGATTCTGGCCGGTCAGCTGAGCCTGATCCCCGGAGCCCCTGCGGTAGAGAAGCTGGCGCAGCGCTACGCCGCCCGCCTGGTCATGAGCGGCCCGAAGGAGGAGAGGGGCGAGGTCCGGGAGACCGTCGATTATCAGGAGGTCGACATTGATTCCCTGGAACTGGTCCGTCCCCGCTCCATCGGCGTGGAGCATGCCGGGCTGGCGGCTTTGGCGGAGCTTCAGTTGCCGCGGATCCTGGCGGAGGTCGGTTTGAACGGGGTGCAGCAGGCGGCCACGCTCGGCAGTATCATCGGCCGGATGGCCGAGCCGGGGAGCGAGCTGGCGACCTATGCCTGGCTGACCGGACAGAGCGGGCTGGGGGAATTGCTCGATGTCGACTACGAGGCGATGCCGTTGATACGGCTGTATCGAACCTCGGATCTGCTGGTCCGACACCGCCAGGCCATCGAAGCACGGTTGTTCTCCCGGATCAGTGACCTGTTTTCGCTGCCGGCCACGGTAACGCTGTATGATCTGACCAATACCTATTTCGAGGGGGCGATGGCCGGTAACGGCAAGGCCAGACGGGGCCATTCCAAGGAAAAACGGTCCGATTGTCCGCTGGTGACCCTCGGCCTGGTCCTCGATGGCAGTGGGTTTGTTCGGCGCTCGCGGATGTTCGAGGGCAACGCCATCGAGGCCGCCACCCTCGAACAGATGCTGACCGGGCTGGCGGCCCCGGCAGGGGCCCTGGTAATCATGGACCGGGGGATAGCCACCGAGGCCAATATTGCCTGGCTGACGGGCCAGCACTATCGCTATCTGGTGGTCAGCCGCGAGAGAAAACGGCAATTCGCCGCCGAGCAGGCGATCGCGGTGAC